>JAYTXA010000012.1:0-133554 GCA_043743165.1 Acidobacteriota bacterium
GACGCCCCGCGCGTTCAGACCGAGCGCTCGCGCGATCTCGACGTAGACGAGCGAGAGCGCGATCGGCAGCCCCGTCCGCCGGGCGAGGACGTCGGGCAAGAGGCTGTTGCGCGGATCGTCGTAGTCGTCGGCGTTCCCGTGGAAGCCCAACGTGCGGTGAAAAAGCGCGGACACGGCCAGCGCTTGATCGAGGAGAGCGCGCTCGGCGAGCCCGGCTGATCGGAGCGGCGTCGCGAGATCGCGCGTCTGCTCGACCAAGGCGGCCGGCAGGCAGTCCGGGTAGACGTCGCGGGCGAGCAACGCGACCGCCGGATCCTGGACGATGATCGCGTCGATGCCCGAGGCTGCGACCCGGCGGATCAGCTCCTCGACGACCGGCAGCTCCGGCTCGAACACGAGCGTATTGAGGGTGACGTAGGCGCGGACCCCGGCCCGATGGACCCAGCGGACGATCCCGGCCAGGCCGTCGGACGGGAAGTTCTCGGCGCGGGCTCGCGCGTTGAATCCATCGTCGAGACCGAAGTAAACAGCGTCGGCACCGGCGACGAGTGCAGCGGCCATCGCATCGCGGTCGCCGGCGGGAGCCAGGATCTCGGGGCGGCGCATTGGGTGCGGGAAACCTTCCGGGCAGCTTTCCATAACACGTTCGGTCCTGGAAGCGCTAACGCGATCCGCTAGTTGGCCGGGATTGTCGCTTGCACTCCGGATCCCGCTCTCCGTATAACGCCAGGAATCCCATGATGTCCGTAATCAATTGGCTTGCCGCAGGCGCCGAAGGTGCCGCCCACGGCGCGTCCGCGCGCCCGCACAGCGAAGCCCAGCTCACCCTCCCGAACTTCAAAGAAGTTCACTTCGGGCCGCTCAACGGCTGGACGCTGCTCGCCCTGGGCCTGGGCGTCAGCGCCATCGGCATGCTGTTCGGCATGCTCAAGTACCGGAAGCTCAAAAACCTTCCGGTCCACAGCGCGATGCGCGAGATCAGCGAGCTGATCTACGGCACGTGCAAGACCTACCTCAAGACCCAGGCGAAGTTCATCTTCCAGCTCTGGATCCTGATCGCGACGGTCATCGTCGTGTACTTCGCGGCGCTGGAGAAGGTACCAGTCGGCAAGGTCATTGCGATCGCGACCTTCTCGGTCGTCGGTATCCTCGGGACGTCGGTTGTCGCGTTCTTCGGCATTCGCGTGAACACGTTCGCGAACTCGCGGGCGGCGTTCGCCAGCCTCCGGGGCAAGCCCTACCCGATCTATGCCATTCCGCTGCAGGCCGGCATGAGCATCGGCATGTTGCTCATCAGCGTCGAGTTGCTGCTGATGCTGATGATTCTCCTGTTCATCCCGGGTGATTACGCCGGCCCGTGCTTCATCGGCTTCGCCATCGGCGAGTCGCTGGGCGCGGCGGCCCTGCGCATTGCGGGCGGCATTTTCACGAAGATTGCCGACATCGGCGCCGACCTGATGAAGATCGTCTTCAACATCAAGGAAGACGATGCGCGTAATCCGGGTGTGATTGCCGACTGTGTCGGCGACAACGCGGGCGACTCGGTCGGACCGAGCGCCGACGGCTTCGAGACCTACGGCGTGACCGGCGTGGCGCTGATCTCGTTCGTACTACTGGCGGTTCGCGAGGACCAGGTTAAGGTGCAGCTTCTGGTGTGGCTCTTCATGATGCGCATCGTGATGGTGCTCGCTAGCGGCCTGTCCTACTACGTCAATGAGGCGATGGCCAAGGCGAAGTACGCCGACGTCGACAAGATGAACTTCGAGGCGCCGCTCACCACTCTGGTGTGGCTCACCTCGATCGTCTCGGTGGTCCTGACCTACGTTGCGTCCTACGTCCTGATTCCGCATCTCGGCGACGGCACCATCTGGTGGAAGCTGTCGACCGTCATCACCTGCGGCACGCTGGCAGGCGCCATCATTCCCGAACTCGTCAAGGTGTTCACGTCGACCGAGTCGGCGCACGTGAAGGAAGTCGTCACCTCCTCGAAGGAAGGCGGCGCGTCGCTGAACATCCTGTCCGGCCTCGTGGCGGGCAACTTCAGCTCCTACTGGCTCGGTCTCAGCATCGTCTCGCTGATGGGGATCGGCTACCTGGTGAGCACGGCTATTCCGGCAACCGATCCCGCCAATCAAGCGGCGGGCGGAATGATGCTGGCACCGGCCGTGTTCGCGTTCGGTCTCGTGGCGTTCGGCTTCCTCGGCATGGGCCCGGTGACCATCGCGGTCGACTCCTACGGCCCGGTCACGGACAACGCGCAGTCGGTCTACGAGTTGTCGGTTATCGAGGGCATTCCCGGCATCAAGGAGTCGCTCAAGAAGGACTTCGGCTTCGACGTGAAGTTCGAACGGGCGAAGGACCTGCTCGAGGAGAACGACGGCGCGGGCAACACCTTCAAGGCCACGGCCAAGCCGGTGCTCATCGGCACGGCGGTCGTCGGCGCCACGACGATGATCTTCTCGATCATCGTGGGACTCACCCAGGGGCTGACCCAGAACCTCGACAAGCTCTCGCTCCTGCATCCGCCGTTTATGCTCGGGCTCATCACGGGCGGCGCGGTGATCTACTGGTTCACGGGCGCGTCGATGCAGGCGGTCACCACCGGTGCCTATCGTGCCGTTGAGTTCATCAAGGCGAACATCAAGCTGGACGGTGCCGAAAAGGCGTCGGTCGAAGACAGCAAGAAGGTGGTCGAGATCTGCACCCAGTACGCGCAGAAGGGGATGTTCAACATCTTCCTGACCGTGTTCTTCTCGACGCTGGCGTTTGCGTTCCTCGAGCCGTTCTTCTTCATCGGCTATCTCATCTCTATCGCGCTGTTCGGGCTCTACCAGGCCATCTTCATGGCCAACGCGGGCGGCGCCTGGGATAACGCGAAGAAGATTGTCGAAGTCGAGCTGAAGATGAAGGGGACGCCACTGCACTCCGCCACGGTTGTGGGCGACACGGTTGGCGACCCGTTCAAGGACACCTCGTCGGTGGCAATGAACCCGGTAATCAAATTCACGACGCTCTTTGGTTTGCTTGCCGTGGAACTTGCTGTTCGTCTCGCCGAGTCTGGCAGCGGCCTCACGACCGTTCTGTCGGCCGTATTCTTTGCCATTTCTCTGTTCTTTGTCTGGAGATCGTTCTACGGGATGAGAATCGGTGGCGGGGAACACGCCTAGGCGTGGCCCATTTCAGCGGAACCGGTGTCTAACCCCCTGTTAGCTCGTTGACTCGATGAATTTCGAGTGACTATAATCGCCGCCTTTGACATGACCGGAAGCCCAGCCTAGGTCCGGTTACGTCGGGGCTTTTCCGGCAGCGGCTGGAATCCCGAGGAGGAGAGAATCAGTGCCACGTGACATGTTCGGCGATATCGTGGACCCGTCGGTCAAGGTGGGAACGCGAGCTTGGTACACCGTTCCACTTTCGATCGTGGTGCACACGGCGGTACTCGGTGCGGTAGTAATCATCCCGCTGCTGGCTGCGGACATCCTGCCGACGCCGCCGTCGATGATGGCGTTCGTTGCGGCGCCGCCGCCACCCCCGCCGCCACCCCCGCCACCACCGCCGCAGGTTGCGCAGGCGCCCCAGCCCAAGGTTGAGGTCAACCCGTCTGCGGCCCCTGTCGAGGCACCCTCGGAAATCAAGGCGGAAACCGGTCTGGAGCAGAATCGCGCTGCTGCGTCCGGCATTGAAGGCGGTGTCGTCGGTGGAGTCACCGGCGGTATTGTTGGTGGTCTTGACGCGGCTCCGCCGCCGCCTCCGCCGCCGCCGCCGCCGCCGGCGCCGGTTCGCGTGGGTGGCAACATCAAGCCGCCGACGAAGACGAAGGACGTCCGGCCGGTCTATCCCGCGATCGCGCAGTCTGCGCGCGTTCAGGGTGTCGTCATCGTGGAAGCGACGATTGGACCTGACGGTCGCGTTGCCGAGGCGAAGGTCCTTCGGTCAATCCCGCTGCTCGATGCGGCGGCGCTCGACGCGGTGCGGCAGTGGCAGTTCACGCCCACGCTGCTCAACGGCACAGCCGTCCCGGTTATCATGACGGTCACGGTGAACTTCACGCTGCAGTAAGCACCCAGGCCAGTCCGGTCTCGATGGAGTGACCGGACTTCCCGCCTAAGTTTTTCTAACTTTCGTCTCGATGGAGGATTGACCGTGGATTTTATGGAAATGTTCGCTCAGATGACGATTGTCGCGAAGGCTGTGGCCTTCGTGCTCATCGTCATGTCAATGTGGTCGCTCGGCGTCGGCATCGAGCGTTTCTTCACCTACCAGCAGGCCCGCACGCAGTCGAAGCTCTACGCGCCCCAGGTTGCCAAGCACCTCAAGGAAGGCCGCCTGAAGGAAGCGGTTGCCCTCTCGCAGAAGAAGGAATTCCGTTACAGCCATCTCGCCAAGGTCGTGCTCGCGGGCTTGCAGGAATACCAGTTCCAGCATGAATCGAATGCGGGCATGAGCCGCGAGGACATCATGGACACCGTGCGTCGCGCGATTCAGCGCGCGTCGGCCCTGACGGCTTCGGACCTCAAAAAGGGCGTCGCCGCGCTCGCGACCATCGGCTCCACGGCTCCGTTCGTCGGTCTGCTTGGCACGGTCGTCGGTGTCATCAACGCGTTCCAGGGCATCGGCGCCAGCGGCTCAGCCGGTATCGGCGCGGTCTCGGTCGGTATTTCGGAAGCGCTCGTCGAAACGGCACTGGGTCTGGTGGTCGCCATTCCGGCCGTCTGGATCTACAATTACCTGACCGCGCGCATCGAGTACTTCAACGTCGAGATGGACAACTCGTCGTCGGAACTCGTGGACTACTTCATCAAGAAGACGGCCTAGTAGATTGCTGGCTTCAGGCTCTTGGTTCTGGGATTCCAGACCGAGAGCCAACGGCCTGTAGCCGACAGCCTTTTACGGGTCAGGAGAAACAGCTATGTCAATGGACCTTGGCGGCGCCCAAGGCGGAGTCAAGTCCGATATCAACGTGACGCCGCTTGTCGACGTCATGTTGGTGCTGCTCATCATCATGATGCTCATCGCCCCCATGCTTCAACAGGGTGTGAGCCTCCGATTGCCGACAGCCACCAACACCGTTGATAAGCCGGAGTCCGCCGACCAGACCGTGATCGCGATTGCCGCCAACAAGGAGATCTACCTCAACGCGAAGCCCATCCGCGAGGTGGACCTGGCTCAGCGGGTTCAGGACATCCTTGAAAGCAAGACCGAAAAAATTGTTCTCATCCGTGCGGACGAGGAAGTCGAGTACGGCGCGGTCATGGCGGTGATGGATCAGTTGCGACAGGCGGCGATCGAGGATGTCGGCCTGATTACGGAGAAGACCAAGAACACCAGCGGCGGAGCCGGAGGTCAGTAATGGCGCACGCGCACAATCACTACGGTGCCGAGAAGGTCGTCACGGGCGAGACGGCCCATGCCAATGCGGACATGAACGTCACGCCACTGATCGACGTGCTGCTCGTGCTGCTCGTCATCTTCATGGCGGCCCTGCCCCTCACCCAGAAGGGTGTCGATATCAACCTGCCGGCGGAGACGAAGAACGCCACCGACCAGACCCCTGATGTGAGCCAGATCGTTGTCGAATACAACGCTGAGAGACACATCTCGGTGAACAAGCAGGACATCACTATCGGCGAACTCGAAAGCAAGCTGCGCACGATTTTCGAAGAGCGCAAGGACAAGACGATGTTCATCTCTGGTGCGGAAACGCTGCACTACGGTGACATCATGGCCGTCATCGACGCCGCACGCGGAGCCGGCGTCGAGAAGGTCGGCATCGTCACGGCAGGCATGCGCAAGGCCGCCGGCGTCGCCAGCAACTAGTTCCGTTCACGAACGGTACGAAGAAACGGCTGCCCCTTATAGGGCGGCCGTTTTTTTTGTGCGTCCCCGCGTCAGCCCGTCGGGAAGCCCACGAGCCTCCTCACCTCTCGAGCCTGCCACAGATGGCGCCGATCGTGCGCCAGCAGCACCCCGAACGTCGCACCCAGACCGAACGATATCGGCCCGAACTGGGACCGGACCTTGATGCGCGCGCGATCGAGTCCTTCAGCCGACCGAATGCGCTCGGCGAACTTCCGGTGGAGCTCATCCCACAGCGCGAGAGTGGCGCCCGTCTCGAGATCATCGCCTCCGACGAAAGCCTTCGGTGTCTTGAAACGGAGCCGAACCGGCGGCTCGAGCGAGCCGATGAACCAGCGCTCGAAGAGCGACGGCACGAAGGGACCCTGGGCCCGTCGTCCCTGCGAACGCGCTGTCGCTACGGCTTGGTCGAGCACTGGAAGGTAGCGCTCGAGCGTGATGTTGAGGTGCGCGACGCATTGGCCAATCGACCAGCGTCTTGGGTCGGGCCGCCAGTTGAACTGACCCCGCGCCAGCCCTCCTGCCAGGCCGGGCAGATCCTGGGTGATGGAGGTCAACTGGAACAGATAGCCTTCGACTTGTGCGTCCATTGGGGTGATTCTCTCCGGCCCTGGTCGTATCTATGCGCCCGGCGACCATGGGCGACCGACGCTGCTGTCATTCGGTCGACACCGCTGGTGGCGACGCGTCAGAGGGCACCGGCGAGGCGATATCGCGACAGTTACGAACGATCCAACACGCTGGAGCACGCTATCGAGGGCTGCAAACAAGGTCTATGACGCGCGCGGGAGGTCGCTTGGGTCAGTACAATGCACCAATCAGCCAATAATACCCAGTGCAGACTGGCTTCGGAGTTGTGCGTTCACGGCACGTTTACGGTTGTCGCGTACCCTCGAGTTGATGGTGTCCGTGGTGGCGCCGTGTCGCGTTAGCCCAATTCATCATGGAGACAACATGAGTCGCAGGACTTCACCACTATTTGTTCTGCTCGCGCTGGTCGCGGCAGGATTGATCTGGCCCTCGGGGCAGGCGTATGCACAGGGCGTCACGACGTCCGGCATGACCGGCGTCGTCCACGACAGTCAGGGCGCCATCGTGCCTGGCGTCACGGTCACCGCCGTGCACGAACCGTCGGGCACCACGTACACCGCCGTCACGCAGGCGGAGGGGCGGTTCGCGATCCAGGCCATGCGCATTGGCGGGCCGTATAAGGTGAACGCCGAGTTGAGCGGCTTCAGGACCGAGACGCAAGGCGGTATCAGCTTGACGCTGGGGGTAACGCAGGACCTCAACTTCACTCTGTCCCTCGCCACAGTCACAGAGTCCGTCGAGGTGGTGGGCAAGATCGACCCGGTCTTCAGCTCGACCCGCACCGGCGCGGCGACGTCGGTATCGCGAGACGAGCTCGCGACACTCCCGACCCTCAGCGGCAGAATCAGTGACGTGACCAGGCTGACGCCCCAGGCGAGCGGAAGCAATTTCGCCGGTGCGGACAACCGGATGAACAACATCACGATCGACGGCTCGTCGTTCAATAACTCCTTCGGTCTTGGCGGACAACCTGGCGACCGCACCGGCGTCGCACCGATCTCACTGGAAGCCATCGAGCAGATTCAGGTGAACGTCGCACCCTACGACGTGCGGCAGGGTAGCTTCACCGGCGCAGGTGTGAACGGCGTGACGCGAAGCGGCGCCAACAAGCTCACCGGCTCGATCTATCACCGCCTCCGAAATCAGGATTGGGTCGGCACCGAAGCCCTCGGGCAGGTCGTCAACCCTGGAACCTTCACGTTCAGGAACACCGGCGGATGGGCGTCAGGGCCGGTCGTCAAGAACAAGCTGTTCGCGTTCGGCAACTACGAAAACCAGTTGAACAAGAGCCCGCTCACCACGTTCCGGGCGAACAACGGTGGCGAGGCGGTGGGCGGTCAGGTCACGCGCGTGCTCGCGTCGGACATGAGCCAGCTGAGCAGCTTCCTGAGCAGCAAGCTCAAGTACGAGACGGGCCCCTTCAACGATATCCCGAAGGAAACCCCGGCGAAGCGTTTCCTGGTCCGAGGCGACTACAACATCAACAACTCGAACAAGGTGAGCTTCCGCTACAACTACCTTGATTCGTTCACTGATGTGAATATGTCAGGCTCGACGTCAGCGCTCAGCGGCCGCAGCACCAACAGCACGTCGTTCCTGACGTTCCAGAATTCCAACTACCAGGTCAAGGAGAACATCAGGTCTGGTGTCGGTGAGTGGAACTCGACCATCGGGAGCACGATGTCGAACACCGCCCAGGTCGGCTACACCTTTCAGGACGAGAGCCGCGGCTATAAGAGCACCTTGTTCCCGTTCGTCGACATCTTCAGCGGCGGCACCTCGTACACATCGTTCGGGTTCGAGCCGTTCACGGTGGACAATGCACTGAGCTACAAGACGCTGCAGTTCCAGGACAACCTGACGAAGTATGTCGGGACGAAGCACGCGGTGACGGTCGGCTTCTACTCTGAGAAGTACCACTCGGACAACAGCTTCTTCGGGTGCTGCCCGCAGGGCGCCTGGGCTTATAACTCGCTGGATGACTTCTACGCCGACGCGAACGACTTCCTGGCGAACCCGAACCGGACCGTGTCTCCAGTGTCGGCGAAGCAGTTTCAGGTTCGGTGGAGCAATATCCCTGGACAGGACAAGCCGCTTCAGCCTCTCGACGTCTGGTACAGCGCCGGGTATGTCCAGGACGAGTGGCGGCCGCGCAAGAACGTCACCGTCACGGGTGGCATCCGGTTCGATGTCTCCTCGTTCAAGAACACTGCGTACAAGAATCCGAGCGCCGACACGCTGACGTTCCGCAACGAATCCGGGGCCCCGGTCAAGTACTCGACCGGCAATATGCCGGCCAGTAAGATGCTGTGGTCGCCGCGCGTCGGCGTGAACTGGGACGTATTCGGTGACCAGACGACACAGGTACGAGGCGGCACCGGCCTCTTCAGCGGGCGCCCGGCGTACGTCTGGATCTCGAACCAGATCGGCAACACCGGCGTGCTCATCGGCGAGAGCATCGTGAACACTCCGGGGACGGCCTACCCATTTACGACCTCCCCTTCGAAGTACTACGGCGCAGCGACCGGCGCCGGGGCGTCCAGCTACGCGTTGAACATCACCGACCCTGCGTTCAAGTTCCCTCAGGTGATTCGAAGCAACGTGGCGCTCGACCGCAAGCTGCCGTTCGGCATCATCAGCACGTCTGAGTACATGTATACGAAGGACGTGAACGGAATCTACTACTTCAACGCCAACCTGCCGGCCGCACAGTCCTCGTTTGCTGGAGTTGATGCACGTCCCCGCTGGTTCGGTACCCCGTGTGCGTCGCTTGGCCAGGCAGGCGGCTGTGTCACCCGGCTCAACAACGACTCCGGCAACCAGGTGACGGCAAACTACGTGCTGAAGAACGGCAGTGACGGACACTCGTGGAACGTCGCTGAAACGCTGTCGAAGACCACCTCGTTCGGTCTGTCGATGCGCGGCGCCTACAGCTACGGGATTTCGAAGACGATTTCGGATCCGGAATCGACTGCGGCGACAAGCTTTGCCAGGAACACGCAGTCGGCTGACCCGAACAATCCGGGCACGGCCATCTCGATGTGGTCTCCCGGGCACCGTGCCTTCGCGCTCGTGAGCTACACCCACGAGTACATCAAGCACGCGGCGACCTCGGTGTCGGGATTCTGGGAAGCGCGACAGAGCACGGTCAACAGTTCATCGCGCCTGAGTTACGTCTTCGCTGGTGACATGAACGGCGATGGCGTGTCCGCCAATGACCTGATCTACATCCCACGCAACACAGGCGAAATGAACTTCGCGGAGTTCGCCTCCGCGGGTCGAACGTTCACGTCGGCTGAACAGGCGACGGCGTTCGATGCGTATATCAATCAGGACGCGTATCTCAGCAAGCACCGGGGCGAGTACGCGGCACGCGACGGCGCGGTAATGCCGATTTTCCAGAGCATGGATCTCTCAATTACCCAGGACCTCTTCAGCAGGCTTGGGTCGCGTCGGCACGCGTTGCAGGTCAGGCTGGATATCCAGAACTTCGGCAACATGCTGAATCACAACTGGGGCGTGTCACAGCGGCCCGTGGCCTCCCTCAACACGAACCAGCAACTGCAGATCCTGACCACCCCTACGGTCGACGCGCAGGGACGCGCGACCTACCGGCTGGCGACGGTGAACAACGCGCTGATCACCAAGACGTTCCAGTCGTCGGCGACCACCGGCGACGTCTATCAGTGGATGCTGAGCTTGCGCTACACGTTCAACTGAGCTAAGGCGTCAGACGAGACCCAGGGCCGGCGTGCATTGCGCGCGCCGGTGTTTCTACGCCCGGCTTCGGCCTGCCGGCCCGTGGGCAACGACAGCCGGATGGATTGCTGCGGAACCCTAGACCTGTAGCGCTCTGGCGACGCTGCGGCCATGTGCGCCGGCACGCGGCCATCGCGCGAGAGGCCCCTCGCCACTCCCTTCTCTTCAGAGACTCTTCAGGTTCCGGGCCGCGCCCGGGCCTCCGTTCAAAAAGGAAACGGCCGTCAGCCCCTGGGGGCTGACAGCCGTTCGGTCTTGCTGACGAGCGATGAGGGTCTAGTTGCCGCCAGCGGCCTTCTTACGAAGCTCGTTGGCCTTTTCGCCGAGGGTGGTGGCTTCCTTGAGAAGCTCCGCCTGCTTGGCGGGGCTCTTCTCGACGTTCGCCTGCAAACGGAGCAGGAGGCCGCGGAAGGTGATGGCTTCCACGTAGTCGGACTTGAGCGAGATCGCCTTGTCGACCGCCTCGAGACCCTTGGTGATGTATTCCTTCTTCTGGTCTTCGGTCAGCGAGGAGTCGCCGCGGGTTTCATCCCAGTAGTAACCAGCGATGGTCTGGAACGCTTCCGGGTTGTTCGGCTCGATCTCGGCGCGCTGATTGAGCGACTCAATGGTTTTGTCGAAGCGACCCTGGCGGTTGTAGAAGCCGGCTAGCTGCAGGTACACCGTCGAGTCCTTCGGCTTCGCGGCCTTGGACATCAGCAGCACCTTCTCGGCGTCGTCATACAAGCCGGCGTCCTCGTAGATCTTTCCGAGGACGGCGTAGTTCGACGGTTCGGTGGGCTCCATCCCGATCATCTTGATGAGCACCGGTTCGGCCTTGGCCGGGTCGTTCAGCTTGTCTGCGCCGTATGCGGCGACGAGGTACTCGAGCGAGAGCTTCGCGAGCTTCCGCTCGTCCTCGACCGCCGAGCCGCCGAGCTTCTCGGCGCAGAGTGTGTAATTCTCGACGGCGCGGGTCAGCAGCGCCTCGTTTTCCGGGTCGCCCTTCTTGCTGGGCCGATACATGTTGTCCAGGCTGTTCCCGAGGAAGAAATACGCCATGGCAAGGCTCGGATCTTCCTTGAGCGTCTCTTCGTACAGACCAGCGGCCTTCTTGTAATCCTGAGCTTGATACGCGGCGTTAGCGGCCTTGAAACTCCTCTTCGCCGTCACCTGGCCGACTTGCGCGCAGCCTACCGAAATCGATAGGGCCAGCACCGCCGCCGAAGCGAGCGACGCACCCGAAAAAGCCTTCATTGAGCCCCCTTTATGGCCGAAAAACAACATTGTGACCTTATTCCCACTGGGCGAGGAGAATTGCCGTGGCCGAAACCGGGTCAGTATAGTGAAGCAAAATTTCCTAAGTCAATATGATGCTTAGACACCGCATTTCATGATTCGCTTCGAGGATCTCGTAGAAAAGGTCCGAGCCTACAGCCCGGCCGCCGATGTCGAGCTCTTGCGCCGGGCCTATGTGTTCTCGGCGTTCGAGCACCGGGGACAGGTCCGCCATTCTGGGGAGCCCTATCTCATCCATCCCCTTGCGGTTGCGGACTTTCTCGCTGACATGAAGTTGGACGTCGTGGCGGTGTCCGCTGGTCTACTGCACGATGTGGTCGAGGACACCCTCACCACCATCGAGCGCATCAACGAGCTCTTCGGTCCCGAGGTTGCCCACGTCGTCGAGGGTGTAACAAAAATCGGTGCCGTCCGATTCTCCTCCACGGAGGAGCGCCAGGCCGAGACATTCCGCAAGATGCTTCTGGCGATGGTCGATGACATCCGGGTCATCCTCGTCAAGCTGGCCGACCGCCTTCACAACATGCGGACGCTGAACCACCTCTCGGAAGAGAAGCGGATCGCGATTGCCCAGGAGACCCGCGATATCTACGCGCCCATTGCCAACCGGCTGGGCATGAGCAAAATCAAGAACGAACTCGAAGAGCTGTCGTTCCGCTATCTCGAGCCCCAACTCTACGAATCGCTCCGGTCAAAGGTGGACGCCAGACGGCGTGCCACCGAGGGCTTGATCGAGCAACTAAGGGGAACGATCCAAACCAAGCTCAGCGAAGCCGCGGTCCCCGTCATCGAGATCGACGGTCGCATCAAGCGTCTGTGGAGCATCGCCCAGAAGCTGAAGAAGCAGCGCATCGAACTCGACCAGGTCTACGACTTCATCGCGCTCCGCATCATCACAACCAGCGTCAAGGACTGCTACGCCGCACTGGGCATTATCCACCAGACGTGGTCGCCGGTGCCGGGCCGGTTCAAGGATTTCATCGCGATGCCGCGGCCCAACGGCTATCAGTCGCTGCACACGTCGGTGATCAGCCATAAGGGTATGCCCTTCGAGGTACAGATTCGCACCCTCGAGATGCACCGTATGGCCGAGGAGGGCGTGGCCGCCCACTGGAAATACAAGGAAGGTAGAACCGGCGACCAGAAAGATGAACGCTACTTCCAGTGGATGCGTCAGCTGCTCGAATTCCAGCAGGACGTGCGGGACCCGCAGGAATTCATCCAGAACCTGAAAGTCGAGCTCTACCCCGAAGAGGTCTACGCCTTCACGCCGAAGGGCCAGGTGAAGGCCTTCCCTCGCGGGGCGACGCCGATCGACTTCGCCTACTCGATTCACACCGACGTTGGGCACCAGTGTGTGGGCGCCCGCATCAACGGCAAGATGGTTCCGCTTCGAGCTCACCTGAAGAACGGTGACATCGTCGAGATCGTGACGCAGAGCGGTCACAAGCCGAGCCGCGACTGGCTCAACTTCGCGGCGACCTCCCACGCGCGCTCGAAGATCAAACACCTCATTCGTCTCGAAGAGCGCACGAGGGCCGTCGAAGTCGGACGGCGCGTCTTCGACAAGGAGCTGCGCCGGTACGACGTCTCGCACAAGGGCATCTTCGAAGGTGAGACCTTCGCCAAGGCGCTCGCCGACTCTGGGGTGAAATCTGCCGACGACCTGATGGCGCTCATCGGCTACGGGACGCTGTCGGCGAAACAGTTACTGGGCAAGCTCGTGCCATCGGAGCTGCGCGAAAAAGCTCCGGACGGTGCAGTAACGGCGGCCGTAAAGCGGGCCTTCGGTGGCGGCGACGAGAAGATCACGGTTCGTGGTGCGGACGACGTGCTCGTGTTTCGCGCACGCTGTTGCAATCCGATTCGCGGCGAGAAGATCATCGGCTACATCACGCGCGGCAAGGGCGTATCGGTTCACACGGCCACCTGTTCGAACGTCGTGAACCTGCTCTATGACCCGGAGCGGCGGATTGACGTCGAGTGGGAAAAGGCTCCCGGTGGGGAGGCGCCGGCCGCCTACACAGTGAAGCTGACGATGGAAGTCGAGGATCGGAAGGGTGTACTTGCAGCGGTCAGCGCCAAGATCTCCGACATCAACACCAACATCCGCAACATGGAGGCTCGCACCGGCGGCAACGACCAGCGGGCCAGGATCGATGTGACGGTCGAGATCAGCGATCTTCACCACCTCGAAAAGGTCATGAAGGCGCTGAAATCGGTGAACGGGGTTATCGACGTGGAGCGGACGGGGCGGACTCAGACGAACTGAACACCCTGCGGGGCCGCGCTAGGCGTCGAAGCTGGCGATGACGTCGATTTCGATCCGGGCGTCTCTGGGCAGGCGGGCTGCCTGGACCGTCGAGCGAGCTGGGTACGGCTCAGCGAAGAACGTGCGGTACATCTCGTTCATCGGGGCGAAGTCGTTCATGTCGGCGAGAAACACGGTCGTACGGACGACATGCTGCAGCGACAAGCCGGCAGATTCGAGCAGTGCTCCGATGTTCTGGAGCACTCGACGCGTCTGGGTGCCGATGTCGCCGTCGATCATCATGCCGGTATCGGGGTCCAAAGGAACCTGACCCGATACGAACAGCAACTGACCCGCACGCAACGCCGCCGAATACGGCCCGATGGCTTGCGGTGCTTTCGGGCTGGTAATCGCCTGCTTGGGCATGAAGGCTACGCGGCCTTGACGACCTTGTTCGAGCGCAGGCAGCGTGTGCATACGCGAATGCGCTGCACGCCGCCGTTAATCAAGGCGCGAACCGCCTGGAGGTTTGGCTCGAACCGACGCGCGCTCACGTTGTGCGCGTGGCTGACCTGCCGGCCGACGACGGGCTTCTTTCCACAAATCTCACACTGCTTCGCCATGATCCTCTCGTTCCTTCCGCGGCAAAACCCCAAGTATAGTCACCGACCCTCGTACTGGCAAGGGTAACGACGCACTCCGGCGTCCGAGCGGTGAGCCGTGTCACGCCTCGAACAGATCGAGCATCGAATGGGAGTCGACCGATACGTGTGTTGGCCTGGGGACTGACGCCGCTCCGTCTGCGGGTGAGGACGCACCGGCACGAATGGACGGTCCGCCGTCACCGACAGGGGACAGATCATTTTGCGTTTGCGTCAGAACTCTTTCGAGGCGGTGTGCGTCTAATCGGGCAACGCGATTTGGACGAACGGCAAACTTCGTTGGAATTGTCTTGATTAAGTCTTTTGAATTCATGTATTTGTTTGCTCGCCGCCTGTTGGTGTCTCCAGAACATCGGGGAAGGTAGCGATGACGGCCGGCTCGGGAGGCATGGTGATATCCCAAGCTGTTCCGACCGTTGAAGAGTTTTGGTGGCAAGTTTATACTTGGCAATTCATTTGCATTGCGTGCGAATCTTAATCGGCGGTGCCCCTGGGAGACCCGGGGAGTGAAGGAGCGGCTTTATGAAGAAAACTACTAGCGCAGTGACCGAGGCAACGCCGAAGTCACGTTATTCAGAACTGCGGTTGATGCTCGAAGAGCGCCGCCGGGTCATCCAGGCCGAAGTTCAGGGCAAGATGCGGAATGTTCGAGCGGAAGGCACCTGGGGCGGCAAGCTCAACGAAGTGTTCGATGCGGTCGAGGGTGCCGAGGCGGACATTCAGGACGACATCGAGTTCGCGTTGATCCAGATGAAGTCGGAGACGCTGAACAAGATCAACAACGCGCTCATCCGTCTCGAACAGGGCGACTACGGCAACTGCTTCGAGTGTGGCGAAGAAATCGCGGAGAAGCGCCTTCGCGCCCTTCCGTTCGCGGTGCGTTGCAAGGATTGCGAAGAAGCGCGCGAAGTGGCCGAGCAGCGCGAGCGCCAGATGGCGGCTCGTCGCGGTGCGTCCTCGCTGTTCTTCGACATGTAATATCGGCGACCCTGGGGGCTCCGCCGGTGGCGGAGTCCCACTCTCTCCCACCGGCTTTCCCCTCTCCCTCAAGACCGTCAGACAATCGCCGGGCCTCACGGTCCAGCTTCGAAGGAGTTCGCCATGAGCGATCAGGTCGAGGATCTCAAGCCTGAGGACCTCTCGATTGCCGATCGGCCGCTTGCGATTCCGCCAGAACTTCCGGTCCTGCCGCTGCGGGACACGGTGCTCTTCCCCAACTCGTTCATGCCGCTCGCCGTGGCGCGCGAAAGCTCCGTACGCCTCATCGACGATGCCATCGCGAACGGGAAATTAATCGCGGTGTTCACCCAGCGCGATGCTGCGGTCGAGGAACCGGCCAGGGACGATCTTTTCGAAGTCGGCACTGCGACGCACATCCACAAGATGTTCAAGTTGCCTGACGGCAGCCTCCGCCTCATCGTGCAGGGGCTTGCCCGACTGACACTGGATGAGGTCGTGTCGACGCACCCCTACCTGCGCGCGCGCGTGAGCGCCGCCAGCGAAGATACGAACGAGGCCGACCGCCTCGAGATCGATGCGCTGGCCAGGAACATCAAGGCGAACTTTCAGCAGGTCGTGTCGCTCTCGCCACTGCTCTCGGACGACCTGCAGACGCTCGCCACGAACATCACCGAACCCGGCCGTCTTGCCGACTTCATCGCCTCGAGCCTCACCACGATCAGCACGCCGGTGAAGCAGGAGGTCCTCGAGACGCTCGACATCCGCACCCGGATGGACAACCTCAACCGGATCCTCATCAAGGAGCTCGAAGTCCTCGAGCTCGGTTCGAAGATTCAGTCGCAGGTCCAGTCGGAGGTTGGCAAGAACCAGCGCGAGTACTTCCTGCGCGAGCAGATGAAGGCCATCCAGAAGGAACTGGGCGAAGGCGACGACCAGACGAAGGAAGTCGAGGAACTGGCGGAGAAGATCGAAGCCGCCGGTATGCCTGAGCTTGTAAAGAAGGAGGCCCTGCGCGAACTCGATCGCCTGTCGAAGATGCCGCCGGCCGCCGCCGAATACACGGTGTCGCGTACCTATGTCGATTGGCTCGTCGCCTTGCCGTGGGCCCGCCGCACGGAAGAAGTCATCGACCTGCCCAGGACCAAGTCGGTGCTGGACGCCGACCACTCTGGCCTCGAGAAGGCGAAGGACCGCATCCTCGAGTACCTGGCGGTGAGAAAGCTGAACCCGGCGGTCAAAGGGCCGATCCTCTGCTTCGTCGGACCGCCCGGTGTCGGCAAGACCTCGCTCGCGCGTTCGATTGCAGAGTCGCTGGGACGCAAGTTCGTGCGTGTGTCCCTGGGCGGCATGCGCGACGAAGCCGAAATCCGCGGTCATCGTCGTACCTACATCGGAGCGCTGCCAGGCCAGGTCATTCAGGGCCTTCGACGCGCGGAGTCGAAGAACCCGGTGTTCATCCTCGATGAGATCGACAAGCTCGGGTCCGACTTCCGGGGCGACCCCTCGTCGGCGCTACTCGAGGTGCTGGACCCGGAACAGAACGGAACCTTCCGCGACCACTACCTGGACGTGCCGTTCGATCTGTCTGAAGTGCTCTTCATCACGACAGCCAATGTGCTCGATCCGGTTCCGCCGGCGCTCCGCGACCGGATGGAAGTGCTCGAGATCGCCGGTTACACCGAGGAAGAGAAGCTCAAGATCGCCCAGGAGCACCTCGTCTCGAAGCAGGTGAAGAACCACGGCCTCACGCCCGAGTTCATCCAGTTCACCGCCGATGCGCTGCGGCAGGTCATCCGCGGCTACACCAGGGAAGCCGGCGTCCGTAATCTCGAACGCGAAATCGGTGCGCTGTGCCGTAAGGCGGCACGCCGCCGTGCGGAAGGCGACGAGGCGCCGATCGAAGTCAATCCGGCCGTTGTCGTGGAGATGCTTGGTGCGCCGAAATTCCTGGACGAGGAGATGGAGCAGCGCACCAAGGAACCGGGTGTTGCCATTGGACTCGCATGGACGCCGGTCGGCGGCGAGGTGCTGTTCATCGAGGCGTCGCGCATGTCGGGCAGCGGCACCCTCACCCTCACCGGGCAACTCGGCGACGTCATGAAGGAATCGGCGCGCGCCGCCCTGTCATGGATCCGGACTCACGCCCGCGAGCACGGTATCGATCCGGACTTCTTCAAGACGGCGGAGCTTCACGTCCACGTGCCGGCCGGGGCGATCCCGAAGGATGGTCCGTCTGCCGGCGTCACGATGGTGGCCGCGATGGCGTCTGAGTTGACGGGCCGGCCGGTTCGCGGCGATGTGGCGATGACCGGTGAGATCACGCTGTCCGGGCGCGTGCTGCCGGTGGGCGGCATCAAGGAAAAGGTGCTGGCCGCGCGGCGGCTGGGCATCAACGAAGTGATCCTGCCACGGCAGAACGAGAAAAACGTCAACGAGGACCTCACGCCGGAACTCCGGAAGAACCTCGTCGTGCACCTGGTCTCGACCATCGACGAAGTGCTCGCGCTGGCGCTGCAGCCGGTATCGACGGACATGGCGCGACCGGCTCGAAAAGTCACCCGCTCGAGCGGCCCCGTCAGGCCACCCGCCTAGTTTCGAGCGACGCCCGGAAGGTGTCTCGGGCGGACGGCCAATCGCCGTCCGCTCCAGATGCCTCCGGCTTCGTTCCCCCTCAGACCAGTGACAGGCCGTAGGCCGTCTTCAGGTCGATGATCTCGCCACGTTCGACCATGGCTCGCGCTTCATCCAGCGTCACGGCCATCGCCTCGATGTCTTCGTCCGCGTCCGGCTTGTGGAGCGAGTCCGGCGGTGGCGGCCGCAGGTTCGACGCCCTGTAGAAGATCAACTCCTCATCGCAGAATCCCGGCGCCGGATACAGGCTGCGAATGCGTTCGAGCGTTCCGGGGACGAGGCCGACTTCCTCTTCGCACTCCCGAGCCGCCGCGGCATCCGGATGTTCCCCATCGTCCACGCGTCCAGCCGGAATCTCCCAGATCAGGCGATCGAGACTGGCGCGATACTGCCGGATCAGGATGATGCGGCCATCGTCCTGGATCGGGATGAGCACGACCGACGGGTTGTGGCGCACGATGGCCACTTCATGTTCCTGGCCATTCGGGAAGCGTCTCCGCCCGACCTCAACCGCGAATACACGCCCCTTGAACACGATTGGCATCACGAATCCTCACGCGTGAGACGCGCGTTCACGTCATCTCGACTTCTAGGCCCGACTTCTCGATGAGTTCGTCCAGCACGGTCTTTAGATCCGGCGGCAGTTCGCTTTCGAACTCCATCAGGCGTCCGTCGCGCGGGTGCTTGAACGACAGCTTCGCCGCGTGCAGGAACGGACGATTGAGTCTCGAGACCGCGCGGATGTCTGCAGGTACGCGTCGATGGACGCCGCCGTAGAGCGCGTCGCCGACGACGGGATGGCCAATCGCGCTCAGGTGCACACGGATCTGATGCGTACGCCCGGTAAGGATGGCGATTTGCGCCAGTGCGAGGGCCGGATTCACCTGGAACACGCGGACGATGCGCGTGACCGCCTCACGACTCCGCCGCGCGCGATTCGTCATCTTGAGGCGGTTCTTGGGATCGCGCCCGATCGGCTCCTCGATGCGCCTGCCCGCGACCACGACGCCCCACACCAGCGCGAGGTACTCCTTCGAAACTTCGCGGTCGTGAAACTGCCGCGCCAGTTCCTGGTGCGCCGCATCGTTCTTGGCCACCACCATCAGGCCAGACGTGCCGCGGTCGAGACGATGCACGATGCCGGGCCGCTTCTCGCCGCCGATGCCGCTCAGGTCATCGACGTGATGCAGCAGCGCATTCACCATCGTGCCGGAATCGTGTCCGGCCGCCGGATGCACCACCATCCCTGGCGGCTTGTTGACGACGACCAGGTCCGGGTCTTCGTAGACGATCGGCAGCTCGATATTCTCAGGAATCGGTATGGGATCCCGCGGTTCGGGAATGTCGATGTCGACCGCCGCACCGGTCTTCAGGCGCAGGTTCGACTTGGCTGGGCGGCCGTCCACCGTGACGCGCCCCTCCTCGACCAGTTTCTGGAGGTGCGAACGCGAATGGCTCGGGACGACAGACACGAGAAACCGGTCCAGTCGAAAACCGTCGTACTCCTCGGTAACGGGAATCAGGAGAGCGATATCAGGCTGCCTTCCGGGCGCGTTCTGGTGCGGGCGCGCCCTTCCGGCCGAGCACCACGAGCATGACCAGCGCGAGCGGCGCAAGCACGATCGAAATGAATTGCGAGGTCGAGAACATCAGGACCGCGCCACGAGGATCGTTGCGATAGAACTCGATGATGAAACGCGAGATGGCATAAAGGAGCATGTAGAGCCAGAACGTCCGGCCCGGATACTTTGTCCCCTTCTTCTCAGTCGAGAGCAGCAGGAGCAGGATGAGACCCTCGGCTCCGGCTTCGTAGAGCTGTGTCGGATGCAGCGGCACGTTCAGCGGCGTGCCGACGTTCGCGGCTGCATACGGATCGGTGAAGGTGATGGCCCAGGGCACGTCCGTTTCGCGACCCCAGCAGCATCCGGCAAAGAAGCAGCCCATGCGGCCGACCACATGCCCGAGCGCAATGCCTGGTGCGAACACGTCGCACGTGGTCCACAGAGGCAGGCCGATCTTGCGGATGTACCAGAGTGCGACGGACACGGCCAGGATCAGCCCGCCGTAGAACACCCCGCCCGAACGCGCGAGGGTAATCAGTTCGGATGGGTCGCTGATGAAGGTGCGGAAGTCGGTGATGACCAGCAGCAGCTTCGCCCCAATCAGGGCGCTGATGATGATGTAGATGCCGAGGTCCAGTACGCGCGCATCGTCGAGTCCGCGCACTTTCGCGCGCACCATCGCCAGCTTCAGCCCGAGCAGATAGGCGGATGCCAGCAGGACGCCGTAGGTGTAAATCGTGGCCGGGCCTAGATCAAGCAGGATTGGATGCATGCGAGCCTGTCCCGATCATATCGAGAATCATGAGCGCCACGCCGACCGTAATCGCCGAGTCGGCGACGTTGAACGCCCAGAAGTGGAAAGTGCCCCAGTAGGCGTCCACGAAGTCGACGACCGACCCGATGACGATCCGGTCGATGAGGTTGCCGGCCGCGCCACCGATAATCAAGGCCATGCCGAGCCGTGGCAGCAGTTGCTGGTTCGACAGGGTGCCAGAGTACAGGGCAACGCCGACCAGCGCCACCACGGCGACGACCGCGATCACCAGCGTCTTCCCAGGAAAGTCGACGCCATTCAGAAAGCCGAACGCCGCGCCTGTATTGCGGACGTGCGTGATGTCGAGCAGGTTGGGAATCACCTCGACGCTGTCGTGCAACGGCACCCGCACCCGCACCAGCCACTTCGTCAGCTGATCGAGCGCAACGATGAGCAGCGGCACCCAGAGTTCCAGGCGCCGAATTCGTGTGCCCGGCCGAGCCAGTTCGGGCTCAACCATTGAGCGACCCGACTACGGCCACCTGGCACCGTTCACACAGCCCTTCGGTCGCCGGCTCGCTCGAAAGAGCCGGCACGTAGCGCCAGCAGCGCTCACACTTCAGTCCGCCTGCGCGTTCGATGCTGATGGCCGGTCCGGCCTCGGTATGCGCCTCTGAGTCGGCCGGCGCGGCGCGCAGGATGACCTCCGACACGATGAACAGCATCGGCAACTGAGCCGCGTAGCTCTCGAGGAACGCTAGTTCCTTCTCGTTCGCCGTCAGCACGACGCGCGCCTGCAGCGAGCTGCCAATCTGCTTGTCCTTGCGGAGAGGCTCGATGTCGGCCAGCACGCGCTCACGCAGCGTCGCGAGGTGTTGCCACCGCTGCAGCAGGTCGGTGTCGACCATCGACTCCAGCTCCCCGAGCTCGGGGAACAGCGCGATGTGCACCGAATCCAGATGGCGTGCCGGCAGGTAGCGCCACAACTCGTCGGCCGTGAACGACAGGATGGGCGCCAGCAGGCGGCCCAGGCCGTCGGCCATCAGGTACATGGCGGTCTGCGCGGAGCGACGCTCGGGCGAATTCGCATGGAACGTGTAGAGGCGGTCTTTCGACACGTCGGCGTAGAACGCGCTCAGGTCGACCGTGATGAAAGCATTCACCGCCTGGAAGATCACACCGTACTCGTAATTGGTGTACGCCTTGCGGACCTTCAGCGCGACTTCCGCGTAGCGCGCCAGGATGTAGCGGTCCACTTCCTCCAGCGACGCCGTCTCCACCCGGTCGACGTCCGGATTGAAGTCGTAGAGGTTCGCCAGGAGGTAGCGGAGTGTATTCCTGATCTTCCGGTACGCCTCGACCGCCCGGGCCAGCACTTCTTTGCCGATCCGGATCTCCTGGGTGTAATCGCTCATCGACACCCAGAGGCGGAGGATGTCGGCGCCGCTCTGCTTGATGATGTCCTGTGGCTCGACCGAGTTGCCGAGCGACTTCGACATCTTGCGCCCGTCTTCCGCCACGATGAAGCCGTGGGTCAGCACCTCGCCGAACGGCGCTCGGCCTCGCGTGCCCAGCCCGACGAGCAGCGAACTCTGGAACCAGCCACGGTGCTGGTCGCTGCCTTCCAGGTAGATGTCCGCCGGCCAGGTCAGCTCGGGCCTCACCGACAGCACAGCTTCATGGCTCGACCCCGAGTCGAACCAGACGTCGAGAATGTTCATCTCGCGTTCGAAGCTGACATTGCCGCACGTCGGGCAGCTCAGGCCGTCGGGCACGAACTCCGCCGTCGGCCGTTCGTACCAGGCGTCGGCCCCGTACTGCTCGAACACCGCGGCCGCCTTCTCCACGATCTCCTGCGAGATGACCGCTTCGCCGCACTTGGTGCAGTCCAGCGCGGGGATGGGCACACCCCAGGCTCGCTGGCGAGACACGCACCAGTCGGGCCGGTTCGCCAGCATGTTGTAGATGCGGTCGTGGCCCCAGCCCGGAATCCACTTCACCTTGTTGTCGACTGTGTCGAGCGCGGCCTGCCTGAGCGTAACCGCGTCGTCGCCTCGCTTCAGCTTCGCGTCGTCCATGCCGATGAACCACTGTGCCGTGGCGAGGAAGATCACCGGGTTGTGGCAGCGCCAGCAGTGCGGGTACGAGTGCGCGAACGACTGGCGATGCCACAGGCGGCCGCGTTCCTTCAGCGCCTCTTCCACCCTCGGGTTGGCATCGAACACCCGCATGCCGCCGAAGAGCTCCACCGTATCGAGGAAGTGGCCGGCCGGACCGACGGGGGCGTAGATCTCGAGGCCGTACTTCTGCCCGGTTCGGAAGTCGTCGGCGCCGTGACCCGGAGCGGTGTGCACCACGCCGGTGCCGGCGTCCAGGGTAACGTAGTCGGCGAGGACGCCCAGCGAGTCGCGTTCGTAGAGCGGATGCCGGAAGCGGATGCGGTCGAACACCTCACCCTTCATGCGGGACACCGGGGTGTCGAGCGCCACGCCGGATTCCGCCGCGACCGTCGCAGCGAGCCCTTCGGCCACGATCACCGCGCGTCCGTTCACGTCGTATGCGACGTAGTCGAGTTCAGGGTGGAAGGCCACCGCCAGGTTCGACGGAATCGTCCACGGGGTCGTCGTCCAGATGAGCACGGACACCTGACGTCCGGCGAGTTCAGGCGCCCGCTCGACCAGTTCACCGGCGTTCTCCGCCGGCAGCGGGAACTCGACGTAAATCGACGGCGACGTGTGATCCTCGTACTCGACTTCGGCTTCCGCCAGCGCCGTGCGGCAGTGGATGCACCAGTGCACCGGCTTCTTGCCCTTGTAGACCAGGCCCTGCCCGACAAACTGGCCGAACGCACGCGCGATGGCCGCTTGATAGCGGAAGTCCATCGTCACATACGGGTCGTCCCATGTGCCGAGCACGCCGAGGCGCTGGAACTGCGCCGTCATCGTGCCGATGAACCGCTCCGCGAAGGCGCGGCAGGCGCGGCAGAAGTCGGCGGTCGACATCTCGCGCTTCTTCGGTCCGAGTTCGCGATCGACCTTCAGCTCGATCGGCAGTCCGTGGCAGTCATAGCCGACGACGAACGGGGCATCGAACCCCTCCATCGAGCGCGACTTCACCACGAAGTCTTTCAGGATCTTGTTGAGCGCCGTCCCGATGTGAATGTTGCCGCTCGTGTACGGCGGACCGTCGTGCAGGATGAATTTCGGCGCGCCTCGGCGGCGCTCACGAATCTTCCCGTACAGGTCCATGGCGGCCCAGCGAGCGAGCGCGTCCGGTTCGCTCGTCGGCAGGTTCGCCTTCATCGGGAAGTCGGTCCGCGGCAGATTGACGGTGTCTTTCCATTCAGGCATGGGTATCCAGCGATTTTATAATGAATGGATGACCAGCCCTTCAGAAGCTCGCCCGACCGCTCCCCTAAGGACCGAAGTGCTCGAGAACGGTTTGAAAGTGCTGCTGCTCGAGGAGCACACCGCGCCGTTGGTCTCGGT
Organism: Acidobacteriota bacterium; assembly: GCA_043743165.1. Classification (GTDB taxonomy): domain Bacteria; phylum Acidobacteriota; class Vicinamibacteria; order Vicinamibacterales; family CAVVIG01; genus CAVVIG01. Next base: position 23,793 of record JAYTXA010000012.1, read on the forward strand.
GTGGTGCTGGTACAAGGTCGGCTCGCGCGATGAACTCCCCGGCCTCACCGGTGTGTCCCACTGGGTGGAGCACATGAACTTCAAGGGAACCACCAATATTCCCAAGAACCAGGTGAAGGGGATCATCGAGCAGTTTGGCGGTACGTGGAATGGCTACACCTGGCTGGACCAGACCACCTACCTCGAAACGGCCTCGCGAGACGCCCTCGACCGCATCCTGTTCATCGAAGCCGAACGCATGGGACGGTGCCTGTACGATCCGGATGACTGCGAGTCGGAGCGAACCGTCATCATTTCCGAGCTGAAAGGGGGCGAAAACGATCCCGACAGCCTCCTGGACCAGGAACTCGTCGCGACGGCGTTCAAGGCCCATCCATACCGGCACCCGACCATCGGCTGGCTGGCCGACCTCGAGACGATGACCCGCGACGAGCTGTACGGCTACTACCGCCGCTACTACGCGCCCGACAACGCCACCCTCGTCATCGTCGGCGACGTCGACCCCGACGATGCGATGGCCCGCGTACGCCAGCACTTCGGCGGGTTCGCGCCGAGCGGGTCGTTGGTTCGTCGTCGAACACGGGAACCCGAGCAGACGGGCGAACGCCGGCTGGTAATCCGCCGGGAAGGCACCACCGCCTATTTCCGCGCCGGCTTTCATGCACCTGCCGTGGCCGACCCGATGTTCGTGCCAGCCCTCGTGCTGGACGCGGTCCTGACAGGCGCCAAGGGCGTGAACCTGTGGACGGCGTTTCGTGTGCCGCCGCCCCAACGCAGTGCTCGCCTCTATCGGGCGGTGGTCGAGCGCGGGCTCGCCGCGAGCCTGCACGGGGCCATGCTGCCAACGGCCGAGCCGTTCCTCTACACTCTCTCGGCCACGGCCACACAGGGCACCTCACTCGAGACGCTCGAAGAGGCCGTCCTGCAGGCCCTCGACCTCGTGGTCTCGCACGGCATCACTGAAGAGGAACTGGCGGGGGCCAGGCGGCAACTGCATGCGCAGATGGTGTTCGATGCCGACAGCATCAGCAACGTCGCCCATCAACTCGGCTTCTTCGAAACGATCGGCGGTGTCGACCTGTTCCTCGATTTGCCACGCCGCATCGCTGCCACCACGGTCGCTGACGTGAACCAGGCGGCATTCAGGCTGTTCAACCTGTCCAATCGCACGATTGGTTACTTCGAGCCGCTACAGGTCTGGAGTGACGCACCGGCGCAGGACGGTCACGAGGTGCGCCGTTGAACACAAGCCTGAGCCCCATGCGAAGAGTGCTGTCGAACGGCGCGGTGATCACCGCGAAGCAGACCCGAAAGACGCCAGCCGTGTCGATCAACCTGGCCGTCCGAGCCGGTTCGATTGTCGACCCCCTTGATGCCGCGGGCGCCAGCTTCCTGCTATCACGCCTCCTCGACCGGGGCACCACGACCAAGTCGGGAAGTGAGGTTGCCGACGCACTCGAGAACCGCGGCGTGTCGCTGAGCCTGTCGGTGACGCGACAGCTGTTCTCGCTGACGTCTACCTGCCTGGCCGAGGACTTCGAACACGTCTTCGCGCTGCTCGCCGACCTGGTCAGGCATCCCGTGGTTCCTGAGGCCGACCTCGTCACGCGCAAGGGGCAGGTACTGACCAGCCTGCGGGAGGACGCGGACAATCCTGCCGTCCGCAGCGTCGACGCGCTGATGGAGGCGCTCTACGGCAGCGCACATCCCTACGGCCGACCCGTCAAGGGCACCGCGGAGTCGATTGCGCCGTTGACGCGCGAACGGCTGCTGGCGCTGCACGCCGACCGCTTTGCGCCGCACCTGCTGTCGGCAGTCGTCGTGGGCGATGTCGAGCCAGCACGCGTCGCCGACTGCGCCGGCATGGTGCTCGGCGACTGGAGCCACAACAGCGCTGCGCCAGTGGTGCTGACCGAAGCCGCTCACCCGACGGACCGCCGGGTCGTCACGGTGCCGATGATGAACAAGGCGCAGGCCGACATCGCCTACGGCTTCCCGTCCATCGCCCGGTCGGACCGCTCGTACTTCGCCTTCATGCTGATGAACAACGTGCTCGGCCAGTACGCGCTCGGTGGGCGTCTCGGCGACCGCATCCGGGAGCGGCAGGGGATGGCCTACTACGCGTCGAGCTCCTTCGACGCGTCGACCATTGCCGGACCGTTCATGGTGCGGGCCGGAGTTGCCGCCGGGAATGTCGAGCGGGCGATTGCGTCGATTGACGAGGAACTGCAACTGCTCCGCCAGACGGGCGTCACGGGTCGCGAGATGGCCGAGTCGCGACAGTACATCTCGGGTTCGATGCCGCGGATGCTCGAGACGAACGCCGGGATTGCCGGCTTCCTGCAGAACGCCGAGTTCTTCGGACTCGGCCTCGACTACGATCGACGCCTGCCCACCCTGCTCATGATGGTCACCATCGACGAGGTGAACGCCGCTGCCGCGGCACTCGATCCGGCGCACGCCACCGTTGTCGTCGCCGGCCCCTACCAGCCATGACCAGCGCTGTCCTCTTCGACGTCGACTTCACGCTCATCTACCCAGGGCCGACGTTTCAGGGCGCGGGCTACAAGTCGTTCAGTGCGCGACACGGTATCGACGTCGACGCGGCACGTTTCGATACCGCTGTCGCGAGCGCCGCTGGCCTGCTCGACCTCCCCGAGGACACCATCTACGAGGACGAGATCCACATCCGCTATACGCGGCACATCCTCGAGCAGATGGGGGCAACTGGCCACGTCGAGGCGCTCGATGCCTGCGCACGGGAGATCTACCGTGCGTGGGCGGCTTGCCAGCACTTCGAGTTGTACGACGACGTGCCGGACGTGTTGCGGCGGCTGGCGGCATCGGGCGTGCGCATCGGCCTGGTGTCGAACTCGCACCGCTGCCTCGCGTCGTTCCAGACGCACTTCGAACTGCAGGGGCTCATCACGGCCACCGTCTCGTCGTCCGACCACGGCATGATGAAGCCGCACCCCAGCATCTTCAGAGCCGCGCTCGAACTGCTGGAGGTGTCGCCGCCGGAGGCGATGATGGTGGGCGACAGCGTGCCGCACGACATCGAGGGTGCGCTCCGCCTCGGCATGCGGGCGGCGTTGCTGCACCGGAACCAGCGCGCTCATCCCCGCGAGGCCGAACTGGCCCAGCTCGGCGTGCCGACCATGCGCTCGCTGCATGAACTGGCCGGCCTGCTCTAGACTGTTGACATGTCCTGCCTGTTCTGCAAGATCGTCAACCGCGAGATCCCGGCGTCGATCGTCTACGAAGATGAACGCGTGCTGGCCTTCAACGACATCAATCCCCAGGCTTCCACCCACGTGCTCGTGATCCCCAAGCAGCATGTCGCCACGCTGAACGACGTCGAGCCAGACCATGACGCCATGATCGGTGAGCTGGTGCGGCGCGCGTCAGCGATTGCCAAGGAGCGGGGGATCGACGCGGCTGGCTATCGCACGGTCTTCAACACGAATCGTGATGCCGGACAGACCGTGTTCCACATCCACCTGCACCTGATCGGCGGGCGCAGCCTCGCCTGGCCTCCGGGCTGACGCACGAGCACCGGGGCCTCGTCTGCCCCGGTCAGCTGCGGCCGGTCTTCTGGGCGACCGCCGCGCGCGGAATATCCTGCAGGTCGCGTTTCACGTCCAGCAGTGTCAACGCCGGCACCGCCTCGACGATGGCCTCGACGGCCTGGTCCTGCCCGGCGCCGAACTCGAAGATGAAGATGCCGTCTCGCGCGAGCGCGGCTGCGGCCTGCACGACGAGACGCCTGACGATCTGGAGTCCGTCCTCACCCGCGAACAGCGCCGCGGGTGGTTCGAACTCCGCCACTTCCGGCTGTAGTTCCGGCGCGTCCACCGTCCGCACATAGGGCGGGTTCGACACAATCAGGTCGAACGGGCCCCAGATGCCGTCGAGCAGGTCGGCTTGCAGGCACTGCGTGCGGGCCGAGACGCCGTAGCGCGCCAGGTTGCGCTGGGCAACGTCCAGTGCATCCTGCGAGATGTCGCTCGCGACGAGTGCGGCCCGTGGGAACTCGCGACCGAGACCGACGGCGACGCAGCCACTGCCGGTGCAGACGTCGAGAATGCGAATGGGCTGCGCGCGGTCGAAGTGCTCGAGTGCGATCTCGATGAGCAGCTCGGTTTCCTGCCGCGGAATCAGCACCGCAGGCGTGACCTCGATGTCGAGGTTCCAGAACTCGCGTGAGCCCGTGATGTAGGCCAGCGGCTCGCGGAGCACGCGGCGCGCGACCAACCCTTCGTATTCGTGCGTGAACTCAGGAGACGCGGCTTCGTCGCCGTGGGTCATCAGGCGTGCGGCATCCCACGCGAGGAGACGCTGGGCAAGCAGGCGCGCATCGAGAGCGGCTTCGTCCCGCTCGATGCCGGCGGCCCGGAAGCGACGGCGCGCGTCGGCGATGAGTGCGTTGATCTCCGTGGGCATCGGCCTGCTGTGCGACGCCGCGTCGGGCAGCGTTACGAGACTCCCGTGGCGTCCTTGAGCTTCTCCGACTGGTAATGCGTGATGACCTCGTCGAGCAGTTCTGCGAGGTCGCCGTTCAGCACGTTCACGAGCTGGTGTGTCGTGAAGTTGATCCGGTGGTCGGTGATGCGACTCTGGGGAAAGTTGTAGGTCCGGATCTTTTCGGAGCGCTCCCCCGTGCCCACCTGGCTTTTGCGATCCTTGGCAATGGCATCCTGCTGCTTGCGCAACTCCATCTCGTAGAGACGGGCCCGCAGCACCTTCATCGCCTTTGCGCGGTTCTTGATCTGCGACTTCTCGTCCTGCTGCGAGACGACGGTGTTCGTCGGCAGGTGGGTGATGCGGACCGCCGAGTAGGTGGTGTTCACGCTCTGTCCACCTGGGCCGCTCGAGCAGAAGGTGTCGATCCGGAGGTCCTTGTCGAAGATCTGGACGTCGACCTCCTCGGCTTCCGGCAGGACCGCAACCGTCGCGGTCGAGGTGTGGATGCGACCGCTGGCCTCGGTCGCCGGCACGCGCTGGACGCGGTGCACGCCGCTTTCGTATTTCAGTTTGCTGTAGACGCCGCGGCCCTCGATGGTGGCGACCGCTTCCTTGAGACCGCCGACGCCGGAATCGCTGCTCGACATCATCTCGAGCTTCCAGCCTTGGCGTTCGGCGTACTTGGCGTACATGCGGAAGAGTTCCCCCGCGAACAGCGCAGCTTCGTCGCCGCCGGTGCCGGCGCGGATCTCGAGCACGACGTTCTTGGCGTCGTTCGGATCTTTCGGGATGAGCAGGACCTTGAGCTGTGCAATCAGGTCGTCCTTGCGGACGAGCAGCGACTTCAGCTCTTCCTGCGCCAGTTCCTTCATGTCCACATCGCCGCCGGCGGCCATTTCCTGCGCCCCGTCGATGTCACGCAGCAGCGACTTGTACTCGCGGAACCGCTCGACTGTCTCTTCGATCTCGGAAAGGGCCTTGGCCTGTTTCCGGTACTCGGAGGGATCGCTCTGGAGCTCCGCCGAACCGAGGCGGTGCGTCAGCTCTTCGTACTGGTGTTCCGTCGATTCAAGTTTGTCGAACATACAGCTCTACGGGCTCGGCCCGCTCTCGAACGTCTGACCCGCCGGACACCGGGGGCAGGAACGCCACCTCGTCGCCGTCGGACAGCACCTGCGTGCGCAGGGCGTAATCGGCGTTGACCGCGGTCGAGATCGACCGTTCGTACGAGGCCATCTCCGGAAACTCGGCCGCCAGGTCCTGCCACACCATGCGGACGGTGGCCCCAGCGGCGACGTCGCGCGCCAACTCGGCGGCGCCGGCAATGTCGCGCAGTCGTGCGAACAGCCTGATCGTCACACGCACGCGATCCGCTCCGCTTCGGCCAGGGCCTTCGCATCGTCCGGGTCGGCTGTGGCGCCCTCGATCCAGACGTCGCCGCCGTCGAAGAACTCACGCTTCCAGATCGGTGCGATCTGCTTGATGCGCTCGATGGCATAGCGGCAGGCCGAGAAGGCATGCCCGCGGTGCGGCGATGCCGCGGCGATGGCGACGCTTGCGCCGCCGATCTCGATCCGTCCGATGCGGTGGTGCAGCGCCAGCTTCACATCGGGCCAGCGCGCCTCGATTTCCGTGCGGATCCGCTCGAACGACCGAAGCGCCAGCGGCTCGTACGCCTCGTACTCGAGATAGTGCACCACCCGGCCGATGTTGTGGTTGCGCACGAGGCCCAGGAAGGAGGTGACGGCCCCGTCCGAACCGGTCGCGTCGGCACGGTCGATCACCGCCGCAATCAGCGGCTCGAGCGTAAGCGGTTCCGGGCCGATGGCCAGCAGGGGGATACCCACTCGCTCAGTATAGCCGTCAGGCCCGCTTCCGGCGTCGGCCGCGAGCCCCGCGCCGAGCCTACCGCAGGTTCCAGAAGTGATCGAGCGGGCCATGGCCATGACCGATGGCCAGCGCGTGCTGGATGGCGCCAGCGACGTAGGCCTGCGCACCGGCCACGGCCTGCACCAGCGGTTCGCCGAGGGCGAGCCTTGCGGCGATCGCCGACGCGAACGTGCAACCGGTGCCGTGGGTGTTCCTGGTGTCGATGCGCTGAGTCGTGAACTCGTGGAAGTCGCGGCCGTCGAAGAGCAGGTCGACCAACTCCGGACCCTCGGCGTGCCCGCCCTTCACCACGACAGCCGACGCGCCGAAGTGATGGATGCGCTTCGCCGCCTCACGGGCGTCCGACAGCGAGCGAATCGTCAGGCCGCTCAGAACCTCGGCCTCGGGAATGTTTGGCGTGACGACGAGGGCGCACGGCAGCAGTTCCTTGCGCAGCGCCGTGACCGCGTCTTCATCGAGCAGCGAGTCTCCGCTCTTGGCTAGCATCACCGGGTCGACCACGACCAATGGCAGCTCGAGCGCCTTGATGGCGGCGGCGACGGCTTCGACAATCGCAGCGGTGGCGAGCATGCCGGTCTTCGTCGCGTGCAGGTGAATGTCCGCCGCCACCGCCTCGATCTGCGCGGTGACGAGGTCGGCCGACAGTGCCAGCGCTGCGGTGACGCCCATCGTGTTCTGCGCCGTGATTGCGGTGATGGCCGAGGTGCCGAAGACCCCGTGGGCGGCAAACGTCTTCAGGTCGGCCTGGATGCCGGCGCCGCCACCGGAGTCGCTGCCGGCGATGGTCATCGCCGCCTTGATCGGTCGGGTCATGGTGGGGTCAGTTCTGCCGCCGGGGCGAGGGCGGATGTGCCTTGCCGAACACCAGGAGGTATTGGAACGGCGGCACCGCCTCTCGCGACTGCAGGTGGAAGCCGGCGGCCTCGACGGCCGCGATGATCTCTTCGGGCTTCACGCGATCGTCCTCGGCGGGCCCCGGCCCACCGCCGCCAGGCAGGAAGTCGACGATGCCCACGCGTCCCTGCGGCTTCAGTGCGCGGCTCACACTGCGCAACAGCTCTTGGATGACCTGGGGCCGGGCCGGTTCGTCCATCTCGCGGTAGGCATCGACAATCAGCACGGCGTCGAGGCCGGCGGGGAGGCGTGCGTCGGACGGCGTGCCGAGCACCGTGCGGACGTTGGTGAGCGCCTCCTGCTGCACGCGCCGGTTGGTCGCCTCGATCATCTGCGGCTGGATGTCCTGCGCGTAGACGAGACCGTTGGGACCGACCCGCCGGGCCAGCCTGATCGTAAACCAGCCGCCGCCGGCCCCGAGGTCGGCCACGGTAGCGCCGTCCGCAACGCCGAGCGCGTCCATGATCAGGTCGGGTTTGTTCCAGTCGTCACGATCGGGAGCCGAGAGCAGGCCGAGATCCTGCGGCGGGAACAGACGCCGCTGACGCGTGGGCGGCCGGGTCGACGACTGCGCGGATGTCGCCACGCTGGTTATCGAGAGTGTGGCCGCGACCAGTGCCGCACATGCGAGGCACGCGCGTCTCATGGCCTTTCGTCCTCCACCGGCGGCGGCACAGGGCCGTCGTGTCCCACAATGCCTCCGCGCGTCATCGACTCGACCGACAGCACACGATCAAGCGTGACACGATCGAGCAGTCCCCGTTCGAGCACGATGTCGCGAATGCTGCGTCCGGTTACCACTGCAGTCTTCGCCACATCTGCCGTGGCAGCGTAGCCGATATACGGATTGAGTGCCGTGGCCGCCGCCGTGCTGCGGTCCAGCAGTTCGCGCGCCCGGCTACTGTCCACCGACAAGCCGTCGACACACCGCGTCCGGAACACCTGGATGGCGTTGCGCAGGATGGTCGAGGCGTGCAACGCATTCCAGGCGATGACCGGCATCATCACGTTCAGTTCGAGCTGCCCGGCTTCGCACGCCAGGGCGATCGTCTGGTCGCATCCCATGACCTGGAAGCAGACCTGGTTCACCATCTCTGGGATGGAGGGGTTTACCTTGCCCGGCATGATCGAGGAACCGGGTTGAACCGCCGGGAGCACGATCTCCGAAAGCCCCGCGCGTGGCCCCATGCTGAGCAGCCTGAGGTCGCTCGCGATCTTGCCGAGTTCAACCGCGAGGCGGCGCATCGCCCCTGAGTAGGCGAGGACGTCGCCCATGCTCTGCGTCACCCGGAACAGGTTTTCGGCCGGCCGCACCGGCAGGCCGGTGTAGCGCTCGAGATAACCCACCACCGCGCTGCGGTACTCGTCGCCCGCATTGAGTCCGGTGCCCACGGCCGTAGCGCCGATGTTCAATTCCCGCAACTGCTCGCCCGCCGCCGCCACATCGTCCGTCCCCCGGCGCAGGCATGAGGCATAGCCTCCGAACTCCTGGCCGAAGGTGATCGGCACCGCATCCTGAAGGTGGGTGCGCCCGGTCTTCATCAGGTGACGGAACTCGTCGGCCTTCGCGGCCATGCTCTCGACCAGCGCCCGCGCCTCGCGCAGGAGCGGGCCGTATCCGAGCAGTAGCGCCAGGCGGGTGGCGGTCGGGAAGACGTCGTTCGTCGACTGCCCCATGTTGACGTGATCGTTCGGATGCACGCGGTCGTAGACGCCGCGGGGCAGGCCGAGCTGTTCGGCGGCCCGGTTGGCGAGCACCTCGTTCGCGTTCATGTTGTGCGACGTGCCGGCGCCAGCCTGGTAGACGTCGACGACAAACTGATCGCGGAGTCCGCCGGCGAGAATCTCGTCGGCCGCGGCGAGGATGGCGCGTGCGATTGTGGCGTCGAGGCGACCGAGGTCTCTGTTCGTCTCGGCCGCGGCTTTCTTCACGAGCACCGTGGCGGTCACCAGATCGGATGGTGCGCGAAGGCCGCTGATGGGGAAGTTCTCGACCGCACGAGCGGTCTGCACGCCGTAGTAGGCGGAGGCAGGGACATCCAGCTCTCCCAGCGGGTCGCGCTCGGTGCGGAACGTCATGGCCCAATTATACTGACGCCATGCTGCCTTCCTTCTTCGACAGTGTCCTCCAGCTGATCGTGCGCACCTCGACCGACCTTCCGCCGGACGTGCGGGCGGCCATGAAGCACGCCCTGGTCGCCGAGCCCGACGGCACGCGCGCGGCGCAAGCGCTGAATATCATTGCGCAGAACATCGACCTGGCTGTCGACCAGGAGGGTGCCATCTGCCAGGACACCGGCATGCTGACCTTCGAGGTGCATGTGCCGGTGGGCGCCAACCAGATCTGGATGCGGCAGCAGATCCGCGAGGCGGTGGCCGAAGCGACGCGCCGCGGTAAGCTGCGCCCCAACTCGGTCGACTCCATCACGGGCACGAACTCGGGCAACAACCTCGGGCCGGGCACACCGATCATCCACTTCGACCAGTGGGAGCGTGACGAGATCGAGATCAAGCTGATCCTGAAGGGCGGCGGCTGCGAGAATACCAACGCGCAGTACGCGCTGCCGATGGAGCTGCCGCATCTCGGCCGGGCCGACCGCACGCTGGAAGGCGTGCGCAAGTGCATCCTGCACGCGGTGTGGAACGCGCAGGGCAAGGGGTGCAGCCCTGGCGCCGTGGGCGTGTGCGTTGGCGGCGACCGCACCTCGGGCTACCTTCACGCGAAGGAACAGTTGTTCCGCACGCTCGACGACATCAATTCCGATGCGCGCCTCGCCGAACTCGAAGCGTCGATCATGGCGCAGGTGAACACCCTCGAGATCGGCCCCATGGGCTTTGGCGGAAAGGTGACGCTGATCGGCTGCAAGGTGGGCGCGCTGAACCGTCTGCCGGCCAGCTTCTTCGTGTCCGTCGCGTACGACTGCTGGGCCTTCCGCCGACTGGGCGTGCTGCTGCATGCCGAAACTGGCGCCATCAACAGCTGGCTCTATCGCGACCCGTCGCACCCGATCATCCCGATGCTCGATCAGTCGGGCTTCGTGCGCACCGGTCGCGAAGTGAAGCTGCAGACGCCGCTCACGGAAGACGCCGTCCGCTCGCTGAAGGTCGGTGACGTGGTGTTGATCTCGGGCCGCATCTACACGGGGCGTGATGCCGTGCATTCACACCTGATGCACCACGAGCCGCCGGTCGACCTGAACGGCTCGGTGCTCTATCACTGCGGACCTGTGGTCGTGAAGGAGGGCGAGGGCTACCGCGTGACCGCCGCCGGCCCGACCACCAGCATTCGCGAAGAGCCGTATCAGGGAGACATCATCACGCGGTACGGGGTGCGCGCGGTCATCGGCAAAGGCGGCATGGGCGCCAAAACACTTGCCGCCCTGAAGGATTTCGGTGGGGTCTACCTGAACGCCATCGGTGGCGCGGCGCAGTTCTACGCGCGTGCCATCACGAAGGTCGACGATGTGTCGCTGCTGGAGTTCGGCACTCCCGAAGCGATGTGGCACCTGCAGGTGGAGGACTTCCCGGCCATCGTCACCATGGACGCGCACGGAAACAGCCTGCACAAGGACATCGAGACCGAGTCGGGCAAGAAACTCGAGATGGTCGGCGGCTAGCGGCCTATCGTTTCCGGAACTGCCTGGCGGCCGGCCTGGCGCACCCTTGCTGCATGGCGGCGAGGTCGAGGTCCATCGACTCGAGATCGGCGAGGGCGACGAGCGGAAACGGCAGCGACTCGTCGGTCTCTACGGTCTTCGAGTAGCCACGGCACGCACCACAGAGGTCGACCGTTCGCCGTGGTCGAGACGGATCCGGCGTGAGTGTGGCGAGTGTGTCCCCAGACTCCCCGCAGAACAGGCAGGCGCGTCCCTGCACGTCCCAGGCAGCCGCGCAGAACGAGCAGCGCAGACGCTTCGTGTCGTTCAGGTGTTCGACCAGCGTCGGCCACGATCCGCACAGCGGACAGTAGCCGTGCGACCATTCGTCGAGCGCGGTCCGTAACGGCGATTCGGCTGGCAACGACCCGAACAGGGCGTCCAGAAGAGCGTGAGCGAACGGACTCACGGCGAGGTCGAGCACCAGCCAGAGCAGGTCGTGCCCCAGTCCCGCCTTCGTGGCGAAGGCACGGAGCGCCCCCTGTTCGCGGCGGAGCGTCAGCACCAGCAGGGCCCCCACGTCGAGGCGCCCTGCCTCCATGGCGCGCAGGATGTCCTGCGTCGCTGCCCCGCCGCCTCCTGCCGCGAGCGCCCGGGACAGGCCGACCAGGGCTGGAGCGACCGTGTCGACCGGCAGCTGAATCGGCTCACCGCTCAGGGCCGGGATCCCGAACCGCAACTTGGTCGTCAGATATCGATGGGGGAGCGACAGTCGGGGAATACGCCCACCCTCGAACGAGTCGATCAGGTCGAACACATGGCCGATGAGCGTGCGCTGCAAGGCGACGGCGGGAGCCAAGTCGGGCTTGGCCGCCAGCATCGCGCCCCAGCGGGCGTCGGCCAGGGCCAGTCGGGTTGCCCTGGCAAATGGGGGCAATGAGGCGTAGGGCATGAACCGTGAATGGTATAATGGCCGCGTTCCCTAGGAGAAATTGCAGATGATCAACGTCTCGGAAACCGCAGCGGTCAAGATCAACGAGCTTCTGGCTGAAGAGAGCAAGCCGAACAGTGCCCTTCGCGTCTTCGTGCAGGGCGGTGGATGCTCGGGCTTCCAGTACGGCCTGATGATCGAGGAGAACGGTGTCGGCTCCGGCGATCAGGTCTACGAGTCGAACGGGGTGAAGCTGCTGGTCGACCCGATCAGCGTGCGTTACCTGGGCGGCGCCGAAGTCGACTTCGTCGACACCATTACCGGTGGCGGCTTCACGATCAAGAACCCGAACGCCAAGTCGACCTGCGGCTGCGGTTCATCGTTCTCGGTCGATTAAACGCCTTGGATCTCTCGGGCCTCCGCCCGGCTGGCGGCAAGCGCTCCTCCAAGCGCGACCGCATTGTCCAGTTGTTCCTGGCCCAGAAGGGGCATGTCACTGCAGACGAGCTGTACGATCTCGTCCGCGGTGAAGACCCTGGCATCGGCCGGGCGACGGTCTATCGTTCGCTTCAGTGGATGGTCACCGCCGGAATCGCCCACAAGGTCGATTTCGGCGAGGGCCGTTCCCGTTACGAGCCATCCCTCCGCCACCCCAGGCACTTTCACCTCATCTGCACGTCGTGTCATCGCACGTCTGAATTCCTGAGTTCCGACGTCGAGGCGATCCTCGAGGAAGTAACAGCGGCCAGGAATTTCGAGACCGTTGAGGCCGAGATCAAGGTGTTCGGCATGTGCGAAGAGTGCCGCACCGGCACCAAGGCGACGACGCTGGACGGAGCGGCCACCGAGCTGGTGTTCGCCCGCGACGCGCTTCGGATTGCCGTGGCCACCGAGCGCAGCGGTCTCGAGTTCTATGCGCGCGCCTCGGCGCTTGCCAACGACCCGCGCGGCCGCGAGGTCTTCACGCGCCTGGCCGAAGACGAGCAGCATCACCTCGGAACGCTCGAGAAACGTTACGCCGAGCTGATTGCCACCGACCCGACCCTCGAGGCCAGGCCGACCTTTCTCTTCTTCAAGGGGGCGGCGCAGGGCATCTTCGCGGAAGGGGCCGAGAAACTGCGCAACGGCGTCGACGATCTGCAGGCGCTGCTCATCGGCATCCGCTGCGAGCGCGACTCGCACAAGTTCTTCAAGAAGTACGGCGACCGCTTCGAGGACTCGGAAGGCAAGCAGATCTTCCTCGAGTTCGCTGACGAGGAACGCGAGCACCGCGACATGCTCATCAAGGAATACCGCGCCCTCCAGGCTCGGCTGGGCATCGGCCGTCCGGGCCGACGCGGCAGCACCCCGTCCACCACCCATTGATCGACCTGCACACGCATACGACCGCGTCGGACGGCAAGTGTTCGCCCGACGAACTGGTGGAGCGCGCCGCCGCCGCCGGCGTCACCACGCTCGGACTCACCGATCACGACACAACGAGCGGGTGTGCGGCCGCCGCCGCGGCATGCACACGGCATAGCCTCCGGTTCGTCCCAGGCATCGAGATCACGGCCGTGGCAGACGAGCGCGACGTGCATGTGCTCGCGTACTTCTTCGACCTCGAATCGGAGGCACTGCACACCTTCCTGGCTGAGCAGCGGCTGCGCCGCGTCGAGCGTGTGCGCGAGATGTTCACGCGCCTCGAGGCGCAGGGCATCCATCTCGATGTCGAGGCCATCCTCGGCCCTGGCCTCGCTGATTCGACGCGTGCGGTCGGACGTCCGTGGATTGCGCGAGCACTGGTCGAGGCGGGCTACGTCTCCAGCGTCGGCGAAGCGTTCGACACGCTGCTGTCACGCGGCTGCCCGGCCTTCGTGCCGCGCATCGGTGCGAGTCCGGAGGACGTGTTCGGGAAAATTCACGAGGCCGGCGGCATCGCCTCGCTCGCGCATCCGGTGCTGGTAAAGCACGACGACTGGATTCCGACCTTTGCCGCGGCCGGGCTCGACGCGCTCGAAGCGTTCCATTCGGACCACGACGAAACCGACACCGCGCGCTACCTCGCCCTGGCTGTCGAACTGAACCTGCTCGTCACGGGCGGTTCGGACTATCACGCCGACGATGAACACGGGGGCGGTGGCCCTGGCAGCGTCGCGCTGCCGCGTCCGTACTTCGAGCAGCTCGAGGCCGCTCGACCCTGGCACCGGTAGCGCCAGCGCTCTCAGCCGGCGCGCCGGCGCGCAGCGATCCGCGCCACCGCATCAGGCGCCATCACTTCTTCGTCGAACAGCACATCCATCCCTCGCAGCATCAGGCGCAGTTCGCCAGGCGCCAGCAGGTGCGCCCGCGATCGTGGGCCGCGGTCGTAGCGCAGCTGATGCTCGGTGAACGTTTCGTAGAGGAGCACCCCGCCCGGCACCAGCGCCGTGCACAGCGCCGGGACGAGTGCCCGATCGAGGTACCGCGTCACCACAATGGTGTGGAAGGTACGTCGCGGAAGGGGGAACTGTGTGCAATCGGCGCACACGCACGAGAGCCTGAGGCCGCCAGCCCGTGCCGACGCCCGCGCCTGCACGAGGGCGTCGAACTGCAGATCGAGCGCCGTCACCCGAAGGCCCGCGGCTGCCAGCGCCAGCGAATGGCGCCCGCGGCCGGCCGCCACGTCGAGTGCGCGCCCCCCCGGAAACATCCCTGCAAGGCGAACGGCCCAGTGCGCGATGAAGGGCGAGGGCCGAGTGGCGTCGCATGAGTCGGTCATACTGGACGTCATTCAACCATGACCGTACCTGTCCTGGAACTCAGGGGCGTCACGAAGCACTACGGCGCGCTTCGGCCGCTGCGGCTCGCGCAGTTCGTGCTGTCGCCAGGACAGCATGTGGCGATGCTCGGGCTCGACCAGCCCGCAGCTGAAGTGCTCGTCAACCTGGTGACCGGAGCCAGCCTGCCCGACACCGGCGTCGTGCGGATCTTCGGCCGCGCCACCTCCGACATCACCGATAGCGACGACTGGCTCACCCTGCTGGATCGTTTCGGTATTGTGACCGAGCGAGCCGCGCTCATCGACCCGATGACCGTTATCCAGAATCTCGCGGTGCCGTTTTCGCTCGAGCTCGAGCCGCCACCGGCCGACATCGCCAGGCAAGCCGCTGCGCTGGCAATCGAGGCCGGGCTGTGCGAGTCGGTACTGGAGCAACGGGTCGGCGAGCTCGACGCCGCGTCGCGTATGCGCGTGCGGCTTGGCCGCGCGCTAGCCTTCAATCCCGGACTTCTGCTCCTCGAGCATCCGTCCGCCACCCTACCTCGAGCCGAGGTGATCCGTTTTG
The DNA here is from genome assembly GCA_043743165.1 of Acidobacteriota bacterium. GTDB lineage: Bacteria > Acidobacteriota > Vicinamibacteria > Vicinamibacterales > CAVVIG01 > CAVVIG01. Next base: position 38,873 of record JAYTXA010000012.1, read on the forward strand.
CGTGCGACGTGCGCGACCTCGCCGAACAACGCGGCATCTCGACGCTGACCATCACCGCGGATCCCGAGTTTGCCGGGGCGATCTCGACCGTCGCTGTCGCGCTGGAAGCGGCGACGGGGCGGCTTCGCACACCGTGAAGCGTTCGCCACACACCAGTTGGTGATCGTCGGGAACGGATATTGATTGTTGTCTGGCGGGCACAGTGCCCCAAGGAGACAGTCGAATGCCAGGCGGCACGATCAAGAGACTCGTTCGAGACAGAGGATTCGGATTCATCAAGGACGACGGCGGACAGGAGTGGTTCTTCCATCGCAGTGCGGTGGACGGCAGCTTCGACGATCTGAACGAAGGACAACGCGTCAGCTTCGAAGAGGAGCCGAGCGCGAAGGGGCCACGGGCCAGCAACGTTCGCGGCGAGGACTGACCGCACCCGACCGATCGGCCGGAGGTTCGATGTACGGCGGTACAATCGGCTCCGGCCGTGACGACGCTTCTCCTGTTCGACATCGACGGCACCCTGGTGCAGACCGGCGGGGCTGGAGCGCGTGCCATGGTTCGCGCGTTCAGCGACGTCTGCGGCTTCTTCAATGGCCTCGGCTCGCTCTCGATGGCCGGTCGCACCGATGCCTGGATCATCGCCGAGATGTGTCGGGCTCATGGCCTCGAGCCGACCGCTGCGCGGCACCAGGCCGTCCACGACATCTACGTCCAGTACCTCTCCAGCGAGATTCTCCAACCCGGACCGCTCAAGGGCGTCTTGCCGGGAGTGCGTCATCTCCTCGACACGCTTGCGTCTCAGGATGATGCGTACCTCGCGCTGCTCACCGGAAATTTCAGACGCGGCGCCCAGATCAAGCTCGAGCACTTCGACCTGTGGCGCTACTTCACCACCGGTGCCTTTGGCGACGACGCACACGATCGCAACGGACTGCTGTGGACAGCGATGGCCAGCGTCAAAGAGGCATGCGGACTTGCCGTTCGTCCCGCCGATGTGGTGATCATCGGCGACACGCCGCTCGATATTGCGGTGGCGGTGGCGGGTGGGGCGCGTTCGGTGGGAGTCGCGACCGGCAGCTATGACGTCGACACGTTGCTGGCAAGCGGGGCGGACGCTGCGTTCCCCGATCTCGACGATCCAGAGCGGGTGCTGGCCGCGCTGAGGCGACCGCGATAGTAACCGGCCCGGTTTGACGCTCCGGGCCGGGGTTCGGTCAGCCTTCGGTCAAGCGCACATCGCCTGCGCGCGGACCCTTGCCCGAGTCCTCTGGGGTGAAATCCACGCGCTGCCCTTCGCGCAGCAGTTCGAAGACCGAACCGCGCACTGAACTGCGGTGGAAGAAGTGTTCGATGCCGCTCTCATCGCGAATGAAGCCGAAGCCCTTGTCGATGAGAAGTCGTGCGATGGTCCCGCTCGGCATACCCGAAGCCCTCCGTTCGCCCCCCGGGGACATCCCAGGTGGTGCTCAGCCGGCGACGGAATCCTGCGAAAATACGCCGAATTTATCGAAATCTGCCGGCCGGCTTTGATCCCAGCAAGTCCGTTGAGCTGGAAACCGCGCCAGTCTAGGTGGGTTATCTGACGGAAGTCAAGCGACGCTCAGACTTTCTGTTCGTCGGCAGCCTTCGGCTTTTCAGCAGCAGGCGGCGGGTAGGTCGTCCAGAAGTGACGACCACAGGCTGGACACACCCAGTACTGATCCGGTGGCCACGGCATGCCTGCCGCGGGGTCGCGCATGTCCATCTCAGTGCCGCAACGTTGGCAGCGAAGGACAGGGGGCACACGGACAGTGTAGTCGACCAACCGACTATGATTCCCCGATGATTGCCGCTGTTGTGCTCGCCGCCGGTTTGTCCACGCGCATGGGCGGAGAGCCCAAGGGACTTCTTCGCTTCGATGCGCGCGACACGTTCGTCACTCGCATCGTGCGCACGTTCGTCGAGGCCGGCATCACCGATATCGTCGTGGTGGTGGGGCACGACGCCCCGCGCGTACGCGCCGCGATCGAGGCGAGTGGTCTGCCTGTGCGGATCGTCGTGAACGCGGCGTACCAGGAGGGACAGTTCTCTTCGCTGCTGGCCGGACTCGACGCCGTTGACCGACCAGACCTCGATGCACTGCTGCTCAGCCTGGTGGACGCACCGCTGTTCGCGGCGTCGACGGTCGACGCGGTTGTGCGCAGGTTCGACGACACCCGCGCGCCCGTGGTGAGAGCCGTGCGCGGCAGCGAGCATGGTCACCCCGTGCTCATCGCGCGGAGCCTGTTCGCGGCCATTCGTGCGTGCGACCCCGGCGCGGGTGCGAAGTCAGTGGTGCGTGGACACGCGTCGGCGGCAGGCGACGTCGCGGTCGACGACCCCGGAGCCTACATCGACATCGATACGCCGGCCGAGTACGCGGCGCTGCCCGAACTGCGTCGTCAGCTCGGGCGCTGACGGCCTATCGCGCCGGCGCGGGCCGTTTCACGTCGGCGGTTGGCGCCAGCGACACCTCGCGCACGAAGTAGGCGAGGAAACGCGCCATGCGTTCGAGCCCAGGCGTCGAGATCACATCGAGCACCTCGCCGGTCGTGTGGTACAGCGGCGGCGCCTGCATCACCGTCACGCGCGCAGCGCCGCCGAGCGGGCCGAAGCCGCCGGTTTCACCACTCTGCATGTTCGACGTCTGCGAGATGAAGTTGATGCCGAAGTCGTCGACGCCACGCTCGAACAACCGATCGAGAAACGGCGCACGGTTCGTCACCCCTGCGTAGATGGGCGCTTCACCCGTGTCCGCGACGGCCTGGCGATAGCCATCCGCGTTCGTCGTGCGTGCGGCCGAGAAATTGCGCTGTGCCACGTGCTCGACGTTCAGCATCAGCACTGCATTCCGTGCAAGCTCCGGGTTTGCGGCGACGAACCCGCGCGGACCGTTGATGCCAGGCGTATGGTGTCCGGCACTGGCAACGAAGACGAGCGTGCGCTCGGGCCGGTTCGCAGGCTTCGCGAAATGGCGCGCCATCGCGATCATCACCGCGAAGCCGTCGGCGTTGTCGCCGGCGCCATCGAACCACGCATCGGCGTGCGCATCGATGATGACCGTTTCCTGGCTGCGCCGACCGGGAATGACCGCCACGGCATTGGCCGCCTTCAGGTTGGTGAACGTCTTGGTCGTCAGGCTGATGGTCGCGCGCAGTGCGTGTCCGGCACCGGCCTCGGCGGCACGGTCGAACAACTGCTCGAGGAAGTAGCCGTCGCGGCCGCCGATGTTCACGCAGGGGCCGCCGCAGTTGCTGAAGTCGCGCCCCAGCTCGTTGCCCGGCAGCCGAACGAGATTGAAGACGGCGACGGCTCCGCGCTTCATCAACGCCTGCGCGTTCGACGTCACCGCTCCGCGCTCGAACAGCATGTGCCCCTGCGGCACCGTCAGCTGCACGGCTATCTTTCCCTTCACGTCAAGGTGCTCGATGATGGAGCGGTTCGCGCTGCCGACGAAGACGAGCGGAGCGGTGAGCGTGCCACCGGGAAGCTCCGAGGGCGGCACCGGAATGGCCGACTGCAGCACGATATCGTTCGTGCCCGCGCCGAACGCCGGGTCGCCGAGGAGCCTCACCTCCCAGGACAGCGGCAGCCAGAACGACGAACGCGGATCCTGTGCGATGGGCTGCACGCGAACATCTGCGATGCCGGCGGTCCGGAACTGTTGCGCAGCCCACTCAATCGTCTTCGCGCCAGACGGAAAGCCGGAGATTCGTCCCCACTGCTGCCCGGTTCCGATCTCCTTCGTGCTGCGGCTCTCTTTCGAGAAGCCGACGATGGTGATGAGGTCGGCGCGGAGGATGGCCGATGCGAACTCGGTTCCCTCCGGTGCGACCGCGGGCACGTGCACGGGGCGCGGCATCCGCGTGCCGACGACCACTGCGGGTGACTCGCCCACGGCCGGTGGCAGCGTCAGTCCGAACCACGGACCGTCGCGCTTCTCGGCACGAGGCGCACCACCCGGCTCGTCCTGGGCGTCAGCTCGGTTGGCGCACGTGGTGGCAAGCACGACGCACGCGAGCATGCGAAGAGTGCGAAGAGTGCGGGGAGCGCGCGCGGGCATCATCAGTCCCTCCTGGTCCGACGCGGACTCGGGAAAATGGTCGGATAAACCTATCACGCTGTTCCGTCAGCGTAATCCGTCGTGTTACACTGCTAGTTCGTTCCGACTCGAGTGGGCCTGTAGCGCAGCTGGGAGCGCGCATGAATGGCATTCATGAGGTCACCGGTTCGATCCCGGTCAGGTCCACCATCCTTTCTTTTCCATCCTCAACCGGCTGTAATTAACCGAAAGCCGGTGCGGTTACGGCGGTTCCAACAAAGCCGTTTCCGCCGAACGCGACTCCCTCCGGGAAAAACAGCTGATGCAGGCGCTGTCGTTGATCGAGTGAGGCTCGCACCCACAGGTCCGCGGTGCGCGGTAACACGCGCTCAGCGAACGCCAGAATGCCTTCCACGTCCAGTTCTTCAAGCTTCGAGGTGTGCTCGTCGATCTTGAGCAACGCCATCTGCTGGCGCACTCGATCGGCATGGCGATCGTAGGTATCGATATCAATCGAGCGCTCAAATAGGAACGCTTCGTCCAGCCGGTTCAATTTCTGCTGCAGTTTCTGACGGGCTTGTTCGGCACTTTCGATGTCCGATTGGACCGAAACCTGGCGCTCCTTCCATACCTGTAAGACTGACTCCTTCATCGGCCTCATGTAGCCCGCCGCCGGCTGCAGGCGCGCGAGTTCATCCACGAACAGACCCTCTAGCCTGGCTTTAGGTTAGTGACGTTGACGCCGCGGCAGCCGGGATGGCAGTGATAGTAGGCGTAGTAGTTGCTCCGCCCTTTTGACCAGCTGCCAGTGAGACTGCGATCGCACGCGGCACACCGCACAAACCCACGCAACGGGAAGTCCGGCCGCTTCCGCATCAGCGGGGCGGTCGAGGGCACCTTGCCCGACCGCACGGCCTGGGCTTTGTAGAAGACATCCTCGGCGATCAGCGGATCGAAGTCGCCGCGCCGGTCGCGGATACCGAAGTCGGGCACGTCAATTGCGCCGATATACAGCCGGTTGCGCAACAGCATGCCAATGGCTTGGGAACTAAGCGGCTGACCGCGGCGATTGGTCAGGCCGAGTTGGGTCGCCTTCTGCAGGATCTGCTGCTTCGTAAAGCGTTCACTCGCGTACTCCTTGAAAAGACGCCGGACAATCGGCCCGCGTTCGGGATCCGGCATCAAGCTGTAACCCATCACGCGCGGGGCATTGAGATAGCCCAGCGGGGCCAGGAAGGTCCATCGTCCCAGTTCCAACGCCGCGCGCATGCCGGCGCGGGTGCGGTCGGAACGGATGTCGTTGTCGAACTGTGCGAACGCGGCGAGCACGCCCTCCATCAACTTACCGGTGGAGGTGTCGTCGATGGGTTCGGTTGCCGACCGCAGCGAGATGCCCAGGGACTTGAGATGCGAACGCAGCGCGAAGTGGTCGTACTTGTCCCGCGCGAATCGGGTCAGGTTGAAGACCACCAGGAAGTGCACCTTGCCTTTGTTGCTGCGGCAATACGTGAGCATGCGCTGCAGCTCACGCCGCGCCGCAGTTTTCGCGCATAGGGCGCCGCCGTTCGACAAGCGGCTCCGAGCATTAACCGGCCATCGCATCCTCTGACTACCGAAGTAGTTGCAGCTAGGCGATGAAGGTGGATGGAGGCATCTTGCTGCTGCCATTGGCGTTGCTCCGATCGAGTTCTCAAGGGCGGCCAATGTCACCCCTGGCAGTTAGCTCCCCTTTTCAGCCCCCTGCGATGGTTCAGACCAAGGTGTGGGCCGACAAGGGACGGAGACGAAAGGGGAGACAACCCGACCCCGGTCTGTTGTCCCCTGTGTCGTCTCCCCTTCTGAGCGTTGACAGCCGTCCCCTTCACCCCTACCCTCACCTTTATGGACTTGCACATCCCGCCCGAACTTGAAGCCAGGCTGAATCAGATTGCCGCCGAAACCGGGCGCAATGCCGATCAGGTCGCGTTGGAGTTGCTTGGTGGATCAGTCGAGCACGACGAGTGGTTTCGTCGTGAAGTCGAGACCGGCCGTGTCTCTGCTCGCGAAGGTCGGCTGCTGGACCATAGCGAGGTCGCCTCGCGGATCGAGCAGCGATATCGAGGCTGATGCGCGTCCGGTGGACGACGGACGCGGCCGACGATCTCGAGCGGATCTGCGACTACATCGCGGAGCGCCGACCGGAGTCGGCCCGACGAGTTGCGAAGACGATCGTCGTTGGCGTCGGCATCCTTGAATTGTTCCCGCACCGAGGCCGCGCAGGACGGGTCGATGGCACCCGCGAGTTCGTGTTTGCGTCCCTACCGTTCGTCGCTATCTATGAAGTGCATGGTGATTCCGTGCAGGTGCTGCGCATCCTGCATGGAGCGCAACTGTGGCCTCAACCGCCGGAATCGACGGGAACTGAATGACCGAACGGTCGCCACAAGGAAACCACGACGCCTCATGCCAAGCTCACCGGCTGTTGGAAGGAATGAATGACGGAGCAAGATGATCGGCGTCGAGAATTCATCGAGCGCCGTGAGCGCTGCAACCGACTGATCCCTGGCGTGATGGACTTCATCGAAACTGCTGCCAAGAATGCCGGACCGCACGTTAGCGAGCCGACGTTTTCTGCGCGGGGAGGTGGGGTTACATACTGGACAGGTGGACATCGCTTCTGTCGTTTCGACCCGAAATTCGAGCGGGCTCACGTCGGCGCCATAGTCTTCCCGCCAGCCGATCCCGTCGAGCTTGAAGGTGTTGGGCTCAAATTCACACGCGAGGAGACCGACGGTCCGTGGATCTGGATCGACAACACGCGCGACGCTCAGCGTTTGGTGCCGTTTATTCAGCGTGCTCACGACGCCTTGGCTCCTTCGCATCCACAACTGGCCCACGACCGAGACGTGCGACGGATTGAGCGTCACGCCGCGGAATTAGATGGGCGTCACGCCACAGAACGTGCTGCACACCACAGTGCGTCGCAACGAGCATCTCGCCCGTCTGTCCCACGACCTGAAGTTGATGGAACGGGAAGGCAGCGGCTTCGACAGGATATTCAAGGTCCCGCTTTCTCAGGGCCGCCCCGCCCCAGAGCTGATCGAGAGACACGACCGCGTGCAAGTGACGATTCGCCGTCGCATCCTCAAGCCCGAAGTGATCGACTTCATAGCGAAGCCCGATCAGACCTACCAGCTCACGCAAGGTGAGCGAATCGCCCTTGGCCTGCTGGCGCAGCAGGACGCCCTGACTGCGCGGGAGCTCGCCTCCGCACTGGAGCTGCCGTCAATAGCGGCTTTGCAGCCGTGGATAAAGCGGTTGCTGGACTTGAATCTGGTGCGCAGCGCCGGGCGGACACAGGCCACGCGCTACTTTGTCCATCCCGACCTGCTGCGTAGCCTGGAGTTCTCGGGCCGAACATTCGTCGTTAACCCTCAGCGCTGAGGCGTCAGCACCGGCGTGCGCGTATGATGGCGCCGACATGGTTGGCTCGCTCCCACTCCCCAGGCACGTGATGGCTATCGCCGTGGCGTGCACCGCCGCGATCGGGGTGATGTCAGGTGAGCGCGCTGCCCGGGCCGCACCGCAACCGACGCCGCTCGACGTCATCTACGTCCCGACGCCTGAACTCGTGGTCACGGCGATGCTGACCGCGGCGAGAGTCGCGAAGGGCGATGTTGTGTTCGATCTGGGCTCGGGCGACGGACGCATTCCGATCGCCGCCGTGAAGAACTTCGGTGCGGCCCGCGGGGTGGGCATCGAACTCGACCCGCTGCGCATCGTCGAGGCGCGCGCCAACGCCGACGCGGCCGGCGTGAGCGACCGGGTGACGTTCCTCCAGCAGGATCTGTTCACAGCCGACTTGTCTGCCGCAACCGTCATCGCGATGTACCTGCTGCCGGCGATCAACGAGAAGCTGGCACCCACCTTCCGTGCGCTGAAGCCAGGCACGCGCATCGTCTCGCACAACTACGACATGGGGAAGGCGTGGAAACCGGCGAAGTCGTTCGTGGTGGACAACCACGTCGTGCACTTCTGGACCGTGCCCAGGCGCTGACACCAGACCCGACCCAACCTACGCTCTCAGAGCATCCGCAGCAGCGTGCCGTCGCGCGTGACCGCGTGACGGAACACCACGCCGGCGACGTGCGCGGCGATGAGCGGCACGAGCGTCCACCCCACGATGCTGTGCGCCCAGTGCAGCGAACCCGCCAGGTCTGGCGCGGCGTCCATGAATTTCGGGAAATTGACGAAGCCGAGGAACGCCGTCGCGTCTCGCTGCGGGAAGCCGAGAGCGTTGGTGGTGAAGAACCCGATCAGCGGCTGCACGATGAGCACCGCGTAGAGCAGGGTGTGCACCGCATTCGCCCCGGTTTGTTCCAGCGCCGGAATCGCCGGCGCCATCGGCGGTGGCTGGTGGGTCAGCCGCCACGAGAGGCGAGCCGCCGACAGCACGAGCATCAGCAGCCCCAGGCTTTCGTGCACAGTGTAGAACGCCATCTTCGCCTCGTCGCCGATGAAGCGGATGGTGAGCCCGGACAACAGGATGATCGCGAGCGGCGGCAGGGTGAGCCAGTGGAACCACTTGGCGCCGCGCGAGTACTCGCCGTCAGGATGACGTCCGTCCATGGGCTCACTATGCCACTCTCTCAATGCGAATCGTGAATCGCGAATCGTGAAAGGCGAATTGTCCCAACCCCCACCCTCCTATCGCCCATCGCCCATCGCCCATCGCCCATCGCCCACCGCCCACCGCCCTCCTGCTAACATTCCCAGCAGATGTCGTCGCCTCACGCACGTCCCACTGTGGCCCGGATGGCCGGCTACACCCCCGGTGAACAGCCGAAGCCGGGTGAAACGGTCATCAAGCTGAACACCAACGAAAATCCCTATCCGCCGAGCCCAACGGTGTTCGAGGCGATTCGCGGGATTGGCCCAGATGCGCTCAGGCGTTATCCGCAGCCGATGGCGGACGACTTCCGCCGGGTAGCCGCGCGCGTGCACGGCGTTGCGCCCGACCAGGTGCTGGCTGGCAACGGCAGCGACGATATCCTGCAGATTGCGCTGCGCAGCTATTGCGGCCCCGGCGACGTGCTCGCCAGTCCGGACCCGACCTACTCGCTGTATCCGGTGCTGGCGGAACTTGCCGACGTCAAGTTCGTCACCGTGCCGTGGGACGCCGGCTGGACGCTGCCGTCCGACGCGCTGTTGGCGACCAGCCCCCGCGCCATCTTTTTCGCCAACCCCAACGCGCCCTCTGGCACGTGCGTGCCGGCGGCGCAGGTGAGCGCCCTGGCGGCGCGGACCGACGCGCTGGTGCTCGTCGATGAGGCGTATGTGGACTTCGCCGAGTCGAACTGCCTCTCGCTGCTGGCGACGCACGAGAACGTGCTCATCTCCCGCACGCTGAGCAAAGGCTACGGCCTGGCCGGCCTGCGCTTCGGCTATGCGATCGCGCACCCGTCGGTCATCGCGCAGATGGCCAAGGTGAAAGACAGCTACAACTGCGACGCCATCGCCATTGCAGCGGCGACAGCGGCGCTCGACGATCAGGCGTACGCGCGTGAGCAGTGGACGCGCGTGAAGCACGAGCGTGCGCGGGTGACGGCGGAACTGTCCACGCGCGGCTTTGCGGTCATACCAAGCCAGGGTAACTTCGTGCTGGCGACGCTGCCAGGGGCCGCCATCGCCAGGCCGGTGTACGACTGGATGAAGTCGCGCGGCGTGCTCGTGCGCTTCTTCGACAAACCCGGCCTGAACGACAAGCTCCGGATTACGATCGGCACCCCCGACGAGAACGCCGCCATGCTTGCCGCCCTCGACGCAGCGCTCGCCTGAACCCATCGCCGCAGCCACGGTCTTTTCACAGATCGTCTGCTGAACTGTCACAGGCTACGGAGCGTGGCCTCGCTATAGTCGCGGCATGACACGTTTACCGTTCCACTTGCTCGCGACGCTCGCCTGTACCGCACTCGTCGCCATCGGCTGCAGCGGCTCCGACTCGTCCAGCACCGCGATCACCTCGCCAACCACCGGCACGTCGGCCTCGAGCGGAGCGCTCTCCTCCGCGTATGCGCGTTTCAGCGGCAGCGCCACGGTCAGCCAGGAGGGCACGACGATGGTGATTCGCACGACCAATGTACCGGACCACAAGAGTCCGTACTGGGGAAGCGGCAGCGCGAACTACGAGGCGCCGACTGCCGGGATGCAGGTGAACACCAACCGTATTGCGACGCAGAGCATCGTGTTCCGCATTCCTGCAACGCCGTCGGCCGCCACTGCCTCCGACACACCGCTCGGTCCGATCGGCATCGCGACCAACGGGGTGGTGCTGTTCAACCAGTACGCGGCTGGGCGCATGCCGCTGACGAACGAGATCCTGTCGTTCGATCGCTACAACGGACACCCCACACCATCGAACCAGTACCACTACCACTTCGAGCCGTTGTGGCTCACGGAGGCGCGGGGCAAGGCCACCTTCATCGGCGTCCTGCTCGACGGGTTCCCTGTCTACGGGACGATCGACGAGAGCGGCAGTGCGCCGGCGAATCTCGACAGCTGCAACGGCCATGTCGGCGTCACGCAGGAATACCCGCAGGGGATCTATCACTACCACGTCACGTCGGCGCCGCCGTACATCGCCGGCTGCTTCCACGGCGCGCCAGGAACGGTGGCCGGATGATCCGCCCCACACCGCTGACGGTGCTGTCTGTCGCACTCGTGTGCGCCGCTGGCGCGAGTGCCGTCGGGTTCGCCCGTGCGCGCCTCGGTGAGGCTGTCGCTGGTGCCGCGACGAGCACGCCGATGCGCGAGGGGGCCGTGCGGCAGTTCTGGCCAAATGGACAGCTCAGGTCCGAGGTGAACTACCGCCATGACGCCTATGACGGCGCGTATCGCACGTTCTACGAGAGCGGAGCGCGGTACGAACTGCGCCACTACGTCGATGGCCATGAAGCGGGGCTGCAGCAATCGTGGTCCGAGGACGGCACCCTGTATCTGAACTACGAGGTGCATGCCGGGCGGCGCTTCGGCCTCGTGAACGCCACCCCCTGCAACACAGTTGGTGAGGCCGCGGCCGCTGGTCGAGGGGAGCGCGGCATAGCTGCACCAGCAGAGCCGCTGCGCATGAACGGGCCACTGCCGCAGGAGGCGGCGGCACCGCCCGCGCCAGGTGCGTTGCCCTACTACGCCGATGCGTCCTTCGCCCCGCACTGGGCTCCGGTCGCGCACCGTGTGGCGCCGTTCAGGCTGACCACCCAGACCGGCGGTGTCATTGCAGACTCGACGCTCGCCGGCCGTCCCTACGTGGCGAGTTTCATCTACACGCAGTGCGCCGCGGTATGTCCGATTCTCGTGCGTCAACTCTCGCGGGTGCAGGCGGCCGCTGCCGATGCCCACATCGTGTCGTTCTCGGTGACGCCTGACACCGACACGCCGGCGGCGTTGGCACTCTTTGGCAAGGAGCGCGGAATCGATTCACACACCTGGTCGCTCGTCACCGGCGACAAGCGGACGATCTACGCGCTGGCGCGGTCGTCGTATTTCGCCGACGACAGCAGGGTCGGGAGCGCAGCCGACGAGGAGACCGTGTTCCTGCACTCCGAGAAGCTGCTGCTGGTCGATGCGAACGGACAGCTTCGCGGCATCTACAACGGCACGCAGCCGCACGCCGTCGATCAGCTGATTGCCGATCTCGCCACGCTGGCCCACCATGACGGTCGAGCGTTCTAGCACCGCCGCATCGACACTGGGCTACGACGTATACTGCGCGCACTGGAGACGTCCCATGCGTGCGCAGGTCCTGACAGCCACTTTTCTCGGCGTCCTCGTTGCAGCAGGCGTCGCGCAACAGGCGCATGGCCCATCCGGACGGGGCGATTGGCCGAGCTATCGCCACGACGCGGCCGGCACCGGTCACTCTCCGCTCACCGCGATCAACGCCGGCAACGTGACCCGGCTGAAGAAAGCATGGACCTATTCGCTGCAGGCTGATCCGGCGCGAGCGCCCGGTACGCCGGGTGCAGCGGCAGCCAGCGCCAACTCGCAGGCGACGCCGGTTGTGGTGAACGGCGTGATGTACCTGCCGACCGCTGACAGCATCGTAGCGCTCGACGCCGGCACGGGGCGGCCACTCTGGAAGACGTTCGTGACCGGCGGCGCGCCGTCCCGTCGCGGTGTCGGCTACTGGCCGGGAATTGCAGGCGTTGATCCGCGGCTCTTCGTCATGTCCGGGCGCCGGCTGCTGGCGTTCGACGCGAAGACCGGTGCGGTCGCCTCAGCCTTCGGCAGCGGCGGAAGCGTCGAGATCGGCGTGCCGTACAACTCGGTGCCCGGCGTCTTCCGCAACGTCGTCATTGTCGGTGCGAACACGCCGCCCGGTGCGCCCGGCGGCGTCGGCAATCCGCGCGCCTACGACGCACGCACGGGCGCGAAGCTGTGGGAGTTCAGCTCGGTCGCGCAGCCAGGCACACCCGGCAGCGACACCTGGGAAGTCGACAGCTGGAAGGGACGCCTTGGTGCCAATGCCTGGCCCTTCTACTTCACGTTCGACGAGCAGCGCAGCTTGCTGTTCGTTCCGCTCGCGTCGCCCATTTCTGGCGCGTACGGTGGCGACCGCAAGGGCGCGAATCTCTTCGGTAACTCGGTGGTGGCGCTCGACCTCCAGACCGGCGCCTACCGGTGGCACTTCCAGACCATTCACCACGATCTGTGGGACCACGACCCGCCAGCGCCGCCGGCGCTGTTCGACATCACGCGCAATGGCCGCACCATTCCTGCGCTCGCGGTCACCACGAAGTCGGGCTACCTCTACATCCTGAACCGCGACACGGGCCAGCCGCTATTCGGCACTGAAGAGCGCCCGATGCCGAAGAGCGAGGTGCCCGGCGAGCAGGCGTCGCCGACACAGCCGATTCCGGTGAAGCCGCCGGCGCTGGCGCGGACCACGTTCTCGCCAGCCGACCTTGTGACCGCCAACGACACCACGCCCGAGCATGCGCGTGCCTGCGCCGACCTCCTCGCGCAGATTGGTGGCGGTGGTAATGCTGGACCGTTCACGCCGTGGGGCCTGAAGCCGACGCTGGTGTTTCCCGGCACGCTCGGCGGTGCGAACTGGGGCGGTGCGGCCTTCGATCCCACGTCCGGTTCGATCATCGTGGCAACGCAGGACACTGGCGCCATCGGCATGATGGCGCCCGCGAAGGAAGGGTCGATCGTCCCCTGGGAGCGGGTCGCGCCTGGCCGCGCCACGTTCGATGCCCGCGTGGGCGAGGCGAACTGGCCCTGTCAGAAACCGCCGTGGGGCAGGCTGACCGCCGTGAACGCATCAACCGGCGAGATCACCTGGCAGGTTCCGCTCGGCATCACCGAACAGTTGCCGCCGGGCAGGCAGAACACCGGCCGTCCACTGCTGGCCGGCGCCATCACCACCGCGAGCGGCCTGCTGTTCATCGCGTCGACCGACGACAACCGCTTCCGCGCCCTCGACACCAGGACGGGACGCGAACTGTGGATCGACCGGCTCGACAAACGGGGCAATGCCGACCCGATGACCTACCAGGTATTTGGCGGCAGGCAACATGTCGCCATCGCCGCCACCGACACCCTCGTCGTGTACGCGGTGCCGTAGCTACGTCACGTGTGCGGCGAGGCGCGCCTCGGCGAACTGCGGCGCCATCAGGCCGGCCGCCGAGCGTCCGTTCGGATCCTGCGTCGCGCGTACGGCATTCACCATTTCGAGCGCCGCCTGTTGCAGCGGCGGGAAGGCTGCGGTCGATTCGCCGAGCGGTGTCACCCGGCTGCCCCAGCGGACCAGCAGTGCACCGAACGTGAGCCCGCCGCCGAAGCCCGGCATCAGCAGCAGCGCGCCCGGCTTCACGCGGCCGTCCTTCAACGCCTCGACCAGGCTCACCGGCACGGTGGCGGCGCTCATGTTGCCGTACTTCTGCACCGTCACCATCACGCGGTCCATCGGCACGCCGGCGTGCTTGGCGACCGACTCGATGATGCGCAGGTTGGCCTGGTGCGGAATCACCAGATCCACCTGCTCGCCGCTCACGCCGGCCTGCGCCATCACGCGTCCACACGCGTCGGTCATGCCTTTCACGGCGCGCTTGAAGATGGCCTGACCGTCGAAATCCCACATCGTGTCGCCAAAGGTGATTCCCAGGCCGGCGTAGCCGCAGCCGACACCGCGCACGCGCAGCACCTGCCGCGCCTCGGCGTCGCAGCCGAGGACGGAGCCGATCACTCCTTCCTCCGAGTCCGTTGCCTGGACGAAGACGGCGGCTGCCCCGTCGCCGAAGAGCACCGCCACGTTACGGTTGCTCCAGTCGATGTATCTGGAGATCAGCTCGACGCCAATCACCAGCGCGTTGCGGACGGTGCCGTTCTGGATGAGGGCGGTGGCGGTGGAGAGACCGTAGATGAAGCTGGTGCAGGCCGTGTTGAGGTCCATCGCCGCGGCACGGCTGGCGCCCAGTGCCACCTGCACGCCCGAGGCGCTATTGGGCACCACTTCCTCGTTCGAGCATCCGCCGTAGACGATGAGGTCGACGTCGGCGGCCTCGACGCCGGCACAGGCCAGTGCGCGCCGGCAGGCAATCGTCGCCATCTCCACGGCGGTGACATGCGAGATGCGCCGCTCCTTCATCCCGGTGCGGCTGCTAATCCACTCGTCTGACGTGTCGAGGAAGGTGGAGAGGTCGTCGTTGGTGAGCACCGCCGGGGGAAGCCCCTCCCCCCAGCCGGTGATGGCTGCATATCGCATGGTGCGATTCTACAGTCCCGCTTCGCTACGTCTTCATCGCGCGCTGATGAATCGTCTTCACCGTCTGCCAGCCGGCAGCAACGGCGCCTTCCTGCCAGTCCGGTTCGGAGTAGGGGCAGACAGCGGCGGAGCCGATCACCAGGCGGTCTTCCATGGTCGACAGCTGATCGTGGCGCGCGTGCGCGGCGCCCGTGGCGTAGCCGCCCTCGCTGTACTTCACCTTCTTCCACCACACACCGAAGGCGTTCTCGAACTCGGCGCGCATCTGCGGATGCACCTTCGAGGCGTTCGAGATGACATGCTCGACCCGCTGTGCCGGTGTCTGGTCGAGCAGCGTGCCCACCGGGCCGTTGGCGTACAGGCCGAGGATGATGCCCTTCTTCGCGAAGTAGCCGGTCGAGGGGTACGAGAACTCGCCAAGCGGCAGGTTCGAGTAGAGGTGACCACCGAAAATCTGGTCGTCCTCTTCCCACCAGCGGCGCTTCATCTGCAGGCCCATCTTTGCGCTGTTGCTGTTCGGCACGCTCTTGACCGCGGTCATCATCTCTGGCGAGAAGCTGATGTCCAGCTTCGCAATGATCGCCAGCGGCAGGCAGACGGCGACGAAGTCGGCCGCGAGCTCGCTCTTCTTGCCGCTCTTCGTGTCCATCACCGCCACCTTCACGCCGGTGGCGTCGTGACGAACCGACAGCACTTCCGTGCCAAGCGAAATCTTCTGGGCGCCGATGGCGCGCGCCAGCCCCTTCGGGAACTGGTCCATGCCGCCAATCGGCTGGAAGATCGGGGCGGCCTGCGTGCCGTCGGTGAGCGGCACCGAGCGGAAGCGGTTGCCGATGCCGGCCTTCAGCAGCTGGTTCGTGTCGTAGGCCTGGCGGCCGTCCTCGCCGATCGCCTTGTAGGTCTTGCTCGTTGCATCGAGATAGCCCTCGCTGACGAGGAACTTCACGAAGCGGTCCTTGTCCTCGGGCAACATCGGCTGATCGAGCTTGTCCTGGTCGATCGCCTTCACGAGCAGCTCGTTGATGTGACCGAGCATGTCGCCCTTCACCTCACGCAGGCGCAGCCGCTTCCCGGAGAACGAGCCGTACTGCGCGCCTTCGTAGAAGAAATAGGAGTTCTCCGCCTCGTTGACGAAGATCTCGACCGGCACGCCGACCTCGCGGCAGTAGTTCAGCACGCCGGTGTGGGTGTAGGGAATGCGCCACGGGCCGACGTTCACATACATGCCTTCGTCGAAGGCGCAGACCTGCTTCTCGGTGGCGCCGATTTCCTGATGCTCAGTGCCCTTGCGCACGGTCCAGTTCAGGCCGCCGACGCGCTCGCGCGCTTCGATGACGCGGACGTCGTATCCGAGCTTGCCCAGTTCGTAGGCGGTGACCAAGCCAGAGACCCCGGCACCGAGGACGATCACCTTGTTCTTCGCGGGCTTCCCCGTGAGCTCGGGCCGTCCCTGCGCCTGACCGGCCATCAGGTCCCACGAGTTCATCGCGGTCATGACGAGCGACGTCCCGCCGACCAGCCCGAGCTGCTCGAGGAATCTGCGGCGCGTCGTCACACCGGTGTCGGAGAACGTCGACTTCTTCGTGGGCATCCTGAACTCCTGCAGATATTTCCGGCCCGAAAGGCGCGGGCACCAGTGTCGTAGGGTATCGCGCGCGTCAACGTCACGCGTTCCTGGAATTGTAGACGGCCGCTCACAAGTGGCGCAACGAACGGCTTGTGGCGTGTTGTGGCGGCTTGTGGCGCGCCCTACAGGCTGAGGTGTGGATCAGGGCGTGGGCACTCCTGGCTGCAGCGTGCGCCCGAAGAACAACCAGACGCGCGACCACGAATCGCGTTGCTCGGGCGTGCCTTCGGACTGGCCCGTTGCCGGGTACCACCGACGGTCGAAGAGGTGCCCCCCCGCCGGATTCTTGTAGACCTTGGCATCAGCCAGGTCGGGCTTTCGCGCGCGAAGCGCATCCACCAACTGCATCGCCTCGTCGATGTTCACGTCCTCGTCGTTGTCCGCCACATGCACCAGCAGCGGAATCCGGAGTTCGTCCACGTGAAAGAGCGGCGACCGGTAGCGGTAGACCTCGGGACGCTCTGAGGGGGAGCCGCCGAAGCGATTCTGCGGATCGATGGCGCGCCGCTGCTGCTCGATGCCCTTGCGCGCGAGTCGATGGAACAGGTTTGTCACCGGTACCAGCGCCGCCGCCGATTTGAACGCGATCGGGTTCCTGAAGATGGCCAGCAGCGCAATCATGCCGCCGTGGCTCCAGCCGACGATGCCGATATTGCCCGGGTCGACGGCGGGGTACTGGCTTTTCAGCACCGACGCCGCGGTGACCACATCATCCACTTCCGCGCCGCCGTAATCGATGGCGTCGTAGAACACGCGTCCGTAACCGATACTGCCGCGATATTCCGGGGCAATCACCACGTAGCCGCGTGCGACGGCCTCGCGGATGAAGGGGATATGGTGCTCGTAGAGGTGACCGCGGATGTCTTCGTGCACCCAGACCAGAGCCGGGTGTCGCTGCGGCCCCTTGAGCGTGAGCGGCTGGAAGACGAACGCCGGAATCTCGAGGTCGCCCTTCGAGCTGCGGTAGGTGATCTTCTCCATCCGCATCGTCCCGTCGCTGGCCAGCCGCCAGGCTCGGTCGGTGTCGGCCTGCTCGCGCAGCATGCGCGCGAAGTCGGGCGGCGGCACCCCAGACCCTACCGACGCGATGGACCGCGCCGACGCGCCCTGCTGGGCACCTGGCGATTGCGCCTCGCTGCGACGGGTTGGAGGGAGCAGCGCCAGCGCCGCAAGCGCGAGGGCAGCACCGATGAGGCGGATCGTCCGGGAACCGAAGGGCATGAGCAGCCCGATCTTACGGCAGTGCTTGGGTCGTGTGCAGGGGCAGGTTGCGATGAGCTAGGACTGGGCGGGCTTGGTGCCGAGCGCAGCCCGTGCGTGGGCGCGCATCAGCCAGTCGCACAGGCTGCCGCAGGCCTGGTCTGGCGTCGGTCCATAAAACGGCATCAACGCCGTGGGAACCCCCGGGACGCGGACGATGTAGGCACGCCAACGTTGGGGGTCGATGGGCACCACCTCGATCTGATAGGTGCGACCACCGATGGATTCTTCAAAGCGATGAACAGCCGTATGCACAGTTTTATGGACCGACGCGAGTTGTCTGCTGGGAACGAGGATGATTGTCACGCCACCGCTACGGGCAAACAAGCGAAGCGCCGTACGAAACGCGTGTCCACAGGTCGCGGCCGCGCGGTACGTGAGTGAATTACGCGGAAATCTTTTTACGTCCACCGTGGTTCCACAGGTTATGCACGGTTCATCCACAGGTTTTCCACAACTTGACGCTCGTAGGTCCGCGCCGTACGCTGGATTCGCATGAAATGGCACCGGGCGGCAGGCATCGTCATCGTCTGCCTGATCACTGTCGGCCCAGCCTCGGCCCTGGCGGCTGGCGCTCAGGCTGCTGGGCCTGGCGTCGCTACGGGTGTCGACTCCGCGCCGCTATTTCGCGTCTTCCTCACGGACGGCACCTCACTGGTGAGCTACGGCGAGCTGGCGAGGCTCGACGATCAGGTCGTTTTCTCGATGCCGACCTCGTCGTCCGCCGCGGCTCCCCAGCTGCAACTGGTCAACATTCCCTCGGAACGCGTCGACTGGCCGCGAACGGTCAGCTATGCCGAGAGCGTCCGCGCGACGCGGTACCTGTCGATGCGCGCGCCGGCCGACTATGACCTGCTCACGGCGGATATCGCGCAGGTGTTGAACGACGTCGGACAGACCGATGACCCAGTCCGCCGACTCGCCATTGTCGAACAGGCGCGCAAGCGACTGGCCGACTGGCCGTCCGCGCACTACAACTTCAAGCGCGACGAGATCCAGCAGATGGTGGGCACCCTCGACGAAGCCATCGCCGACCTGAAGGCCGCGTCGGGCGCCAGCACGTTCGACCTCACCTTCGTGTCCGCAGCAACGGCGCCGCCGCCGTCGGAGCCGATCCTTCCGGATCCCGGTGCGAAGGAGACGATCGAGCAGACGTTGCGCGCGGCGCAGCTCACGTCGTCTCCCGCGGAGCGCATGTCGCTGTTGACGATGGCCGCGAACGCGATCGATGCGGAAGCGGCGACGCTGCCGGCCGAGTGGGCCGCGTCCACGCGGGCTGCCGTCACGGCGCAGTTCGCTCGCGACGTGGAGATCAACCGTCAGTATCAGGAGCTCGGCGCCCGCATGCTGCGGTTTGCCACGCAGCGCGCCGCCGCTGCCGATGTGCGTGGCGTGCAGCGCGTCTTCGCGAGCATCCGGGCAAACGACGAGCGGCTCGGCGGACTGCGTCCGGAGGTCGTGGCGTCGATGACTGCGGCGGTCGAGGCGAAACTCGATGACGCGCGTCGCCTCCGCCTCGAGCGCGATAGCTGGGCGCTGCGCGCGCCGGAACTGCGTGCCTATCGCGAGAAAATGACCGAGTCGCTGACGCGTCTGCAGCGGATGGTGCCGCTGCTCGAAGACATCAAGGCGCTCTCGGGGTCTGGCCCCTCCGCGCTGGGTTCAATCCTGAGGTGGGCCGGGCAGGTTCGACGTACGCTCGCCACCATCGTCCCGCCCGCCGAACTTTCTGACGCCCACAATTTTTTTGTCAGCGCGGTGCAACTGGCCGACAGCGCAGCGCAGGTCCGGCGAGAAGCCGCCATCAACGACAACATGACTCGCGCCTGGGACGCGTCATCCGCTGCCGCCGGCGCGCTCATGCTGGTCGAGCGCGGGCGTACCGAGGTCCAGATGGCGCTGCGGCCGCCGCAGCTCGCCCGGTGATTACTCCGCGCATCACCCGCTTGATCCGGGTGCCGGACCTGCACGACTTCCAGCGCGTCATCGCGTCCCTGTGTGCGGCGCCGTGGAATGCAAACGCGGCGTTGCCGGCGCCGGACCTTCCATCACGGCTCGTCGTCATTCCCTCGCGAAGTGCGGCCACCACGCTGACGCGGACGCTCGTCGCGTTTCCGGGCGCAGACGACAAGCGCGTCAGGCTGGTCACGCGTGATGAGCTCTACGACGCGCTCTACTCCAGGCTCACCGACCCGCCGCGTCGCCTCAGTGCCTTCGAGCGCGATGCCATGGCGCAGGCGGCGGCACTCGATGCCGTGCAGGACGTCGGCGAGCTGCCCTTCACGGTCCGCCCTGGCCTGGTTGCGGAACTGCTCCGGTTCTACGACCAACTGCGGCGGCAATCGCAACTGGTGAAGCGCTTCGAGGAGCTGATCACCGAAGCGCTGGGTGGCGGTGAACTGGACGACAGTGGTGCGGAGCGCTTGTTGCGGCAGACACGGTTCCTGGCACAAAGTTTCCGGGGCTACGAGCAGCGTGCGCAGGACACCGATGCCTACGACGAGCATCGCCTGCGCAACCGCCTGCTGGCCGATGACGCCGCGGTTCCACTGGCGCACGTCATCGTGACGGTTCCCGACTGGATTGCCGATCCCTCCGGGCTGTTCGTCGCCGACTTCGACCTGCTCAACCGCCTGCCGAACCTGGGCGCCATCGACATCGTGTCCACCGAAGGCGCGCTTGCGTCCGGATTCCACGAGCGCCTGCACAATTGGTGGCCCGGGCTGGAGGAACTGACCGCGCGCGATTTGGTCGCGGCCGAACCGCCAGCGCGGCCGATGCTGGTGGTGCCGGAGCCGTCACCCGACTCGGCGCCGCTGTGGTTCACGCATCGCGATCGGGAAGAGGAACTGCTGGCGGTGACGCGCCGGTTGCTGGCCGAGCCGCCGGCGTCGCTGGATGCGGTGGCGGTGGTCTTCAAGCGACCGTTGCCCTATCTCTATCTCGCGGCCGACACGCTCGGCGCGGCCGGTATGTCTCACGTGGTCGCCGACGCGCTGCCGCTGGCCGCGGAGCCGGCCGTCGCGACGGTCGGCCTCCTGCTCGACGCGCTCGAAGCCGACTTCCCGCGCGCTGCCGTGGTGGCGCTGCTGCGGTCGCCGCACCTGGATTTCGCCTCGCGGGTCAGCCGCGCGGCTGTCGGCGCGCTCGATCGGGCGCTCAGTGACGCGCGCTATCTGGGCGACAGCGAACGGCTCGCGGCCCTCGCGGCGCGCTGGACGAACGACGCCCCTGACGGCAAGCGGCGCGGCGTCGACTCGCGCGTGACGGCTCGCCCGGCCATGGCTGCCGCCGTGGCGCTGGTGCAGGCGCTTGGTCCGCTGCGAACGCCGGCCCCAGCGTCCGACCTGCTCACCGGCGTCCTCGCCTTCCTCGAGACGCACCTGATTCCGCTCGATGATGCACATCCGCTGGTGGCGCGCGAGCGGCGGGCCCGCGCCGCCGTGCTGCGAATTCTCCGCTCGATGGCGGCCGCGCACGCCGCGCACCACGACCCGAACTGGACAGTGGCCGATCTTGCCACCAGCATCCGCCGCTGGATTGGCGACGAGACGTTCGTGCAGGAAGGCTCCGCCACCGGTGTGCGCCTGCTCGACGACCAGGCGGCACGCTACGGGCGCTTCGCGGATCTCACCATCGTCGGGCTCATCGAGAACGAGTGGCCGGACCGATCGCGCCGCAACATCTTCTATCCGCCCAACCTGTTGAAGGCGCTCAACTGGCCTTCGGAGAAGGACCGCCGCGGTGCCGCCGACGCCCGCTTCCTCGACCTGCTGGTGTCAGCCACCTCGCGAGTCGAGCTGTCAGCATTCCTGCTGGACGACGAAGCGATTGTGTCGCGCTCCATCCAGCTCGACGAAGTGCCGCGCGCCCGCCTGTCGACCCTGCCGCGACCGGCGTCGGGCGAGCCGCTGCTGCGTGACGAGGCGTTGGCGCTCGGCGAAGCCGCTGCGCTGTCGCACCAGCCTGACGTGCAGGCCTGGCTCGACCTGCGAACGTCCCGCACGCCTGCCGACGACCCGTCGTTTCACGGCACCACGGGCCCCCGCGCCGAGAAGACCTGGTCGGTCAGCGCGCTCGAGACCTACATCGGCTGCCCGTTCAAGTTCTACGCGCAGTACATCCTGCGTCTGGAGGAGGAGCCTGACGACGAGGAGGTGATGGACCCGCGTCGCCAGGGGCAGTTCGTGCATGAGGTATTCGAGACGTTCTTCACGGAGTGGCAGGACGCCGGCCATCGCGAGATTACCGCCGACCTGCTGCCGCTGGCGCGTGCACGCTTCACGGCCGTGGTCGATCGCGCGCTCGAGACCGTGCCCGAGGGTGAAGCGGCGCTCGAGCGCACGCGTCTGCTCGGCTCCCCGGCCGCAGGCGGACTGGGCGAGGCGGTGTTCCGCATGGAAGCCGAACGACCGGTGCCGGTCGTGGCCAGGCTCCTCGAACACAAGCTCGAAGGTCCGGTGACGATCCAGACCGACGCCGGCCCGCGCACGATTCAACTGCGCGGCAAGGCCGACCGTCTCGATCTGCTCTCGGACGGCACGTTCCGGTTGATCGACTACAAGCTCGGATGGCCCCCGGACCGCGGCAAGGCGTTGCAACTGCCCATCTACGCGCTCTGTGCCGAGCAGCAACTCACGGCGCAGGGGCGTTCGTGGACGCTGGGCGAGGCGGTCTACCTCGCCTTCAAGGGACCGAAGCGCGTGGTGCCACTCTTCTCGAACGACGCGGCCAGGGTGGAAACGCTGGCAAAGGCGCAGCAGCGCATGGCCGACACGCTCGATGCCATTGCGCACGGCGACTTTCCGCCAACCCCGGACGATGTCTACCGCTGTGAGCAGTGCAGCTTCTCGACCGTCTGCCGGAGGGACTACGTTGGCGACATCTGACGCGCCGGCCCGCGAACACGCGGTCGATCCGTCGCGCAACGTCGTGCTCGAGGCCTCCGCCGGTACCGGCAAGACGCGGGTGCTGGTCGAGCGCTACGTCAACCTGTTGCGGGCCGGTGTCGAGCCCGACCACATCCTGGCCATCACCTTCACGCGCAAGGCGGCCGCCGAGATGCGCGAGCGCATCATCGACCGGTTGCGCGAAGCGGCGCGCCTGTCGCAGTTCGAGGCCGGTCGCTGGCGGGAACTCAAGGAGCGGCTTGGCGAGATTGCCATCTCGACCATCGATGCGTTCTGCCTCGCGCTGCTGCGCGAGTTCCCGCTCGAGGCCGACGTCGATCCGGGGTTCGACCTGGCGGACGACACCGAGGTGCCGCGGCTGATCGCCGAATCGCTCGATCAGGCGCTGCGCATCTGCCGGGGCATTGCCCGCACCGACGATGATGTGGCGCTGGTGTTCGCGCAGCTCGGGGAGCGGCGCCTGCGCACCGGACTCGGCGCGCTGCTCGATCGGCGGCTGGTGGCGCCACAGGCGCTGCAGCGCTATTTGTCAGGAGGGCCGCGCGATCTCACAGCGGCGCTGGTCTGCTCCCGCTCTGCCGAGCGGCTGCGCGACGTCCTCGATGGGGTGCCGGGCGGGCTCGACGCGTTCCTCGCGGATGGCCCCGTCCACGCGCCCGCATTTGCGATGCTGGCCGACGACCTGCGCGCGTTTTGTGCGCCCGACGGCGCACCGGGTGCGACCGCGACCTCCTCTAGCCGCAGCTTCGAGCACCGCGACGAACAGGCGGCGTACCGCGTCCTCATCGATCGCCTGCGCGCCTATTTCGTGAAGGCCGACGGCGATCCGCGCGGCGCGACCTTCGCGGGCACCGGCTACAACAAGGACGACTGCGTCAGCGACGCGGCATGGAAGCGGCACCGTGCGGCCGCCGCGGGGATTGCGCCCGGGGTGGCCGAGGGCCTGCGCGCCTTCCGCCGCGATCTCAACGTCG
This sequence comes from Acidobacteriota bacterium, assembly GCA_043743165.1. Lineage (GTDB taxonomy): Bacteria > Acidobacteriota > Vicinamibacteria > Vicinamibacterales > CAVVIG01 > CAVVIG01. The sequence goes on from JAYTXA010000012.1 coordinate 62,448, forward strand.
TGCTGTCGCGCGGCGTGTGGACGATCTTCGCCGTCGCGCTCGGTCAGTATCAGCGCACGCTCGAGGGACGCGCACTGCTCGACTTCTCGGGGGTGCTCGAACGGGCGGTCAAGCTGCTGAAGGACATGGACGAATTCGCGCAGAGCCGCTTCCGGCTCGAAGCCCGTTTTCGACACGTCCTCGTCGACGAGTTCCAGGATACGAGCCGAGCCCAGTGGCAACTGGTCGCCCAGTTGGTGAGGAACTGGGGCGAAGGGTTCGGCGCGGCCGCCGATGCCATCCAGCCGTCGATCTTCATCGTGGGCGATCGGAAGCAGTCGATCTACGGCTTCCGCGACGCCGACGTCTCGGTGCTCGATGAAGCGGCAAGATTTGTGTCGGCGCTGCGCGACCAGGACGATCCGCGGCGTGCCATCTCGGTCAGCTTCCGCTCGACGCCGGCGATTCTCGGCTTCGTCAACGACGTCTTCGGCGCGGTGGAGAAGGTGCCGGAGCGCGCGGACCGGTTTCGCTACGACGACACCGATCGCTTTCCGCTCGAAGACGCGGTGCGCGAGATCGAGGGCGAGGCTGCGGGCGAGTGGATCGTGGCCGCGCCGGACACGGGCGAATCGGCGGTGCAACAGCCCTTGTTGTGGGACCTGCCAGAGGAGCCCGCGGCGCAGCCGGAAGAGCGGCTGGCCGGTGCGTCGGGCGAGCCTGAACTGGGGTTGATTGTTGGCGACAGCATCACCGAGTGCGCCGAGCGTGTCGGCGCCGAGATCGCGGCGCTCGTCGGCCGTGCGACCGTGCGCGACCGCGCGCTCGGCACCTCGCGCCGTGCGAAAGCCTCGGATATCGCCATCCTGTTCCGCTCGCGCGATACGCACCGCGAGTTCGAGAAGGCGCTCGAGCGGCACAGTGTCTCGACCTACGTCTACAAGGGGCTGGGTTTCTTCGACTCGGACGAAGTGCAGGACGCCGTGTCGGCGTTGCGCTTTCTCGCAGATCCGCAATCGAACCTGCGCGCTGCGGCCTTCATGCGGTCGCGCATCGTCCGCCTGTCGGACGGGGCACTCTCGCGTCTGGCGCCGGAGCTGGCCGGCGCGCTGGTGCATGAGGCGCCGCCGTCGGTCCTGTCGACGCTGTCGGACGAGGATCAGCGCGTGCTGGCCATCGTGCGCGCTGCCGTGCCGCGATGGCTGGGGTGGGTGGACCGCCTGACACCGGCGGAACTCCTGGGGCGGCTCCTCGCCGACACGGCGCATGCCTTCGAACTGCGCGGCCCGCGCTATCGCCAGGCACGCGAGAACCTGAAGAAGCTGCGCGCGATGGTGCGCCGGTACCAGAACCGTGGCTACGCCACGCTCGAGCGCGTGGCGGAACACATCGAGCGGCTGGCCGTGGGCGACGAGTCGAATGCCGCCATCGACGCGCACGACGCGGTCAGTCTGATGACCGTGCATGCCTCGAAGGGGCTCGAGTACCCGATCGTGTTCGTGGTGAACATGGGACGTGGCACCGGCAACGCCCGCGCGCCGATCCGTGTCGTGGCCGACGTGAAGGGCGAGGCGTCCGTGGCCATTGCCGACTATCAGTCGGAAGCCGACGAGGATGCGGTGGCCAAAGAGCGTGAGGAGACCAAGCGCTTGCTCTATGTGGCGCTGACACGGGCGCGCGACCGGCTGTATCTGTCGGGCTCGATCAACAAGGGTGTGTTCCGGCCGACGCGCGGCGCACTGGCCGAGGTGATGCCCGACTCGTTGCGCGTGCTGTTTGCGCGCGCATCAGTCGGTCCCGGGCCGCTCGACTGGACCGGCGAACGCTCCGTCCACACGCTCGTCGTGCCCGAAAGTCTGGGGTGAATTACGACGGTTGTGTGATTTCCGGGCGTTTTTCATTGCGCGCGGTGTTGGCGATTACTTAGAATCAAGCTTTACCGCAGCCCGAAATCAGGGCGAAAGGGGAACCGTTCGTGACGTTGACCTGTCCAAACTGCGGCAACGACCGGAACTTTCAGGTCAAGACGCTTCAGATGCATGTTGTGCACCTGGAAGACAACCGCGTGGAAGTATCCGATGAGAGCCGTCCGGCCGTACTCGAAGTGCTGTGCGATGAGTGCGAATCGGCGCTGAATTTCGAGGAGTTCGAGGATACCCTCCGCAAGGAAGTCCTGCTCACGATTGGCGCGCGCTAGCTCGCGCGTCGTCTCCTACGCAATCTCTCCGTCGGCTTCCTCGAAGTAGTCGCAATCCGGGCAGACCCATTCCAGGGTCTTCTTCGGTGTCGTATCGACGTACCCCGGTATGTGCGACACGCTCACTGTCTGCTTGAGCTGCATCGTGCCGCCGCACATCGGGCATTCTCGTGTGTCATCAGCCATGTCTGGTCACGCGCCGTGCTCGACGGTAGCACCCGTACGCCGCCTTGACAAGTGTGGAGCCCACTCCTATCGTTGACGGGTTTTGAGCGTGAGCCGCGATCCTTTTCGTGACGACCCGATCTTCGCGATGCGCCACGCGGCGCGTCCGGGCGAGCCGGCGCACGACTGCTTCCAGGACGAGATTGCGATCGACTTCCCGTCGATTGGCGGTCTGGTCGAGCGTGAGCGCGACGCGTTCCTCGGCGATGCCGAGCGCGAAGCGTCGGGTACGGTCGTGCGCGAACTCCGACTCTCGAATCGTGAGGCGCGCCGCGGCACCATCATCCCGCTCGAACTGCCGATTCGCGGCACCTGCCGTCAATGCGGCGGGCGCGGCGAGGTCTGGACCGAACCGTGCCTCGAGTGTTGCGGCAGCGGCGACTCGCTGGTGCGTCATCCCATCCGGGTCTCGGTGCCGGCCGGTGTCCTCGACGGCGCGCGCTTCCGTTTCCGGGTGTCTTCTCCGCATGCAGCGACGGTTCGCGTCGAACTGCGCGTTGCCATCTGCGCCTGACGGGCGCCTGCTGGTGCTGCACTGGTGAAGAGTTCCCACGCGCCGCCACTGCGGTCCCCCGAGTCGCACGTCGATCTCGTTGGTGTGCTCTTCATGGTCTGGGGCGGTCTCACCGTGCTCATCGGTGGTTCGACCCTCGCGCTCGGCATCGCCGCGGCGTCGCTGATTTCGGCTGCGGCCGACGCCGGCCGCGGACAGTTTGCCGCCAGCGTCACCGCCGCCATGTTCACTGTCTTCGCCATCATCGCGTTGCTCTGGGGCGCCGGCCACATCGCGCTGGGAGTGCTGGTGCGGCGTCACCGCCCGTGGTCGCGCCACGGCGCCATCATGCTGGCCTCGGTCGACCTGCTGCTGCTGCCCTACGGCACGGCGCTTGGCGTATACGCGTTGTGGATTCTGCTACGCGAGGAAACGAAGCGGCTGTTCGACCAGCCGACAATCTGAAGTCTGCAATCTGAAATCTGCGTTTCCACTTACGGTTCGTCGACGGTGCCCATCGGCGTCCACGGCGTGCAGCGAGCGACGCGTGACGCACTCGCCCACGCACCTCGGATGAGGCCGTCGCGCGCAATCACCACCGTTGCGTAGTGACTGCAGCTCGGGATGAACCGGCAGCGCCCCCCCGCGCGTCCCAGCAGTGGCCCGAGCGTGTGCTGGTAACTGTGGATGCCGGCGACCGCCACCGACGCGCCGGCCGATGTGCTTGCCAGCCAGGCGGCCAGGCCGAGCGCGCCCGCCAACAGCCACGGCCTAGAAGCGCGACGCGTAGTGGCTCACTCCGGGAATGGTGAGGCGATGGCCCTGCAGCGCGCGCACAGCCGCGAACACATGCAGCGCGAGCACACCGGCCCAGATGAAGACGAACCCGATTGAGGCCAGACAGCCGACCCCGAGGGTGACGACCATCAGCAACTGCATCACGATGGAGAGGCCGAGGAGGAGGGCCAGTTCAGCCGCCATCAGCACAAGGCCATGCTTTGCGTGCCACTGCACCTCGGCATCGTCCTTCGTGAGTAACAGCGGGATGACCGCGAGCGGCCAGAGGTAGGCCAGCACGAGCATCGTTGCACGGCTCGGCGCGCCGTCGGTCATTCGCGCGAGTGTAGCATTTCTTGTTCGTGGCCAGCCAAAGCCGATACCATTTGAACTATGGCAGTTGAACACGCAGCGGTGCTGGATGCGCTGAAAATTGTGCGCGATCCGGATCTCAACCGCGACATCGTCAGCCTCGGCTTCATTAAGAACCTGTCGATCGACGGCGGCCAGGTCGCGTTCATGATCGAACTCACGACGCCGGCGTGTCCCGTCAAGGATCAGATGCGCGATCAGGCGCGCGCTGCCGTGCTGCAGCTCGCCGGCGTGACCGGCGTCGACGTGACCCTCGGCGCGCGAGTGCGCGAGGCAGTGGGTGGCGAAAGCGGCAAGCAGCCGCTCGCGGGCGTGAAGAACATCATCGCTGTCGGCGCCGGCAAGGGCGGCGTCGGCAAGACGACGCTGTCGGTGAACCTGGCCATCGCGCTGTCGAAGTTGGGCAGCCGCGTCGGCATGATCGACGGCGACATCTACGGGCCGAACGTGCCGATCATGCTCGGCATGAAGACGCAGCTCGCCACGGACGGCGAGAAGATCATCCCCGCTGAGAAGTACGGCCTGCAGGTGGTGTCGATGGGCTTCCTTACCGAGGACGATGCCCCGATCATCTGGCGCGGGCCGATGCTCCACAGCGCGCTGCAGCAGTTCTTCCGCGAGGTTCGCTGGCTCGACCTCGACTACCTGATCATCGACATGCCGCCCGGCACCGGCGACGTGGCGCTCAGCCTCGGGCAGATGGTGCCGGTGGCCGGCGCAATCGTCGTCACGACGCCGCAGCAGGTGTCGCTGGCCGACAGCACGCGCGCCATCGCGATGTACAAGAAGCTCAATATCCCCACCCTCGGCATAATCGAGAACATGAGCTACTTCATCTGCCCCGGATGCCAGAAAGAGTCCGACATCTTCGGCACCGGCGGCGGTGAGACGATGGCTGCGAAGCTTGGTGTGCCGTTCCTCGGCCGCATTCCGCTCTACCAGCCCATTCGCGAAGGTGGCGACAGCGGCGTGCCGCTGCTGATCGCCGAGCCCGACGCACCGGCGGCGCGCGCCATCGTGTCGGCGGCGGAGCAGCTCGCGGCGCAGGTGTCGATCGCGAGCTTCTCGCGGATGCCGACGATTCCGCTCACCCTGGTCCGATGAATATCTCCTTCAGCAAGCACACGCTGGCGAATGGTCTCGACGTCCTCATCCACGAGGACCGTTCGTGCCCGATCGTCTCGGTGAACATCTGGTATCACGTCGGCTCGAAGAACGAAGTGCCAGGCCGCACCGGCTTCGCGCACTTCTTCGAGCACCTGATGTTCGAGGGGTCCGAGCACCACGACAAGGGCTACTTCCAGCCGCTTCAGGGCGCCGGTGCACTGCTGAACGGGTCGACGAACGCCGACCGCACCAATTACTGGGAAGTGGTGCCGACCAACGCCTTCGAGCTGGCGCTCTGGATGGAATCGGACCGCATGGGCTACCTGTTGCCCGCGCTCACGGCCGCCAAGTTCCAGAACCAGCGCGATGTCGTCCTGAACGAGCGGCGACAGAGCTACGAGAACCGGCCCTACGGCCTGGCGCCGATGGCGATGCTGGCGGCGATCTATCCGCCGGACCATCCGTATCACTGGCCCACCATCGGTCAGATTGCCGACCTGCATGCGGCCCGCGTGGAGGAAGTGCGCGAGTTCTTCGCCACCTACTACCACCCGGCCAATGCGTCGATCGCGATCGCCGGCGACGTCGACACCGGGGAGGCGCTCGCCCAGGTGCGCCGCTACTTCGAAGGCATCGCACCAGGTCCGGCGGTGGCACCGGTGAAACCCGCCGACCCGCAGCTGGCCGGCGAAACGAGGGTGCTGATCGAGGACCAGGTCGAACTCCCGCGCCTCTACCTGGCGTGGGTGACGCAGGCGATGTTCGCCCCCGACGATGCCGAGCTCGACCTGGCGGCCGACATCCTGGCGAACGGCAAGACCTCGCGCCTGTACAAGCGGCTCGTCTACGAGATGCGTGCCGCCACCGACGTATCGGCCGCGCAGAACTCGCGCGAAGCCGGCGGCTTCCTGCAGATGGCGGCGACCGCCGCGCCGGGGCACACACTCGCGGAGATCGACCGCGTCATCCTCGAAGAGATTGCGCGCCTCGCCGCCGATGGCCCGACCGAGGACGAGATCGATCGCGGGCGGGTCCAGGCCGAAGCGCAGTTCATGTATCGCCTGCAGACGGTGGGCGGATTCGGCGGCAAGTCCGATCAGCTGAACGCCTACAACATGTTCCTGAAGGACCCCGGCTACTTCAGCCGCGACCTCACCCGATACACCGCCGTGACGGCCACGTCGCTACGCGATGCGGTGCGCCGGTACCTGGCGAATTCCAACCGGATCGCCCTCAGCATTGTCCCCAAGGGCAAGACCGTCTTCGCCCTGGCGGGCTCGGTCCCGTCGCTCGTTTCATGAAAGTGCGCCCATGACCGTAGACCGCAGCCGGCTGCCCGTTCCGGGGAAGACGCCGCCCTTCCACTTTCCCGCGATCGAGCGCTCGACGCTGCCGGGCGGCCTTCGCGTGTGGAGCGTCCGTCACACGTCGATCCCGGTTGCGACGGTGATGCTGCTGGTGCGCCGCGGGTCGGCCGACGACCCGCCTGGCAAGGAAGGGCTCTCGGCCATCACGGCCGACATGCTTGACGAGGGTACCGGCACGCTGTCGTCGATCGAAATCCACGAGAAGCTGGCACACATCGGTGCCCAGCTCGATTCCGACATCGGACCGGATGCGACGCTGTTCACGGTTACGGTGTTGAGCCGCTTCCTGCCGCCGGCGGTGTCGCTGCTGGCCGACATGGTGGTGCGTCCCTCGCTGCGCGAGGAAGACTTTGCGCGCGTGCGGCAACTGCGCCTGCATCGGTTGATGCAGCTGAAAGACATGCCGGGGGCGGTCGCCGATCGTGCCTTCATGCGACTGCTCTACGGCCAGCAGCCCTACGGTCACACGCCGCTTGGCAACGAGGCGTCGCTCACCGCCCTCACGGTCGACGATGTGCGTGCGTTTCACGCCGCCAACGTGCGCCCTGGCGATGCCACGCTGGTGGTGACAGGCGACTGCGTGCACGCGGAGGTCGAGGCGCTGGCCGCCTCGTTCTTCGACGGCTGGACGGCCGGCACCGGCACGCCGCTGCCGGTGGCGGGGAAGCCGACGACACCGCCGCGCCTGAACATCATCCCGCGTCCTGGTGCGCCGCAGTCCGAACTGCGCATCGGCCACGTTGGCGTCGCCCGCAACACGCCGGACTACCACGCACTGGTGGCGGCGAACATGGTGCTCGGCGGACAGTTCGTCAGTCGCATCAACCTGAATCTGCGCGAGGACAAGGGCTTCACCTACGGTGCGCGCACGTCGTTCGACTTCCGGCGGTTGCCAGGCCCGTTCTCGCTGCAGGTGAGCGTGCAGACGGCGGCGACGGTCGAGGCCATTCGCGAGTCGATGCTCGAGATTGCCGCCATTCGCGATGCGCGTCCGGTGTCGGTCGATGAACTGTCGCTCGGCGTGGCGGCCCTTACGCGTGGCTACGCCCGCAACTTCGAGACGGCCGAGCAACTCGCGCGCGCGGCCACTCAACTCGCGCTATACGACCTGCCCGACACCTACTTCGATGAGTTCGTCTCGCGCGTCGAGGCGGTGACGGTGGACGACGTGACGCGTGTGGCGCAGCGGCACCTGTCGCCCGATCGCCTGACCACGCTCATCGTTGGCGACTACAGTGCCGTATCGAGCGGTCTGCTGACGCTCGGCCTTGGCGCGCCGTCGATGCTCGCGGCCGACACGTTCTAGCGGTTTGCCGGTACGGTATCTTCTGAGGGAGCAGGCATTGTGCGATACGAACGTATCGGGCTCAGCCTGTTTGGGGCGGTCGCACTGCTGGTCGTAGTGGTGGCGGTGGCCACCATCTGGCTGTTCCTGACCAATCCGGTGACCGTGGCAACGGCCGTGAGCGAAGGCGAAGTCTCGCCGTTCGTACGCGACCTTGCCGACGTGCTCCTGCAGGCCCTGCAGGGCCTCCTGAAATACCTGTGATGAACGAAGAGCCCACACCCCAGGACGTCGTCGGCCAGCTGGCGGCACGCAAGGCCGACGCGGTCCAGAGCATCGAGACGCTCCGCGCGCTTCGCGCCACGGTGGTCGAGGAGTCGGCGAAGTTCGAGAATCCGCAGGCGGTGCTCGAGTACGTCGACTTCTTCCTGTCCGGGTTCGAAGAGGTGGTGGCGGCGTGCGACACGCTGTCTGGCGAGGTCGTGGTGAAGGTGCAGCGGGCGCACATCGACCTGCTGCGTCAGATTGCGGCCAACTGCCGCGTCGAACAGCGCCGCTGCCTCGTGTTTCGCGACAAGTGCATCAATCGCCCGCTGCCGCACGAGACGATGCGTCCGCTGCTCAACGACATTTCAGTGACGACGCGCGACCAGCTCACCGCGTTCTACGACCTGAACAACGCCGCGGCCAAGCTCGAGCGAATCATCAACACGATGGAGCCCGAACCCGAACCGAAGCGGGTGATGGGGCGGCGTCAGCTGTTCTCGAACCTGGTCAAGCCGCTCAAGGACAGGCTGTAGGCGCCAGACGGGCTTCGGGCTCCAGGCTTCGGGCTCCAGACCCCCAGCGCGCTACCGCCGCGTCCACCGAGACACACGAATCGCGCAAAATTACACATCGAGGTGCCGGTGCGGACCAACATTGAAATCGATGACAACCTGATGCGCGAGGCGATGCGGGCGAGCGGCGACGCGACCAAGCGCGCCGCCATTGAACGGGGCCTGCGCCTTGTGATCGAAACAGGGAGGCAACAGGGCATCCGCCGCGTGCGGGGAAAGGTCGCCTGGACCAGCGACCTGAGTGCAAGCCGGAAAAGCCGCACGGCAGCCGCCCGCTGACATGGTCATCGTCGATACCTCCGTCTGGATCGACTATCTGAACTGCTGCACCTCGAAGTGATTCACCCGTAGTCCTACGAGCGACGTCCCAGCCAAGAGCCTGCAGCCCAAAGCCTGGAGCCGGAACAGGTCTTCACCTCTCGAGCAGCGATTGCCAGTTCAGGATGACGTTCACCGGCTGCGGCGCGTCGGTGGACGGCACAATCATGAGGAAGCGTTGGCCGTCAGGGGCCGCATCGAACTGGGTGTAGCTCTGCAGGCTTCCTGGATCGATGCTGGTCCGGAACAGCTTCTGCGGCGTCCCGACGCTCAGCGTGGGCGTCAGCGTGATGGGCACAGTCATCAGATCGCCGTCGTGTGAGACGTAGAACAGTTCCTTGCCGTCCCGCCGCCAAACGCCGCGGAGGCCCCCACCTCGGGACACCTGCTGTTTGTTGTCGCCGGCGGGAAACGATCGGACGTAAATCTCCGGCGAACCCGTTTCGTTGGACTGGTACACGAACCACGCGCCATCGGGCGAGAAGCGCGCCGACGATTCACTCGCGGGCGACGACAGCACGGAGCGCTCCTCGGCCCGGCCTCCAAGGCTGTGCAGCGCGATATCATAATTGCCGTCGGGTCTGGTGCGCGTATACAGGACGCCCTTGCCATCGGGAGCGAGGTCGGGCAGAACCACGACGTCTGCTCCTGGTGGAACGACGACGCTCTGCGCCGCGCCTTCGGCCGGCGCCATCCGGACCAGCATCGAACCCTTCGCCGACACGCTGGCGAAGACAATCGCAGACTGGTCGCGCGCCCAGGAGCTCATGAAGGCCGTGCTGCCGTACGTCAACTGCGACGTCGTCTGCCGACCCAAGTCGACCAGCATCAGGTCGTAGACCCGACTGGCCTCGTTGAGCCGGGACACCGTTGCGCGCGACCCGTCGGGGGAGATCCGAACGTCACGCAGAGAGCCGCTCACCGGTGCCGCTTCACCGAGGATCTGCCCCTGGCGACTCACCCACACCAGGCGGCTGGCGCCGTTCGCACTGCTGACGTAACTCAGCACATCGTCCTGAACGGAGAACGTCGTAGTGCCGCCACCTGCAACAGCAGACACCGACTGAGCCAGGGGCTGTGGCTCGCCGACAATTTGCGCCGTCTCCCCGTCCAGGCCCATCGCGAACAGGGTCGCCTCGCGCACGAAGAGTAGATGACCGTGACTCGTGCCTCCAGGCCTGAGCCAGGGGGCATGAATGACGCCTCTCAACGCCGCCGCCGTGAGCGCCTGGCTCGTCGCTCCATCGGCCGAGCCAATCCGCAGGGACGAAGCGCCGAAGCTATTGGTGCCGTAGATGAATCGACGGCGGTCCCGCAGGAACCCTGCCAGCGATTGCGAGATCTCATTGGTGGCGTCGAACGGCGCGGCTGGAACTGACGCTCCCCCCGACGCGGAGACTCGGCGCAGTGGGCCAGCGGATGGCGGAAAGATAATCGTGTCATCCGCCCAGATGCCAGGTCCGCCCACATTGCCGGCCGCTGTCACATCCTGGAGTGTGCCGGTCGCAAGGTCCACGGTCTTGAGCCTGCCGTCCGCAAAGAACCCCATCTTCGTGCCGTCGGTGGACCAGAAGGGATATACGGCCCGATCTGTCCCGCGTACACTCTGCGCCGACAGGCTGTTGAGCGGGCGGATGTAGACCAGACGCTTGCCTGATGCCTGATCGATGCCGACGATCGCAATGCGCGTCCCGTCAGGCGACACCGCCGGCGGCTGTCCCCGCACCGGCGTCACATCATCGGGCAGCGTCAGCTGAAGACGAACCACCGGCTTCGCGTCCGCCACCGCCGCGCGCGGCCGGAGCAATGGAATCAGGACGCCAGCCGTCAGCACGGCGCCCACCAATAACGCCGCCACAACACGCCATGGACGCGGCGACGTCCCGACGGCGACCGCAGTCGCAGATGCAAGCCCAGACCCGCTGCTGATGCTCGACGAAGACAGAGCGTCCAGCGCGAACGCCAGGTCGCCAGCCGACATGAACCGCCCACTGGGACTCTTCGCCAGGCAGCGATCGACGATGAGCGCCAGAGCCGGCGCGGATTGCCGCAGGTCGGCCGGCAGTTCCGGCGGCTCCTCCTTCAGAATCGCCGTCATGACGTCGGCCGAGGTATCGCCGGCGAATGCTCGACGCCCCGCCAGCATCTCGTAGAGCACCGCGCCCAGCGCGAAGATGTCGGCGCGTTGGTCAACGGCCAGCCCGCGCACCTGTTCGGGCGCCATGTAGCCCACCGTGCCCAGCACCATCCCGGGCGTCGTCTCCGGCGCCGTCGTCGGCATCTGCGTGTCCGTCCCGTCCGTCCCGTCCGTCCCACCCGCCCCGCCCGCCCCGCCCGCCCCGCCCGCCTGGCCTGCCCCGCCTGCCCGTTCCGCGAGCTTGGCCAGCCCGAAGTCGAGAATCTTCACGCGGTCGTCGGTGGTGATGAAGACGTTCTCCGGCTTCAGGTCGCGGTGGACCAACTGCCTCTCGTGCGCGGCGGCAAGCCCGCGCGCGATCTGCACCGCGTACTCGACCGCTTTTCGCGTCGTGAGAGGCCCGGCCGCCAGCCGCTCGCGCAACGTCTGGCCGTCGAGCAGCTCCGACACGATGTAGGGCCCGGTGGCCTGCGCTGAGCCGACCGATGTATCTGCGTGTCCGATGTCGAAAACGGCGAGGATGTTGGGATGATTCAGGCTGGCGACGGCGCGCGCTTCCAGCTCGAATCGACGCAGCCTTTCCGCGTCCGCGGCCACGTCGGCGTGGAGCACCTTGATGGCGACATCCCGCACGAGCCGCCCATCGTGCGCTCGGTAGACTTCGCCCATGCCGCCGGCCCCGAGGGCGGAGACGATCGCATAGGGGCCGAGTCGGGTGCCAGGAGTGAGCGCCAATGTGTGCGTGATTATACGGTCGAGCCCGGCCGTCCTGTCAGTCCGCGAGCAGCGCGCGCTTCAGGAACCGGCTCAGGATCAGCCCGTCCACGAACTTGAACGGCGTCACACCGGTCGTGTAGTGCCCGCACCGCAGCACCGCCACTTCGTGGGGGATCCCCTGCTTCTCGAATTGACGCACAAGGTCGCGCGACAGATCGACCGGGAACGTCAGGTCGTAGCGTGCGTACACCAGCAGCGTCTTGCGGTCGCGCAGCCGCTCGAGGAAGTTCGCCGGGCTGAGCGGGTTCCAGAGCTTGCGCAGCAGGTCGAGTTCGATGTGGCCGTCGAGTCCTTCACGAACGTGTGAGGTCGAGATGCCGCGCCACACGACGTCGGCGAAGTAGGGCGAGATATGGTTCAGCGCCTGGGCTCGCACCAGCGGCTCGTGAGCCGTGGTGAGGAGCGACAGGCACGACCCGAGGCTCGACCCCAGGATGCCGATGCGGTCGTAGCCCTGCGCGTGCAGCCACGCAATCGCCCGGCGCGCATCGAGCACCGCCTGCCGGCACACCTGCAGCGTGCGCACGATGTTGGCGGACACGATGTAGTCGGCACGCCGCAGCTCCGGCGGCATGCGGAGGTCGTGATAGGGCAGGCTCATTCGCAAGGCCGTGAGCCCGTGCATCGTGAGCAACTTGCAGAGGCCGACATGGCCGCCGGCATCCGAATTCCACTGCGGCAGCACCACGACGGCCGCCCGATGCGTGCGTGCCGGGTCGTCCTTCGGGTGAAACAGGCGGCCGTAGACCGTGTTGTTCTCGGCGTGCGGCGTGTCGAGCGCGCTCGGAAACGTGAGCAACTGCTCGCCGGCCTCGACGCCGGAGCCGAGCGTGTATGCAGTCGTGGCAGGCGGCGTGTAGAAGGCGTCCGTGTCCGTCATGACCTCGGCCACCCAGTCGTCGATCAGCGCGTGAGGCGGGTCACCAGCCGCCGCGTGGCGGTGAGACATCCAGTCGAGACCCCAGTCGAAGGGACGAACGACGCGGTCCGTGGTGACCGACGCAAGTCGGCGTTCCCATGCGTGGAAGAGCGCTTGAAGCATCGAATCCCCATGCTATACTCTCCGGGCTTTGATGGCTCTCACCTCCACGACTCGAAAGTGCACCGATCGAAAGCGGGTCCACCGTGTCGAAGGAGTTGTGCTCGGATGCTAGTCACCTAGAGACCATTCACGAGCTGAACCCTGCCGACACGGTTGAACCGCGTCGGCTTTTTTTTTGGAGAAACGAAGGCTTCTTATGGCGTCCATTCCTGTTGGAATCCTTGGCGCGACCGGCATGGTCGGTCAGCAGTTCATCGCGTTGCTCGCGAACCACCCATGGTTCAAGGTCGCGTACCTGGGTGCCAGCGAGCGGTCCGCCGGGAAAGCGTTCAAGGACGCCGCCGCCTGGCGCCTGCCGAACCTGCTGCCAGACGACGTCGCCAACCGCATCGTCGAGAAGGCCGCACCCGGCACGGCACCGAAGCTGGTGTTCTCCGGACTCGATTCGTCGGTCGCCGGCGAGATCGAGGCCGAGTTCGCCAGAGCCGGCCACATCGTGGTGAGCAACTCGCGCAACTACCGCATGGTCGACACCGTGCCGCTGCTCATCCCGGAAGTGAATCCCGAACACCTGCAACTGCTCGACCTGCAGGGCGACGCGCAGGGCTGGAAGGGACGCATCATCACCAACCCGAACTGTTCGACCGTGGCCATCACGATGGCGCTCGCGCCGCTCCGGCAGTTCGGCATCGAGAAGGCGATGGTCACCACGCTGCAGGCCATCTCGGGCGCCGGCTACCCGGGCGTGCCTTCGTGGGACATCCTCGGCAACATCATCCCGTTCATCTCGGGCGAAGAAGAAAAGATCGAGACCGAGACGCGGAAGATCCTCGGCACGCTCGGCACCGGCAAGGTGCTCGACCACCCGGTGCGCGTCAGCGCAACGGCTACGCGCGTGCTCGTGCGCGACGGCCACAGTTGCTCCATCTCGGTGGCGCTCGCACAGAAGCCGACCCCGGAGGCGATGATCGACGCGTGGCGCTCGTTCCGCGGACGCCCGCAGGCACTCGACCTGCCGACTGCACCAAAGCATCCCGTCGTCTACCTCGAGGAGGCGAACCGGCCACAGCCGATGCTCGACGCCGGCCGCGAAGGCGGGATGGCGGTGAGCGTGGGACGCCTGCGTCACTGCTCGCTCTTCGACTACAAGTTCATGGCGCTCGGACACAACACCATTCGCGGCGCGGCTGGCGTGGCCATCCTCAATGCCGAACTGCTCCAGGCGGAGGGGCGGCTGTGAACGTCATCATGAAGTTCGGCGGCACCTCGGTGCAGGACGCCGACGCGATGAACCGTGTCATTGCCATCGTTCGCAATCAGTGGGCGGCGAACTCGGCGGCCCGGCCGCCGGTGGTGGTGGTGTCGGCGATGTCGAAGGTGACGGACCGCCTGGTCGAGACCGGCCGGCTGGCCGGCGACCGGCAGACGAGCCAGGCCACTCAGATCATTGCCGACCTCCTGACGCGTCATCTCGGCGTGGCCGCCACGCTCGTGCAGGGGCCGGCACTCGATGAACTGAACACGCAGCTCACGTCGGACTTCAACGCGCTGCAGGCCGACGTCAAGACGTGGGCCGAGGCCGGCGAGGTGACGCCCGCGGCTGGCGACGTGCTGCAGGCCATGGGCGAACTGGCGAGCAGCCGGATTGTGGCCGCCGCCTTTCGCCAGCAGGGCGTGAACGCCGCCTGGGTCGACTCGCGCCAGGTGCTGGTGACCGACGCGGAGTTCTCGGCCGCGCTGCCCGACATGGATGCCACCGCCGAACGCGCACAGGCGATTGTGGCCACCAAGACCGCGACCGGCCAGGTACCGGTGATGGGCGGCTTCATCGGCGCCACCGCCACCGGCATCACGACGACACTCGGTCGCGGCGGCAGCGACTACTCGGCCGCCATCTTCGGCGCGTGCCTGGACGTCGACGAGATCCAGATCTGGACCGACGTCGACGGCATGCTCACCGCCGACCCGCGGGTTGTGTCGGTCCCGGTGCTCGTGCCGGAGCTGTCATTCGACGAAGCGTCGGAGCTGGCGTACTTCGGCGCGAAGGTGCTGCACCCGAGCACCATCCTTCCCGCCGTGGCGAAGAACATCCCGGTTCGCATCCTCAACTCGAGGCGTCCCGAGGTGAGGGGCACGATGATCACCGCGAAGGGGCGGGGTGATGGCCACACCCTGACGGCGCTGGCCTGCAAGCGCGACGTGACGGTGATCGACATCACCTCATCGCGCATGCTGATGGCCTTCGGCTTCCTGCGCCGGCTGTTCGAGGTGTTCGAACGCTTCCGGACGCCGGTCGACGTAGTCACGACGTCCGAGGTGAGCGTGTCGGTCACCGTCGACAACACCCGCCGGCTCGACGACATCATCCGCAACCTGCGCAATTTCGCGGAGGTCTCGACTGAACCGAGCATGGCCATCGTCTGCATCGTGGGCGAGAACCTGCGGTCGGATCCGGCGCTGTTCGGCCGTGCCGTGAACGCGCTTGCGTCGGTGCCGCTGCGGCTGGTGTCGCAGGCCGGGTCGCGCCGCAACATCACGTTCGTCATGCGCGACGAGGATGTGGTGTCGGCGATGAACCTGCTGCACGACGAATTCTTCGGAGTGAAGGTAGGCGCCTGATGCGGATTCTGCTGGTTGGCTACGGCAAGATGGGACGGCTCGTCGGCGAACTGGCCCCCGGCTACGACTGCGACGTGGCTGGTGTCGTCGACCCGCTGTCGAAGGCGCACACCGCCGCGCTCGATGATCCGCGCTGGAAGGGCAACGTCGACGTCGCGATCGACTTCACGATGCCGGATGCCGTCGTGTCGAACGTGGCCACGCTCGCCGCCCAGGGGATCAACATCGTGCTCGGCACCACCGGATGGGGCACGCACGAGGCGGAGTTGAAGCGGCTCACCGCCGCCGCCGGCATCGGCATCGTCGCCGCCCCGAACTTCTCGACCGGCGTCGTGCTGTTCGACGCGGTGCTGGCGCGAGCGGCCGAGATGTTCGCCGGACAGCCGGAATTTGCAGCCTACCTGCACGAGTCGCATCACGCGGCCAAGAAGGATGCGCCGTCTGGCACGGCCCTGAAGCTCAAGCAGACAATGGAGGCCGCGGGCTACAACCGGCCCATTGATGTGGCCGCTACCAGGGCAGGCTACATTCCCGGCACCCACACGATCGGCTTCGACGGACCCTCGGAATCGATTACGCTGACACATACCGCTCGCGACCGCGGCGGCTTCGCTCGCGGCGCGCTCACGGCGGCGAGGTGGGTGAACGGGCGCAGCGGCTGGTTCAGCATGAAGGACGTTCTCGGGATTGCGAATCGTTATGACTAGACCATTCACCGGAGTCGGTACCGCGCTCGTCACGCCGTTCACGTCGTCCGGCGAGCTCGATGAGAAGGCCGTGCGCCGGCTCGGACGCCGCCAGATCGATGCCGGCATCCACTTTCTGGTGCCGTGCGGCACGACGGGCGAGAATCCGACACTGACCGACGCGGAACGCGTCCGGATGGTCGAGATCCTCGCCGACGAAGCCGCGGGGCAGACGCCAATCCTCGCTGGCGCCGGCGGCTACGACACGAAGGAAGTGATGCACCTGGCCGGCCTGATGAAGAAGGCTGGCGCCACAGGCCTCCTCTCCGTCACCCCCTACTACAACAAGCCGACACCGGAAGGGCTCTACCTCCACTACAAGGCAGTGGCCGAGAGCACGGACCTGCCGATCGTGGTCTACAACGTCCCCGGTCGCGCCGGCGTGAACGTCGAGCCGAAGACGCTGGCCCGCATTGCCACGCTGCCGAACATCATCGGGGTGAAGGAAGCGTCGGGCAATATCAGCCAGATGGTCGAGATCTGCCAGCTCCTGCCCGAGGATTTCATCGTTCTCTCGGGCGATGATGCGATCACGCTGCCGTTGATGGCCATCGGCGGCCGCGGCGTCATCTCGGTGGCCTCGAACGAGATTCCGGCCGAGATGGTGGCGATCGTGACCGCGGCGGCTCGCGGCGACTTTGCCGCGGCGCGCGCGGTGCACAACCGCATGCTGCCGTTGATGCAGATCAACTTCGTCGAGGCGAACCCGGTGCCGGTGAAGTCGGCGATGGCGATGATGGGGCTGCTCGAGGAGGTCTACCGCCTGCCGATGTGTCCGCCGTCGGACGGCGCGAAGGAGAAGATCCTTCGCGTGCTGAACGAGCTGCAGCTCCTGAAGCCGGCCTACGTCCAGTAGCCCGATGCGACCGGCGAGCGACGACACGAAGGAGAGCGGCACGTGGAACCTGGGATGAACGGTACGGTCGATCTCGTTGGGCTGACGCGCGCGCTGGTCGACATCGACTCGACGACCGGTCGCGAAGGCGCTGCTGCAGCGTTCCTGTCGCGCCGCCTCCAGGAGATTGGCTTCGTCGTCGACGAGCAGCAGGTCGACGACCACCGCTTCAACGTCTTCGCCACGCCCACCGGCGAGCAGCCCACGGTCGTCTTCTCCACTCACTTCGATTGCGTGCCGCCGTTCTTTCCGAGCCGGCTCGAGAACGGGCGCATCTATGGACGCGGCTCGTGCGACGCCAAGGGGATCCTAGTCGCGCAGGTGGCGGCCGCGGACATCCTGCGGAACGAGGGCGAGACGCGCGTCGGCCTGTTGTTCGTCGTGGGCGAGGAGCGCGGCAGTGAAGGGGCCAAGCGCGCAAACCTCGACCTGCGCGCCGCCGGCTGTCGATATCTCATCAACGGCGAGCCGACCGATCGGCGCCTCGGCCTGGCGACGCGTGGCATCCAGCGTGTGGTGCTGAAGGCGACGGGACGCGCCGCGCACTCGTCCTTCCCCGAATTGGGCGAGTCGGCCATCGACAAGCTGATCGACGTCCTGATGGAGCTGCGGCGGGTCGACTGGCCCGCTGATGCGCTGCTCGGCAAGACGCACTACAGCGTCGGCCTTATCTCGGGCGGCGTTGCGCCGAACGTCGTGTCACCGATGGCGCAGGCCGAGCTGATGTTCCGCACGGTGAGCGATGCTGCGCTCGTGATGGACATCCTGCGTCGCTTCGAGCCGCGCGTCATGATCGAGCCGGTGCTCGAGGTGCCACCGGTGAAGATGGCCACGGTGGACGGGTTCGACGCCGCCGTGTTCCCGTATACGACCGACGTGCCGTTCCTGCGCAAGTGGGGGCAGCCGCTGCTCTTCGGCCCCGGCTCCATTCACGTGGCGCACACCTCCGACGAGTTCATGGCCATCGACGAGCAGCAGGCGGCTGTGGCCGACTACGCGGCGCTCGCCCGCGAACTGGTCGCGAGAGCCGGCTAGGCCGGACGCGTGACCCGTTCCGACCCCCAAGCGGCCTATACCGAGCGCATCGCGCGCCTCGACGTTCGCCTCGCTGCAGGTGAACGCCAGCATCAGCGCATCTCGAACCTGCGTCTGGCCCTGTTCGCCACCGGCGCCGCCGTCGCCTGGGCCGCCTTCATCCGCACGTGGCTCAGCCCGGCGTGGTTGCTGCTGCCCGCCACGGCGTTCCTGGCGCTGCTGGTGGCCCACGCGCGCGTGTTGAACCGCAACGAGCGGCTGCGGCGGGCGCGTCGCTACTACGAGCGCGGGCTGTCGCGGCTCGACGGCACGTGGTCCGGCACCGGACCTGACGGCGCCCGCTTCCTCGGCGAACACCGCTACGCGCGCGACCTCGATGTGTTCGGACGGGGCTCGCTGTTCCAGCTGATCGACACCGCCCGCACCGAGGCGGGCGAAGAGACGCTGGCCGACTGGCTGCGCGTGCCCGCCGGTGTCGAGGAGGTGCTGGCGAGGCAGGCGGCAGTGGCTGAACTACGCGAGCGGATCGACTTTCGCGAAACGCTCAACGTCCTCGCGGCCGAGGCGCACGTCTCGCGCACCGGCGTGCTGACGTCGTGGGCCGCCGCAACCCCGGTCGGATTCGGCGCGACCGAGGCCCGGCTCTTCGCGGTGTGTGCCGTGGTCACCGGACTCCTGGTGGCGGCGATGTCGGCCGGGTGGGTGTCGAGCATCGCGGTGGTGCTCTGGCTGGTTGTGCCAGGCGGCGTGGCACTGGCGCATCGCGTCCGCGTGTGGCAGGTGATTCGCCGCGTCGACGCGGCGGCAGACGACCTCTCGCTCCTCGAAGCGCTGCTGTCCAGGCTCGAGCAGGAAGCCTTCACTGCGCCGAAGCTCACGGCACTGCATGGCCGCCTCGATGCCGCCGCGGTCATCCGGCCATCGGCTCGCATCGCGCAGTTGCGCCGCTACATCGCCGCGCGCGATGCGCTGCGCAACGAGTTCGTCCGGCCTTTCGGTCTCCTGCTCCTCGTGCGCAGCCAGGCCGCCGTAGCCATCGACCGCTGGCACGCGGCGCACCGCCGCTCACTTGCCGCGTGGCTGACCGCAGTCGGCGAATTCGAGGCGCTCGCATCGCTGGCCACCTACGCGTTCGAGCACCCACGCGATCCGTTCCCGTCCATCGAACCCGAAGGGCCGTGCTTCACGGCGACTGCCCTCGCGCACCCGTTGATCGCGGGAGGCGCCGCAGTGGCGAACAGCCTGTCGCTCGGCGGCAGCGCCCCGAAGGTACTCGTGATCAGCGGGTCGAACATGTCCGGCAAGAGCACGCTGCTGCGGGCGGTCGGCGCGAACACGGTGCTGGCGCTGGCCGGCGCCCCGGTTCGCGCGGAGCGACTGGCGCTGTCGCCGATGGCAATCGGAGCCACGATCCGTGTCGAAGACTCGCTGCAGGAAGGCCACTCGCGCTTCTACGCCGAGATCCTGCGCATTCGCGACATCGTGGCGCTCACCGAGGGGAACGCGCCCGTGCTCTTCCTGCTCGATGAGATTCTCCACGGGACGAACTCGCACGACCGCCGCATCGGCGCGGAAGCGGTGGTGCGTGCGCTGCTCGACGCCGGCGCCATCGGCCTTGTGACGACTCACGATCTGGCCCTGACGGCGCTGGCCACCAGCCTGGAACCGCTCGCGAAGAACGTGCACTTCGAGGACCGCATCGAGCAGGGGCGGATGGTGTTCGACTACACCATGCGCGACGGCGTGGTGGAGCGCAGCAACGCCCTGGAATTGATGCGCGCGGTCGGGCTGAAGGTCTGAGCGGTTCGTTCCTTGCAGCCGTGAGGGGCCATGCAGGAACAACCTCCGCAGCCAAGCGACCCGCGTCCCCCGGACGTCATCGATCCGCTCCCGCCGGACATCGGCACGATTCCGCCGCCGAGCATTCCCCAACAGCCAGGGCTGCCTAACAACCCTGCTGTGCCGGAACCCGCCGGCTGAGGCGTGTGGCGTCGAGCTATCGCCCTAACGCCATTTCCACGCCTCGTGCGGTGCTGAGCAGTGCGTCTGTATGCCCGAGCAGACCGGCGAGCTGCAGGCCGCACGGCAGGCCTGACGACGACGTGCCGCAGGGCATAGTGATGGCCGGGTGACCGGTGAGGTTGAACAGCTGCGTCAGCCGAAGCATCACAGTGCGCACTGGCTCCTGCGTCGAGCCGACCTGAACCGTGACTGCGCCGATCGGCGGCGCCACAATCGGCAGGGTCGGCAGCAGCAGCGCGTGGTGCCCGTGCAGCGCTGTGTCTACCTGACGCCTGAGTAGACGTCTGGCGTCCAGCGCGCGGACATAGTCTTCCGCAAGGACGTATCGCGCCATCTCGAGCCGCATGCGCACGTTCGGTGTGTACTTCTCGGGCATCACGTCCAGCGTATCGGCGTGATACGCAGCCGCGTCGCCAAACACAATGTGCAGGTAGGCGGGTGCGATGAGTGACGCGTCGGCGATGTCGACGTCGACGATCGTGGCTCCTTGTTGTCGGAGCGTGTCGACCGCAGAATCGAACGCTCGCCGCACATCGTCGTCCAGCAGGTCGCAGAAATAGCGCCGCGGCACAGCCAGGCGCAGCTCGCTGGCCTCGGCGGCAGGGAGTGGCGTCCGCGCGGTCTTCCCACGCAGCGCATGCAGGAGGTGCCAGGCGTCGGTGACCGTTGCTGCGAGCGGACCAACATGATCGACGGTGCGCGACAGCGGCACCGCGCCGCTCGTCGGCAACTCGTCGTAGCCGGGCTTCAGGCCGACGATGCCGCAGGCAGCGGCGGGGATACGAATGGAACCGCCGGTGTCGCTGCCGAGGGCGCCGAGTGCCATACCGGTGGCGACGCTGATTGCCGAACCTCCGCTGGAGCCGCCTGGGGAGCGGGTGTCATCGAGCGGATGGTGGGCGGCACCGAAGGCCGAGTCCTCGTTGGTCGTGCCGAGGGCGAACTCGTGCAGGTTGGTCTTGCCGATGATCACCGCGCCGGCGCGTCGCAGCTGGGCCACGACCTCGGCGTCTTCACCAGCCACGAGTTCGTCGCGCACGCGCGAGCCGGCGGTCGTGACCGTTCCCTTGACGTCGAACAGATCCTTCACCGAGATCGGCACGCCGTGCAGCGGGCCACGGTCGATGCCGTTGGCCAGTTCGAAGTCGCACCGCTTCGCCGCGGCGCGGGCCTCGTCGGCCATGACGAGGATGAACGCGTTCAGGCGCGCATTGTCGGCCGCGATGCGGCTGAGGCAGTCGGTCACAAGCTCAGCGGCGCTGACCTCGCGAGCGCGCAGCCGGCGCGCAGCCATGTCAATGCTGAGCAGGGCCATGCGCCTCTCCACCTGGCTGCACCGTGCGCAGCACCGTCGTCGCCTGTGCCAGCCCCTCGAGCAGCGGCTTCAACTCGGGCAGGCCACGCCGTTCGGCGTCCTCGACGGCGGCCTTCAACCAGCGCTCAATCGTCATAGCAACCACCTCATGATCAACGACCAGCGACCAACGACTATCCCGTCTTCTTCACCGAAATCGCGACCCCGTCCCTGAGCGGCACGATCGAGGTCAGAAGTTGCGGATGCGAGGCGAGTCGTTCGTTGTACTCGATGATGGCCCGCGTGTCGTCCGGGTTCTTCGCCGGCGAGCTCGTGAAGCCGGGCACCACCTCGCCGTCCCACAGTACGTTGTCGGTCACCAGCAGTCCGCCTGGGCGCAGGAGTGCCACCAGCGGATCGAGCAGCGTGTTGTAGAGCGGCTTGTGTCCGTCCTGGAAGATCAGGTCGAATGGTCCGGATACCTTGACGATCTTCAGTGCCGCGTCGCCCACCATGACGCTGACGCGGTCGCTCAGCCCGGCGCGCTCGAAGTTCGCCTTGGCGATGGCCGCGCGCACGGCGTCTTTCTCCATCGTGATGAGCATGCCGCCCTTTGGCAGCGCACCCGCGAGCCAGATGCCCGAGTAGCCGATGCAGGTCCCGATCTCGAGGATGCGTGTGGCGCCGACCGACAGCGCCAGCACGCGGAGCAGTGCACCCACTTCCGCGTCGACCAGCGGAAGGTGCGAGGCGTCGCCGTACTGGGCGATCGCATCCAGCACGGCATCGGGTGCGTGGTTGAGTCCGCTCAGGTAGCGTTCGATGAGGTCTGGAACGATCTGGCCCATAATGAAGAAAGTCTACATGCGCCAGACGAAGATCATTGCGACCGTCGGCCCCGCCTCCGACACCGACGCTCTGCTCGACGCCCTCATCGCCGCTGGAACCGACATCGTCCGGCTCAATTTCTCGCACGGCACGCATGCGTCGCACGCCGCGACGTTCGCCCGCGTGCGGGCGGCGGCGGAGCGCGCCCGTCGTGAGGTGGCCATCCTGCAGGACCTGGGAGGGCCGAAGATCCGCACCGGGTTGCTGGAAGGTGGGCGACCCATCCGGCTCGAAGCGGGCGACGTGCTGCGAATTGTCACGGGTGACGAACTCGGACGTGCGGGGAGCATCTCGACCGCGTTCGAGGGGCTGGCGCGCGGCGTGCAGCCTGGCGATCACCTGCTGCTGTCCGACGGCACCATCGAACTGCAGGTGATCGACTCGGACGGCTCGACGATCCGGACGACCGTGATCGAGGGCGGCATGCTCGGCGAGCACAAGGGGATAAACGCCCCTGGCGTGGCGCTGCCCACCTCTGCCATCACGCTGAAGGATGTCGACGATCTGCAGTTCGGGCTGTCACTCGGCGTCGATCTCGTGGCGCTCAGCTTCGTCCAGAGCGCCGACGACATGCGGCGGGCCCGCCAGATCGTGCGCGAGAACGACGGCGACGTGCCGCTCATCGCCAAGATCGAGCGGCCGCAGGCGCTCGAGAACCTCGATGAAATTCTCGATTGCTCCGACATGGTGATGATTGCCCGCGGCGATCTCGGGCTCGAGATGCCGCTGCAGCGCGTGCCGCTGGCGCAGAAGACGATTACCCGCCGTGCCCGGGCGCGCAAGATTCCGGTGATTCTCGCGACGCAGGTGCTCGAGTCGATGACCATCGAAGGGCGCCCGACGCGGGCGGAGGTCAGCGACGCGGCCAATGCGGTGGAGGATGGCGTCGATGCCATCATGCTCTCGGGGGAGACGGCCTCCGGCACCCACCCGGCCCGTGTGGTGCAGACTCTGGATGCCATCATTCGCGAGGCTGAGTCCGCGCTGACGCCGCACCATCCACTCTCACGCCGCGCTGAGGACGGTGATCATGCGCAGGCGATCTGCGAGGCCGCGGTCGCGCTGGCGGAACGCGCGAATGCACGGGCGATCGTCGCCGTCACCCGCGGCGGCGGCACCGCACGCCGGCTGTCCGCGCTCCGGCCGCGCGTGCCGATCTTTGCTACGACCGACCGGCCGGATACGGCGCGGCGCCTGGCGCCGTTCTTCGGCGTCACGCCGATCTGCACCGAGATCGCCGAGAACGTAAGCGCCGCCGGGCTCCTCATCGGCCAGCAATTGGTGCGACGCACGCTGGTGGCGCCTGGCGACAGCGTGGTGCTCGTCAGCATCAATCCCGATCTGTCGCGGACGGACGCGAACTACCTCAAGATCCAGACGCTGTGATGCCGGAGTACGTCCTCACGCTGCTCGCCATCGTTGCGGCCTTCGCGGCGGCAGCGCTGGTCGTGGCCGTCGCCCATGCGGTTGTGCACCGCGCCCTCGACACCATGGACGTGGTGTCTCCGGAGAGCCGCGCGGCGCTGCAGGCTCGCGCCGTCGGGTTGATGCGGGCCTTGCGCCTGCTGGCGTTCGGGGTGGCGGCCTTCGGCAGCGTGTCGTTCGGACTCGCGCGATTCGGCATTACTGAACAGACCTGGGATCCGAAGTCGCTCGTCCGGTGGCTGCTCACGCACGGCGTGAACCTCGTCGTCATCGTGGCCGGCGCCGCCATCGTCATTCGCGCAGCAAACCTGGCCATCGCGCACCTGCAGCAGCGACTGTCGCACCGACACACGCAGGCCGACCTGGAATGGCAGCGCCGCGCCAGCACCCTTGGCGGCATCCTGACGAGCCTCGTCACCGTCACCGTGTGGTTCGTCTCGGTGCTGATGCTGCTGCGCGAGCTGTCGATCGACGTCCTGCCGATTCTCACCGGCGCCGGCATTGCCGGGCTCGCCATCGGCTTCGGTGCCCAGAACCTCGTGCGCGACGTCATCTCCGGCTTCTTCCTCATTCTCGAAGACCAGGTGCGCATCGGCGACATCGCGCGCATCAACGGTGTCAGCGGCGTGGTGGAGCAGATCAACCTGCGCACAATGGTGCTGCGTGACGCCGAGGGGGCCGTGCAGGTGTTCCCGAACGGCACGGTGAATACGCTCGCCAACTTGAGCAAGCAGTTCGCGTACGCCGTGGTCGAGGTGAAGGTGCTCTACAGCGAAAACCTCGACCGCGTGTTCAACACCATACGGGAGGTCGGCGCCTCCATGCAGGAAGACCCGAAGTGGACGCCGGTGCTGGTCGAGGCGATCGAGATCCCGGGCGTGGTGTCGATCGCGGATGGCCACGCGACGGTGTTGGTGAAATTCAAGGCGTTGCCGCTGAACCAGGCGCGTGTGGCCAACGAGCTGCGCCGCCGGCTGCTCGGCGCCCTCGCGGGCCGCGGCATTCGGCCCTACGCAGGCTGAGACGAATTTCCAATCTGCAATCTCCGATCTGCAATCTGAAATTCCTTATGGTGTCCCCGAACGACTATCACTTCCTCACGACCTGGCGTGTCGACGGGACCACCGGCGAAGTGGCCGACGTGCTGCGCGACCCGCTCGATCTGGTGCGCTGGTGGCCGGCGGTCTACCTGGGCGCGGAGGAACTCGACAGCCCAGACCTGCGTGGCCTCGGCCAGCGCGTGCGCCTGCACACCAGGGGGTGGCTGCCGTACACGCTGTGGTGGGAGTTCGTCGTCACCGAAAGCCGCTACCCGGAGCGCTTCGGTTTCGACGTGACGGGCGACTTCCGCGGACACGGCCTCTGGACGCTCGAGCAGGACGGAGCGCACGTCAACGCGACATTCGACTGGCGGATTCACGCGGAGAAGCCCTTGCTGCGCAGGCTGGCGCCGCTGCTGCGGCCGCTGCTCGAGGCGAATCATCGCTGGGCGATGGCCCAGGGCGAGCAGAGCCTGCGGCTGGAGCTGCTCCGGCGGAGGGCAGCCACGCCCGACGCACGGCGCAGCGTGCCGCCGCCACCCGGACCCATCACCTACGCGGCGGTGGGGATTCTGGCTGGTGCGGCGGTCATCGGCGGCAGCCTCGGCTGCCTCGTGCTCCGGCAGCGACGACGGGCGAGAGCGCGCCGTAACGCGGCGGATGAATAGGATTGTGGCGTAGCCGCAAACCTTCACGTTCGCCAGACCGGGCCGACCTGAAGGTTGGCAGCTACGTGCAGTTCGCGCGCTAGAAGTCGTCGACGCGCAGCACGATGTCCGCGTCGTTCCACGAGTCCTGCCAGCGGCGACGCACCACCAGCGTGTTCGGCACGTCACCGTCCTGCGCGCGCAGTACCTGCCAGCGTCCCCACAGCGACCGGCCGTTCCCCGGATTCCGCTCGAGGTCCTCACGGAAAATCAGGTCGGATGCTTCGTAGCGTTTCAGCTTCAGCAGCGCTCCGCCGAGCGACTCGCGCGTCGGGTAGAACCAGTCGGGCGGCTCGTTGTAAGCGAGAGTGTCCTCGGCTTCAATTGCCCGTTTCCACGCGGCCAGCATCGCCTCGGTCTGTCCCTTCGCCGCGGCGATGCGGGCGCTGAGCACGGCGTCCGTCACCGCGAGAATCGTTGACGCCGGGTTCAGGTTGTACAACGTGTCCGCCGGTACCATCGCCGCCGCGGCGAGGTAGGCGGCTCGCTCCTGCTCGGCCTCGGCGACCGCGCCAAGCGCGGCCTGCGCCGTGCCGCGCCCGAAATGATAGAGCGCCGTCAGAATCGTGGCGTGCTCCGCAGGCTTCGGCAGGGCAAGCAGCTCCTTCCACTTCGCGAAGCGCAGCTGCACGAACATCGTCTTGGCCGCGAAGGGCTCGAGCATCGGCATGTCGGCCAGCATCGGCGTGACGTTGGCCGTCAGCTCCTGTGCCGCGGCGAGCGCGATTTTGTACTGGCCGGCCATCATCGCGGCCGAGGCCAGGAAGTCGAGGTTGTGGTTGAAGTACATCGCCGGGTAGAACCCGGTCGCACTGTTGTCGGCGATGTACTTGCGGTCCACCTCGACGGCCTTCGCGTTCGCGGCGGCAGCAGCGACGTAGTTGCCGGTGCGCATGTAGGTGTGCGACGGCATGTGCACGAGGTGGCCGGCCGCCGGCACCAGCGTCTCGAGCTTCTTCGCGCTCTTCAATCCGCGTTCGGGTGTCAGCGACGCTTCGGTCGCGTGGATGTAGTAGTGGTTGGCGCCGACGTGGTCGGGCTCGCGCTCGAGCACGCGCTCGAGGACCTCGACGATCTCGTTCGTGCCGTCGACCGGGGCGCCGTCAGCGCTGTAGAGCGTCCACGGCCGAAGGTCCATCAGGCTTTCGGCATACAGCGTGGCGGCGTGGGTGTCGTTCGGGTAGGTGCGCGTCAGCTGGCGCATCGCGTCCTTGTAATCCACCGCCAGCGCCTTGAGATTGGCGGCCGGATCGGCCGAGTAGCGCCGGGCGAGCGCGCTGACGTAGGCCCGTTCCTTGGCAGGGGCGCGGACCGCCAGCTGCACCGCGCGCTGCACGGCCTCGTACGCTTCCTTCTCGCGCGCCGGGTCGACGTCGAGGTTGATGTTGGGACCAAGCGCCAGAGCGACGCCCCACCACGGCATGGGCGATGCCGGGTCGATCTCGGCGGCACGCCGGAACGAGCGGATGGCCTCGTCGTGATTGAAGGCGTAAATCAGGGCCAATCCCTGATTGAAGAACTGCTGCGCCTCTTCCCGCCGAGTGGAAATGGGAAAGGTCACTCCCTGGATGCCGGGTATCAGCGTGGCTGGCCGCGAGTTCGCCGCCGGCATCGCGTGCTCCGGCGTCGCGGGTTGCTGCCCGGTCGTCCCGGCCAGCGCCACCGTCATCATCAGGGTGGTGAACAGCATCTTTACCTCTCCAGCAACATCTTCAGCACGCCGAGTGCCTGCTGCCACTGAGTGGTAGCGAGGCCGAGGTAGCGCTTCCAGCGCACGCCGTCGTCGAACCCGGTCATGACCACACGGACCAGCGTGGAGGCTCGGCCGTCGGGCGTCGCACTCGACGTGAACGTCATCTGGACCGAGAGCGGACCGAGCGGACCGGCGTCAGGCGGCAGCCAGAATGCATCGGCCAGGAAGACGTGGTCGTTCGGCTCGATATGCATCACCGTTGCACGGAACACGCCGCCCATCCGACCGAGCACCTCGTCGCGCTCAGCCGACGGCGGCCACTCGAGTACGTACGGTCCGAGGAGGCGCGGGATCGCAATCGAACGCGACGTGTTGTGCCAGGCGCCGAGCGCCGGCGCATCGAAAAACGCCTGGAAGACGAGTTCCACGGGCGCGGTGATGTCGAGCGAGACATCGAGTTTCAGCGGTTGTTCCTTGACGGCCATCGGTCTGTGCGGGCGGCCCCTGTGCGGGGCGAATCGTGTGCTTGCCGTGGAAAATCGGGATTCTAGCATTCTGCTAGAGTGACAAACGGTCATGTCCCAGCAGCCGCTCGCCTACCTCTATCCAGAATTCCTCGAGAGCCCGGATGGGCGCCCTATCCGTATTCTCGCCGAATACCTCGAACCGCTTCGCCGTTTCCGTGAGGCGCGGATTCAGGACACCGTGGTCTTCTTCGGCTCGGCGCGGGTCGATAGCCGCGAGCGGGCCGAGCGCGCGCTCAAGACGCTGCGGGCCAGGGGCGTCCCCGGAGCCGACCAGCACTACGAAGCCGAGCTGAAGAAGAGCCGCAAGGCGCTCGAGTGGGCGCGCTACTACGAGGAGGCACGCGAACTGTCGCGCATGCTGACGACCTGGAGCCGCACGTTGCAGTCCGACAACCACCGCTTCGTGGTCACTTCAGGCGGCGGTCCCGGCATCATGGAGGCAGCCAACCGTGGCGCCCGTGAAGCCGGCGGCAAGACCATCGGCCTCAACATCCGGCTGCCGTTCGAGCAGGGCGCCAACCCCTACATCACCGACGGACTCCACTTCGAATTCCACTACTTCTTCATGCGGAAGTTCTGGTTTGCCTACCTCGCGAAAGCGTTGGTCATCTTTCCGGGCGGCTTCGGCACTCTGGATGAGCTCTTCGAAGTGCTGACGCTGGTCCAGACCGACAAGCTCTCGAAGAAGATCGGCGTCATCCTCTACGGCCGGCAGTACTGGGACGAGATCCTGAACTTCGGTCCGATGTCCGAGTGGGGCGCCATCCACGAGCAGGATCTCGAATTGCTTCAGTACGCCGACACGCCGGTGGAAGCGTTCGAGTCCTTGCGCAGCCACCTCATGGAGCACCACCTGCAGCCGACCGCGCAGGAAGCAGATGCGCCGGGTATCGCCCGCACCCGCGGCTGACCGACCGCAGTTGCCGTAGCCGCGAACCTTCAGGTTCGCCCTGGGAGACACCGCGCATGGACCGCGAGACGCGACAGCAGCTCATCGACACGTACAAGGAGGGCTACCGGGTCGTGGCCGACGCGCTGGCCGGCGCCAAGGAACATGAACTGGACACGGCGCCCGGAGAAGGGAAGTGGACGATTCGGGAAATCGTCCATCACCTTGCCGACAGCGAGATGACCTCGGCGATTCGGCTGCGGCTGCTCATTGCCTCGGTCAATCCGCCGATCTCGGGCTACGACCAGGAAGCGTTCGCGCAGAAGCTCTACTACGCCGATCGGCCGATCGCGGCGTCGCTCGACGCATTCAATGCTGCGCGCCGGTCGACCGCCGAAATCCTCGATCGCCTCTCCGAGGCCGAATGGCTCCGCGAAGGGACGCACACCGAGCACGGCCGCTACAACGTGCACAAGTGGCTCGAGATCTACGCGTCGCATGCGCACGCGCATGCCCAGCAGATCATCGTGGCGCGCGACGCAGCGAAGAAGGCACGGCTCACGTAACGACGGTCGTAGCCGCGAACCTTCAGGTTCGCCCGTCAGTAGATCAAAAACGGCTTCCGCAGTGCCATGAACGCTGACACGCTCGGTTCCCACGACCGGGCAATCTGCTCGGTGGCCACACCGGCTTCGAGCTGCTCGCGCGTGGCCGCAGTGCCGCAGAGGATGTCGAACGGCAGCAGCGTGTATTCGTACTCGTAGGGCGGCTGACGCCATGCGAAGGCGGACGGTCCGGCGTGCCTGAACGCCTCGGTGAGCAGCACGCCCGCCTGCACGGCGGGAAACACCGCGCGGTTCGTCACGTGAATCTGCACCCCGCCGCAACTGGTGGCGGCGTGCTTGTGGAAGGTCGGTTCGAACAGCGCCGGCCGGAAGTGCACGCCCGGCAGGTCGCGCGCATTCAGCGCGTCGGCGAATCGCTCGTCGGTCACCCACGGCGCACCGGCCAACTCGAACGGTCGCGTCGTGCCGCGCCCCTCCGAGACATTCGTCCCCTCGAACAGCACGGTGCCCGGATAGACGATGGCGGTGTCGAGCGTGGGCATGTTCGGCGACGGCATCACCCACGGCGCCCGCGCATCGTCGTGGTACATGCCTCGCGTCCACCCCGTCATCGTGAGCACCTCGAGGTTGGCGCCGATACCGAAGTGATCGTTGAAGAGACGGGCGAGCTCGCCGATGGTCATGCCGTGACGCATCGGAATCGGATAGAGGCCGACGAACGACTCGAAGCCCTTCTCGAGCATCGGCCCTTCCACCTGTGTGCCGCCAATCGGGTTGGGGCGGTCGCACACGATCACCTTCACGCCGTCGCGCTTCGCGGCGGTCAGGCAGTAGGCCATCGTGTAGATGTAGGTGTAGATGCGGGTGCCGACGTCCTGGAGGTCGATGACCAGCACGTCGATGCCAGCCATCATCTCCGGCGTCGGGATGCGCGTGTCGCTGTAGAGCGAGTAGACCGGCACACGGCGCCGCGTGTCCTCGGCGTGGCCGCTCTCGATCATGTTCTCCTGCACGTCCGAGCGGAACCCGTGCTGCGGTCCGAAGATGGTGGCCAGCGTCACGCCCGGCAGGGCAGCGATCCGGTCGGCAATGTGGCCGAAGCCGTGGTCGACCGACGCCGGGTTGCAGACCACGCCGACCCGCTTGCCCAGAAGGGCGGAAGAGGCCAGCAGACGTTCGGAGCCAAGAGCGATGGACATGGCCTCCGATTATTCCCTACCTGCTACGATCGCCACCATGCTGACACCCGAACTCCACGCAGACCTCCTGCGGTTCATGAAGTCGCACCGCTGGGCCGTCGAGGCCACCGCCACGCCAGACGCCAGGCCGCAGGCCGCCCTGGTCGGTTTCGCCGTCACCCCGCAGCTCGAGGTGGTGTTCGACACGCTGACCTCGACCCGGAAGGCCGCCAACCTGCGCGAGAACCCGCGCGTGGCGCTGGTCATCGGCGGTTGGACCGACGGCGAGATGCGTTCGTTGCAGTACGAAGGGGTGGCCGACTTTCCCGAGGGCGCCGAACTGGAGCGCCTGCAGGCCGACTACTTCGACGCCTTCCCCGACGGCCCCAGCCGCCTGTCGTGGCCGGGCATCACCTACGTTCGCATTTCACCCACATGGATGCGGCTCAGCGACTTCAGCACGGTCCCTCCAACCATCGTCGAACTGACGATGGCCCACCACTGAGCCGTGTCGGACCTGCCGCCGCTGCCGCACGCGCCGCTCGGGCGATACCGTCACTACAAAGGGAACGACTACGAGCTGCTCGGCGTGGTCCGCCACAGCGAGACGCTCGAACCGCTGGTGCTCTACCGTCCGCTCTACAACGACTCCGGCCTGTGGGTGCGTCCCTACGCCATGTTCTTCGAGCAGGTCGACGTGAACGGCGTGCGCACGCCGCGGTTCGCGCCGATCTCGGCCTGAGCGGTGCGTGCGTCTGTGCGTGCACCATCGGCTGCGCCTATACTGCGGCGCAGTCCGATGCTGCGCCCCGCCGTCCGTCTGCCGAGCACGCTGCTCACTGTCCTCGTCCTGGCGAGCATGACGGTGCCTGCAGCCGCGCAGCCGTCGGCGCAGCCCTTTCGCTGGGCGGGCGATCCGGAAGGTGGCGCGCCCTACGTCGAGGCAAATCCCGACCGTCCAGATGAACTGGTTGGCTTCGACGTGGAGATCGCCGACCTGCTCGCGACGCGGCTCGGTCGCAGCGCGCAGTTCGTCTTTGTCACCTTCGCCTCCATCGACCAGTCGGTGGCCCGCGGCGATGCCGAGATTGGCCTCAGCGGCATCGAGGACACGCCGGCGCGCCGCGCCACGATGTCGGTCACGGTGCCGTACTACGAGTTCCGCGAGGTGCTGGCCGTCCGCGACGGCGACGCGGCGCGCTTCACCAGCCTGGCGGCGCTGGCGGGCCGGCGCGTCGCCACGCTCGGCGGCACCATTGCCTACGAAATCCTGATTCAAGCCCAGACCGACCACGGCGTCATTCCGGTGTCGTACGACGACGACGTGCATCCGTACGAAGACCTGGTGAACGGCCGTGTTGACGCCGTGCTGCTCGACAACGTCCTGGCCTTCCGCCGCGCGAAGACGGTGGCCGGGTTCACCGTGCAGCCGGCCAGTGTGGCGATCGGTCACTACGTCGGCGTGTTGTCAGCGGGCAACACAGCGCTGCGGAATCGGTGCAACGCCATTCTCCAGGCGGCGATGCAGGACGGCAGCATCGAACGGATCATGCGCAGGTGGCAGGTCTGGAACGAGGACCAGCCGTCCCTGCACCGCAAGGTGCTGGCCGGCGAAACTGTCGAGGCAATCGTCGGCCTCGACACCAGCCGCGCCGTGGCCGGCGTGTCGCGCTGGGAGGCGGCGAAACGCTACCTGCCGTCGCTCTTCCGCGCCGCGCTCGTCACCATCGTGCTGTCGTGCCTCTCGATGGCGCTGGCAGTCGCGCTCGGCATGCTCATCGCGAGTGGTCGCGTCTATGGCCCGCCGCTGGTGCGGGCGCTGCTCACCGGCTACGTCGAGCTGACGCGCGGCACGCCGATCCTGCTGCAGCTTTTCGTCCTCTACTACGGCATCGCCGCCGCCATCCGCCTGCCGGCGTTCGTCGCCGCCTTCCTGGGCCTGGCCCTGAACTACGCCGCGTACGAGAGTGAGATCTATCGTTCGGCGCTCGAGGCGATTGGACGCGGCCAACTCGAGGCGGCGCGCACGCTCGGCTTCACCGAGTGGCAGATTCTCCGGCTCGTTCGCGGCCCGCAGGCGTTCCGACTGGCGCTGGCCCCGATGACCAACGACTTCGTCGCGCTGCTGAAGGATTCGTCACTGGTCTCGGTGCTGACCGTCGTCGAGCTGACAAAGCAGACGCAGATTTTTGCTACGAACCTGGGAAGCTGGGTCGTGCCGGGTGCGCTGTGCGCGGCGCTGTACCTGGCGATGTCGTTGCCGCTCTCGTCGCTGGCGCGGAGGCTCGAGGACCGATGGAAGCAGCCGACCGCATGATCTCGCCGTCGCCGCCCGTCGTGCGGCTGCGCGACCTGCACCTGCGCCGCGGCACGAGAACCGTGCTCGACGGCGTGTCGCTCGAGGTGTCGCGCGGGCAGGTGGTGGCACTGATGGGCGCTTCAGGGTCGGGCAAGACGACGATTTTGCGCACGATGGCCGGGCTCGAGCCGTTCGAAGGCGGGCAGGTCGACGTGGACGGCGTCGTGTTGGCCAACGGAGCCCCAGTTCCGGCAACCCTGCGCCTGCTGCGGACCAAGGTCGGCATGGTCTTCCAGTTCCACTGTCTGTTCGAGCACCTGACCGCGATGCAGAACGTCTGTTTGGCGCAGGTGCATGTGCACGGACGCTCCGCCGCCCAGGCGGAGGCCCGCGCGCGCGAGCTGTTGAGCCAGTTGGGCGTCGAGCACCGCGCCAGTGCCCTGCCGCGCGAACTGTCAGGCGGCGAGGCACAGCGTGTCGCCATCGCCCGAGCGCTGGCCACTGACCCGCCGGTCCTGCTGATGGACGAGCCAACCGCGTCGCTCGACCCAGAGCGCCGCGACGAACTGGCGCTCATCGTTCGCGAGCTGGTAACGCGCGGGCGGACGATTATCGCCGCCACGCACGACGAAGATTTCGCCGAGCGCGCCGCCACGCGCGTGGTCCGGATGGTGAACGGACGTGTTGGGGAGGGGGCCGACCTGGGCTGACCCGGCTGGGCCTTGCCCCGTTTTTGGGCCGAATTCCTTGATCTGCTCTGGAAGGGTTGTATACTACGCCGGTCTGGTGGCTATTCCCGCCTGCTTCGCCCGCGCCGAGAGCCGATCGAGCCTGCGTTCCTGTCTCGTTCTCTCCTGCACGTTCATGCCGAGCCGACGAGTACGCCACTTTTGTGTGAGGAGCCAGTATGGGTCGCAGGCTTTACGTTGGGAATCTCCCCTACAGCGCGGGTGAACCGGAGCTCAAGGAGCTCTTCAGCCAGGCTGGGGATGTCGAATCGGTGCGTGTCATGATCGATGCCGCCACGGGCCGCGCCCGCGGCTTTGCGTTCGTCGAGATGGCCACTGACGAGCAGGCAGCGAAGGCAGCCACCGATCTCAACGGCGTCGAGATGGGCGGACGTGCCCTGACGGTCAACGAAGCGCGTCCCAAGCCCGAAGGCGGCTTCGGTGGTGGCGGCGGCTACGGTGGCAATCGTGGTGGCGACAGTGGCGGCGGACGCCGTGAGCCTCGCTGGTAATGGCACCAAAATCCTGGGCCAAGACCGATCGTGTCGTGCAGCCGACCTACGGCGCCGGCACCATCGTCGAGTACAACGAACATCACGTCGTCATCGAGTTCGACGAGGCGGGGAAGAAGACCTTCTCCACGCGCCTGGTCACCCTCCAGACGACGAGCGAACCTGCACCGGCGAAGGCGGCGCGCAAGCGCGCGCCGCGCAAGACCAAGAAGAAGGAAGTCGAAGTCGAAGCCGAGGACGAATAGCCTCGGGTTCGGCAGGCACTTCGCCAGATACACGGCGGACCTCAGGGTCCGCCGTTTGTCGTTTCAGGCCCCGCCTTCCACCCGCTCCGCCCCTCGCGTCAGCGACAGCATCACCGGCACGAACACCAGCGTCACCAGCGTCGACACCGTCAACCCGCCGATTACCGCCAGCGCCAGCGGGCGCTGCATCTCCGCTCCGGGTCCGAGCCCGAGTGCGAGTGGCAGCAGACCGAACAGGGTGCACAGGGTCGTCATCAGGATGGGGCGCAGGCGCGTTCCCCCGGCGCGCAGTAACGCTTCGCGCCAGGCGACGCCGTGCCGGGACAGCAGCAGCGCATGGTCCACCAGGATGATGCCGTTCTTCACGATCAGGCCGATCAGCAGGATCAGTCCCATGAACGACGACAGGTTGAGCGGCGTGCCCGTGAGCAGCAGCAGCCCGAATGCCCCGGCCAGCGACACCGGCGCCGCCGACACGATGATGAAGGCCGCGGTGAAGCGACGGAACTGCGCCACCAGCAGGCCGAACACCAGCAGCAGCGCCAGGGCCGCCACCGCGAGCAGCGAGCGGAACGACGCCTGCTGGCTTTCGTACTGCCCGCCGATCTGGTAGCTGTAGCCCACCGGAAGCCGCTCTGCCTCGAGCGCTGTCCTCACGTCGTTCACCACCGCTCCCAGCCCACGCCCTTCCAGCCGTCCCGAGATCGGCAGCATCTGCTTCAGGTCCTCGCGATACAACTGCGCGGTCCCTTCCACTGGCTGCACCTCGGCGAGCGCCTCGAGCGGCACGACCAGGCCGGCATCGGTCGTAAGCGGGAAGGTGCGAACCCAGGCCGGGTCGAACCGGTACTTGTCCGGATAGCGCACGCGCAGGTCGATCAGTCGATCGCCCCGGCGGACCTCGGAGGCCACCACACCCAGCATGCCGGCCGACAGCTGCGACGTGACCCGCTCCGGTGTGAACCCTGCGCGCGCTGCACGTGTGGCGTCGATGTGCACCTGCAGTTCGGGATTGCCCAGGCGCGGACCGACCACGTCCACCAGCCCGTCGATCGAGCGCAACCGCTCGGTCATGTGCTGCGCGATCCGCAGCAGCGTCGGCAGATCGTCGCCGAACACCTTCACTTCGATCGGCTCGGGATTGCCCTCGAGGTCGCCCAGCATGTCCTGCAGCAACTGCACGAACTCGATCTCGACGCCCGGCACCTCGCGCGCGAACCGCGCCCGCTGGTCGCTGATGACCTCGTCCGACCGTCGAGTGCGCTCGGCTTCAGGCTTCAGCCGCACGACGAAGTCGCCGGTGTTCTGCTCGGTGGCGAACAACCCCAGTTCCAGCCCGGTACGCCGCGTGAATCCCAGCACATCGTGGTCCTGCTGCAGGATCGCTTCCACGCGCCGCAGCATCGCGTCGGTGTCCTGCAGCGACGTGCCGGCCGGTGTCGCGTAGTCGATGACGTAACCACCTTCATCCATCTCCGGCAGGAACCCGGTGTCGAGCCTGGCGAACAACACCGTGCCCAGCGCAGCCACCGCGACGGTGCCGGCGATCACGAGCCACGGCCGCCCCAGCGCCCCGGCCAGCCACCGTTCGTAGGTCTGCGCCATCCACCCCTCTGGCACACCACCGGTCACCGCGCGCGGCGACCGCAGGAACCTGGCCGCTGGCAGCGGGATGAAGAGCAGCGCATAGACGAGCGACAGCAGCACCGCCGCCGACAGGGTCAGTGAGAGTGCCGAGAAGAACTGGCCGACGATGCCCGACAGCAGCGACAGGGGAATGAAGACCACGACGGTCGTCAGCGTCGAGCCGACCACCGCGCCGACAAGTTCGTCCGTGCCACGCTGCGCCGCGATGAGCGGCGTGGCGCCGGCCGCGAGGTGACGATGGATGTTTTCCACCACCACGATCGCGTCGTCGATCACGAGGCCGATGGCAATGGCCAGGCCACCCATAGACATCAGGTTGATCGTGCCGCCGGTGAGGGCGAGGATGCCGAACGTACCGAGGATGGTCAGTGGCAGCGCCAGTGCCGCCACGGCCGTAGCCCGCCAGTCACGGAGGAACACCAGCAGCACCAGCACCGCGAGGATGCTGCCGATGATGATGGCGTCGCGAACGCTGCGCACCGACTCGCGGACGAATGTCGCTAGATCGTAGACCCGTTCGATCCGCAGCGCCGGCGGCAGTGCGCGCGCCTGCTCGCGCAGGGTCCGCTCGACGTCGTCGGCGATCTGGATGATGTTGCCGCCGATCTGGCGCGAGACGTTCACTACGGCGGCCGGGTGTCCGCTGCCGCTGATGAGCGTGGTGCGGTCGAGTGTGCCCTCGCGCACCTCGGCGATGTCGCCGACGTAGATCGGCGTGCGCCCATGCACAGCCACCACAACCTTCTTCACATCGTCCGGTGTGGCGAGCTCCGAGAGCGACAGCACCAGGTACTGACGATGGTCGGTGGGCAGCCGTCCGACCGATGCCACCTGGTTCCCGGCTCTCAGGGCTGTGCTCACCTGCTCCAGCGTCAGGCGTGCCGCGTTGAGCCGTTCGGGATCGACGATGACCGACACCTCGCGCTCGTCGCTGGCGGCAACGTCGACTCGGCCGACACCGGGAATGCGCGAGAGCATCGGGCGGAGATCGAAGCGTGCGATGTCGGCCAGATCGACAGCCGGCATCTGCCCCGTGAGGTTGTAGCTGAGGATGGGGAAGACCGTCGGCGTCATGCGCTCGATCACGATGTCCGTGCCTGGCGGCAGGTTCTGGCGAACTTCGTCCACCCTGCCCTGCATCAACGGCAGCGCCTGCTGCATGTCGGCATCGGCGTCGAAGAGCACCGAGATCTCGGTCGCGCCGCGAATGGTCTTCGAGCGCACGCGCCTGGTGCCGGGCACGCCGCGCGCGGCTTCCTCCAGCGGGCGCGTTACGCTCACCGTCATCATTTGCGGCGAGAGGTCGCCCGCACGCGCGATCACCGCAATACGCGGGAACTCGGCCTCGGGGTAGATCCCGCTCGGCAGCACGGTGATGGCGTAGATGCCGGCCAGCGTAGCGAACAGGACGCCGACCAGGATCACGCGTGCGTGGTGGGCGGCAAAGGCGGCGATCTTCATTGCGGTGCCGCGAGTGTGACGGCCGGTCCAAGTCCGTGGACGCCGCTCACGAGGACCCGTTGTCCGTCGGCGACGCCGGTCAGCAGTTCGATCCGGCCATCTTGCTCGAGGCCTGTCGTGACGGCCGTACGTGTTGCCGTGGAGCCGTTCACGACGTAGACAGCGGCGCCGGCGTCGTCGCGCACGAGAGCCGCGGTCGGCACCAGCAGCGCCGCGGTGTGCTCGGCCAGGCGCAGGCGAGCCTCCGCGAACATGCCGACCTTGAGCGCGTGATCGCGGTTCTCGAGACGGATGCGCACGAGTGCCGTGTTCGTGGCGGGATCGACCGCCGGGGCGATCGCCACGACCCGTCCAGTCATCGTGCGATCGGCGTAGGCCTCGGTCGTGACGCGCACCGGTTGGTCGACGGCCACATGTGATAACTGCGCAGCCGGCACCGCCGCGGCCAGCTCGACGATGTCGAGGTTGGCCACCTGGACGATCGGCTGTCCTGCCGTGCCGTCCACCTGCTCGCCGACGCTGACCATGCGGGCCACCACCTGTCCGGCGATCGGACTCCGCACCGTGGCTCGCTCCAGCTGCAGGCCGACGCTGTTCAGTGCGGCATCCGCCTGTTCGACGGCGGCGTGCGCCAGCGCCAGTGCCGTCGTCGCATCCTCGACTTCCTTGCCGGCGGCAATGCCCCTGGCGAACAGCTGTTCGTTGCGCGTCTTGTTCAGCTGCGCATTCTCGAGCTGTGACAGGGCCTGCGCTTTTGCCGCCTGCGCCTGGCGCTGCTGGTCCAGGACGGCGCGGGTGTCGATGCGGGCCACGACCTGTCCCTGCCGCACGCTGTCGCCCTCGGCCACGGTGACCGCGTCGACACGGCCGGCTATCAACGCGCTGATTCGCACGTCGTCGTTCGGGCGGGCTGTAATGGTGCCGCGGATGACCAGGTCGTCGCCGATGGTGGCGCGAGCAACCGTGCCGACGTCGGCCGCGATCGTCGGCGTCACCTCTGCGGTGTCGCCGACTGGCGCCGGGGTGCACGCTGCGACGCTGGCGGCCAGCGCCAGCGCGGCGACCAGGTGCGGGCTACGGCAGCGGCGTTCCAAGCAGGTCCTCCAGTTCCGCGAGCGCCAGTTGCAGGTCGAGCCCGGCCTGCACCGCGTCGCGCGACAGGTCGCGCAGGCTACGCTGCGCATCGAGCAGGCCGAGCACCGACGTGCGTCCGGCCCGGTAGCTGTCCTCCGACAAGGTTTCGAGTTCGGTGGCCACGGGAAGCAGTCGTCGCGTGAAGGTGTCCACCCTGCGGAGCGCGGCATCGACGCGGGTCGACGCGGCGAAGACGGCCGTTTCCACGCGGCGCCGGGCCACCTCGCGCTGGGCACGCAGCTGCGCGGTCGTGGCAATGGACGCCGCAATCTCGCCCCGGTTGCGGCTGAAGAGTGGAAGCCCGACGTTCACCGACGCGGCAGGCGCCGCGGTGAAGTCGCCCGGCGAGTTGAACAGGCCGGAGACGGAGAAGACCGGCACCGGCGAGCGGCCGGAACGCAGCAACGCGAGCCTGCTGGCTTCCACGTCGATCTGGCGATCGAGGCCAACCAGGTCGGTGTTGGTGGTCGAGGCGCTGGCGAGGGCGGCGTCGTAGGTGGGTGCCGACGCGTGGTCGCGCAGCGTGCCTTGCAGCGTCAGCGGCTGGCGCGGCGGGAGGCTGAGGACGCCGTTCAGCAATGCCTGCGCCGCAGCCCTGGCACTGCGCGCCGCGTCGAAGTCGGACTCGGCGCGGCTGACACCCAGGTCGGCCTGCATCACCTCGAGTCGCGGCACGGCACCGGCCTCGAAGCGCCGCTGCGCTGCGTCGCGGACCCGCGTCGCGATCGCCAGGATCGATTCGGACAGACGGAGTTGTTCGTCGGCGGCAAGCAGACCGAAGAACTGTTCGCGCAGCTGACGTCGCACCACCCGCCGGCTGGCCTGCACGTCGAGGTCGGCGAGCGCGAGTTCGCCCTGCGCCACCTCGATGCGCCGCCGCCGTTGGCTGCCGAACTCGATCGGCACATCGAGCGTGAGCGTCTGATGCGGGGAGTCGCGCGATATCTCCGCGCCGACAGCCGGGTTGGGTCGCTGTCCTGCCGCGCGGATAGCCGCTTCCCGGATCGCGAGTCCACGCCTGACGGCATCCACGCCGAGGTTGTGCGCGTCGGCGAAGGCGCGTGCCGCATCAAAGCTCAGTGGCGTGGGCACCTGCTGGTCAACCTGCGCGTCGCTGCGCGACGGCCAGACGATGAGCGCGACACACACCACCGCGGTAAGCGACCGCATGAACATGGCGAGTAGTGTAAGGGCGCAGCGCACGCCCGCCACTTGCGAGTTGCTTATGCGCGCCGATATCTTCGTAGTATCCGGCTTCAGCCGGACCGCCATCGGCCCTAGAATATCGTCCATGAAATCCGTGCTGTTCGCGACCATCCTGTTGACGAGCGGCATGGCGCTGCTGGCCCAGCCCGCGATTACCGGTCAGGCGCCCACGGCCGCACCTGCAGGCACACAGACACCAGCGCAACGCGGCGCCACCTACGTCGGGTCGACGAGGTGCCAGCGGTGCCATGCGGAGACCTACTCCCGTTGGTCGAAGACGCGGATGGCCAACGTCGTCGCCGACCCCAAGGTGAACCCTCAGGCCATCCTGCCTGACCTGAGCAAACCGGATCCGCTGCTGACGTTCACGCTGAGCGACATCGCGTTTGCCTACGGCAGCAAGTGGAAGCAGCGCTATTTCACGAAAGTGGGGAACGACTACTTCCCGCTCTCCGCGCAGTGGGACGTGCAGAACCGGGTGTGGCGCCCCTACATGGTGCAGCCGAACACCGACTGGTGGGTGTCGCACTATCCGGCCGACAACATGAAGCGGCCAACCGGGCCGCTCTGTGACGGCTGCCACTCCGTGAACTACGACGTCACCACGAAGAGCGTTACCGAGTGGAACGTCGGCTGCGAGAAGTGCCACGGCCCAGGCAGCCTGCACGTGCAGAACCCATCGAAGACCAGCATCGTCAACCCCGCGCGGCTCGACTTCGTGCGCGCGAACGACGTCTGCATCCAGTGCCACTCGCAGGGGCAGCCGCTGACCAACCCGATTGCCGGGCAGTACTACGACTGGCCGGTTGGCTTCAAGGTGGGGCTGGATCTGAAGGACTTCTGGACGCTCGAAGAGCACAAGCTGGGCGAAACCAACTTCATGCACTACGCCGACGGCTCAGCTCACAAGAACCGGATGCAGGGTAACGACTTCGTGCAGAGCGTCATGTACACGCGCGGCGTCACCTGCTCCAGTTGCCACGACGTGCACGGCACCGCGCACAACGCCGACCTGATGAAGCCGGCAGCCGACATCTGCGCCACCTGCCATCGCGGGAACTCGCCGGCCGGGCCGCATACGAGCACCGTCGACGAGCACACGCATCACGCGGCAGGGAGCGCCGGCAGTGAGTGCGTCGCCTGCCACATGCCGAAGATCGCGCCGGAAATCGCCAACGTCAACGTCCGCTCGCATACCTTCCGCTTCATCACGCCGAAGACGAGCGACACGTTCGGGATGCCCAATGCCTGCGTGCAGTGCCACACCGACAAGACGAACGCGTGGGCGACGACGGCGTTGCGGACGTGGACGGCGCACTCACCCTGGCGGCTCGAGCAGTAATCCGGCCTCAGGCGCGCTCGGACTCGATCGTGTAGTCGTACCACTCCACGATCTTCCCGTCCTTGACCAGGAACACCCCGACGCCGTGCCAGCTTTTCAGCTGGAAACTGGTGAAGCGATCGATCCGTTCGTTGACGACCATCGGGCCGCGCGCCCAGGTATCGAGGATCTCGAACCCGGTGACGTTGTTGATGATCATCTTGATGCGCGCGACGAGCGCGTCGCGCCCTTTGGTCGGCTCCATCGTCTCGGTCATCCGGTACGAACCGGTATCGGCGAAGAACGACAGGATGCGGTCGAGGTTGTGACTCGGCCACGCGGCGCAGAAGTCTTTCACCACCTGGATGTTCGCCGTTTCGGACGCCGTCGGTGCCGCCTGCACCCCGACGCCGATCCCCGCTGCCGCTGCCACACCAAGACCGGCAGCAAGGAAGCCCCGCCGGTCGACGCCGCCCTGTTCACTGTTGCTCATTGTTCGCCTTTCGTTGTCAGTCCGCGTGCGGCGGTCGCCGCACTGGCCCACGCCCACTGGAAGTTGAACCCACCCAGCCGTCCGTCCACGTCGAGCACCTCACCCACGAGGAACAGGCTGGGACAGACGCGCGACTCCATCGTCTTCACATTGACCTCCTGCAGCGCCACGCCGCCGGCGGTCACCTCGGCGTAGTTATACCCGCGCGATCCGACGACCGGCAGCGTCCATTCGGCCAGCGCATGGGCGAGCCGCTTCCGCCCGTCGCGGGTCAGGGCACCGGCCGGCATCGCGACGTCGAGCTGCAGTGCCTGCAGCATCGCCGCCACCAGCGCCGCGGGCAGGTCGTGCGACAGCACCGTTTGCAGCGTCGCGCGAGGGCGCGCCGCGAGGAGGGCTACCAGATGGGTGTCGGCCGTGTCGAAGGTCAGCCCAGGGTAGACGCTGAGGGTGAGTGCCACCGTGCGTCCTTCCTGCACGGCGCGCGTCCAGTGGCGCGACACGTCGAGCGCTGCCGGTCCGCTGAGGCCGAAGTGGGTCCAGAGCAGCGCGCCCTGCACGCGTGCCGTGACCCGCCCGTCGACCCACACCGCAATCTCGGCGTCGTGAGCCACGCCCGAGAGGGTGGCATGCGGC
Organism: Acidobacteriota bacterium; assembly: GCA_043743165.1. Taxonomy (GTDB): domain Bacteria; phylum Acidobacteriota; class Vicinamibacteria; order Vicinamibacterales; family CAVVIG01; genus CAVVIG01. The sequence continues at coordinate 104,569 of JAYTXA010000012.1, forward strand.
AGGCGTCCATTCGCGTCCAGCAATAGCGGCACAAGCGCCGGCACCGGCGGCACGACGTGATGCCCACGCGCGCGGGCCAGTGCGTAGCCGCTACCGTCGCTGCCGCTCTTCGGCAACGATTGCCCGCCGGTGGCCAGCACCACCTGGCTTGCATGGATGACCCCCTGCGAGGTGTCCAGCGCGAACCGATCGGGTTCGCGCGTCAGCGCCCGCACGCGGCAGTCGTCGAGTCGCTCGACGCCGAGCTGTGCGCACGCGGTCAGCAGCGCCTCGAGCACATCGCGCGATCGGTTCGAGTTGGGAAAGAGCTTGCCGCCCGGCTCTTCGTGCAGGGGCACGCCGAGGTCCGCAAAGAACTGCACCGTCTGCGCCACGGGCAAGGCGCGCAGCACCTGCCTGATGGCCGCGCGTGAGCCGCCATGGAAGTCGTGTTCGGTGACCTCGGCGTTGGTGACGTTGCAGCGGCTGCCGCCGCTGACCAGAATCTTGGCGCCCGGCCGTCGGGCGCCATCGATCAGGCGCACACGGGCAGCGCGATCGTGCCGGCGAATGAAGATGGCGGTGGCCAGGCCGGCCGCTCCGGCTCCGACGATGGCGATGTCGCGTGACACGGGAGGGTTCAGCGCTTACGGCGCGTCAGGAAGGCGAGGACCAGAAGTGCGGCGCCGATGGCCAGCCAGGTGTTGCGATTGACGTCGCGCAGGCCGTCGACCAGTTCGTTGCCAATCGTTGCCATCGAATCCGAGATCGACGTTGCCGTCGATCCGAGGCCGCCATATTCGAGCAGCGATTGCGCCAGCAGCAGCGGGGTCACGTCCGCATAGTGCCCTGACTATGGCCCGCGCGCCAGCACTATTCTCCCGCGGCATGCCCCGGCCGGGCCGGGCGGACGTGCTCGACGCGCTATGATCAGGGCGCGTTGAATCGGCTCGACTCCCCCTTCTTCATCGCCTGGCTGTTCAGGGCTGCGGCGTGGACGTGTGTCGCCTGGCTGCTTGGCTGGCGTGGTGTGCTGGTGCTGGCGGTCATGGCCCTGCTCACGCACGCGGCGGCGCTCGCTGCCTATCAGCGGCGCGCCCACGCGTCGCAATCCGCCGCCATCGTCTTCGGCGCGGTGACAGCTCACGTTGTGCTCTTCCTGACGGTGCTGCGTCCTGGCGTGTGGCCCATGGCGATGCCGGCCGGACTTGGCGTCTTCCTCTGCCACGCCGTGTCGTACCTCGTCGATGTGCGACGCGGCATCGTCGATCCGCGGCGTCACCTGGCGGCGCTGCTCTTCCTATTCCAGCTTCCGATCTTTCCGTCAGGGCCGCTGTCACGGTTCCACGACTTCAACCACCAGCTGGCACGCACCGACGTCAGCATGGCCGGCTTCTCGTACGGGGTTCGGCGCATCTCGCAGGGGCTGACCAAGGTTTACCTCGTGGCCGGTCCGCTCGGGTCGGTGGCCGGGCGTATCTTCGCGCTGCCGGTTACCAAGCTGTCGACCGACAGCGCCTGGCTTGGTGCGGTCTGCGTCGCGCTCGAGATCTACTTCTACCTCTCGGGCTTCTCCGACGTCGGCATCGGCCTCGGCAAGATACTCGGCCTGCGTTACCAGGAGAACTTCAGGCGCCCCTACACCGCCGACTCGATCCGGGAATTCTGGCGGCGCTGGAACATCACGCTCATCACCTGGCTGCGCGACTACGTCTCGTTGCCGATCGCGGGGCACGAACGCGGCAACCGCCGCCTGTTCGCCCGCACCATCTGCGGCTTCGTGCTGGTCGGCCTGTGGACCGAGGCGTCGTGGAGCGTGCTGCCGTGGGCGGTGTACTGCGCCACCTGGCTGGCGATCGAGGCCGCCGGACTCGGTGCTCTGCTGCCGCGCGTGCCACGCGCGCTGCGGCACGCCTACGTGTTGCTGGTCGTGCTCCTGGGGTGGGTGCTGTTGCGGGCGAGCGGGCCGGGGCCGTTGCTTGGCTATCTCGAGGCGATGGTGGGCGCGTCGATCGCGCCGTTCGGCGCGTCTGCGGGGTACTTCACGCTCGGCTTCAGCACAGCGCTCGGCTGTGCGCTCATCTTCGCGGGGCCGCTGGTCGGCAATCTCAGCCGGTGGCGCGTGTCGGTCGACTCGGCGGTGGCTTCGCTGCTGATGATGTTCGCGGCGACCGGCATCCTGCTCTGGCACGCGGCAAACGGCGTGCGGCGTCTCTACGAGCTGGCCGCCGGCACCAGGCCAGGCCGCCCCAGGCCCTGAGCGTCGTTCGCTGGACTCTGCTTGCCGCTTGGGCGTCTAATGAGCGGAGGAGCGCACCGACCCGCGCCCGAGGACGGAATCCATCGTGCCCATTGCCATTGCCAGGGATGACGAGCAGCGCCAGATCACGGTGACCGTGTCAGACCCGTGGAGTGTCGAGGAAATCGCGATTGCGGTCGATCGTCAGCTTGCCGAGCAGGTGTGGAGCTACGGCACGCTCTACGATCTACGCGGCAGCAACTGGGTGCCTTCCGAGGCCGACGTGCTCTGGCTCGTGAAGCGCGGCCAGCAGCAGGTGGCGCGGCACGGCGCGCGCGGCCCGGTGGCCGTGCTGCTCGATGCCAATAACCAGGCGGCTTTGTTGCGGAAGTACGCCGAGTACGGCGGCGAACACAGCCATGTCACTGTCGCGGTCTTCGACGACCCAGCGGCAGCCGGGCCATGGCTGGCCGCTCACAGGCACAGCTGACGCGCCCGCCGGCGGTCGCCCAACAAGCAAAAAGCCCGGATGTCTCCGGGCTTTTCGAGCGTACGCGACGAGTTGCGCCGACGTTCAGTTGAACAGGAACAGGGCGAAGATGACGGCGACAATCCCCGCAAAGCCCACATGAATCCACAGCAGTCCGAAGTGATCGTCCATGTCTCTCGTCCTGAAGAATTGAAAAATCTGGTGCGGAAGGGGGGACTCGAACCCCCACGATATTGCTACCGCCAGCCCCTCAAGCTGGTGCGTCTGCCAATTCCGCCACTTCCGCAAGTGGTGCGAGGACTTACTTCGCGTCTGGTGCTGGCGTTGCCGGAGCGGCCGGAGCCGTCGCCGGTGCTGCAGCCGGAGCCGCGGCCGGCGCGGTCTGACCAGCAGCCGGAGCCGCCTGCTGACCTGCTGCCGGAGTGCCCGCAGGAGCGACTGGCGCCGGAGGAGGCGCGCTGCTGCTGAGGACCGAACCAGAACCACCGCGCTGACCCATGATCGCGAGGCCGAGCGCGCCGAGCATGAAGACGATTGCCATAGCCGTGGTCGCCTTCGACAGGACGGTGGCACCGGCGCGGGCGCCGAAGGCCGCCTGGCTGCTGCCGCCGCCAAAGGCACTCGCCATATCGCCGCCCTTGCCTTGCTGCAGCAGGATGACCAGCAGCAGCACGAGGCACGACAGCACGTAAATTGTTGTGAGCAAGTAGTAGAGCATCAGGAGGCTTTCGGAAACACCGATTATATGACAGCCCGGCGGCTGTTTGTCACGATCTCTCCGAAACTTCTTACATCGAGGCTGGCACCGCCTACCAGCGCCCCGTCCACATCGGCCTCGGCAATCAGCTCCGCGATGTTGTCCGGCTTCACGCTGCCGCCGTAGAGAATGCGGCACTGCTCCGCGACGTCGGCGCCGAACCACGTGCGCAGCCGGCCGCGTATGTGCGCGTGTGCCTCCTGTGCCTGCGCCGCCGTCGCCACGCGCCCGGTGCCGATCGCCCACACTGGCTCGTAGGCAATCACCAGGACGGCCACCTGCTCGCCCGTCACGGCATCGAGTCCGCCCTGCAGCTGCCGGTCGAGCACGGCGAGCGTGGCGTTGGCTTCACGCTCGTCCAGCGTTTCACCCACGCACAGCACCGGCGTGAGATCAGCGGCAATCGCCGCGCGCACTTTGCGGTTGACCGCGACGTCGGTATCGCCAAACAGCCGTCGCCGCTCGGAGTGGCCGACGATCGCGTACTCGGCTCCCGCCTCGCGCACCATCGCCGGCGAGACCTCGCCGGTATAGGCGCCGTCCTTCTCCCAGAACAGGTCCTGCGAGGCCACGGCCACGTTGCTGGCGCGCAGCGCCTCGCTCACCGGGTGAATGGCGGTGAACGGCGGCGCCAGCACGATGTCGACGTTCGTCACGTCCTTCACAAGGCTCTTGAATTCCTTCGCGAAGGCGACCGCCTCGGCGACGGTCTTGAACATCTTCCAGTTGCCAGCGATGAGTGGGGTGCGCATAGGGCCTCAGATCTACGTGTCGCCGAGCGCCGCAACACCGGGCAGGACGCGCCCGCCGAGGAACTCGAGCGAGGCGCCGCCGCCCGTGGAGATATGCGTGATGCGGTCGGTCATGCCCGACTTCCGGATGGCCGAGATCGAATCGCCGCCGCCGACGATGGTGGTGCCGTGCACCTGCGCCACCGCCCTGGCGAGAGCGTTGGTGCCGCCTGCGAACGCATCAATCTCGAAGACCCCCATCGGGCCGTTCCAGACCACCGTGCGCGCATCCTTCAGCAGCGCCTCGTACTTCGCGATGGTGAGCGGACCGATGTCCACACCCATCCGGTCGCCAATCGACGCATCATCGATGGCAAGTACCTCGTGCGGCGCGTCGGCAGAGATGGCGGTCGTCACCACGTGATCAACCGGCAGCGCCAGCTCGACGCCTTTGGCTGCCGCATCGGCCGTGATGGTGCGGGCCTCCTCGAGCTTGTCGTCCTCGACCAGCGAGGTGCCGATCGGGATGCCGCGTGACTTCAGGAACGTGTAGGCCATGGCGCCGCCGATGATCAGGCGGTCGACCTTCCCCAGCATGTTCGCGATCACCTCGATCTTGTCCGACACCTTCGCGCCGCCGAGAATGCCGACGAACGGCCGCTCGGGCGCCTCGAGCACATGGCTCAGGTACTTCAGCTCCTGCTCCATGAGCAGGCCGGCCGCCGGCTTCGGGAAGTGGTGCGTGATGGCCTCGACCGAGGCGTGCGCGCGGTGCGCCGCCCCGAAGGCATCGTTCACGTAGTCGTCGGCCACATCGGCGAGCTGCTTCGCGAACGTCTCGTCGTTCTTCTCTTCGGCCGCGTGGAAGCGGAGGTTCTCGAGCAGCACGACGCCGTTGGCGCGCCGCGCCTCCTCCACTGCCCGGTCCACGTCGGGACCGACGCAGTCGGACGCAAAGCTCACCGGGCGCCCGAGCAGTTCCTGCAGACGCGCCGCAACCGGCGCGAGCGTGTACGCCATGTTCGGCGCGCCATTCGGACGTCCGAGGTGGCTGGCGATGATCGGCAGGGCGCCCGAGTCGAGCGCGAACTGGATGGTTGGGAGCGACGCCCGGATGCGGGTGTCGTCGGTGATGACGCCGTTCTTGATGGGGACGTTGAAGTCGACGCGGATGAAGAGCCGTCGTCCGTGCAGGTGCAGGTCGCGAATCGACAGTTTGGCCATCGGCGCCTCGGTTACAGACCTTTCTTCACGAGCAACCGCAGCAGGTCGACGCAGCGGCTCGAGTAGCCCCACTCGTTGTCGTACCACGAGAGCAGCTTCGCGAAGTCGCCGTCCATCACCTTGGTGTAAGCCGAGTCGACGATCGACGAGTTCGGGTTACCGCGGAAGTCGATCGACACCAGCGGATCGTCCGAGATGGCGAGGATGCCCTTCAGAGGTCCCTCGGCCGCCGCCCGCAGGGCGGCGTTCAACTCTTCTGCGGTGGTCTTCCGGCCAAGCAGCACGGAGAGGTCGACGACCGAGACGTTCGGTGTCGGCACACGCATCGAGAAGCCATCGAGCCGCCCCTTCAAGGCGGGCAGCACCTCGCCCACCGCGGTGGCCGCGCCGGTGGTGGTGGGGATCATCGACAGGGCAGCCGCGCGCGCACGGCGCAGGTCCTTGTGCGGCAGGTCGAGCAGGTTCTGGTCGTTGGTGTAGGAGTGGATAGTGGTCATCCAGCCGCGCTGGATGCCGAAGACCTCGTGGATGACCTTGGCGACCGGAGCGAGGCAGTTAGTGGTGCAGGAGGCGTTCGAGATGATGTGATGGGTGGCGGCGTCGTAGAGCTCGTCGTTCACGCCCATCACGATGCTCACGTCCGGACCCTTGGCCGGCGCCGTGATGATCACCTTCTTCGCGCCTGCCGTCAGGTGCTTCGCCGCATCGTCGCGCTTGGTGAAGTGGCCGGTGCCCTCGAACACGACGTCGACGCCCAGGTCCTTCCACGGCAGCGTTGCCGGATCCTTTACCGACAGCACCTTGAACGCGTCGCCGTTCACCGTGATGCCGTCACCCTCTGCCTTGACGCTCGCGTCGAGGTTGCCCATCACGGAGTCGTACTTGAGCAGATGCGCGAGGGTTGCCGCGTCGGTGAGGTCGTTCACCGCCACGAAATCAATGCTCGTGTCGCCGAGTGCGGCCCGCATGATGTTGCGGCCAATGCGCCCGAATCCGTTGATGCCAACTCGTACCGCCATGAAAGCGCTCCTTTGCGCCGAGTCCGATGCCGACTCGAACAAACACGTAAGTGTAATGAACGCGCTTGCGGGGGGTCAAACCGTCCAGATATACTGCCAATCTCGTAAATCATTGGCAGAGACGGTGTTATCTCCGTTTCGTCCCATTCAATGTATCTCGCGTACAGCATCCTCTCGCTACTCGGCCTGCTGCTCGTCTCACCGTACTTCCTCTACCAGGCCGTCCGGTACAAGAAGTATGTCGGCAGTCTGTCCCAACGGCTGGGATATCTGCCGATTACGCTGAATGTCGACGGTGAGTCCTCCATCTGGATTCACGCCGTCTCGGTGGGCGAGGCGCTGACCGCGAAAGCGCTCATTGCCGACCTGCGTGCCCAGTACCCGCGGTTGCGGCTGTTCCTCTCGACCACCACGATTGCCGGCCAGCAGGTGGCGAAGAAGAACCTGCAGCAGGTGGACGGGGTCTTCTACTTCCCGTTCGACTGGGGCTTCACGGTGCGTCGCGTGCTGAACATCGTGAAGCCGCGGATGTTCGTGATGATGGAAACCGAGATCTGGCCCAACCTTCTCAAGGAGTGCCGCGCCAGAGGCATCAAGACGATGGTCATCAATGGGCGCATCTCGGCGCGCTCGTATCCGCGCTACCGGCTGGTGCGCCCGCTGTTCCGCAGGGTGCTCGCCGATATCGATCGCTTCTGCATGCAGAGCGACGAGTCGGCGCGCCGCATCATCGACCTCGGTGCCGACCCGGCGCGTGTCACGGTCACCGGCAGCCTGAAGTTCGACTCGCTCCAGGCGCCGGTCCCGGTCTCGCACGGGCGTCCGCGCGAACTGGTCCTTCGCCACTTCCGCCTCTCGCCGAGCCGCGTCGTGGTGGTTGCCGGCAGCACGATGCGACCCGAGGACACGGTGGTGCTGCGCGCCTTCGCCCGCGTCAAGTCGATCGCGCCCGGCGCACTGTTGATCATTGCGCCGCGGCAGCGCGAACGATTCGCCGAAGTGGAAAAGCTGGCCATCGCGGACGGCTTCTCGGTGTCGCGCCGGTCGAACCTGGCGATCGATGACGAGCCGAGAACCGACGTCGTGGTCCTCGACACCTTCGGCGAACTCGCGCACGTCTACCAGTTGGCGACGGTGGTGTTCGTTGGCGGCAGCCTCGCCGACTACGGTGGGCACAACATCCTCGAGCCGGCGATCGTCGGCAAGCCGATCGTCGTTGGCCCGCACATGCACAACTTCCGCGAGATCACGGACACCTTCCTGGCGAGCCGCGCCGTCGTCCAGGTCCGCACCGAGCGTGAGTTCGAGGAGGAGCTGCGCAACCTGGTGACCGATCCCGTCCGTCGTGCCAGCCTCGGCGCGGCGGCGCGTGCGCTGGTCGAGGCCAACCGCGGTGCGAAGGACAAGACCATGACGGTCGTGTCCGACCTGCTGCCCGCACCGGGCGGCGTTGTCCGGCCGTTCCGACTGGTTCAGTGATCGTGGAGGCGCTCAGCGCGGTGTATGGCGCCGCCGCGACGTGGCGCCGGCGCTGGTATGCCGCCAGTGCCGCTCGCACCCGCCACCTCCGGCAACCGGTGGTCAGCATCGGCAACCTGCGCGTCGGTGGCACTGGCAAGACGCCGACGGTTGCGAGCCTGGCGCGCCTGCTCGTCGAACGCGGCGAGCGCCCGGTCATTCTCAGTCGAGGCTACGCCCGCCAACAGCCGAGTGCAGGCGTCACGGTGGTGTCCGACCGCGCACGCGTCCTCGCCGACGTGGCGCACGCCGGCGACGAGCCGCTCCTGCTCGCGCGAGCGTTGCCCGGCATACCGGTGCTGGTCTGCGCGGACCGCCACGCCGCCGGACTGATTGCCGAGGCGCAGCTCGCGGCGACGGTGCACCTGCTCGACGACGGGTTTCAGCATGTGAAGCTGGCGCGCGACATCGATCTCCTGCTGGCCGACGAACACGATCTCGACGACCGTGTGTTGCCGGCCGGCCGCCTGCGCGAACCGCTTGCCAACGCGTCGGTCGCACACGCGCTGATCGTTCCCGGCGGCAACGCCGACTCGGCGAGACACGTGGCGTCGCGACTCGGCATCGCCGACGCGTTCTGGACCGTGCGTGAACTCGGCACCATCACCATGCTATGTGCAGGCGACCGGGCGCTAGAACCTGGAGACGGCCTCTTCGCCGTGGCGGGCATCGAACGCCCCGAACGTTTCTTCGCCGACCTCCGTGCCGCCGGACATCGGCTGCTCGGCACCCGGGTGTTCCGCGATCATCACGTCTACACGACCGCTGATCTCGCCGCCATCGACGTGGCCGCCCGAGCCGCCGGCGCCGCTGCCGTCGTCACCACCGAAAAGGACGCCGTGCGGCTCGAAGAGCTCGCGCCGTCCGGGCTGCCCATCGCGTCGGTCGGACTGCACACGCGTATCGAGCCGGCCGAGTCCTTCGCCGCCTGGCTGCTGGCGCGGCTGGCACACGCGCGCGGAGCGCACTGACGCCCATGCTCAGGCATCGTCTCGAATACGTCGGTGTGCGCGCGCTCATCGGCGCCGTACGGGTCATGCCGTCCGCCGTGGTCGACGCCTGTGGTTCGGCGCTCGGACTGATGTTCTACACGCTCGACCGCTCGCACCGCCGCGTGGCCGAGCGCAACGTCGCCGCGGCGTTTCCGACCCGCACGCCGACAGAGCACACAGCGATCGTCCGTGGTGCCTTCTCACACTTCGGGCGGTTGCTGTTCGAACTGCTGAAGTTCAGTACGCTCACCACCGACCAAATGCTGGCGCGGGTCGAGTTCGAAGGCGAGGAACGGGTGCGGTCGGCCTACGCGCAGGGCAAGGGTGTCCTGTTCGTCACCGGGCACTTCGGCTACTGGGAGTTGCAGGCGCTGGTGCACGGCCTGCGTTTGCCGCCGATGGCGGTGATGGCCCGCGCGCTCGACAACCCCGGCCTGCACCGGCTGCTCGAGCAGATGCGCACGCGCACCGGCAACAGCGTCATCTATCGGCAGGGGACGATTCGGCGCGCGATGCGGGTGCTGCAGGACGGCCAGGGCGTCGGCATCCTCATCGACCAGCACATCTCGAGCCGCGACGCCATTCATGTCGACTTCTTCAACCGGCCGGCGGCAACCACCCCGATTGTCGCGGCGCTCGCCATGCGCACCGGGGCGCGCATCGTGCCGCTCTTCGCGCTGCCGCTCGGCGGCGGGCGCTACAAGATGATCTACGAGCACGCCATCGAGCCGCCGCCCGAGGGCACCGAGGATCCGATCCACGAGCTGACGCAGCGTTGTACCGACGTGCTCGAGATGTACGTCCGCAAGCATCCCGACCTGTGGCTGTGGATGCACCGGCGCTGGCGCGAGCCGGAGGGCCAGCCGACCGCGACGCTCGAACCCGAACGTTCGATGTTCCCAGCGGGCGCGCCTGAGGGAACCGACGACGTCGTCTGACGTAGCCGCGGACCTTCAGTACGTAGCTGCGGACCTTCAGGTCCGCCAGACGGGGCCGACCTGAAGGTCGGCAGCTACAGCAGGTTCGGCACGCATCAGACCTCGTAGCGCGCGGCGATTGGCATGCGCCAGCCGGTACCGAAGGCGCGGTCGGTCACCTTCAAGCCTGGCGCTGCCTGCTTGCGCTTGAACTCGGCGCCGCGCACCAGGCGCAGCACGCGGTGCACGGTCGTGGCGTCGAAGCCGGCCGCGATGATGGCGGCGGCGGGTTCGTGGTGTTCGACGTGCCGCTGCAGGATGTCGTCGAGGATGTCGTAGGGCGGCAGCGAATCCTGGTCGGTCTGGTCCGGCCGCAGTTCAGCCGACGGCGCCTTGGTGAGCACCGCCGTCGGGATGATCGCCCGCTGCTCGCGGTCGTTCAGCCAGTGCGCGACGCGGTACACCATGGTCTTGGGCACGTCGGCGATCACGCCAAGGCCGCCCGACATGTCGCCGTAGAGCGTGCAGTAGCCCACCGCCAGCTCCGACTTGTTCCCCGTGGTCAGCAGCAGCGCGCCGCGCTTGTTGGAGAGCGCCATCAGCAGGTTGCCGCGGATGCGTGCCTGGATGTTCTCCTCGGTCACGTCGCGCGCCGTTCCCGCGAACGTCGCCGCCAGCGTCTGCTCCATCGCGATCATCGCCGGTTCGATCGGCAGCGTCAGCGTCTCGATGCCGAGGTTGACCGCGAGTTCGAGCGAGTCGTCGATGCTGCCGCGACTCGAGAACCGCGACGGCATCAGCACGCCGAGTACGTGCTCGGGGCCGAGCGCGTCGGCGGCGATGGCCGCGGTGAGCGCGGAGTCGATACCGCCGGACAGGCCGAGCACCACCCGCGTGAAGCCGCACTTGCGCGCGTAGTCGCGCGTGCCCAGGACCAGCGCCCGCCACACTTCGGACTCGGCCACCAGATCGGTGGCGGCGCCAATCGCGACAGTGGACGACAGGTCGCACAGCACCACGTCGGCGTCGAACGACCGTCCGCGGGCAATGGCGGCGCCCGCGGCATTGAAGCCGCAGCTACGGCCGTCGAACACGAGGTCGTCGTTGCCGCCGTACTGGTTCACGTAGACGAACGGCACGTCGTACTTCCGCGCCATGCTGCTCAACATCTCCTCGCGCCGCTTGTGCTTGCCGACGCTGAAGGGCGATGCCGAGAGGTTCACGATGGCGGTGGCGCCGGCGCGCACCAGCTCCTCGACCGGGTCGTGGTGGTAGCGCCGGCGCTTCCAGAAGTCGCGGTCGTTCCAGATGTCCTCGCAGATGCTGATGCCGAGCCGCGTACCGCCCACGTCAAGCACTTGCGCGCCCTGGAACGGTTCGAAGTAGCGATCCTCGTCGAAGACGTCGTAGGTGGGCAGCAGTGCCTTGCGGAAGCGCTGCTCGACGCGTCCACCCCGCAGCAGCGCGGCGCTGTTGTAGAGCGGGCGCCCGTCGTCGGACGGATTGGGTTCGGGCAACCCGACCAGCACCGGCGGGCCGTCGGCGAGTTCGCGCGCCAGCGCCTCGAGCTGCACCCAGCCCTGGGCCACGAAAGTCGCCGACAGCAGCAGATCGCGGGGCAGGTAGCCGACCAGCGCGAGTTCGGGCGTCACCGCCAGGTCGGCCCCCGCCACGCGAGCCTCGATCGCGGCCGCGGCAATCAGCGCGGCGTTGCCGGCGATGTCGCCGACGGTCGGATTGATCTGCAGCAGGGCGATCTTCACGGGCGTCCGGGTGCGGCTATTCGGTGAAGCGGTACTTGACCAGCACCCAGAGCGCCTCGATCCCGGCGTGCCAGGTGATCTTCTTCCCTTCATCGTAGCCACGGCCGGCGTAGGTGATCGGGATTTCGTACACGCGGTAGCCGCGCTTGAAGATCTTGGCGGTGATCTCGGGCTCGATGCCGAAGCCGTTGGAGTCGAGCGTGAACGAGCGCAGCACATCCGTTCGCATCACCTTGTAGCAGGTCTCCATATCGTTCAGCGTCGTGTTGTAGAGGATGTTCGTGGCCAGCGTCACCACCATGTTGCCGAGGTAGTGCGTGAACATGAACACACGGTGCCGGCCGAGGAAGCGCGAGCCGTACACGACGTCGGCCTGTCCCTTGACGATCAGCTCGATGAGCTCGGGATATTCCTCGGGCGCGTACTCGAGGTCGGCATCCTGGATGATGACCATGTCGCCGGTGACCGCCGCAAACCCCTTGCGGAGCGCCGCGCCCTTGCCGGCATTGGCCTGGCGCAACAGCGTGAAACCGAGTTCGGGCTGCAAACGCTCGAGAATGTCACCCGACCCATCCTTCGACCCATCGTCGACGACAATGAGTTGGATGCGCATCGGCACGGCGAGCACACGCCTGATGATCTCCTCGACCGTGGTACGCTCGTTGTACACGGGCATGACGACGGAGAGGACGGGATCCGAGGGAATCGGGGCTGGGCGCGGTGTGCTCATCGACGCCCGAATCGTACCCGATCAGGTGGGCCGGAGTCAGGCATGAGGCGGCGCCTCCTGATTTTCGCGCCGAACTGGCTTGGCGATGCGGTGATGGCGCTGCCGGCAGTAGCCGACGTGCGGTGCGGACTGCCCGATGCCGTCATCGACATCGCCGCGCGCCCAACCATTGCGCCGCTCCTGCCCTTGGTCCCCGGCATCGGCCAGGCGGTGGTGTTCGGGACTGTGTCCGACAGCCTGGCCAGCATCCGCTCGGGCAACTACGACACGATTCTGCTGCTTACCAACTCCTTCAACACCGCGTGGCTGGCGCGGCGTTCGGGCGTCGGCGAGCGCTGGGGCTACCGGAACGAGTTCCGCTCGCTGCTGCTCACGCGGGCGGTGATGCCGCCCACCCGTGTGCATCAGGCGGCCTATTACCAGCACCTCACTACCACGCTCGGTTTCGCACCCGGTCCGCTCGTGCCGACGCTCGACGTGCCGGGCGATCTGCGCGTAAACGGCGAGCAGCGCCTGGTGGACCAGCAGTGGGACGGCCATACGCCGCTGGTGGCCGTCGCGCCAGGCGCCGCCTTCGGGGGCGCCAAGCGCTGGCCGGCGGCGCACCTGGCGGCGACGGTCGACGCACTCGCCCGCGACGGTGTTCGCGCCGTGCTCATCGGTGCAGCGGCCGACGCGAAGGCTGGCGCCGAGGTGCTGGCGCTGGTGCACACGTCGCTGCGCCCCATCGACCTCATCGGCCGCACCGATCTGTCCACGCTCGCCGCAGTGCTGGTGCACTGTCACGGGCTCGTCAGCAACGACTCGGGCGCCATGCACTTCGCGGCGGCGCTCGGCATACCCGTGACGGCAGTGTTTGGCCCGACCCGCGAACACGAGACGCGTCCGCTCGGCACCGGGCGCGTCGCTGTTGTCCATACGAACGTCTGGTGCCGCCCCTGCATGTTGCGTGAGTGTCCACTCACGCACCGCTGCATGACGGGCGTGACGCCGGATGCTGTGCTGCGTGAAGTGAGGGCTGGCCTGTGAGCGCTGCAGTATTCCTTGATCGTGACGGCACCCTGATCGAAGAGGTCGGCTACCTCGATCGTCCCGAGCGGGTGGTGCTCTACCCGTTTGCCGTCGATGCCCTGCGTGCGCTGAACCGGGCCGGCATCCTCACCGTCATGGTGACCAACCAGTCGGGTGTGGCGCGCGGCTTCTTCGACGAGGGCATGGTCGTTCGGTGCCACCGGCACATTGCCGATCTGCTCGCGCGGGGCGGAGCGCACATCGACGCGTATTACCATTGCCCGCACCACCCCGACGGCCGGGTGCCCGAGTACGCCGTCCAGTGCGACTGCCGCAAGCCGGGGCGGGCGCTGGTGGACAAGGCCGTTCGCGAGCTGGGCGTCGACCCGGCGCGGTCCTTCACGGTGGGCGACCGCTGGGTGGACATCGGCCTGGCGCGCGCCGTCAACGCGCGCGGCGTGCTGGTGCGCACTGGCTACGGCGCCATTGCGGCACTGAAGCCGCCGGCTGGTATGCACGCCGATGCGGTGGTGGACAACCTGGTCGCGGCTGCGAGCTGGATTCTCGCCAATCACCGCTAGACCGACGACGGACTTCGAAGCTATGGCCAACGCAGAACGCGCGCGGCTCGCCGCGATCATCAACGTCTTTCCCTCGCGGCGCGTGCTCGTCGTCGGCGACCTGATCGCCGACGAGTTCATCTACGGCGAGGTGTCGCGTGTCTCGCGCGAGGCGCCGGTCCTCATCCTGAAGTACGACGCGACCGAGGTTGTGCCGGGCGGCGCCGGCAACGCCGCGAACAACGTGGCGGCGCTCGGCGCTCGCGCACTGCTCGCCGGCCTCGTCGGCACCGACGACCAGGGCAAGCGCCTGCTCGCGTCGTTCGGCAAGGGGGTCGACACGCGCCAGGTGGTGCGGGCCAGGCACTACCGCACGCCGGTGAAGACCCGCATTCTTGCCGGCGGCATCCACTCGGCCAAGCAGCAGGTGGTGCGCATCGACCGCGATACCGGCTGGCCGCTGTCGGAGGACGTCAGCGCCGCCTTCGCCGAGCAACTCGCGCCTGCGCTCGCCGAGTGCGACGCGGTGCTGCTGTCCGACTACGGCTCGGGGCTCGTCACCCCCGACCTGGCGCTGGCGATTCGCCGCGCCCTCGAGGCACGCACCCCGCGCCGCAGTGTCCCGATCGTGGTGGACAGCCGCTATCGCCTGCTCGATTTCAAGGGACTGACCGCCTGCACGCCGAACGAGTCGGAAGTGGAGCAGGCGCTCGACGTCGAGATCGACGACGACCTCGATGTGCTCGAGACCGCTGGCCGCACGCTGCTGCGCCGCACCGGCATGCAGGCCGTGCTCGTCACGCGCGGCGGGCGCGGCATGGCGCTGTTCCAGCCGAAGCAGCCAACGGTGCACATTCCCATCCACGGCTCGGATGAAGTGGCCGACGTCACCGGCGCCGGCGATACCGTCATTGCCACCCTGACCAGCGCGCTCGCGGCCGGCGGCTCGTTCGAACAGGCAGCGCTCCTGGCCAACTACGCCGGCGGCCTGGTGGTGATGAAGCGCGGGACCGCAACCGTGTCATCCACGGAACTGATCGCTGCCGTCGAGGCGGGGGCGTAGGGCGCGATGGGCAGGGTGTTGACGGAAGCGGTACTGGCAGCGTCGGTGGCGGACGACCGTGCTGCGGGGCGGACGGTCGCGTTCGCCAACGGCTGTTTCGATCTCCTGCACGTCGGACATGTACGCTACCTGCAGGGCGCGGCCGCCGAGGCCGACCGCCTGATTGTGGCGGTGAACACCGATGCCTCGGTTCGCGGGCTGAAGGGGCCCGACCGGCCGGTGCAGCCGGAACAGGACCGGGCGGAACTGGTGGCGGCGCTGCGCGGCGTCAGCTACGTGGTGCTGTTCAGCGATCCCACCGTCGAGCGGCTGCTGTTGCTGCTGAAGCCCGACGTGCACTGCAAGGGGACCGACTACACCGTCGACACCGTGCCCGAGCGCGGCGTGGTGCTCTCCTACGGCGGCCGCACCGCCATCGTCGGCGACCCGAAGAACCACGACACCCGCGCGCTCATCGCGAAGATCGCCGGCACCGAGCCGTGACGCGCGCCGGAACAGCCGTCTCCGCCGGCAACCACCTGTGAAGATCCTGATCGTTCGGCTCGGCGCGCTCGGCGACATCGTCCATGCCATTCCGGTGGCCGTGGCGCTTCGCCGTGCGTATCCGGACGCACGCATCGACTGGATCGTCAGCGCGAAGCATCGCGAGATCCTCGACCTCGTCCCTGTCCTCGACCACCGCATCGTCGTCGATCAACGCCGTGGCGGTGTGGACGGACTGTCGCTGCCGGCGGCTATCGCGCAGCTGCGCCGCACACACTACGACATCGCACTCGATCTGCAGGGGTTGTTGAAGTCGGCCGTGATGGCGCGGCTTTCCGGGGCGACGCGCGTCATCGGCTTCGCGCGCCGCTACGCACGCGAGTCGGCAGCCAGCCTGTTCTATTCCGAGCGCTATGACCCGGGCGGACCTGGTGCGCTCGACCCCACCGATACGCGGCACGTCGTGACCATCAATCTCGGGTTGCTGACGATGCTCGGCATCGCCCCGAGGGAAGCGGCGTTTGGCCTCGTGGCGCCGCGCTCCGGTGCGGTGTCTGGCGTGGTGGCTGCGGCCGGCGAACGGTTCGCGTTGCTCAATACCGGTGCCGCGTGGCCGAACAAGCGCTGGCCGGCGCCGCGCCTTGCCGACCTTGCGTCGCAACTGCGCGCGCGCCGCGGGCTTCGCTCAGTCGTGCTGTGGGGACCGGGGGAGCGTGCCCTGGCCGAGGAGGTCGTGGCGAAGGCTGACGGCGCCGCGCTCCTCGCGCCGCAGACCACCATTGCCGATATCGCCGCCCTGGCCGCTGCCGCGGCGGTGATGGTGTCGGGCGATACCGGCCCGGCACACATCGCGTCGGCCATGGGCACGCCGCTGGTCGGCATCTACGGTCCGACGCGTCCCGAACGCAACGGTCCCCTTGGCAACGACGATGTGTCAGTGTCGCGCGCGTCGATCTGTCAGTGCCACCATCTGCGACAATGCACGCTCGAACGCATGTGCCTTCTCGATATCGACGTTGCCGAAGTGCTGGACGCCGTCGAACGGCGCCTGGATGCCGCGGAGCGAAGCCGTGGCTGATGTCATCCGGACGCTGGCGCGTCTCCGCGTGCCGCTCGGATTCCTGTTTGCGGTGCTGGTCATCGTCCTCGCGAAGCCTACGGGTTCGACGCTCGCCATCGGCGGGGCGATCGCCCTCGCGGGCGAAGCGCTGCGCATCTGGGCGGCCGGTCACCTGAACAAGTCGCGTGAAGTGACGCAGTCGGGGCCGTACCAGTACTTCGCCCATCCGCTCTACGTCGGCTCGTCGGTCATGGGCATCGGCCTGGCGCTGGCCTCGGGCAGCATGTGGGTGGTCGTGCTCATCGTGCTGTACCTGGGATCGACCATCACTGCTGCGGTGAGGAGCGAGGAAGCCTTCCTACGGCAAAAGTTCGGCGACCAGTACGATCGCTATCGCCGCGGCGAGGTCGGATCAACGGACGCGGCCGCCGCCACGCGACGCTTCTCGGTGGCGCAGGCGAAGGCGAATCACGAGTATCGCGCGATGCTCGGCATGGTGCTCGCAGTTGTGCTGCTGTCTCTGAAGGCGGCGTATACTGGGGCGTTTTGGCAGGCAGCCGGAACGCCGTGAGAATCGGCCGGGCGGTTAGCTCAGTTGGTAGAGCACCGGCTTTACACGCCGGCTGTCAGGGGTTCGAGTCCCTTACCGCCCACCACGCTCGAAATTGCAGATTGACGATTTCAGATTTCAGATTGGCGAACATCGTCGGGTTTGCTACACTCGGTGTTCTGTTCAATCTGCAATTCGCAATCTGCAATTCGCCTTGCAGTTGAACGCCGCAGTTGAACGCCTTGGGGTCGTAGTTCAGTTGGTTAGAACGCCGGCCTGTCACGCCGGAGGCCGCGGGTTCGAGTCCCGTCGACCCCGCCACTCACTCGGGTTCTCGAGTTGAGTGGCATCCCCCAGGCCTTGTCGCCCTCGCCGCTGATGACCCGCGCCTCTCGCTAACGCGCGCTGTCGCCGCACGTCGCCGCGAGCATCTTCACTTTGTCGACGTCCACCTTCCGCACCAGCACGCGGGCCTTCCGGTCCTTGTCGTCGCCGGGCGCTGCGAACACGGACGCATTCGGGACGTTCGCCTTCATCGTCCGCCCATCCGACTTCACCGTCAGCTCGGTCCATCGATCCTTGCGGTCCAGGGTGATCTGGCCGTCTTTCAGGTCGCCCTTCAGATCGCCGGTCACTTCCACCTGATGGCCGATGTTGGTCTTCAGCCCGTCGTCGCCATCGAGCCAGTAGAAGATCGACTCGAACCCGCCGGTCGTGCCGGCCGTGCCAGGCGCAATCCTCGCAGCGTCGGAGCGCTGCCAGTCGGGCTCGGCCGGCGTGTTGGTCAACAGGTAGCCAGCGCCGTCGCCTTCACCTTTCACAAGACATCCCCTCAAGGTCACCTCATCGGCGCCGCCCAGCACCGCCGCGCCGCTGACGAACGGGGCGCCAAGGCTCAGTGTGCAGGCGAGCAGGCCCGCCATCGTCCGAATTGTCGTGTGCATTGCATTACCCTCCGCGACGGTCCAGTGCAGGAAGCGGGCCGCGGGTCGTGAGGCGTGCATCACGTGAGGTGCGTCAGGTTGTGGGTGGCCTGAGGCGAGTCACGTCGGTGGTGGGCGAATGTTCTTCGCGAACCGCACCGGCGTCGTCGTGGGTGTAGCGGGCGATGGCGGGCGACACCTCATTGCCGTACAGATCGCGGCGGTCGTCGTCGCGCGGCGAGTCGTCGATGAGGGGTGTCGGAAGGGCAGACCAGCCTGACGCGGGCGATTGTGGTGGTGGGGTGTCCGAGGTGTTGGCGCACACCGGCCGCAGGCGTGCGGACATCGACCGATGCCAGGCGCCCGCCGTCCAGCCTGCCACTGGGCACAGTGTAGCAATCAGGACGAGGCTGAGTCGTTTGTGCACCACGGATTCTCCTGATGCCCGGAAGTGCAACCGAAATGCCAGACATTCCAGGGGGCCGACCTCTGGATCGCCCGTTGCAGGGCTTAGCGCGTGCAAACGATGCGTTCCCGACTGCAAGCCTGGCAGCGTGAATTCGACCAGATCCGAGGCGAACACCCGCGGCTCGTGCGCGGCGTGCTGCTGACGTCCGCAGCTCTGCTGCTCGTTGCGAGTGTCACCAGCGGCTGGTTCGTGGTGTCGCTGCGGCGAGGGCTGCCGAACGTCGACGCGCTGCGGCGCATTGGCGAGATGGACCAGGCGACGGCGGTCTTCGACCGCAACGACCGTCTTGCCTTCACGATCTTCAAGGAACAGCGCATCGACGTTTCGCTGGCGCAGGTGTCGCCGAATCTTACGAAGGCGGTGCTGGCCATCGAAGACCAGCGCTTCTACGACCACCGCGGCTTCGACATGGTGCGCATGGGGTCGGCGCTCCTCGCCAACATCCGCCGCGGCCGGCTCGCGCAGGGCGGCAGCACCATCACGCAACAGCTGGCGCGCCAGAGCTTTCTCACACCTGACAAAACCTATCGTCGCAAGCTGCAGGAGCTGATCCTCGCGGCGCGTATCGAACAGCTCTACACGAAGGACCAGATCCTCGAGATGTACCTGAACAAGGTGTACTTCGGCGATGGCCTCTATGGGGTCGAGGCGGCGGCGCGCGGGTTCTTCGGCGCACACGCATCCGACCTGTCAGTGCCCCAGGCGGCGCTGCTTGCGGGTCTGGTCAAGTCGCCTTCGTCCTACGCGCCGACCGTCAGCATGGAGCGTGCGGTCGCGCGCCGCAACGTCGTGCTCCTGGCGATGGAGGAGTTCGGCGCGATCGACGCTGCGACGCGGCAGGCCGCGCGGGCGTCGAAACCGGTGCTGAGAGACATCCTCCGGTCGGAGGATCCGCACGGCCAGTACTTCCAGGAGCAGGTGCGCCGCGAGCTGGTCGATCGCTTCGGGTGGCAACGCGTCTACCAGGGCGGACTGCGCGTCTATGCCACCATCGACATGCCGATGCAGCTGGCGGCCGATGCGGCTGTCGCCGCTGGGCTGGCCGACCTCGACGAGCGGCGCGCGGTTGTTGCCCGGCGACGCAAGCAGGTGCCGGCAGCCGACGCGCCCACCCTGCAGGCGGCGATTCTCGCGCTCGATCCCGAAACCGGCCACGTGCGCGCGATGACCGGCGGCCGCAATTTCGGCGCCAGCAGCTTCAATCGCGCCGTGCAGGCGCGACGCCAGCCGGGGTCGGCATTCAAGCCATTCGTGTACGCGGCGGCACTGGAAGCGGGCTACACGCCGGCGACGCTGATCAACAACCTCAACGCGCCGATCGACACGCTGCAAGGCGCGTGGACACCGGAAGACGAACACTCCACCGCCGACTCGATGAGCCTGCGCACGGCGCTGCGCACCTCGAGCAACCGCGCCGCCGTTCGTCTGCTGCAGGACGTTGGTATTCCAAAGACCGTGCAGTACGCCAAAGCGATGGGTGTGGGCGACGTGCCGAGCGTGCCGTCGCTGGCGCTCGGGTCCGGCGAGGTGACGCTGCAGTCGTTGACCGCGGCCTACGCCGCGTTCGCGAACCACGGCATCGTGCCCAGCCCGGTGTTGATTCGGCGCGTCGAGGACCGGGACGGCAGCGTGCTGTTTGCGGCCGAGGAACGCGGCACGCGCGCCATCAGCGACGTCACCGCCTACCTGATGTCGAACATGCTGGCCGACGTCATCAACGCCGGCACCGGCGCCCGTGCCCGGTCGCTCGGCTTCACCCTGCCCGCGGCGGGCAAGACGGGTACGACCAACGACTACCACGATGCGTGGTTCGTCGGCTTCACCCCCTCGATTGTGACCGGTGTGTGGGTGGGCTTCGATCAGCCACAGACGATCCTGCCTGGTGGTTTCGCGGCCGACGTCGCCGTGCCGCTCTGGGCGTCGTTCATGAAAGCCGC
The DNA here is from genome assembly GCA_043743165.1 of Acidobacteriota bacterium. Taxonomy (GTDB): domain Bacteria; phylum Acidobacteriota; class Vicinamibacteria; order Vicinamibacterales; family CAVVIG01; genus CAVVIG01. The sequence continues at coordinate 124,984 of JAYTXA010000012.1, forward strand.
CACCAAGGGTGACAAGGCGCGCTGGCTGACGCCACCGGCCGGCGTGGTCACCGCCGACGTCTGCCGGGTGTCGGGAAAGCTCGCCACTGAGGGGTGCGCACACGCGGATGTGATCGACGCCGATGGCCGGCTGACGCAGCGGTCGATGGTCTACACCGAGTACTTCGCGCGCGGCACCGTGCCGACGTCCACCTGCGACATCCATGCGTCGCGCGGCATCTTCGGTTCGATTGCCGCCGTGTTCACGGGCGGCGACAAGACACCTGCCACGCGCATGGAGGACAGCGGCATTCCGACGGCCACCGCCACGGCGGGCACGACCGCGGCTGAGCCGGCGTCAGACGACCCGCCAAAGAAGAAGAAACGAGGCTTCTGGTCGCGCGTGTTCGGCGTCGGCGACGACGAGGACCGCGGAAGGAAGAAAGACAAGGACCGGTGATACGATGCGGGCGGTTGCTCCCGCATGCCGTTCCGCACCATCATCGGACACCGAACGCTCATTGGCTTGCTCTCGCGATCCACCGCGCGACAGTCGCTGCCACCAAGCCTCATCTTCTCGGGTCCGTCCGGGATCGGCAAGCGCATGGCGGCCATTGCCACCGCGCAGGCGCTGAACTGCCTCCAGCCGGTTGCCTTGGGCACAGTCGATTCGCCTGAGGTCGACGGCTGCGGCACCTGCGCCGCCTGCACGCGCATCGCGAGGGGCGTCCATCCGGACGTGCTCATTCTTGAACCGAACGACAAGGGCAACATCAAGATCGACGCCGTGCGCGAGGCGGTCCAGCGCGCGGGCTATCGCCCCTTCGAGGGGCGCCGCCGCGTGACGATCATCGAGTCGGCCGACGGCCTCGAGACCTCGGCGCAGAACGCCCTCCTCAAGATGCTCGAGGAACCGCCGGCGTCGTCGGTCTTCATCCTGGTGACCGCGTTCCCCGACACCCTGCTCGTCACCGTCCGCTCGCGCTGCCCGCTGCTGCGCTTCCGCGCGCTCGCCACCGACGACGTCGTGAGCGTCCTGCAGCAGCAGCACGGGCTGGACGAACGCCAGGCGCGCCGCGCGGCGCTGCTGGCCGATGGCAGCATCGGTGCCGCGTTGGCGGTCGCCGACACTGACGATGACGATCAGGACGTGCGCGACGTGGCGGTTCGGGTGCTGGTGCAGGCGGCGACATCCGACGATGGGCGCCGGCGGCTGGAGAGCGCGAAGGAACTGGTGGCGAAGAGTTCGTCGTCGATCAGTGAGCGCGACCAACTCGCGGTCTATCTGCGCGCCATGTCGTCGCTCCTGCGCGACGTCGAGCTGATGGCCAGTGGCGGCGACGCGGCGACGCTGGCGAATCGTGATCTCCTGCCGGCACTCGATCGGTTGTCGCCGTTCGGCGGGACACGCGGCCGCGACGCGTTCATGGCGGTCGACCGCGCACTGGCGGCCGTCGACCGCTACGCCAATGCCAAGCTGGTGGCCGACTGGCTCGTCCTCCAGCTCTAGCCATGTCCGAGGTGACGCAGCCGCTGCGCTTCGTGTCGGTAAAGCTCTCCCCCGTTGGGCGCGTGCAGAGCTATGTCATCGACGATGCCTCGTTATCGAAGCCGCGCGTCGGCGATCAGGTGATCGTCGACACGGAGCATGGCGCTGCCGTAGGTACCGTTTCGCCCACCATTCCGCAGATCGCGGCGAGGCGGGGAGCCGCCGACCCCTCGCATCGCCTGGTCCGGCTGGCCTCGCACGACGACATCGCGGCGCGCCGGCGCGATCAGCAGCGTGAGAAAGAGGCCTACCGGCTTGCGCTCCTGAAGATTCGCGAACGCGGGCTGGCGATGAAGCTCACGCGGGTAGAACAGGCGTTCGACGGTTCGACGTTGCTCTTCTACTTCACGGCGGACTCGCGCGTCGACTTCCGCGAACTCGTGCGGGAGCTGGCCGCCGAGTTCCGCACGCGCATCGAGATGCGCCAGATCGGCGTGCGCGACGAAGCGAAGGCGCTCGGCGGCTACGGCACGTGCGGTCGTCCGCTCTGCTGCACCACGTTCCTCACGTCGTTCGAAGCGGTCTCGATCAAGATGGCCAAGCAGCAGGACCTCAGCCTCAACCCGTCGAAGCTCTCCGGCCTGTGCGGTCGCCTCAAGTGCTGCCTGCGCTACGAGCTGCCGAACGCCGCGGGACAGGTACACGGCGGTTGCGGCAGTGAGGGCGGCTGCAACAATCCGTCTGGCTGCGGCACCGGCGGCTGCTCGACCGGCACATGCGGGTGCCGCGCCTGAAGCCGCGTCTCGCGCTCACGGTCGGCGACCCGTCAGGCATCGGCCCGGAGATCTGCGCCAGGACGCTGATCGATCCACGTGTCCTCGCGGTGTGCGAGCCGATCATCTACATGCCGCCAGGCACGCAGCGATTCGAGCCCGGGGTGCTGTCGGCCGAAGCGGGACTGGCCGCGTACGACGTCCTGTTGCGCGCAGTGAAAGATGCGCAGAGCGGGGTGGTGGACGCCATCACCACCGCTCCGGTGAACAAGGAAGCGTTCAAGCTGGCCGGCCTGCACTGGGCCGGGCACACGGATCTGCTGGCACACCTCACCGGCGCGCCGCGCGTGGCGATGATGTTCCATTCCGACGTGCTGCGGGTGGTGCTGGCGACGGTGCACATCGCGCTGGCTGACGTGCCGAAGGCGCTGACGCGCGAGACGATGGCCGAAACCATCAGGCTCGTGGCGCGAGAACTGCCGCGCTTCGGCGTGGCCCAGCCGCGCATCGGCGTCGCCGGCCTCAATCCGCACGCTGGCGAACACGGGCTGTTCGGCCGTGAAGAGATCGACGCGATCGGGCCGGCCATCGAGGAATGCCGAGCCGAAGGGATCGACGTCACCGGGCCGTTTCCCGGCGACACCATCTTCGTGCGCGCGACGCGTGGCGCGCACGACGTGGTCATCGCGTGCTACCACGACCAGGGCCTCATTCCAGTGAAGCTGCTGGCGTTCGGCCAGGCGGTGAACGTGACGATCGGCCTGCCGATCATCCGCACCTCCGTCGACCACGGTACGGCGTTCGACATCGCGGGCAAGGGCGTGGCCGACCACGGCAGCATGGTGGCCGCCGTGCTGCTGGCGGCGAAGCTGGCACGCGGCACCCGCAATCCAACCTAGAATGATCGTCGTGGTCTTCGTGCCCTCGCGGCCGAAGACAACCTGCCATGGCTGAGAAGACCGCGCGCGAACTGGCGCAGACCAACATCGCCGAGAACCGCAAGGCGTTTCACGACTACCACATCCTCGACACCTGGGAAGCCGGCATGGTCCTGCTCGGGACCGAGGTGAAGTCGATCCGTGAAGGGCGTGTGAACCTGCGCGACAGCTTTGCCCGCATCGAGCGCGGCGAGGTCTGGCTGTACAACGTGAACATCAGCGCCTACTCGCACCGCGGCTATGCCGACCACGAGCCGCTGCGCCAGCGCAAGCTGCTGATGCACCGCGACGAGATCCGCAAGCTGATCGGGAAGACCACCGAGAAGGGGATGACCATCGTCCCCACGCGCATGTACTACAAGAGCGGCCGCGTGAAGGTGGAGGTCGGGCTGGCGAAGGGCAAGAAGGACTACGACAAGCGCGAGACGATCAAGAAGCGCGAAACCGACCGGGAGACGCGCGCCGCGGTGAAGACGCGGCGGCAGGACTAGGAGTTCCATGACGCCCGTTCCGCTGCTCGACCTCGCGGCGCAGTACGCGCCGCTTCGCGAACAGATTCTCGCTACCATCACGCGCGTCTGCGACAGCCAGCGCTTCATCATGGGGCCGGAGATTTCGTCGCTCGAACACGAGCTGGCGACGCGCATCGGCGTGAAGCACGCGGTCGCCGTCTCGTCCGGCACCGACGCGCTGCTGCTGGCGCTGATGGCGCTCGATATCGGTCCCGGCGACGAAGTGGCCACCAGTACCTATTCGTTCTTCGCGACCGCTGGTGCCATCAGCCGCGTCGGCGCAACGCCGGTGCTCGTCGACATCGACCCGGTCACCTACAACATCGACCCCGAGGCGCTCGCGGCCGCCATCACGCCTCGCACCAGGGCCGTGCTGCCGGTGCACCTCTATGGACTCTGCGCCGACATGGACCCGATTGTGGCCATCGCCGCGCGGGCCGGTGTGCCGATCATCGAGGATGCGGCGCAGGCCATCGGCGCCATCTACAAGGGGAGCCCGGCCGGCGGCATGGGCGCGTTCGGCTGCTTCTCGTTCTTCCCGAGCAAGAACCTCGGCGCCTTCGGCGACGCCGGTCTTGTCACCACCAACCACCCGGCCCTCGCGAAGAAGGCGCAACTGCTGCGGATGCACGGCATGGAGCCGAAGTACATCCATCACCTCATCGGCGGCAACTTCCGCTGCGATGCCCTGCAGGCCGCCATCCTGCGGGTGAAGGCGCCGCACCTCGCCGCCTGGACCGAGGCGCGCCGCCTGAATGCACGCCGCTACACGACGCTGTTCCGCGACGCCGGGTTGCTCGACCGAGTGGTGTTGCCGGTTGAACCGCAGGGGAGCTACCACATCTACAACCAGTTCATCGTGCGCGTACCGCGCCGGGACGCACTGAAGGCGTTCCTCGATGCGCGCGGCATCGGCAACGAGATCTACTACCCGGTGCCGTTCCACCTGCAGCCCTGCTTCGCGAGCCTGGGCTACGCCCGCGGCGCGTTCCCGCACGCCGAACTCGCGGCGAGCCAGACGATTGCCCTCCCGATCTACTCGGAGCTGTCGCTCGACCAGCAGCGGACCGTGGTGGGTGCCGTCGCCGAATTCATGGGCACGGACGGGCAGACGTCGTCGGCTGGGGCCGGACGGTGACCCGGGCTGAGGCACGCCCCGTCGAATCGGCCGGTCGCCTCAGTGGTCCGGCGCGCATCTTCATCGGACTCACGCTCGGCATCGCCGTTGGCTACTTCTTCCCGACGTTCGCCGTCTCCATCCGCCCGCTGGCCGACATCTTCCTGCGGATGATCAAGATGATCGTCGCCCCGCTGCTGTTCTCGACCATCGTGGTCGGCATCGCCGGCAGCGGCGACCTGAAGTCGCTCGGGCGCATCGGCCTGAAAGCGATCATCTACTTCGAAGTGGCGACAACCGTGGCCCTGGTCATCGGGCTGGTGCTCGTGAACGTCTTCCAGCCGGGCGTGGGGCTGGCCGTGCCGCTCGGCGCCGACACGACCGCGGTGGCCGCCATGCCGCAGGCGCAGCAGCATGTGTGGGACATGCTCCTGCACCTGTTTCCGACGTCGGTCATCGACGCCATGGCGCGCGGCGACATCCTGCAGGTGGTGGTCTTTGCCACCTTCTTCGGCGTCGCCGTGGCCGCCATCGGCGCGAAGGGCAAGGCCGTCTTCGACGTCATGGAGTCGGTGGCGCAGGCGATGTTCCGCGTTACGCACTACGTCATGTGGTTCGCGCCAGTCGGCGTGTTCGCCGCCATCGGCGCCACGGTGGGCGGCAAGGGGATCGCGGTGCTGCTGACGCTTGGCAAGCTTGTGGTGCTGATGTATGCCGGCCTGGCGCTGTTCGTGCTGATCGTCGTGTTCGGCGTCTCGGTCCTCATCCGCGTGCCGTTCCTGGCCTTCGCGCGCGCCATCCGCGAGCCGTTCATGCTGGCGTTCTCCACAGCCAGCTCCGAGGCCGCCCTGCCCGACGCGCTCGAGGTGATGGAGCGCTTCGGCGTGCCTCGTAACATCGTCGCGTTCGTCCTGCCGACCGGTTACAGCTTCAACCTTGACGGCACGACGCTCTACCTGTCGCTGGCCAGCGTGTTCGTGGCGCAGCTCGCGGGCGTGCAACTGAGCATGGGGCAGCAGTTGATGATGATGCTCACCCTGATGCTCGCCTCGAAGGGCGTGGCCGGCGTGCCGCGCGGCGCGCTGGTGGTGCTGACCGGCATGCTGACGCAGTTCGGCCTGCCGCTCGAGGGCGCCGCCATCCTGCTCGGCATCGATCAGGTGCTCGACATGGGACGCACCGGCGTGAACGTCATGGGCAACTGCATCGCCACCGCCGTCGTGGCGCGGTGGGAAGGTGTCTTCGACGATGAGAAGATGCGCGCGTTCAGTGAGGGGCGGGAAACGGTCTGATGCGGATTGCGGTTGTCGGAGCACGCGGTCAACTGGGCGCGGCCATGGCGCATGCCTGCGAGCAGCAGCATGAGGTTGTCCGATTCGATCGCGCGACGCTCGACATCACGGATGATGCGGCGGTGCGTGTTGCCATCGAGAGGGCGAAGCCGAACGCCGTCGTGAACTGCGCCGGCTTCAATGCCGTCGACGCCGCTGAGACGCAGGTCGTGGCTGCGCTGCAGGCCAACGCCTTTGCCGTGCGGTCGCTCGCACGCGCCGCACGGGACGCTAGCGCCGCACTTGTCCAGTTCAGCAGCGATTTCGTGTTCGATGGCCTGGCCACGGCGCCGATGACGGAAGAGCACCCGCCGAATCCGCGCAGCACCTACGCCGCCTCGAAGCTGCTCGGGGAATGGTTCGCGGCCGATGCGCCGGTGTCATACGTGCTGCGTGTCGAGAGCCTTTTCGGTGTTGGGCCGGGTGGGCCGGACAAGGGGAGCCTGACCTCCATCGTGAACGGCTTGCGTGCCGGCAGCGTCGTGAAGGTGTTCGGCGACCGGACGGTCTCACCGACCTACATCGACGACTGCGCGGCCGCGACGCTCGAGCTTCTCGAACGCCGCTCGGCCCCCGGCGTGTATCACTGCGTGAACAGCGGCTTCGCCACCTGGCACGACGTGGGGCTCGAGGCGGCACGCCTGCTCGGTGTGTTGCCGCGCTTCGAGGTGGTGGCCGTCGCCGCCGTGACGTTGCCGGCGGCGCGTCCGCAGTACTGCGCCCTGTCGAACGCGAAGCTGACCGCCGCCCTTGGCCACCCGCTCCCGACGTGGCAGGACGCGCTGGCGCGATACCTCAGTCGCTAGAGTCACAGACCGCGTCTGTGACCTGTTACTTGCGACTACTGATGGCTCGGCGATCCAATGTCAGTGATCAGCCGAGCAATCAGTTCCCCCGTGGCCAGGCTCGAGGTGAGGCCCGGTGAGTCGATGCCGGCCGCCTGCACGATGAACGGGTTGCGGGTATCCCGCCTGATGAGGAAGTCGGCGAATGACTCGCTCGGCGGGTGCAGTTTCGCCCGGATGCCGCTGCCTCCGAGCCTGAGGTCGGCCACCGTGACGCCACGCAGCAGGTGCCGCGCCGGTTCGACAAACGCCTCCACCGGCAAGCGGTCGTCTTCGTAATCGTCCTTCCTCGCCTGGTAGCGAATGGTCGGCCCGAGCCAGACCTCGCCGCCGGTCGTGCGCACCAGATGCGTCCCGAGACCGTGTCCCGACGCATGTGGCAACGGATACACGAGGGCGTTGACGAGGCCCCGCCGCGCCTGCGTGAACACGGCGTACTCGCCTCGGCACGGATAGATGGTGAACGGCTCGCCGCCGAGCATCGCGGACACCTCGTCGGCATACAGGCCGGCGGCGTTCACGACCTGCCCGGCGAGGATCGACTCCTGCGTGGTGTGCAGCACGATACCGTCGGCGTGCGGGTCGGCGCCGACGAGGGCAGAACCTGCCAGGAACAGGACGCCAGCCTCCTCGCCGCTCCGCAGCAGTGCCAGCACATACGCTTCGGCATCGACGACGCCGCTGTCGGGTGAGTAGAGGGCGGCAACCGCGTGCACCTGCGGTTCGCGAGCGGCCACGAAGGCCGCGTCGACGTCACAGAGTCCGTCGACGCCGTTCGCGAGCCCCTTCGCCAGCAACGGTCCGAGCTGGTCGCGCTCGTGGTCGTCAGCCGCGACGATCAGCTTGCCGCATCGGACGTGCGGCACGCCGTGCTCGGCGCAGAAGGCGTAGAGCAGATGGCGCCCGCGCACGCAGAGCGTCGACTTGAGCGAGCCGGGCGGGTGGTAGATGCCGGCGTGGATCACGCCGCTGTTGTGGGTGCTGGCGTCGAGCCCGGGCCGACGATGGCGCTCGAGCAGGCAGACCGATCGGCCGTCGCGTGACACGGCCCGAGCGGCGGCGAGGCCAGTGACGCCCGCTCCGACGACGGCAACATCGATGCGCTCCATCTCTCCCAGACCCTCCGATCCGCATCGTACACCGTGGTACAATTCCGGGGTTTTTGTCTGGGTGAATCCGACCGGAGTTTGAATGGCCAAGCGCGCACTTATCACGGGCATCACAGGACAGGACGGTTCGTACCTTGCCGAACTCCTGCTCGAAAAGGGGTACGAGGTCTACGGGATCGCCCGGCGGCTCAGTGCCCCGAACAGCTGGCGCATCGATCACATCCTCGACCGCATCACCGTGCGTCCGGGCGATCTGCTCGACCAGTTGTCGCTGCTGAAAGTCATCGACGAAGTCCGGCCCCAGGAGATCTATAACCTCGCGGCGATGTCGTTCGTGCCGGCGTCGTGGGATCAGCCGATGCTCACCGGCGAGTTCAACGCCCAGGGGGTCACGCGCATGCTCGACGCCATTCGCCGCGTCGATCCGAGCATCCGCTTCTACCAGGCATCGTCGAGCGAGATGTACGGCAAGGTGCGC
>JAYTXA010000013.1:0-62120 GCA_043743165.1 Acidobacteriota bacterium
CGCGTCACGCCCATCGCGCGCTGCCCTTCAGCGACGGCGCGGCGCATCACCGTTTCGGCGTAACCCTTGCCTTGCTGTTCGGGCGCTGTCGCCACGAGAGCGATGTACGCGGTACGGTTGATGGGCAATGCCGCAGCGCAGGAAACGGGTGTGCCTCCAACGTATCCGACAAAGGCGCAGCACTCAGATGGCCAGAAGTACATACCTGACACGTACTCCCACGTCCTCGCGTCCTGCCAGTGAGGACGCGTCGAGCGATTCCATGTGGGCCTCGTTCAGGAGACGCTGTAGCCGCCGCACACAGCAATGGTTTGGCCAGTGACGAAGTTCGCGGCTGCTGATGCCAGGAAGACGGCGGCGCCGCCGCATTCCTCCGGCTCGCCAAATCGCCCCGCAGGAGTGCGCGCGACAATCGTCTGGTACAGATCGGGCATATTGCCCTTGATAGGAGCGGCCATGTTCGTGGTGATCCATCCTGGAAGGATCGCATTGACCTGGATGTTGTCCTTGGCCCAGGCGACAGCCAAAGACCTGGTCAGCTGGACGACGCCGCCCTTGCTCGCAGAGTAGCTCGGGGCGAAGGGGCTACCGAAGATCGAGTACATCGATCCGATGTTGATGACCTTCCCGCCTCCTGACCTGGCAAGCGATGCGTGCGCCGCCCTCGAGAACTTGAAGACGCTCGAGAGATTGGTCTGTATAACCGAATCCCATTCCTCGTCGCTCATCAGCTCGGGCGCATTGAGCGTAGCAATGCCGGCATTATTGACAAGGATGCTGAGGCAGCCGAATGCCTCCTCGGTGGCCGCGATTGTCGCGGCGATATCGGCCGCGACGTTGACGTCACAGTGTGATGCGATGGAGCCCCCCCCAGCTTCTCGACTTCGAGTCGCACAGACTCATTCTTCTCATCGTTCCGACCGGCGATGCAGACGCTGGCCCCGGCCATGGCAAGCGCGATCGCGATTCCATGCCCGATACCGTCATTACCGCCCGTGACGATTGCCGCCTTGCCATTCAGGCTAAACAGGTTCATTCGCGATCCTCGCGTTGACGGGGTTGTCATGCGTAGAACGACGGTCGTCAGCTTCGCCGCCTAACGCCTGCGCTACGGGCGCGGCGCATCATCTGCTGTTCTCGATTCAGAGCAACTGGTATTCGGGCGTGCTCATTACCAGGTGCGTCACCATCCGCAAGGGGTCTTCCATGTAGCTGCGCGCTCGCGCCACGTCGTCGGTGCCGAGCTCGGACGTGAGGAAGCGCACGAGCGCCTCGCGTGTCGCTGGCGCCGGGGGCACGCGCAGCAGGCGACCGAGCAGATGGTCGACCGCGTCGCTGGTCGTCGTCGCGCCGCTCTTCATCACCATCTCGGCGAGATCGAACTGCGCGGCACGGCGCGGAGTCGGAATGAGCGTCCGCGCCGCCTGCACCCAGCCGATGTAGCCGGAGATGCGCGTGTTGAACTGCTCGTCGCGCTCCAGTGCCACGCGGTCGAAGGTCGACATCGCGGCAGGATCGCTCACAGCCGTGGCCGCACCGACGTCGTAGCCGTCGCGCAAGCGCGCGCCGAGAATGTCGTCGGTGCCGGCGGTGAAGTTCCAGTCACGGAAGCCGGTCATGTCCGGCATCAGGACTTCGCGCGCCACGTTGCCACGTTCGATCAGCAGGCCCGGCGTGATCCACGCCTTGCCTCCCGCCCAGCCGGCCACCGACGGCGGATTCAGCAGGTGCTGGCCCATGGCGATGGTGGACTGGTTGAAGTCGGGCACCCCGGGAAGCGTGTCGACACCGAGGTGCTTCATCATCGCCACCAAGTGCTCGACCGGCCCCTTGATGTGCGCGCCGTAGCTGGCCTGGCTGTAGAAGTCTTTCGACAGGAACATCGCCGTCAGCAGCGGCTTCACCTCGTAGTGGTTGTCGCGTAACACGGCGCCGAGCTTCTGCCGCAGTGCCGACGACAGGTCGTCACGCACGAGGAAGCGATAGATCTTCCCCGCCAGGTACTCTGCCGTCACCGGCTGATCGAAGATGATCTGCAGCGCCGCGGCCCCGTCGAAGTTCCCTGTCTTGCCCAGGAACGTCTTCGGCCCATCATCGTGCTTCTCGGGATTCACCTTGTAGGTGAGGTTGTCGAAGTACCAGCCCGTGAAGGCGCGTGCACACTCGCGGACGTCCTTCTCGGTGTAGTTCCCCACGCCCATCGTAAAGAGTTCCATCACCTCGCGGGCGAAGTTCTCGTTCGGCGCGCCCTTGACGTTGTACTGCGCGTCGAGGAAATAGAGCATGGCCGGGTTCTGTGCCACCGCGAGCGTCAGTTCGCCCACGTTGCCAGTGGCGCCGGCTTCGAACAGCGCAATCTGCTGCTGCATCTTGCGGTAGTCGCGCACCTTGTTCTCGTGCGTGGCGAAGTGGCCGTGCCAGAACAGCGCCATCTTCTCCTCGACCGGATGCGTCGTCTGCAGCATGCGGTTGGCCCACCAGTAGCCGAGACGGCGTGTCTCGAGCATGGTGGCGCGCAGCCAGTAGAAGAAGCGGTCGGACACCGGCTGCACCGGGCGCTTCCCCGCCGGCTTCGGCTCGATACCCATGGAACGGCCAACCTTCAGCGCTCGGTCGGTAGCTTCGGGCCGGCTTTCTGGGAACCCGTTCAGCGTCGGATCCCACAGTCCCGACTCGACGAACGGCTGCATCTTCGGGTTTGGAATCGATGCGTAGTGCACGAGGAAGCGCACCGCACCGTCGAGGCCGCGGTTCGCCAGCGCCTCGATCTCTTCCGGCGTGCCGCCGAAGCCGGCGTGCGCCAGCAGGTGCGCTGCGCGGTCGGCGTTCCACTCGGAAGCGGGAAGCGCGGTGAGGTCGTCCTTCCACGACGACGGTCCCGGAGACCACTGAATACGGTTAGCCATGTGGTTCTCCTAGCTGCGGAACAGACCCATCGACTCGAATCGGCGCCCGAGCACCTTCGTCGAGTCGGCGCCCATCCAGTCGATGAGCGTGGCAAAGACACGCCTGAAGTCGGTGGTGTTCTCGAGGTTACCGTCGAGCACCAGGTTCGAGAGGCTCGGCGGTGTGCCGTACAGGCCACCCTTCACGGCGTTGCCGACGACGAAGTTGACCTGCGCCGTGCCGTGGTCGGTACCGAGGCTGGTGTTCTCGGGCACGCGCCGGCCGAACTCGCTGTGCACGTAGAGCACCACGTCGTCCGCCCGCCCGATGCGCTGCATCTCGCGGAAGAAGCCGGCGACGGCGTCGGAGCAGTACTGCAGTTGCCGGTCGTGCGGCGCCGCCTGGTTGACGTGGGTATCGAAGAGGCTGTTGCGCAGCGGCACGTAATACAGCGACGTCGGAAAGTCGGCCTCGATGAGCGCCACCACCTTGTCGAGATCGAGCAGGCGCAGGTCCGGGTTGTCCTTCCCCTTGTAGTGGCTCCAGGCGGTTCGAACCACTTCGGACGCCTGCGCCGCGCTGCGCGTCACGTCGAGCACGTACGTGTGCGAGTCGCCCACTGCCACCGTCTGCGCGGCGAGGGCGTCGAGCAGCGCATGTTCCTGCGCGAACGCTGCACGCTGGAATTTTGCCGGGTCGAGGAAGACCAGCGGCACATGCTTCTCGGCCTTCACCGCCAGGCTCTGGCTGTCGGCGATGTTCACGATCATGTTCGACCGCACGCCGGACGGATCGAGGGCTGCAGCGGTGCGGCCGATCCAGCCGAACTCGTTGCCGCTGTTCGGGGCTGCCGTGTGCCAGAACGACATCGACGAGAAGTGCGAGAACGACGGCTGGTCGTAGCCAACACCCTGCACGACCGCCACCTTGCCAGCGTCGTAGAGTTGCTTCATACCGGCCATCGACTTGTGCCAGCCGACGTGCGCGTCGATCTTCAGGACGTCCTGCTCGCGGATGCCGATGGTGGGGCGGTGCTTGTAGTAGAGCGCGTCGCCGTAGGGAACGATGGTGTTGAGGCCGTCGTTGCCGCCGAACCACTCGAACACCACGAGAATCTTGCCAGACAGGGTCTGCGCCGCCACTTCGCTGGCTTGGCTGAACACCTGCGGCACCGGGCCGAGACCGCCGAAGAGGCCGAAGCCGAGCCCGCCGGCACCGAGCCGGAACAGGTCTCGCCGCGATACGCCGCTACCGGTGAGCTTGCGCCTGCCACTCATGGGATTGATTCCTCCGTTATGGTCGTGACCGTGCGGTCGAGCCAGCCTCAGCCGTTCGGCGAAAGCACAGCGGCCACCCGCGCAACTTTACAGCCTGGAGTTGCCCGCCTTCATGCGCAGGTTAGACCGCTCGTCGATTGATGCCCGCGATCGTTTCGAGTTCGTCTGCACCAAAGCCCGTCAGTCGGAGAATCGCGAGAATCGTGTCGGTCTTTCCGTCGACGTACCCGTCGATGTCGTGTGGGAATCGCTCGGCGAGCTGCTTCTTGAGCGCGCCGTACTCGCCTGCGGCCTCGGCGTGCGTTCGCAGGTAATCGCGAACGGCCAAGTGGTTGCGGAGCGCGAGGCTGTCGGCAAGGCAGAGGTACAAGTGGTGAGACGGCAGCGACCCTGGTGCAAAGAAGGCATCGCGGTCCGCCACGCCGAGATTTCCACGATGTACGTAGCCGAGGTTTGCGAGACGCGCGATTCCGGTTGGAACACTCGCCGCCGTCGGCACCACAACGCTGATGTCAACGACCGGCTTTGCGGCCAGGCCAGGCACTGCAGTGCTGCCCACGTGTTCAATCGAGATGGCGACATCGTGAACCACAGGCCAGATGTGCGAGCGCAGTTGCTCGAAGGCGTCGGCCCAGCCTGGATCGTAGTCAACGACCACAAGTGTCTTCATTCGTCGGTCGAGACAGAATGACTTCGGTAACAGATGGCTGACCAGCGGGAGTGCTCGCGGGTGAGCCTGAGCGGCCAGTGCCGCACCACCGCATGGATCGCGGCGGCGTGTTCCCGGAAGTCAGCCATGCCCCAGTCTACTCCGCTGTTCGTCGGTCTGGACGTCCACAACGATGCGATCGCGGTGGCCCACGCCGGCGGAGATGCCGTCTCACGAACGCGTTCTCCAGCGAGACGGATGTTGTCGGCCATGAATGGCCAGCACCACAATCTGGTCGCCTGCCGGTCGAAACTAGACGGCGAACGGGAACCGCGACAACACGCCGCGACGAGTCTCGCCGTGGACACGGTGGAACATGAAGGGGTTCGTGGCGATTCGGTCGATGCGGTCTTCGACTGCCAAGCCGAACCCTCGTTTGACACACCGAAGTCATATCAACGTCAGCGCTCACCAGCGGCCGTTCACGCCACGCGCGCCCGTCCGGTGCAGCGCGTGTTGGGCGGCTCACTTCCACGGGAGCGGCAATCGAAACGCCCGGAGAATCGCAACGAAAGCAACGATACCCACACCGAATCGAATGCGGTCGGCCCAGATCCATGCACGCACCATCGCCGTGATCTCTGTCGCAGAATGATCACCACCGGCCCGGTCGAAGAGTACCGCATTGATCGGGTAGATATAGACGAGCGTGAAGATCACTATCGCCGCCACGCACACGACCGCGACGCTCAATGCCACTCGATGTCGTGGCAGGTGCCACGCAAGCGCCAGCGCGATGATCGTCGGAAGCGTGCGAGCCGCGATGAACGGCGGCCCGAAGAAGTGATAGATCGTACGGTTGTAGTCAGTGCCCTGCAGGAACACCCGGAGCGACTCGGGCGGGGAGACGCTCCACATGGGCACAACCACGAGCATCTGATAGAGGGTCCCACCGAGCCAGACTCCCCAAGCGAAGATGGCGTACCACAACAGGACGTTCAGTGCTTGATTCCGAGTGGACATGCCACCTAGCCTTTGTCGTGCCACACCGCGTCTGCGCCCAGCCGCGTCGGTCCAACACAGGCGCGCGCCGTCGGCTGCAGCGCAGGGTTGGCCTGCCCCGGGCTCATTGGAGCCATTCAGCCAGGTAGGACTTCCAGGTTGCAGCGTTGTACGTCGTGGAATGCCCCTGACTCGCCGCAGACACGGGCAGGAGTACGTAGCGACCACTCTTTAGGCGCTTCATCTCCTGCTCCATGACTCCCAGCTCGGGAGGGTTGCGCTCATCGTCTGCAGAATTGATCGCCAGAACGCGCGCGGTGATTTGCTCGAGACCCGGCGTTGGATCATAGTCACGAGCGGACTCGAATTGGTAGAGCACATCGTTGGTGTCGGTCGTCGCTTGCTGGCCAAGGCGACGAGTTAGTTCCGCGTCCGTGGCCGTGCGCGTCGGTGAGGCGGTATAGAGAGCAAGAGCCCCACCGCTCGTGGCGATGTTGAAGAATGCCTCCGCGGTTCGCCACTCTGTCGGTTGCTTCACGTAGTTGCCGCTGTGCCACTCGGGATCTCGCCGAATGGCGTCAATGACCATCCGGCGCATCATCCAATTGCGTCCTGCCATCGGCGCGGGCTCCGATGCGAGGGGTACGAGAGCGTCCATGAACGTCGGATACAGTTGGCCCCACATCCATACATGCATGCCGCCCATCGAGGTGCCGACAACCGCGCGCAAATGGCGAATGCCCAGATGCTCGGTCACGAGACGGTACTGCGCAAGTACCATGTCGTCGTAGTTGTAGGCGGGAAATTGTGCGCGAAGACCGTCGGACGGCTTCGCGGACTGTCCATGTCCAATGGCGTCCGGGAGAATGATGAAATATCGCCGGGCATCCAGAGGCTGGCCTGGCCCGAAGAGTTCGCCGGCAAAGGCATTTGCCATGAGCCTCGACCACGCAGACCCTCCCGTGCCATGCAACATGAGCACGGGCGTTCCCGTTGGTGCGCCTACGGTGGTGTAGTGGAGCCGCAGTTCTGGAAACAGTTCCCCAGTGTGGAAGCGGAAATCGCGAATGATCGCATCGCTCTGTTGGGGAGTCGGGTACTCAGCCGCGCTGCCAGGCCGCGGCACGGCGATCGACACGAGTGCGGTCGTAGCCAGGACGATGATCGCGGTGTTCATGCCTTGTCCAATGTTTCCGTAATCCTGAGTCTGGCTAACGCGCAAAGTAAGCCGCGCCGCCGGCACGCGTGAGTGGGCCGAAGATGTCGGCTCCATTGTGTTGTTATGCCGACCGTCTGAATTACGGCAGCGGATCCAAGTGCGGCAACGGCTCCGACCGTCTCGCCTTTTCCCAGACCGACGTCAGCTCTTGCTGGTGAAGTGACGTCCACTCGGCCACCAGTCCCATCGCTCATGGCGGCAGCGTGCCCGAAATGACGGCCAACGTGTCGATCGCAATGCGATCCGAGAGATCGATCTCCCCCTGGGTTCCGTCATCGTATTGCAGCCACATTCGAAAGTTCGGCAGGGCTTTCACGTCGACTGGACGGGTCATGCGGTCCTCATCTTGGATCACGATGGCGTTCTGATGGCCCGTCGTCAAGACCATGGCTTCGGCCCGAATCCGTCCGGCATAACGCGCCAAATGCGCTGCGCCGCCGGCACGCGCGAGCGAGCCGAGAACGTCGGCTCTGTTTGGTGGTTAGGCCGTTGTCGGGCCTCGTCACAGCTCCGACGTTGTGAGTTCTGTCTAACGCTTGCTTGCTTCCTTTGTTCCTACAAGGTCCAGAGTGGCGATGCCTTCAGCCGAGTACTCCTTGGACTTGATCGTCATCATGCCTGCTGACGGAAAGCCGACGGCAAAGTCTTCAACGACTCGCTGACCAGCCACTGACTTGGTCAGGCGCTCGAATTCGATGACTGCTCCTTGCCACGAACCTTGGTGCACATGAAAGGCCCCGTCGGATGCGGCCTCCATCAGATGCACTCGATGATCGTCGGGGCTGTAGCCAACGATGGTGGCAACTTCGACGTGGCCACCACCAATGATGCTGTTCACGACTCGGCACCGCGCGGCCATCGCGCCCGCCGCCGGCTCGCAGTCCATGGTCCCTGCGACGCGCGAAGGCGTTGTGGAATTGGGGTCGGTTGCGGTTCCGGTCACGGTCCAGTGCCCGAGAAAGGCGTCGGCGGTCTTTTTGACTTCGGAAGGGGGAGGGGCAGCAGCCGCGCTGCTCTGACTTTGTGCGAAGGTTGGCACTGCTACCAGGAGTACAGCGACCAGAGCACCTCCGAGCATCGACAGGACCCTACGGATTCGGTCGTACGCAGGTTCAACATCGACCGGCCTGTTCAGGATCGCCGGCAAAGTATCGACGAGGACGTCGTTCCGGATCAAATACACCTCTGCCGTGTTCGTCGGCCGAACGCGCCGCTTCAGCCGCGAAGGCGCGTCGCCTTCTTGCGATTCGTGAGCGATGTGCGTCGCGCCTTTGTCGGCTGCAAGCGCTTGCTAGGCCGCGCTCTGCTGATCAGTGGATACCGCTCGGGGTGAATCAACGATTCAACGGCCAGGTCGATGTCCGGGTCCGGCCAATACAGGTGATGCGGACTTGGCAGCTCGACCCGACCGAGTTCACGGATCGAGGCATCCTGGAACCACGGGAAATCCTTGAACGACACGAAGAGCTCCTGCTCGCCGACGAAGAGCCAGAACCCGTGCGGTGAGACGTTGGGGACCTCAACGGTTGAAGTGCTTTGCCCAAGCGTCGCGGATTTCATCGACGTGCTCCTCTACAAGTTGTTGCGTCTCGGCTAGGCGCTTCAGTTTCAGGCCCTAGTTGGCATGCAGTTCGACGCTGGGGTCGATCCAGAACTTTGCCTCGCCCTCCGCATGTGGAACATGAACATGGGCGCGAGCCTCCTCCCGTGAGAAGAAGTAGAACCGGAATCCTCGCACGCGCAGAATCGTCGGACTCACGAAGACAGGATACCCCGGGCCTGGGCCCGGCGAAATCACGCCCGGGGTGCGCCGGCTCGGGAGACCTCATCCACACCCGTCCCTCTCAGGATGGTTGGCGGCGTCTCGGGCGAGGCAGCGGTCGTGAGCTGACCCGGCCTCGTCGGCCAGGATGACGCGACTCTCATCGAGCACGCGTTCGCAGTAGCGGTCCAAGGCCAGCTGATGCAGCGACCGCAGGTGCTTCCAATCGCGCTCGGGGAGAGTCATCACTCAACTCGTGGCCGTAATTCGTCTGACCTCCGTTGTCGTGCGATCAGCAGCCCAACGTTGGCGCTCAGCCGTGGCGGCACATGACCGCAGCGGCCGCTGACGGCTGCAAGCGGATGATCCTCATACAGCCCTCCCCCTGCTCCTACTCGTGGTGAGTAGGCTAGTCGCAGGGCAATGCGCATTCGCGCAGGAGGAGGACCGATGCGATTCTACAACCGGCAGCACCAGTACTACTGCGGGATCGATCTCCACGTGAAGACGATGTATGTCTGCATCCTCGACGGAAACGGCCAGATCCTTGTGCACCGGAACGTCCCCTCAACACCGGCGGCGTTCCTCGACGTGGTCGGCCCGTACCGCACGGATCTGGCAGTCGCGGCGGAATGTATGTTCACCTGGTACTGGCTCGCGGATCTCTGCGCCGCCGAGCGCATCGCGTTCGTGCTGGGTCACGCGCTGGCGATGAAGGCGATTCACGGCGGGAAAGCCAAGAACGACAAGATCGATTCGCACAAGATCGCCGTCCTGCTGCGGGGCGGTATGCTGCCTCAGGCCTACGTCTATCCGGCGGCGATGCGATCGACGCGCGACCTGCTCCGTCGGCGTCTGCACCTGGTCCGCAAGCGCGGCGAATTGCTCGCCCATATTCAAAACACGCGCGCGCAGTACAACCTGCCGGCGTTCGAGAAACGCCTGGCCTACGCCGCCAATCGTGAGGGCGTGGGTGAGCACTTCGCCGATCCCAGCGTCCGCAAGAGCGTCGAGGTCGACGTCGCGCTCATCGACCTCTACGATGGCCTGATCACGGATCTGGAACTGACCATTGTCCGGGAAGCCAAGCAGCACGACGGCGACGCGTTCCACCGGCTCCGCTCCGTGCCCGGCATCGGGAAGGTGCTTGGGCTGACGATTCTCTACGAGATTCACGACATCGCTCGCTTCGATCGCGTCCAGGAGTTCGCGTCCTATGCGCGCTTGATCAAATGCCGAAAGGAATCCGCCGGAAAGAAGCTGGGGACGAGCGGCGCCAAGATGGGCAACGTCCATCTCAAATGGGCCTTCTCGGAGGCCGCGGTGACGTTCCTCCGGCACAACCGCGACGGCCAGCGTCTCCTCGCCCGTCTTGAAAAGCGGCACGGCAAAGGCAAGGCGCTGTCGATTCTGGCGCACAAGATCGGACGCGCCGTCTATTACATGCTGTCGCGGGAGACCGTCTTCTCGATGGAGACATTTCTCGCGGCGTAGCGAGGTGAGGGTGGGTGAGCCAGACGTCTAAGTCGAGCCGTCAGGACCGAGTTCGTCATCGATTGCGGCCTTTCGTGCGCAGCAGCGCGATGCGCGTGATCAGGAACCGTTGGTCCGGCAGCACGAGCGGTTGATGGGACACCCACCCTCACCTCGCCACGACGATCTCGCGTTCCCGCTTGACGCGGCCCCTTGCCCGAGCCTGGAGATAACGGACGCGCCTCGGTGACGTCGCGCTTTTGAGGAGGCCGGTATGAGGGCACGACTGAGTTTCTAGGCCGCGCACGCCCGCGCGTGCGCCCTCCGCCCTGGCGGAGCCTGAGCCTCAATAGGTGTTGGGTGCCACGTCTCTGACGGGGCGCCAGATCTGGAAACGAAGATCGCTGAAAGGGAGAACGTGACCGGCACAGATCTCACCGGCGCGCGGGTTTCTTCCGCGCACGACCGGACGACGAAGATCTGCCTACTTGACGAGGGGAGGGCTGATAGGTGTTATGCCGCTCCTCGTTTACGCTCGGTGTGCAGCGCTTCAATGACAGCCTTGGGATTTCTCGCGGCGACACGAAGCAGGGCTAACGCTGGACCATCGGGCGTCCGACGCCCCTGTTCCCAGTTGCGAAGCGTGGCCACGCTCACCCCGATCATGAGCGCGAACTCGGTCTGCGAGGTACCGAGTTTCGCGCGGATGGCTTGCACATCGGTCGGGTCGAACGTGGCGACGCGGGAGGGGCGCGCCGTGGCACGTCGAATCTTGCCCACCTGCCGCACACTGGTCAGCAGTTCCTGGAATGCGGCGTCTTTCATGCGAATTCCTCTCGAACCAGCCGACCCAGTTCGCGGGTCTGCGCCGCCGTGAGATCGCCCTGCTCGGACTTGGTGTAGGCGTAGACCATGTAGAACACTCGTTCCGACGGAGCCCAGTATGTAGATGACCCGCAGGCCACCTCGCTTGCCCGAACCTGGTGTGGCCCAGCGGACTTTCCGCAGCCCGCCTGAGCCAGCGATGACCGGTCCCTGCTCGGGGCGAAGTATTAACGCGATCTGAAGATGCCTGTAATGTTCGTCGTCAAGGTGCCGGCGGATGGCCGACGTGAACACCGGCGTCTCGACGAAGCGCATCTCAGTGCCGAACTATACGCCAATGACGCATAGACCGCAATCGGGATACCGTCGCATCTTGTCGGCATAACGATTGCGCTCACCCGCGCCGGCAAGCGGCGCGCGAGTCACCGACTCACGACCGTCACGTCGGTGGCCCGCCGGCGTGACCTGAAGGACGCCGCGGTGTCCGCCGGCTTGCGTCGTGCGGGCTGACAGGTCGCCACACCCGCGTGTCCACAGCGGCTTGCCGCACCGCGTCGCCAATGCGCTTGTCCGTCGCGTCGCGTTCCGATCTTTCCACCGAACGCCCGCGTTCACCAGCGGCCGCTCACGATTGAACCAGCGACAGTCTGGTGCCACGCGATGTTCGGCGGCGCAATCGACTGACGTCTAGTCATTTGACGTTCTGACGTTGTAACGTCATGATGTTGACATGAGCCTGACCAAGCGCGCCACAATTTACCTCGACCCCGACCTCCATCGAGCTGTTCGTATGAAAGCCGTGGAGAGTGAGACATCTGTGTCCGATCTCGTCAACGCTGCGCTTCGGCAAAGCCTTGCAGAGGACGCGGATGATCTCGCGGCATTTCGTGCTCGAGCGACCGAACCACGACTCGATTTTGAGGCATTCGTGAAGGGCCTCCGACGTCGTGGCAAGCTATAAGCTACTCGTCACATCGTCCGCAGCCAAGGACATCGAGGCCCTGCCGAAGCAGGACCGCCGGCGGATTGTCGCCAAGATCACGTCCCTGGCGAACGACCCAAGGCCGCCTGGTTGCGAGAAACTCTCGGGGCGCGACCAATACCGAGTTCGACAAGGGGACTATCGAATTCTGTACGAGGTTCAGGATCTGAACCTTGTCGTCGTGGTTGTGAAGGTCGGTCATCGTCGCGACGTTTACCGGTAGTTGTCCGCCGAACGTCGCGTTTCAGCAGCGACGGCTCATGATCGCAGCGGCCGCTGTCGGCTGCATGCCAAGTTAGGCCTCGAGTAGGTTCTTGATCTGCTCGCGCAGTTCAGGGACGCGGTTGCGGACGACGTCCCAGACCAAGTCGTAATCGACGCCAAAGTAGTCGTGAATAAGGCGGTCGCGCATGCCGGCCATCGCTCGCCACGCCACGTGCGGATGTTGCGCCCGATAGTCGTCCGGGATCTTCTTCGTGGCCTCGCCAATGATCTCCAGGCTCCGCACGAATGCACGTCGTAGCGTTTCGTCTTGCGAGAAGGCCGCGAACGTCAGCGCGCCACTGTGGTCAAGCAGATAGTCGGCTTCGGCGGCAATGTGCCGCAGGTAGTCACGCGGCTCGAAGGACATCCTGCGCTTCTGCCAGAATGCGGGGGCCGATGAAGGGCGAGAGGGCCTCCGTCGTGACCAGTTCGACCGAGCGACCCAGGCGCTGTTCGAGCAAGTCGGACAAGGCGAGGAAGCGCTCGTAGGTCTTGGAGCCTGGTACGAACTGCACGAGCAGGTCGATATCACTATCCAGCCTCGCCTGGTTCCGGAGCACCGAGCCGAACAGAGCGAGACGTGCGACGCCCAGCGCCCGAATCTCCGGTTCACTGGCCGTGAGCACCGCGATGGTCTGCTGCTTGGTTAGCACCGGCAGTGGCATTTGTTCACTTTAGCGTTTTCCGATTTTTCGGCCAAATTCGTCGCTGAGACCTAACGTTGGCGCTCAGCCGTGAGCGCTCGCGTTTGCATCGGCGCGAGTCGGCTGGAGCGCGTGTTGGGTGCGTCGTGCTCTTCTCCGGATCCATCCGACGTCACCGGGTCACCGACTCACGATCGGCACCTCGGTGGCCCGCCGGCGTGATCTGAAGGACGCCGCGGTGGCCGCCGGCTCGCGTCATGCGGGCTGACAGTTCGCCACGCCCGCGTGTCCACAGCGGCTTGCCGCACCGCGCCGCCAATGCTCTTGTCCGTCTTCGTCGTTCCAGTGTTTCCACCCAACCGTTGTATAGCTGGAATGCTCCAATTGAAGGACCCGGCACTCAAGTTACAGGCCAGGAACGTTCTCCGAGCATCCTCAGTCGCGTCATTGTCGGGGTCCCGCGCGATGCGGTCAAGTACCGTGTTCGGTGTTCGTCGCACGGAGTCGCACCCCTATCGACCGGTGGATTGGCGCCGGCCACCTAACTCCGGTTCGCCGCGATTAGGTGGAGGGCGACAATTGATCTGAAAGCCACTCGATAGGGCGCAACGGCGGTTTCCGCAACTAGCGCGTCGCGCGAGGTCGTCAAGTCGCCCGCGCACGGAGGCCCCGTGCGCGAACTCGAGTCGTCACTGCAACAGTTCGGCGAATTCCTGCTCAAGGCCCGCCTCGTCAAGGAGACGGCCGCCCCCTATTGCGTGCGGTTCGTCCGCCAGTTCCTGGGTCGCCCGGCCCGCGACGCTCCGCTCGCCGACCGCGTCCAGCAGTTCTGCGAGGAACTGGAACGCGCCGGCGCGCACGACTGGCAGGTCCAGCGGGCCGAACAGGCCCTTCGCATCTACTTCGTGAACTTCCTCAACCGCACAGACTGGCGGAGCAGCGGCGCGCAGGCAAGCATCGACGCGGATGGCCGCGTCGAACCGTTGACAGCCCTCGACGCGCTCCGGTCCCGCATCCGCACGCGCCACTACTCCTACCGCACCGAGTGCAGTTACGTGGATTGGGTGCGGCGCCTCCTGGCCTACGCTGCCGATCAGCAGGGCGCACCGCATCCGCGCCTGAACTCCGAGACGGTGCGCGACTTTCTCACACACCTGGCGGTCAAACGCGGCGTCTCGGCGAGCACGCAGAATCAGGCGATGTGCGCCGCGCTGTTTCTCTGTCGCGAGGTCCTCGGTCTCACGGTCGACGGGCTGACAGAGGGCGTCCAGGCCAAGCGTGGCCGGCACCTCCCGGTCGTCCTCAGCGTGCCAGAAACGGCCGCACTACTCGACGCCTTGCGCGGCACCGCCCGCCTGATGGCCCGCCTGATCTACGGCGGTGGCCTGCGCGTCTCGGAGTGTTGCGAGCTCCGCGTGAAGGATCTCGACTTCGACCAGGGGCTCGTCTTCGTGCGGTCCGGAAAAGGCGACAAGGACCGCTCGACGCTCCTCGCCAACGCGGGGCACGACGAACTGCGCGCGCATCTGGACAGTGCCAGCGCACTCTATCGCCAGGATCGGGCGAGCGGGATGCCCTGCTGGCGAACCGACAGCCGTGAGCGGGTCTCACCTCAGCGCGGAGCCGACCCAGCCGCCTTTTCCATCGCGCGATAGCCGCTCAACATGTTCGGCAACGAGCGGTTGCCCTCGTGACAGGCGTACTCGTAGATCGGCGCGGTCGATCGCGAGAGCGTCAGCTCGCCCTTCCACGGCCGCGTGAAGGCGGTCGGGTTGTCCACGTCGAACTGATACAGCATCGTGTCCGCATCGAGCAGGCTGAAGCGCTCGACCAGGTGCAGGTTGCGGTCCCAGCCGAAGTTGCCGCCGGCATCGCCGTAGTAGCCACCGCCGTCGTTGAAGTTCGTGGTGTCGACGACGAGCGTCTGCCCCTCCCACCGTCCGATGGAGTCGCCCATCCACTTGCGCACGGCGGCCGGCGCGTGCGGCCTGCCGTCCATGTAGATGATCCGCGCGTCGTGAATCATCTCGATGTGAATGACGATGGCGCCTGCGCTCTCGAGGAACTGGTAGTTGCTGTTGTAGCTGTACGGCAGCATCGGCGGGCCGGCGGTGAGCATGGCCAGGCACTGGTCCTGAAGCCCAGCGTCCTGTGCGCTCGCCAGGCCGCGCTGCGCCTCGGTGCGCTGCCGCTTCAGTGCCGCCGCCGCCGGCGTCAGCGCCGGAATGCGGCCATCCGGCGGGTCGTAGACGATGGCGGTGCGGCGCGTCTTGACGACGTCGGTGCCGAACTCGCGGAAGAACGTGTTGTAGGTGCCGGTGCCGCGTTGCGCCGCCGCCGAACCAGTTGGCGGCTCCTCATTGGCGGCTGCCGCCTGGCGCTCGAACGCCGCGGCTTCAGCCGGCGTGAAGAACGGCGTGTCGCGCAGAGCCGCAGGCCGCTCGAGCGGCGTGGCCGTGCCGGAGTTCCAGATGCCGTCGAAGCTGGGTCTGGCGGCACGCGGCACGGACCGCCCCTGTGCCGACGCGCCGACCGTGACGAACCCGACGAGGCACAGGGCGAGTAGGCCGATCATAGACGTCTCCTTCGTGGTGATGGCCCACCTGAAGGTGGGCACTACGAGCGGCGCCGATCCCGAGCCCAGAGCCAAGAGCCTGGAGCCCAGAGCCGCGAGGCGCGCAGCGCCGAGCTACCTCCGCGGCTCGACGATAGCGAACGCCGGATCGAAGTCGTCGAAGTACGACATCAGCTCGGTCAGCTTCGCCGCGTCGCCGGACACGGCAAGCACACCCTGCTGTTGCGCCTCGGCGAACGTGCGCTGTCGCAGCACCACGGCGTTGAACACCGCGCGCGTGGTGGTGACCGACGCGTCGGCACGCGCCGACGTCTTGCCGGGCACGTAGGTGAGCGCAGCGTGGTCGAGCGTGGACACCAGCGACTCTTTCGTGTCGGTGAACGTCCAGTTCAGCACCATTCGCGCGTGCTCGGCCCGCGGGCCGTTGAGGGTGGTGCCGAGATAGTCGAACACGAGCACTGCCGGCATGGCGCCGATGAACTCGGCATCGAGTGCCTGCCGCGGCCGCCCCGGTGGAACGCCGTTGCGCAGTTCGCGCGCGCCAAGCAGGTAGGCGTTGCGCCACGTCGCCGACTCGGCGAGGTAGCCAAGCTGCTCGAAGGCGTCGGCCGCCAGCGCCCGCGCCTCGGTGTTCCCTGGCTCCGCGTAGACCACCTGGTCCATCACCTGCGCCACCCAACGGAAATTACCCTGGCGATAGTCGTCGCGCGCCTTCGCGATGATCGCTTGCGACCCGCCCATGTACTCGACGTACTTCTTCGCCGCAGGTTCGGGCGGCAGCGCGTTGAGCACCGCCGGGTTGCCGTCGTACCAGCCGAGGTACTTTTGGTACACCGCTTTCGAGTCGTGCGACAGCGTGCCGTAGTAACCGCGCGCCGCCCATACGTTCTCGAGCCCCGCCGGCAGCCGCAGCGCCTCGGCAATCTCGGTCGGTGCCATCCCCTGGTTCATCATTCGCACGGTCTGATCGTGCACGTACTTGTAGAGGTCGCGCTGCTGCTCGAGGTGCCGCACGGCGTTGTCGTGCCCCCACACCGGCCAGTGATGCTGCGCAATGACGATGTCGGTGGTGGCGCCGAAGCGGTCGAGCGCATCACCGAGATATTTCGACCAGCCCTTCGCGTCGCGCACTTCGGTGCCGCGCAGCGGCAAGAGGTTGTGCAGCGTGTGCGTGGCGTTCTCGGCGGTATCGAGCACCTTCAACTGCGGAAAGTACAGGTGCATCTCGGCCGGCGCTTCCGAGGCTGGCGCAAGATGGAAGGTGATGGCGACGCCGTCGATGGTGCGCGGTTCGACGGCGAGCGTGATGGAGTCTGTCGGCGCGATGATCGAACGGCCGGGGGCTCCACGCGAATCGATCTTGCCAAGGCCCGCATCGACGTTGCCTTGCGGCCCGCGCGGCAGCGGCGCACCGAACTGGAACTGCGCACGGCGTCCCATGGCATTGCCAGCAATGACCGACTCGGACACCGCCGCGTCGAGGAAGCCGGCCGGCGCGTAGACCTTCGTGCGTCCGGCCAGGACGTCGGCCTCCGTCGTGACGCCCTTTGCGCCGCCGTAGTGATCGCTGTGACTGTGGGTGTAGACGACGGCAACGACCGGCCGCCGCGGCCGGTGCGCGAAGTAGAGGTCGAGCCCTTCCTTCGCCGATGCAACGGTAGACAGCGGATCGATGACGATGAGGCCGGTGCGCCCTTCTACGATCGTCATGTTCGCCAGCGAGAAGCCGCGGACCTGGTACAGGCCGTCCACCACCTTGAACAGGCCGTTGAGGGCGTTCAGCTGCGCCAGGCGCCACAGGCTCGGGTTCACCGTGTCGGGCGCGTCGCCCTCCAGGAACTGATATTGCTGTGGACCGGCGCTGTTCGGCACCGTCGCCACGAACCCACGCATCGCATCGTCGAAGTCCTGACGGTCGGCGAATGGCAACTCGCTGAGAACGACGCGGTTGCTGGTGCGCACCGAGGGTTCCGCCGGCTTCGGTGCCGCCGACGTCTGAGCAGACGCCGCGGACGAAACGAGCAGGCCAAGGGCCAGAATTGTGATCGCAACCACGTTCTTCACGGAACCTCCACCAGATGCGCGCGCGCCAGGGGCGCGGCACCGGGACAGTATCACGGTGCTAAGCTCCGAGGCGGAAGCCTGCATGCGCGCCACGATTGCCGCCATCCTCACCGTCGTCGTCGCGCTCCTGCTCGGTGCTCCCGTGCAGGGGCACGACGGACTGCGCGAGCAGATCACTGCTCTCACGGCTCAGATGACGCGCCAGCCGTCGCGGGCCGACCTCTACCTGCGGCGCGGCGACCTGCACCGCGCCGCCGGCGATCTGGCCGACGCGCGCGCCGACCTCGACCACGCGGCAACGCTCGATGCCACGCAGCCAGGCTTGCCGTTGGCATGGGCGCGCCTGCAGCTCGACGAGCGCCGTCCGTCCGACGCAGTCGCATCGGCCACGCGTGCGCTCGCTGCGCAACCGTCCAACACCGCGGCACTGCGGCTTCGAGCCCAGGCCTACGTGCAGTTGCATCAGCGCGAGCAGGCCGTCGCGGACCTGACGCGCGTGATCGAACTCGCCCCGGTGCCGGACACCGTGCTGGAGCGCGCGCGGCTGCTCGAGGAGGAACCGGCCGACCTCGACGAGGCGCTGGCCGGCATCGAGGACGGCCTGCGCCGCATCGGCCCCGTGGTGACGCTGCAGCTCGAAGCCATCGACCTCGAGCGGCGGCTGCGCCGCTTCGACGCCGCCCTGAGGCGCATCGATGCCGTCACCGCGCAGGCGCCGCGCAAAGAGGCGTGGCTGGCGCGCCGGGGTGCGCTGCTCGAAGACGCGCACCGCACCACCGACGCGCTGGCCGCCTACCGGTCGGCGCTCGACGCCGTCAACACCCTGCCGCCCCACGCACGGACCACGCGCGCCACCAGCGCACTTGCCCTCGACCTTCACCACCGTATCGATCGACTGACCGCCGGCACCACTCGCCCTTCCGCCGGCAGGAGCCCCTTGCGATGAACCGCACCCGCCTTGCCCTATTGCTGCTCTGCGGCGCCCTGCTCGTCTGGACCGACCGCGTCACCACCACCAACACGGTGCTTGTGGCGAAGGGGTCCACCTGGAAGTACTTCGACCAGGGGTCGCTGCCGGCCGCCGACTGGAATACCGCGGCGTACGACGACACCGCGTGGGCCTCAGGGCCGGCTCAGCTCGGGTACGGCGACGGTGATGAAGCCACGGTCGTTGGCTACGGCGGGAACGCGAGCGCGAAGTACATCACCACCTACTTCCGCCGCAGTTTCACCCTGTCCGACCCGTCGCTCTACCAGTCGCTGACGCTGAACGTGCTGCGCGACGACGGCGCGGTCGTGTACATCAACGGCACCGAGGTGTTCCGCACCAACATGCCGGCGGGCACGGTCGGTTACGGCACGCTGGCCACCGCGGCGGTGAGCGGCGCCGATGAAACCACCACGTTCTATGCCGCCAGCGTGAACCCCTCCGTGCTGAGTGCCGGGACCAATCTTGTGGCCGTGGAACTGCACCAGTCGGGTATCACCAGCACTGACGTCAGCTTCGACGCTGAACTGGTCGGGTCGACCAGCCTGCAGCTCACGCGCGGCCCCTACCTCCAGATGGGCACGCCCGACTCGATCGTCGTGCGCTGGCGAACAGGCGCACCGAGCAACAGCCTGGTGATGTACGGGCCGGATCCGGCGAACCTGCTCTGGTCGGCGTCAAGTGCCACGCTCCTGACCGAGCACGAGGTGACGCTGCCGGCGCTCACGCCTGGCACGCGCTACTACTACGCCGTCGGCTCCACCACGCAGACGCTGGCGGGCGACGCCACCCACTACTTCGTCACCGCTCCCGCTACCGGCACGGCGCAGCCGGCACGCATCTGGGTACTGGGCGATTCCGGCACCGCCGACGCGAACGCCCGCGCGGTGCGCGACGCGTTCTACGGGGTGAACGGCGGCTCGACGTGGGCAAACCTCTGGCTGATGCTCGGCGACAACGCTTACCAGACAGGCACCGACGCTGAATTCCAGAGCGCGGTCTTCGACATGTATCCGGCTACGCTGCGGCAGTCGGTGCTGTGGCCAACCATCGGCAACCACGACGGCGCCTCGGCCGATTCGGCCACTGGCACCGGTCCCTACTACGACAGCTTCAGCCTGCCGACAGCGGCGCAGGCCGGTGGCCTGGCCTCGGGCACCGAGGCCTACTACTCGTTCGACTACGGCCAGATCCACTTCATCTGCCTCGACTCGTTCGAGACGAGCCGGGCGACGAATGGCGCCATGCTGACATGGCTGCAGAACGACCTCGCCTCCACGAACCAGAAATGGATCATCGCGTTCTGGCACCACCCGCCGTACAGCAAGGGCTCGCACGACTCCGATACGGATCTGGCGATGAGCGAGATGCGGCAGAACGCGCTGCCGATACTCGAGGCCGGCGGCGTCGACCTGGTGCTGGCAGGCCACAGCCACTCCTACGAACGCTCCTACCTGCTCGACGGACATTACGGCCTGTCCACCACACTGACTGCGTCGATGAAGAAGGACGCCGGCAGCGGCCGCG
Organism: Acidobacteriota bacterium; assembly: GCA_043743165.1. Classification (GTDB taxonomy): domain Bacteria; phylum Acidobacteriota; class Vicinamibacteria; order Vicinamibacterales; family CAVVIG01; genus CAVVIG01. The sequence goes on from JAYTXA010000013.1 coordinate 20,138, forward strand.
AGGACGGCACCGGCGCCTACCAGAAGCCGGCCGGCACCACGCCGCACGCGGGAACGGTGTACGGCGTGGCCGGCAGCTCTGGCCAGATTGCCGGCGGCACGCTGAATCACCCCGCGATGTTCGTCTCGATGAACGTGCTCGGCTCGATGGTGCTCGACCTGAACAACGACCGGCTCGACGCGCGCTTCATCGACAACACCGCGGCGACGCGCGACTACTTCACGATCATGAAGGGGACGGCACCGGTTGCCATCACCACCACGGTATTGCCAGGCGCGACGGTGGGCGCGCCCTATGCACAGACACTCGCCGCGATTGGCGGCACCGCGCCGTACACGTGGAGCTTGCAGGCCGGCAGCCTGACGTCTGGCCTGACGCTCTCGAGTGCAGGAGTCATCAGCGGTACGCCAAATGCCCCGGGCACCTCTTCGTTCACAGTGAGGGCCACCGACAGCGGCGCGCCGCAGCAGTTCGACGACCAGGCGCTGGCGCTCAACGCCGTGAGCGCGCTGCCGCTGCCGGGGGCATTCGCGAAGTCGTCGCCCAAGAACGCCGCGAAGAACCAGCCCACCAGCGTGGCCCTGGCGTGGGGCGCCAGCACAAATGCGTCGAGCTACGACTACTGCTACGACACGTCGAACAACAACGCCTGCGACGGCACGTGGACCAGCACGGGCACCGCGCGCACGGGCACCGCCACGGCCCTGGCACGGAGCACGACCTATTACTGGCAGGTGCGGGCGGCGAACGGCGCCGGCACGACGCTGGCCAACAGCGGCACGTGGTGGAAGTTCACCACGGCACGGTAGGGCGAGGTCTGGAGGTCGGGACGGTCGCGAAGGTTGGGAACTGTTTCAGGGGTAGCGCTGGAAGTACGGCACCGCGAGCTTGGACAGCGCGCCGAGCGCAAAGCAGACAGCGGCCGCCGCAGCAAACAGCGGGAAGCGCGGGCGCTGCGTGCCGTACTCGGTCAGCTCGATGGAGCCGGCCGCCACCTTGTCGATCTCGCTGATGGCGGCGAGCAACGTGCGCTCGTCGCTCGCGGCGAAGAACTGCCCGCCAGTCTTGCGCACGGCGTCGCGCCACAGCTTGTCTGGCACCGCCGGGTCGCCTTCGGCCTTGTTGTAGTTTGTCCGCACCAGGTAGACCGGCACGCCGGCGTCGATCGCACCGCTGATGATGTCGTCGAGCGGCCGCCCGTCGATCGTCGCGTTCGTGTCCTCACCGTCGGAGAAGATCAGCAGCAGGTTGCCCGAGGCGTCGAGAAACTTGAACGCCTTGAAGAGCGCCACGGCTTCCTCAATCCCCTTGGCAATCAGCGTGCGCTGGTCTGGAAAGGTGGCGAACTCGTGCGGCTCGCCAATGAGCGAGAGACTCACCAGGATGTTGTCGTAGTCGTTCGTGAAGGGGGTGACCACGTAGGCGTCGGCGCCGAATTCGACGAGCGCGAGCAGGTCGCGGTACGGACCGCTCATCCGCATCTGCACGAAGCGTTCAGCGGCCGCCACGGTGGTGACGAACGCGTTCGACTCGCCGTCGGCGCGCTGCGGCAGGAGCTCGGTCCGGAACGGGCTGCTCATGCTGTTCGACGCGTCGATCATCAGGCAGATGCGCCGGCCCGGATACGTCGCTTCGCGCCGCACGAGCGCGGTGAACGGGTCGGCGAGCGCCACGGCCAGCAGCGGCAGCCCGGCCAGCGCCAGCAGGAGCGGCAGGTGCGTGAGGTGGGCCGAGAAGGCGCGCGGGATGGAACCCATGACCGCCGGCACCGCCACGCTGTAGCGGCCGCGCCGGCGCGGCAGGACGAGGCGGACGATCAAAACGAGCAGGGCCGCCAGCGCCAGCGACACCAGCAGCAGGCGCGCTTCGCTGCGATGCCAGAACTGCAGGTCGCTGAAGCGGAGCACCCGCCAGTCGCCGAGCAGGTCTGCGGCGAGGGCACGCAGCGAGTCAGGCACGCGTCACATCTCCGCGGAACCTGACGCTACTGTGGGACCGATGGCCGCACGACGAAGGCCGACAGTCCCGACGCGGTCAGCTCCTCGCCGCCGCGGATGGCCGAGATGGTCCAGAAGTAGGTCCCGGGCTCGAGGCGCAGGTCGGTGGGCACGAAGGAATTGGTCGGAATGAGATCCTTGCGCCAGATGAGCATGTCCACTTCGTTCCAGACGCCGATGCTGTACGTTTCGGCGCCTGGCACCGACGTCCACTCGAAGCGTGTCGGCAAGCTCCCCTGCGAGTCGCGCGCTGGAATGAGGTGGTCGAGACGCGGTGCGGTCACTCCAGAACCTTGAATCTGCCGATCGATTGCGGTCGCCCCGCGAAGCGACGGATCGACGCCTTTCGGTGCGGACGCGCAGGCCAGGCTCAGGCCGAGAACGCCGAGGGCGGTTGCGAAACGGACGGTTCGACGGCGCTGTTCAACGATCACCAGGGGCTCCTCGGGTATTCGCGGGTGGCGAGCAGTCATTGTAGAGCAGGCGTGATGCGCCTCGACTCGCATCGGCCGGCTCGCCATCAGCGAACGGCGGCTGGGGTCGGGGCGGGACTGGGCCAGGCGCCCTGCACCAGCGCGTCGAAGTCGCCGGCGCGGATGCGAATCTGGCCGTTCTGCAGGAAGCGGGCGGTATCCACCGGTCGTGCCGCAATCGTCAGTTCGACATCCGCCGACCCCACGGCCAGATAGGTCGGCTGCGTCTCGAACTCGAGGCTCTCGCCGGCAGCCAGCGTCTTCTCGACCTCGTTGTTGTCCGCATCGCGCACGAAGATCCACGTCGGGTGCAGCGCGCGGACACTGCCGAACGCCGTGGGTGTCAGTCCGACCGGCGGCGTGTTGCCGGCCGGGGCCGTCAACGGGGCGTCGGCGGTCGTCGCCGCGGACACGACGGCCGGCTGCACTGCTACAGGCGCCGGCGGCGGCGGTGGTGGCGGCAGTGGCTCGACCCTGGCCTCTGCCGGCACCATCGACGAGGGCGCCGACGTGTCTCGCAGCCACAGGAAGTACCCGCCAGCAACCACGGCGGCCGCTACCAGAACGATCGATCCGACGGCGACGAGTCCGCGGCGTGACCCATGGTCGATGAGCGGTTTGGCGGCGGCAGCGGCCGAGAGGATCGGCTCGGGCCGCGTCACGTCCGCCGCCACGCGGTTGAGCAGCGTGGTATCGATATCGGCGAAGACCACGTATTTCCGCAAGGCCTTGAGGTAAAACGTCGGATTGTGAAACGCCGGGATCTCGACCTCTTCGAGCGCTTTCACCTGTCGCGTCGAGAGCAGCAGCGACTCACCCACCTGCGCCAGCGTGAGACCGCGGGCGCTCCGCACCCGAGCCAGCTCGGCGCCAATGTCGGCACACGCGCGTGCATCGAGCGAAGAATCGCTGTTCGAGAGACCCGATCGTCCGGAGATCATCGCCATCGTAGGAGGAATTCGGCTGCCCGAGCAGCATACAATCGCACGTGGCCTCCAGACAAACTCCGTTCACTGCATGACCGTACTTCGCGACACGCTTCAGGGCGCACTCATCCTTGCGCCCATGACCAAGGGTTCCAATCTCCCCTACCGGCAACTCTGCCAGGAACTCGGCGCGCGCGTCACCATGAGCGAGATGACCGTGGCCCGGCGTCTGAAGCAGAAGCGCCGCAGCGAGTTCGCGCTCATCAGGCGGGCGCCGGACGAGCGCTTCTTCGGGGTGCAGTTGGCTGGGAACAAGCCCGAGGAGATGGCCTGGGCCGCTGAACTCGTGGCGTCCCGCGGCGCCGATCTCGTCGACGTCAACCTCGGGTGCCCCATCGACTACTTCACCAGCAAGGGCCTCGGTGCCGCGCTCGCGCGCGAGCCGCGCCGCGTCTTCCGCATCGTCGACGCGATGAAGAAAGCGGTGACCGTGCCGGTGACGGTCAAGATCCGGCTGGGATGGAACGACGACCACCGCAACTACCTCGAGGTGGCTCGAGCGGCGGTAGACGCCGGTGTTGACGCCATCACGGTGCATGGGCGCACCCGCGCGGCGCGCTACACCAAGTCGGCGGACTGGACGGCGATCGCCGAAGTGGCCGCGGCGGTGCCGGTACCGGTCATTGGCAACGGCGACCTGCTGTTCGGCCACGAGGTGGCGCCCGCACTCGAGCGTGCGGGGTGCACGGCGGTGATGTCGGCACGCGGCGTTCTGATCAAGCCGTGGCTCTTCCGCGAGGTCACCGAAGGCGACCTCGACCTCAGCGCCGAGGAGCGGCTCGCCATCTACGCGCGCTACGTCGCGCTCGCGAAGCTGCACTGGCGCGACGATGAAAAGGGGCGGGCCCGCATTCGCGAGTTCCTGCTCTGGCACGTCGGCTTCTGGTGCCGCTATGCCCCGCCGCGCGCCGACGGCACCTTCCCGACGATGCAGCAGCGCGAGTCGTGGACGCCGCGCTCGCCGCTCGAGGCGCTCCTGGCGCGGGCCGACGCGGCCGCGCACGGCTTCATCGCCGACGCACTCCTCGACACCATCGTCCCCGATCCTGCCGCGGCGCCAGAGCCGACCGCCGCGACTGCGATCGACGACGATGCGGCGGAGGCCGGTTAGCGGTGGAGCGACCCTGGAACCGGACGGTCATCCGCTCGAAGCCGCGTTGGGCGCTGCTCGCGCGCGAGCAGATCGTGGCCGCCTCGACCCTCGCGCGCGCGGCCGTGGCCAGCGCCACCGCGACGCGGCCACGGTTCGTGGTGCAGTCGCTCGGCCGCTCGGGCAGCACCTTACTGACCGACCTGTTGTCAGCCCATCCGCAGATTGAGTGCGATGGCGAAATCCTCTCGCATCGCCTGCTGATCACGACGCCGGCCCGGCTCGTGCGCGACCGCGCCCGGCTGTTTCCGTCGCAGTGTTACGGCTTCAAGATGCGCCCGCGGCACTATCAGGATCAGGGCATCACCGATCCGGCCGCGTTCCTGGGCGCGCTGCACGCCGACGGCTGGCAGGTGGTCCATCTCGAACGACGCAACCTGCTGCGGATCGCGCTGTCGTGGGTTGCGAACGAGCAGACCAAAGTCGTGCACCGCACGGTGCGCGACCACAGCGCCGTCCAGCGGCAGCACGTGCCGGTCTCGATGCTCCTGCGCCAGTTGGCGCGGGTGGCGCGCGACGTGGCGGTGGAGCAGGGGGCGCTCGCCTGGGTGCCGCATCACCGGATGGTGTACGAGGACGATCTTCTTGCGGCCGACACGCGTCAGGCCGCGATGGACCGCCTGTTTGCGATGTTCGGACTCCCACCGGCGCCGGTGTCGACCAGGCTGGTGCGGTTGACCGCCGACCGGCTCGAGGACTTTGTGGAGAACCACGCCGAAGTCCGTGCAGCCCTCCGCGGCACCGAGTGGGAGAGGTTTCCCTAGTAGTTCACATACCCTTCGGTCAGTTCGATATACACACCGGTCGGGTCGGTGATGTAGGCGATCTTCAGGCCGATCGACGGCACTTCGCGGTAGGCAACGTCGAACTTGATGCCCTTGGCTTCCAGTTGTTTGACGAAGGCGGCGAGGTCCTTGACCTCGAACCCGATGTGGTCGATGACTCGCCCCTTGGTCGGAACGACCGGCTCACGCGCGGTCTGGAACGACAGGTTCACCGTGCCGGCATCCGCCGTCGACTTGATGGTGCCGCGCGTCCGTTTGGTCAGCGAGAAGGTGTCGACATACCAGTCGAGCAGTTTCTCGAACTCCGGCGTCCAGAAGTGGATGTGGTTCGGGATGGCCTTCGCCGATAGCGTCTTGTCTTCCTGCATCTCGACGCGCAGACCGTCGGGTCCGAGGAAGTAGGCGTTCGGGAACCCCTCGGCGCCCGTGAACTCCTGCTGCACCGTGTAGCCGGCGGCACGCACGGCGGCCAGCATCTCGGGCATGCTGCGCACCTTGAAGCCGAAGTGATCCATTACCGATCCCTGCGACGGACCGGCGGGCGCCTTCTGCGTCAGCGCGATCAGCATGTTCGGGAACTTGACCGTCATCAGCGGTCCCTTCTGCACGTAGGTCCCGCCGAACATCTCGACCCAGAGCTTCTTGTGGACTTCGACATCCGCAACGTTGAGGTGCACGTGTCCGTACGTAATCCCTGCGGCGTTCATCGGCGACAACTGGGCGCGGGCGGGACCGGCCACGGCCAGCAGCAGCGCGACGGTCAGGAACAGTCTCTTCATGGATCCTCCGGGCGGTAACGATACCGGCTCGGGCTGAAACTTCAAAGCACGAATACGGTGATGAGAAGGTCAGGCGTGCTGAAAGCGGGTGGAGGGTGGACCGGACCACAGTTCAGGCTAGACCCCGCTCCGCCAGCAGCGCCTGCACCTCGGGACCGCGCCCGCGGAAGCGCCGGTAGGCCTCGGCGCGGTCGATGGTGTTGCCGTCCGACAGGATGTGTCTGCGGAACCGGTTCGCCATCTCCGTGTTCCACGGCCCGCCCGCTTCCATGAAGGCCTGCCAGCCGTCGGCCGCCATCACATCGGCCCAGAGATAGCTGTAGTAAAGCCCCGAATAGGCATCGCTGCCGAACAGATGGTCGAAGTGCGGCAGGCGGTGGCGCAGCGCGATTTCGCCCGGCATGCCGATGCGCTCCAGCATCTCGTGCTCGAACGTCTTCGGGTCGAAGATTCCGTCTGGCCGCGAATGCAGTTCGAGGTCGAGGATCGCTGCAGACACCGCCTCGACGGTCTTGTAGCCCTGGCTGAACGTTTCCGCCGCGTGCACCTTCGCGATGAGCGCCGACGGCAGCGGCTCGTTCGTGCGGTAGTGCCGGGCAAAGCGGTCGAGCAACTGCCGTGTGAAGACCCATTGCTCGTTGATCTGCGACGGCAACTCGACGAAGTCGCGCGGCGTGCCGGCCAGCGTCGGATAGGTGACGTCCTGCAGCAACCCGTGCAGCGAGTGGCCGAACTCGTGGAACAGCGTCCGCACGTCGTCGAGCGAGACGAGCACCGGCTCCCCTGGCGTGCTGCGCAGGAAGTTGTTGTTGTTCGACGCGATGGCCGTCACGCCGCCGTCCATGCGGTACTGCGTGCGGTAGCTCGACGCCCAGGCGCCCGAGCGCTTGCCGGTGCGCGCGAACGTGTCGAGGTAGAACAGGCCACGGTGCGCGCCGGACGGCACATCGATGACGTCCCACACCCGCATGTCGGGATGGAACACGGCGACGGTGCCGGTGATCTCCTTGAACGCAATGCCGTAGCGCTGCTCGGCCGACCACAACGCGGCGTCGAGCATGCGCCCGAGTTCGAAGTAGGGGCTCAACTGCTCGATGTCGATGTCGTACTTGGCCTGCCGCACGCGCTCGGCGTAGTACAGGTAATCCCACGGCTCGATCCGCAGCGACAGGTCTTCGGTGGCCGCGAACGCCTGCATCTGCCCTACCTCCTCGCGTACCCGCGCCACCGCTGCCGGCCACACCTGCATGAGCAGAGCGCGCGCCGCATCGGGGTGACCGGCCATCGAGTCGGCCATCTGCCAGTGCGCGTGCGAGGCGTAGCCGAGCAACCGCACCCGCTCGGCACGCAGGGCGACGATGCGGGTGATGGTGCGGTTGGTGTCGTTCGCATCGCCGTTGTCACCGCGCGACTTGAACCGCCGCCACACCGCCTCACGCAAGGGACGTCGCGCCGAGAAGGTGAGGAACGGATCGACGCTCGAGCGGGTGTTCAGGATGGCCCAGCCGGTCAGTTCGCGCTCCTGGGCCGCTGCCGCTGCGGCCGACACCAGTCCGGCCGGGAGACCAGCAAGGTCGTCGTCGGTGGTCAGCAGCGTCCACGTGTTCTCGTCGGCCAGTACGCTGGCTCGGAAGTCCGCATAGAGCCCCGCCAGTTCCTGGTTCACCGCCGAAAGCCGGGCACGATCGACAGCGTTCAGCAGCGCGCCGGACCGGATGAACTGATCGCGCGTCAACTGGACGAGGCGCGCATCCTCGAGCTTCAGCAGCCGTTCGAGATGCGCCGAGTGCACGGCATCGATGCGCTCGAACAGGCCCGGCGTGAACCGCAGCGCGTCGGCGGCAGCCGCCAGCCGCGGCTGCCACTCGCGGTCGAGCGCGCGGTACTCCGGCGTGCTCATGTTGAGCCGCATCACGTTGAAGAGGCGGAGGACGCGGCTCAGCATGCGTCCGGCACGCTCGAGCGCCACCAGCGTGTTTTCGAAGGTCGGCGGCTCGGGGTTCGCGGCTATGCGTTCCACCGCGGCACGCTCGTCGGCCAGCGCCGTCTCGAGCGCCTCGGGGAAATCGGAGACGCTCACGCGGTCCCAGGGCGGCACGCCTCCGTACGGACCCGACCATTCCTGCAGCAGCGGATTCGTCAGCGACATGTTCCCCACTCTAGCCGAGCACCGGGCCGCCATCACGCCCGCTTGCACGGTTTCCGCGGACGCTGCCTGCTGCATCAGCGCCGTCAGGGCTCTGACGTCGAACGCCTGCCGCACGCGTCATGGGGCGGGCTACAATCCACGCATGCCTGTTTCCCTCACGCCACGCGAGCGAGTGTCGCTCAAAGGGCGCGCACATGCCCTCGAACCGGTCGTTCAGGTGGGCAATGCCGGCCTCACGGATGCGGTGGTCGCCGAGGCGGTCCGCGCACTTGTCGCACACGAATTGATCAAGGTCAGAATCGGCGGCGCCGATCGTCACCAGCGCGCCACCACGATCACCGCGCTCTGTGAACGAATCGACGCGGCGCTGGTCCAGAAAGTCGGCAAGATCGTCGTGCTCTGGCGCCCGCGCGAAGACACCGCTGCCGACTAGAGGCTGACGGGCCGCCGATGCCGCAGGCTGAGACCACTCCGCCGGCTCCTTTCGGGACGTCGGCCAACCTGCGGCCCGCGGCGGCGCTGGTGCGCGACCAGATGTCGCGGCTCGTCCCCGAGGGCGCCTCGGTGTTCGAGGCGCAGCACTACTGGCGCGATGGCTCGGGCTTCCCCGTCGAGCGCAGCTCACGGCTCGTGAAGGTGAACGGCGCGTTGTTTGTCCACAGCCTCGTGCGCGACATCACGGAGCGGCAGCGGATGATGCAGGAACTGACGCTGACCAGCTCCCGTTAGCGGTTGAATCGCAACAAACCGCGCGACGACACCAGCGCCATCGTGCCGCTCGAGATGCCGACAGTGCTCTGGCCGTCGAGGATGCGGGTGTACATCGCCTCGAACGACGCGGTGCTGCAGGCGGCGCGCGTGCAGGCCAGCGCCGGCGCCACGGTCAGCGCATCGCCCACCAGCGTGAAGGTTCCGCCGCACGTATTGCAGTCGACGCGCGTCGCCAGTGTGCCGGCCGCCGCCAGCGTGAGCGTGTAGGTGGTGCCGGACGGCGTCAGCACGGCGCCCTGCCCGTAGGGCTGCAGCAGTTCGAGGCGCCAAATACCGGCTAGCCCCTGCGGCGAGATCGTGCCGATGGTCGGCGACTCGGGATTGCTCGTGCAGGCCGCCGCGATGATCGTGCAGGCGAGAACGGCCGCACCCAGCCACCACCTGCCACACCGGATCGATCGAAAGGCTCGTATCATTGCGCCGCGATCGTAACACCCACATCGTGGAAGGACACAGGGTGAACGGACCGGCGCGCACGTGAAGGCTCGCGCATGGAGCAGTTCATCCTGCTCGGACTGTTCCGGGGGTGGCGGCTACTCTCGTGCTGGAGTGGCCGCTGGCGCTGCGAGCCGCGATTGATCGGCTGCGCCCACCCGCATCTTCGGTATCATCGCGATATGGAAATTACGCTGGGACGAGCACGCTCCGCGCACGACGTCGGCGAGGGCTGGACCACGGCTGACGCCACGGAGCTGTACGAAATCGCTCGCTGGGGCCGCGACTATTTTTCGATTGGCGACAACGGCCAGGTCAAGGTTCACCCCTCCAAGGATCCCAGGCGGTCCATCGACCTCAAGCAGCTGGTGGACGACCTGCAGCGGCGCGGCATCAACCTGCCCGCGCTCATCCGCTTCAGCGACATCCTCAAACACCGGCTGAAGGACATCCACGACGCCTTCCAGGCGGCGATCGCCCAGAACGAGTACAAGGGCAAGTATGTCTGCGTCTACCCGATCAAGGTGAACCAGCAGCGGCATGTCGTCGAGGAGGTCTTCGAATTCGGACGTCCCTTCAACTTCGGGCTCGAGGCCGGTTCGAAACCCGAGCTGATGGCGGTGGCGGCGATCGCCGACAACAACACGCCAATCATCTGCAACGGCTTCAAGGACGCGGAGTTCATCGAGATGGCGATGCTGGCCCAGAAGATCGGGCGCAACATCATCCCGGTGGTCGAGAAGTACACCGAGCTCGAGCTCATCCTCGACTACGCCGAGAAGGTGGGCGTGCGGCCGAACATCGGCATGCGCGTGAAGCTGGCGGCGCGCGGCGGCGGACGCTGGCAGTCGTCGGGCGGCTACCGCTCGAAGTTCGGCCTCACCGTCGGTGAAATCCTGCAGGGACTCGAGGAACTGAAGAGCCGCGGCATGGAAGACTGCTTCAAGCTGCTGCACTTCCATCTCGGCAGCCAGATTCCGAACATCCGCATCATCAAGGGCGCCCTCACCGAAGCCGCGCGCATCTACGTCGAGCTGCACAAGGCCGGTGCCGGGCTGCAGTACATGGACGTGGGCGGCGGTCTTGGGGTCGACTACGACGGTTCGCAGACCAACTTCGAGTCGAGCCTGAACTACACGCTCGAGGAATATGCCGGCGACGTCGTCTATCACCTCCAGACCGTGTGCGACGAAGCGAACGTGCCGCACCCGACGATCATCTCGGAGAGCGGACGCGCGATCGTGGCGCACCACAGCCTGCTCGTCTTCAACGTGGTCGGCGTGTCGGGGTTCGGCGACAACGGCAAGGACCTGCCGAAGGCGGCAACGCCCGACATGGAGCAGCCGCTCGTCGACCTGATGGAGAGCTACAACGGCCTCTCGGTGCGCAACGCGACGGAAACCTATCACGACGCGCAGCAGGCGCTCGACACGGCGATGAACCTGTTCTCGGCCGGTTACCTGCCGCTCGAGCAGCGCTCACTCGCCGAGAACCTCTACTGGGCGATCTGCGCCAAGCTGCAGAAGCTGGTGAAGGACATGAACGACGTGCCGGAGGATCTGCAGAACCTCGACGAGTCGCTGTCGGACACGTACTTCTGCAACTTCTCGCTCTTCCAGTCGATTCCGGACAGCTGGGCCATCAAGCAGCTGTTCCCGATCATGCCGATTCATCGCCTCAACGAGCGCCCGACACAGCACGCGGTGCTTGGCGACATCACCTGCGATTCGGACGGCAAGGTCGATCAGTTCATCGATCGGCGCGACGTAAAGAAGACGCTGCCGCTGCACCTGTTCAACGGCGAGCCCTACTACCTCGGCGTCTTCCTGGTCGGCGCCTACCAGGAGATCCTGGGCGACCTGCACAACCTACTTGGCGACACCCACGCCGTCCACGTCAGCCTTGGCGACGACGACACGGCGGTGCTCGACGCGGTGATCAAGGGCGATACGGTGCGCGAGGTGCTCGACTACGTCGAGTTCGACGGCGATGCCCTGGCCAGCAAACTGCGCTCGGACGTCGAAGCTGCGGTGCGCGCCGGCAAGCTCGATTACGAAGAGTCGGGCCGTCTGCTCCGCTTCTACGAAGCGGGTCTCAACGGCTACACCTACCTCGAAGAACGGCCGCGCTGAGGCGCGTCGCACTCAGGGCGACAGTCAGCGGCCGAACAGCTTCGCGAGGAACGACTTCGGCCGCGGGCACTGGCACCGCTTCGCGGGCGGCACGTCACCGAGCACCTGCTCGATGTGCTGCCCGCAGCCGATCCAGGTTGGCTTTCCGCATTTGTCGCATTGAACGCGCTGGCACATGTCCGGCCTCACCCCAGGGTCGTCGTACACTGATTGCTCTCATGGCAGCAGATGCGATCGTCGTGTTCACGGACGGCTCCTCCAAGGGTAACCCGGGTCCGGGTGGGTGGGGCGCCATCGTCATCAGGCCAGACGGCCGCGTCACGGAACTCGGCGGCGGCTCGCCGCTGACCACCAACAACAAGATGGAGCTCACGGGCGCCATCAGCGCCCTCGCGCAGGTTCGCGACGTCGCGGGTCCGGTGGCGATCTATACCGACTCGACCTACGTCATCAAGGGTATCCGCGAGTGGATTCACGGCTGGAAGCGGCGCGGCTGGAAGACCGCCACCGGCGCGGACGTGATGAATCGCGACCTGTGGGAGGCACTCTCGGCGTTGACAACCGCCCGCGGCGCGCGGGGCATCTCATGGAACTACGTGCGCGGCCACGTCGGCACGCCCGGCAACGAACGGTGCGATGAACTCGCTGACGCCTTCGCGACGCAGCAGCCGGTGACGCTCTACGACGGCCCGGTGGCCGCCTACGACGTCGACATCCGCCAGTTGCCGGACGACACCAGCGTGCCGGTACGCAGCACGCCCGCGGCAGGCGCATCGAAGGGCAAGAGCGCCGCCTATTCGTACGTGAGTGTGGTGGACGGCACGCCGATGCGGCACTCGACATGGGCCGAATGCGAGGCGCGCGTCAAGGGGCGCTCGGGTGCACGCTTCAAGAAGACGACAAGCGGCGCCGATCAGGCCGAGATCCTGCGCTCGTGGGGCGTGAACCCGAAAGATCTGGCCGAATAGGCTTCGGGCTGCGGGCCCCGGGCGTCAGCCTGAAGCCCAGAGCCCAGAGCCTGGAGCCTGCCTAGTTGACGTACTTCGTGCGCAGCTGGAAGAGGACGTAGAGGCCGATCAGCGTGCCGATGATGGCGCCGACGACAGAGCCACTGACCAGCGAGCCGACAAACCCGATCAGCTGCTCGTAGAGCATGAGCATCCAGGCCGACTTCTTCCGCCCAAACAGCCCGGGGATGGCCATCACCAGCAGCACGATCTGCACAATCGCAAAAATGGCGGCCAGGCCGAACCCGGTGGCGTAGCCGACGCCGCCGAACGGCATGAAGATCGTGCCGAGGCCGAGCGCGAGCAGCAGGAGCGGCAACAGCAGCAGCAGCAGGACAATGGAGATCCAGGGTCCGAACTTCACCAGGAATTCCTTCACGCTGTCGGGCAGCTGGAAGGGGGCCTTCTTCACCAGGTATTCGTCGAGGGTCGCAATCAATTGGTCCATGACCGGCTATTCTCCTGCGGAGTAGGGGGGCTCTGTCGACGACATTCAGCACTCCACCCCGCAATTGGCGTTACAATCCGCGCGCATAACCATGAACCGCCGCGGCGGCGGCGTCTGTCGAGAGGTGACCGAATGAAGCTACGCGCAAAAGGGCGGCTGCTGCTGCCAGTGGGGCTGCTGTCGGCCCTGCTCCTGTCCACGGTCTACGGCCTGCGCGACGCGCAGGCCCAGGCTCCGGCCGCGCAGGCCGCCGCAGGTCCGGCTCCGTGTCCGGGTGAACCGATGCCGGTACAGGCCACCGGGATCTACCAGCCCAAGCCGGTGCCCGACATCACGGTGAACGGCCAGCCCGGACCAGGCGCCATCTGGCAGGCGGGCATGCGGTCGTACTGGCACTGCCACGCCGGCGGCCAGATCATGATGCTCGACGAAGGTGTGGGACGCGTGCAGAAACGCGGCGAACGCATCCGCACGCTGCGTCGCGGCGAGACGGAATATGCGCCGCCCGGCGTCGAACACTGGCACGGTGCCGCCAACGACGCCTCCGCGCACTACTTCCAGACCTCGATCGGTAACACCGCCACGTTCTGGATGGAGGAAGTCGGCTACGACGACTACATGGGGAACGACAGCGGCATCACCTCGCGCAACGAGTTCCTGCGCAGCGGCGTCCGCAAGAAAGGCGACGCCGCCACTCAGCCGACGAAGGCGCCTCCCGCTCCGAAACCCTGATCGCCCTCCTCGCGCCGCGCTGGCACGGACCACACGCCCACGGTCCGTGCCGGCTCGGCCCGGTCCAACACGGAAACCGCTCGGCGTCGCGCCCTCGCCAACGGTCACGTTATGGACGAGCAGCGAATCCTCCATCGCCGCCCCCTCTTCGACGCGCACGTTCGGCCGGGCTATGCCCGATCCCCCGTCAAAGGATTCAGTCGCGCGCCGATGCCTCCTGCGAGGACAATAGAGATTGTCTGTTCCTGCATGTGCACGCTTCCGAAGCAAGTGACAGGCCGACTGGCCTTGCTCCTCGAACGACTCTAAAGCCCCTGACCGTAGCGAGATGACGCAATCGCGGCGAACGCGAGCCGCCGAGAATTGGGTCGCGCGCCCGGAGAGGCCGACATATCGGTCTGTGTTTCGATGCACGACTATCGACGACCGCTCGACCTGTTTCCCTATGACCGCGGCAGTTCCCGACGCTCCGCCCCATCGGCGCGAACGTTGCAAAAAACCGCCGGCACCATCAACCGGAATTGCCGTGACTGGACGGCAGCCATGAGGACTCGAACATGAGGCGTATCGGAATTCTGACGGCCGGAGGCGACACGCCGGCGCTGAATGCCGCCATTCACGGTGCGGTTGCGCGCGCCAACCAGCTGCGCATCGAGGTCTACGGGTTGATCAAGGGCTTCAACTGCCTGTTCAACCCACGCGTCCCGCACGTGCACCTCAATCCGCTCTATCAGGCCATCCCGGAACTCGATCCGACCAAAGGTGGCTCGCTCATCGGCGCCTCGCGCGACTACGTCGATCCCGACGACGCCCCGCAGCTCGATCTCATTGCCGATCGCCTGAAGAAGCTCGGCATCGAGGGGCTCGTCGCCATCGGCGGCGACGGCACGCTGAACGGCCTGCAGCCGCTGGCCGAGCGCCTGCCCACGGTGCTGGCGCCGAAGACGATCGACAACGACCTCGGGCTGAACTACCCGAGCGAACCGGACGAATGGGTGCGCGTCGACGGGCCCGACCGCTCGACCACCTATCAGCGCCGGCCGTCGAACGTCCGCTTCGATCTCGATCAGGTCGTCAACTACGCCACACCCGGCTACGCCACGGCGGTGCTGGTTACGGTGCAGGGCGTCGAGCGCATCCGCACCACCGCCGAGAGTCACCGGCGCATCGCCATCATCGAGGTCATGGGGCGGCATGCGGGCTACATTGCGCTCGGCACGGCCTACGGACAGCCGGACATCATCCTGGTGCCCGAGCATCCGCTCGACATCGAACGGCTCGTCGATCGCGTCACGCACCTCTACGACCTCCAGAAAAACGTGGTCATCGTCTGCGGTGAAGGGATGATCGACGAACACGGCCGCGCCCTCGGGGCGCAGTCGACCTCCGTCGACCCGGCGGGCAACGTCGCGCTGACCGGCGCCGCCGACGCGCTGCGCGAGCGGATGATCACCCTGCTCGGCGACCAGTATTTCCAGCGCTATCGCCGCGGCAGCTCGGCGCGCGAAGCCATCTTCACCAGGAAGATCGGCCACACCCAGCGCGGTGGCCGTCCGGTGCGCTTCGATCGCTTCTACGCGGCGCTGCTCGGCGCCAAGGCGGTCGACCTGCTGGCCGAAGGCCGCAACAACGCGGTGTCGGTGCTGCAGTATCAGCGCGAGACGGGATTCCATGTGGCCGGGTACGATGCCAACCGGTTCCGCGATCGCTGGGGGCTGATTCACCCGCGCTCGATGCACCCCGCCCTCTACGATCCGGCGGCCATGAAACCTTCGGCCATCGGCATCGAATACCTGATGCCGATCTTTACGGACGCCGTCGGCAACGACGATGCGGAGCACATGCGCTATTCGCTGTTCAATCCCGGCAACCTCGCGCAGCCGTATCGCTCGATCAACACGGATGTTCACAAACGGATCCGCTATGCCGAACCTGGCCACGCGACGATCCAGGAGACACGATGACGACCCGGCTCGACCCGTTTCCGTCCGAAGAAGATGCCCTACTGTGGACCCTCGATGAAATCGGGCGGGTGGTCTCGCAGAGCGGCGACGCTTCGGAGACCCTGAACAATGTTGTCCTTTTGATCAAGGAGCGGTTCCAGACCGACGTCTGCTCGGTCTACCTTCTGGAACCGGACCGCGTCAGCCTCGTGCTCGCCGCGACGATCGGCCTTCACCCGGGCAGCGTTGGCCGGGTGCGCATGCGCGTCACCGAAGGGCTGGTCGGGCTGGTCGCCGAGCGGCTCGAGCCGCAGGTGGTGGCCGACGCCACCACCCATCCGCGCTTCAAGTACTTCCCGGAGACCGGCGAAGATCCGCACCACTCCTTCCTCGGTGTGCCAGTCATCGATCACGGGCTGCTGCAGGGCATCCTGGTGGTGCAGACGCTGGAGCCGCGCGCCTACAGCGCCGACGATGTGCGGATGCTGACCATGGCGGGCCGTCAGCTGGCGCCGATCGTGAGCGAGGCGCGTACGCAGGGCCAATTCGTGGCACCGGCGCGTCAGCGGCTGATGACGCTGGCGCAGAACCTGTGGTGGAGCTGGGACAACGAGGCGACGAGCGTCTTCCGCGAGATCGATCCGGCGCTCTGGCGCGACTGCGACAACAACCCCATTGCCCTGCTGCAGCGCATGTCGGCGGAACGGCTCGAAGAGCGGGTCTCGCAGCTGGCGCTCCACAGCCGCATCAACTACGCCTATCGCCGGCTGCAGGAGTACCTGAAAGCCGAGCACACCTGGGGCACGCGCCACGCCGGCGTGCTGTGGGCCAGGCCGGTGGCCTACTTCTCGGCCGAGTTCGGCCTGCACGAATCCATTCCGATCTACTCGGGCGGCCTCGGTATCCTGGCCGGCGACCACATCAAGAGCGCATCGGACCTCGGTATTCCGCTTGTCGGCGTCGGCCTCTACTACGACCAGGGCTACTTCAGGCAGCGGCTCGACACCGAAGGGTGGCAGCACGAAGACTACCTGAACGTCGACCATCACCTGCTGCCGATGGAACTGGCGCACCACAAGGGTGTGCCGGTGAACATCACCATCGAGACGCGCACCGGCCCGATTCTGGCCCGTGTCTGGCGCATGGCCGTGGGACGCAACACGCTGCTGCTGCTCGACTCGAACGTCGAAGGCAATCGCCCTGAAGACCGCGAGCTGACGTCGCGCCTCTACGGCGGCGACACGCGCGTGCGTGTGCGCCAGGAGCTGCTGCTCGGCGTGGGCGGCGTGCGGGCACTGGCGGCACTGGGCATCTCGCCCGGCGTGGCGCACCTGAACGAGGGGCACAGCGCCTTTGCGGCGCTGGAGTTGCTCCGCCAGCGGATGCAGGCCGAGGGGATTGACGCCATCGAGGCCATCCGCCGCGTCGCGCCGCAGGTGGTGTTCACGACGCACACCCCCGTCCCGGCCGGCCACGACCGCTTCCCCGCGGAGATGGTCGAGGAACATCTCGGGCCGCTGCGTGATGCGCTGGGCCTCGACTACAACACCTTCATGGGGCTCGGGCGGGTGGAGCCGCAGGATCCGCACGAAGAGTTCTGCATGACGGTGCTCGCACTGAAGTTGAGCCGCCGCGCCAACGCGGTCTCCTCGCTGCACGGCCAGGTGTCACGCGCGATGTGGAGCGGACTGTTCCCGAACCGCAACGAAGACCAGATTCCGATTGGTCACATCACCAACGGCGTGCACACCCACACCTGGCTCGCCCCGGCGATGCAGCAGGTCTACGATCGGCACTTCGGACCCGACTGGCCGCGTCGCGCCGGGAAGCCTGGATTCTGGGACGGCATCGAGAAGGTGAACGACGGCGAGCTGTGGGAGACGCACCAGATCCTGAAGGTGCAGCTCGTCGAGAGCGCCCGTCGCCGGGCCTCGCGCTTCGCGGAACGGCGCGGGGAGTCGCCAGAGGCGATTGCGGCCATCCGGCGTGCCCTCAGCTTCGATGCGCTGACGATCGGCTTCGCCAGGCGATTCGCGACCTACAAGCGTGCGGCGCTCATGCTGCAGGACATCGACGCGCTCGCCGCGCTGGTGAACGACCCGCGACGTCCGGTGCAGTTCGTGTTCGCCGGCAAGTCGCATCCGAAGGACCAGCCTGGCAAGCAGCTGCTGCAGCAGATTGCACGGCTGAAGCACGATCCGCGCTTCGCCGGCAAGATCCTGTTCCTCGAAGACTACGACATCAACGTCGGCCGCCGCCTCGTGCACGGCGTCGACGTCTGGGCGAACAACCCGCGGCGTCCGCTCGAGGCCTGCGGCACCAGTGGCCAGAAGGTGGTGCTGAACGGCGGGCTGAACCTGTCCATCCTCGACGGCTGGTGGGCGGAAGCGTATGACGGCCAGAACGGCTTCGCCATCGGCGGCGGCGAGACGCACACGAACGTGTCCACCCACGACTCGCGCGACGGCGACGCCCTGCTGCGCGTCCTCCGCGACGAGGTGATTCCGCTCTACTACGAGCGCGATCGCGACGGCCTGCCACGCGGCTGGATCGTTCGGATGAAGCGTGCAATCCGCACGCTCGGCTGGCGCTTCAGCGCCGACCGGATGGTGATGGACTACGTCCTCAACGCCTACATTCCGGCGGCTGGCGGCACCAGCAGCCAGACGATTCCCTCGTCGTTCCCGTAACGCCGCCTTCAGGTCGGCCCGGCCGCGTCGTCGACGCGGTCGACGCCGGCTTCCGGCGGCTCACCCAGGAACTCGACCCACGCGCGTTTCATGCCCGGGTAGTGCGTCGCGGCTTCGGCGAGCGACAGGAACGCCTGCACGTTCTTCTCGAAGCGTGCGCGCAGCGCCGCATCGGCGAGGTCGTTGCCCTCGAACGCCTTGTGCGCCGCCGACAGCGAGAACATGTCGGGGAAGATGCGAGCCCCGAGGTGCTCGAGCGGCACGCGCAGCGTCCAAAGGCCGCGGTTGCCACCGACGAGCGACGGCGAGGCCGACATCAGCAGCCCGTGGCGCTGGTCGAACGGCTGCGGACGGAACCGCGACGTCCAGTCGATCAGGTTCTTCAGCGCGCCCGGCATCGAGGCGTTGTATTCCGGCGAGGCAATGAGGAACGCGTCGCTGGCGAGGAGCCGCTCCCGCAGCGCCTGGGCTCCTGCCGGAATCCCATCCTCCTTCTCATCGTCGCCGTCGTAGGCCGGGACATCGAAGTCGTGCGGTGCGGCCAGGTCGACCACGGCGCCGTTGGCCGCGGCCACCCGGGCGGCCAGCGAAGCCAGCTTGTAGTTCAGCGACTCAGCGCGGCTCGATCCGGCAAAGACGAGCAGCCTGAGAGTGTGGTCGTGCGGTTCGGTCATGGTGTCCTTCCGGGGCGGGTCACGGCGTGCCCCAGCTGCGTAAGACGCCGGTCTGCGAGCTCCGGTGCCGGCCACGGCGAGTGCGACAATGGCGGAGATGCCGCAGAGCGACCTCGATCTCAAGCTGCCTCCATTCGACCAGCTCAAGGGTGTGCGGCGGCTGGCGGCGAGTCGCCGCGGGGCGGCGTCGGACCACGCGCGGCATCTGCTCTTCGCGGCACAGGACAGGCGCAGTGGTGCGAACGTCCTCCTCAAGCTGACGTCGAAGCCGGGGCTCGTCTACCAGCAGAACCTGGCCAACGAGATCGCAACCCTGACCAGAATCAACCACGAACTGCCCGACTCGCGCTGCTTCCCGGTGGTGAAGGCGCACGGCAGCCTGCGCGACGGCCGCGCCTACCTGATCAGCTCGCTGTTCGACGAACTGCCGCTTGCCGCCACCATCGGCACCGAACGCCGGCCGGACAAGATTGTGTCGCATCTGCGGACGATCATCGAGGTGGCCACCGCGCTGACCGAGCTGCACGGGGTGCCGATTGTCCACGTCGACCTCAATCCGATGAACATCCTGCACCGGACGGAGAAGGGGCGGCCGATCATCCGGATTGTCGACTTCGAGTCGTCGTACGACCGCGCGCGGCACAGGGCGGGCGTGTTCTACGACCCGCCGACCACGCCGGGTTACTCGGCGCCCGAGCTCTCACAGCGCCCGCCGGACGCCCGAGCCGACCTCTTCTCCCTCGGCGCCGTGCTCTACACGATGATCGCGGGCTTCGGCTGGACGTGGGAGAGCGAGGTCGGCACGGCCGTCGACGCCGACCAGGAACTCGACGCAGAGCTGAAACAGATCATCCGGATGGCCGTCGACACGGACCCGGACCTGCGCCAGGCGTCGGTCGACGTCTTCCGCTCGGCACTCGCTGCCTACCTCGAAGGCATCTGGCCGGGTCGCGCGTGGTAGGCTCGCGCGCCGTCCCCGTCCAGGAAGATCGACCCCCGGCACCGCCGCGCCCCGCACGCACACCGGTGCGACTCCCGCATCTGCGGTGGATAGCGTGCTTCCCACTCGTAGGCATAGTCGAACGTCAATTCCTCACCGGGCGCGATGTCGCGGGCAGCATGGATGTGCACTCGGTCGTCCCGGATCTCCACGACGCAGTTGGGCTCGCACGAGTGGTTGATGAACCGCGACGCGTTGCCGCCCGCACCGCCGTCGATCACCAGATCGGTCGACACCTCGAAGAACATCGTGTGATACATCTCACCTGGCACCCAGTCGACGCTGCGCGTTTCGCACTCGGCGTCGCTCAGGCGTTCACCGATGTACTCGATGATCCACTCGCCACGCACCAGGGCACGCGACGCATACACGCCTTGGCCATGGATGGCCGATGTCCGAACGATACAGGACGACAGATGCGCGAATTATAGCCGCCGCGCGCCCCCCGCATGCCGTGGCCGCGCCCTTGCTAAGCTGAGGGCGTGGATCAACCGCTGACCAACCAACCGCCCCCGCCCTCGACGTCCGTCCAACCAGCCGGCACACCCGAAATCAGGAGCCTGCTCAGCCTTGCCGTGGCGGCGGTAGTCGTGACGGCGTTGTTCGTGGCGCAGGGCGTCCTCATTCCGATCATCCTCGCGGTGATGCTGTCGTTCGTGCTGTCGCCACTGGTGACGCGCCTCGGCCGCGCCGGGCTGTCGAGGGCGCCGGCCGTGCTGGTGTCGGTCCTGCTGACCTTTGGCGTGATTGCGCTGGGCGCCATGCTGCTGGCGAGCCAGGCCAGCGCTCTCGCCGCGGACGCGCCGCGCTACATCGCGACGATGCAGGAGAAGCTGTCGCGCATCGAGTTGCTCGCCACGTCGGAGATATCGTCGCTCACGCGGCTGTTCATCCGGACGCCAGCGCCGCCCTCGCCGCCTGCTCCGACGCTCGCTCCGCCGGCGGCTATCGCCGCGCGCCCAACCGACGCGGCGGCGTTGTCGGCCGCGGCAGCCGCCGCGCAGGGGCGCCCGGTGATGGTCGAGATCGCACAGGGTGAGGCGTCGCCGTTCCTGGTCGTCCGGAGCATTCTCGAACCGGTGCTCGGTCCGCTCGAAACGACGCTGATCGTGCTCATCATCGCGATCTTCATCCTGGTCGAGCGCGAGGACCTGCGCGATCGCTTCATCCGCATTGCGGGCGCAAGTGACCTGCATCGCACCACGGCCGCCATGGACGACGCGGGCCAGCGCCTCAGCCGCTACTTCCTGTCGCAGCTCGCCGTGAACGGCGCATTCGGCCTGGTGATTGGCCTCGGTCTCTGGGCCTTCGGCGTTCCATCGCCTGCGATGTGGGGCGTGCTCGCGGGCCTGCTGCGTTTCGTGCCGTATATCGGACCGATCCTCGCAGCCGTCCCGCCTCTCGTGCTTGCGGCCGCCACGGCACCAGGATGGTGGAAGACGAGCGAGGTTGCACTGCTCTTCGTCATCGTCGAGCCGCTCACCGGCTACGTGGTGGAGCCGCTGCTCTACGGGCACTCCACGGGGCTGGCGCCGATATCGGTGATCGTCGCGGCGGTCTTCTGGACCTGGATATGGGGACCGATCGGGCTGATCCTCTCGACGCCGCTCACGCTGTGCCTGGTCGTGCTGGGACGACACGTGAAGGCGCTCGAGTTCCTCGACGTCTTGCTCGGCGACCGGCCGGCACTGGCGCCGGTTGATACCGTGTATCAGCGTCTTCTCGCCGACAACCCCGACGAGGTGCTCGAGAAAGCGGAAGGGCTGCTGCAGACCACGTCGCTGTTCGACTACTACGACGAGGTGATGCTGCCGGCACTCACGCGGGCCGCCGAGGACGAAGCCAGCGGCGCGCTGACCCGCGAGCGCGCCGTCACGATGACCGGCTCGCTGCGACAGGTGATCGTCGACCTGAACGATGTCTCCGGTCTTGACGCGAAGGCCCCGGCGCCTGAGCCAGCGGCGGAGCCGCCGTCAGAGGCACTTCCGCCGCCGATCGCGGCCATAGCCGGCCCGGTCGCCTGCGTCGCGGGGCGCGGCTCGTTCGACAACGCCGTGTCCACCATGCTCTGTCAGTTGCTGACCAGGCGCGGGGTGTCAGCACGCGTGGTGGCCTACCCGGACGTCTCGCGCGAGCGCGTCGGGCAACTGGATCTGCGCGACGTGAAGGTGGTCGTGCTCTCGTATCTGGATCTGTCCGGTCCAACCGCGCACTTGCGCTACCTGGTGCGCCGGCTTCGCCAGCACGCCCCGGGCCTCCGGGTCATCGTCGGGTTCTGGCCAGCGAGCGAGCAACCGGACGACGCGGCCCGCCGGCAGGCGGTGGGTGCGGACGGCTACGTCAGCTCGCTGCGTGAGGCGCTGGAGTTGGTGCACTCGTCACGACTGGAGCAGGCACCTGCCTCGGATACGCGCCCTGCCCTCACCCAAACACAGCCTTGACCGCGAAGTACAACACCGACGGTCCGAGCAGGCATCCCAGCCCGGTGTAGAACGTCGCCGTCATGGCGCCGTACGGCACCAGGCGCGGGTCGGTGGCGGCGAGGCCGCCGGCGACGCCGCTCGTCGTGCCCATCAGGCCGCCGTAGATCATCGCGGTTTGCGGGTTGTCGAGACCAATCGCTTTCGCCACCATTGGCGTACCGACCATCACCAGGATCGACTTCACCACGCCCGTGGCAATGCTGAGCGCCATCAGGTCGGAGCTGGCGCCGATCGCGGCGCCGGTCACCGGACCGACGATGTAGGTGACGGCGCCGGCAGCAATCGTGGTGATGGCCACCGCGTCCCGGTAGCCAAACGCGACGGCGACGAGTGCACCCGTGATGAACGCGACGATGACGCCGGCGACGATCGAGATCACCCCAGCAATGCCGGCCTTCCTGAGTTCACCGATGTGCACACCAAAGGCGGTCGAGACGATCGCGAAGTCGCGGAACATGCCGCCGCCCATGACCCCGACACCAGCCAGCATGGGGATGTCGGCGACGCCGTTCTCGCCGCCGGTGAACCGACCCGCCACATAGGCCAGGACCAACCCGATGATGATCGCAATGGCGGAGCCGTGCACGCGGCCCGAGGTCAGCCGCGCCGAGAGCAAGTAGGAGATCCACACCGCCATCCCGACGACGGCAAACGCCACAATGAGACCGTTGGCCTTGAGCGTGGCTTCGAGGATGGCCATCAGCGCAGCCCCTGTTCGGCGGCGGTGTCCGCCTCTTGGCGTTGGCTCCTGGCGCTCAACCGGCTCAACACCGGTACGAGCGCAAAGCAGACCGCTGTGGCAATCACGCCAGCTGCCACCGCGAGGATGCCGCCGTGTGCCGCAGCCACCACGTTCTGTCGAGCCGCCATGGCCACCACGATAGGGATGTACATCGCGCTCCAGAACTTGATGCCGTCCCCGGACGCGCCCTCGACCAGGCTCCTGAGACGCGACGACGCGCTGGCGCCGACCAGGAAGAGCATGGCAATGCCGACGCCGCCCACATTGGCTTTCACGCCGAGGAGTACGCCGAGGTAGTCGCCGATGAACGTGCCCGCCACCATGCACGTCGCAAGCAGGGCCACACCGTAGATAATCATTCGTTCCTGTTTCCCATCTGTCCGCGATCGACGCATGGATGATACGTCACGCGGACGCTCGGTCAGGAACGAGTGGCCAGCGGTGTGCTGCGCGGCAACGTCCTCGCCGCCTGCAGCCGTTTGGCTAGCGCCGAAAACGCCGGCGTGGGTCCCCGCCAGCGCAGGTCGTCCACCGACGTGAAGAGCGGCAGGTCGGTGCGCAGCCGCGCCAGTTCACGAAACAGCACGGCCTGTTCCCGGTCGCGTGCCAGGGTGGCGGCCAGTGCGGCGGGGCGTGACGCGTTGACATGCCACGTGTGCCAGTCGTCTGGAATGTCTTCGAGGTGCTCGAACCGCGCGAGCACGGCGGCCGCCGACTTCGCGCCCCAACCCTCGAGTCCGGGATAACCGTCAGACGTGTCGCCGACGAGGGCAAGATAGTCGGGAATCGAGGCTGGTCCGACGCCGAACCTGGCGACGACACCGGCTTCGTCGCGCGTGCTCCTGGCGCGTCGATCCATCTGCACGATGCGAGTGCCGCTGACCACCTGCGCCAGGTCCTTGTCGGGCGTGCAGACCACCACCCGCTCGACCCGCGGGTCGAGCGCCGCCGCCACGGCTGCGGATGCCAGCGCATCGTCAGCCTCGTACTCGACCATCGGCCAGGTGACGACGCCCATCGCGTCGAGCATCTCTTCAAGCAGCGGAAACTGCGACCGCAGCGCCGGTTCGATGCCCGCACCGGTCTTGTAGCCCGGCCAGCGCTGGTTCCGGAACGATTCGATGACGTGATCGGTGGCGACGCCGATGAAGGTCTGGTTTACCGTCATCATGCCGAGCAGCGACGTCAGCACGCCGCGGACGGCGCCAACCTCGCGGCCGTCGACGTCACGGGCCGGCGGCACCGCGTAGAAATGGCGGAAGAGTTCGTAGGTGCCGTCGATCAGGTAGACGTCCACAGGGCAGCAGCTCGGGCGCAGAATAGCAGGAACCGGAACGTGTCGGCCGATGCCCGGCGAAGGTTTCGCTTGCAGCACGGCCCTTACGTCCGCTTTACTAACGCACCGGACCGGTCTGCAGTTGGTCCATCACACTGAGGAGTCTCATGTCCATGTCACGAATCGCACGGTTCATGCTCGGAGCCGGCGGCGCACTGCTCCTGGCTGTCGTTGTCACCGGCGGCACTGGCGCAGCGGC
The DNA here is from genome assembly GCA_043743165.1 of Acidobacteriota bacterium. Lineage (GTDB taxonomy): Bacteria > Acidobacteriota > Vicinamibacteria > Vicinamibacterales > CAVVIG01 > CAVVIG01. The sequence goes on from JAYTXA010000013.1 coordinate 45,049, forward strand.
GCAGGGTCAGGCGGGCGGAAACACCATCACGGGCCAGGGCTTTCCGAACCCCAACCCGGTAGTCACCAAGAACTGGGGTCAGTTGCCGGCCGGCCGGAAGTGGGGCACGACGGCGGGCATCGACATCGACCCGACCGACGGCAACGTGGTCGCCTACGAGCGTTGCGGCGCCGGCGCGGGCGGCGGCGCGGGGGGCGGCGCGGTCGACTGCGAGACCAGCCCGGTCGACCCGATCTTCAAGTTCGATCGGAAGACCGGCGCGGTGCTGGCCAACTTCGGCAAGGGCGTGATGGTGACGCCGCACGGCATCTCCGTCGACAAGCAGGGCAACGTGTGGGTGGCCGACTTCTCCGGTAACAAGGCCGGGACGAAGGGGCATCAGGTCCACAAGTTTTCGCCGAAGGGCGAGAAGCTGCTGAGCCTTGGCATCGCCGGCAAGCCCGGGAACGCGGACGGCCAGTTCGACCAGCCGAACGACGTGATCGTCGGACCCGACGGCAGCATCTACGTTGCCGACGGTCACGATGCACAGGGCATGATCACGGCGCAGCAGATCGCCGACGGCCTGAAGCGTGGCGCGACGAGCCGCATCAGCAAGTTCTCGCCCGATGGCAAGTTCATCAAGTCGTGGGGCAAGATCGGCACGAAGCACGGCGAGTTCCGCACGCCGCACGCCATGGTGTTCGACTCGCGCGGCCGACTGTGGGTGGCCGACCGCGGCAATCACCGCCTCGAGATCTTCGACCAGAACGGCACCTACCTCGAGTCGCGCTACGCCTTCAGCCGCGTGAGCGGTCTGTTCATCAAGGGCGAGACGCTGTACGCCATCGACTCGGAGTCGGCTCCGCTCAGCCACCCGAACTGGCGCGACGGCGTCCGCATCGGCTCGGTGAACGAGGACCGCGTCATGCAGTTCATCCCGCCGTTCGAGCGTGAGGACCGCAACCAGCAGGGCGTCGCGGGCGAAGGCATCGCCGTCGATGCCGATGGAACGGTATTCGCCGCCGAAGGCCCGAACTCGTTCGTCCAGGCAGGCGGCGCGTTCACCCGCTACAGCGCGAAGTAGCACATCACGCCTGGTAATCAAGGGGGGCGCTGCCTGGCGCCCTCCTCCCCTCACACGTCCCCGCCGCTGAACTCAGCTCACGACGGCGTTCTGCATCGCCCACAGCGCAGCGGCCGCGCGGGTCGACACCCCGATCTTGTTGTAGATGTGCTGGATGTGATGGTCGGTGGTCTTCGCCGAGATGAACAGCCTGTCGGCGATCTCCTTCGTCGTCAGGCCGCGTGACGCAAGCTGCAGGACGTCCACCTCGCGCCGCGACAAGCCACCGGGATTCTTGGCGCGCGGTGTGGACAGCGCCCCGCCCTCGCCGTGCCCTGCCGCCAGGAGCACGGCCCGCGTCGCGCGAGCCTCGAGCACACCGAGTGTGTCCAGCCGGCGCAGCTCCGCCGCCGCCTCTGCAGGTGTGTGCGCCGGCCTGTCCGCCCTCTCCGTCGTCATGCCCACGTAGACCTCGGTTGCCGCCAGCACACAGCAGCTGACGTCGCTCGACTCGGCGCGCACACGCTTGTGATAGCCCGAGCCGTCGCAGCGCTCGTGGTGCGCGGCGGCCACGCCGTTCAGGGCGGCCAGCGCCGGCGAGCGCCGCAGCATCTGCTCGGTCAACATCGGGTGCAGTTCCACACGGTCGAACTCGGCCCGCGTCAGCGTGCCCTTCTTGTCCCAGACCGAGTTGGGAACCGCCGTCGTGCCGAAGTCGTGCAGTAGCGCCGCGCGACGCAGCGAGTCGATCGCCTCGTCGGGAAGACCGAGGACGCGCGCCGCTTCGCCGGCCAGCTGGGCGCAGCGGCGGCTGTGTCCGTTCATGAAGGGCGACTTCAGGTCGATGAAGTCCGCTGCCACCGTCAGGGCGTCGTCCAGTGCCTGCCCCTCGAGCAGGCGCCTGGGCGCGGGCTCGAGCGCCAGCACCTCGTCCCACGGTTCGATGGCGCGTAACCGTTCCAGCCAGCTGCGGCCGTACTCGACGAAGAGATCGACCAGGGCCGGGTCGTAGGTGCGACCCCGCCGGTCGCGCACCGCCGCCAGCGCGTGGTCGATGGAGAACAGACGGGCAATCGCCTCCATGTCGTGACTGACATGGACGATGCGCATCGGCAGCGGGATGGCGGTGCCGGCGGCATGGGCAGGGTAGCCGGTGCCGCCCCAGCGCTCGAAGGTGAACCGGAGTGCCTCGCGTACGTCCGCGCCAAAGTCGATGCGCCGCAGCAGCATGTCGGCCACTTCGCATCCTGAGGCGAAGTTGTGCGTGGCCCACTCGCGGGCGTTCTGCTGGATGAACTGCACCACCTGCTCGCGTTCGGCCTCCGCCCGATTGGCGGTAGCGAAAGCGATGACGTCGCGAATCACCTCGGCCGGGTTGCCGGCGTCGTGCACCAGTGTTTGCGCGCGGATGGCGATTTCGTCGCCGAACAGCGTCGCCACTTCGTGCGCGTGGCCGGTGCAGCCGATGTAACGCAGCAGCGACACCCAGTACGCCGTGTCGCGGGTCTGCGCGTCGAACCCTGCCGCCTCGCACATCCATGTCGCCAGGAGGCACGAGCGCAGCTGCGATTCGAGCGGCTGCCCGAACGCGTTGTCCTGGGCGAGGGCCAGGGTGGCCACGAATTCACCGAGTCGAAGGGGTGTGGCAGAAATGGGGAACTCTCCCGATGTGTGGCCCCGCCCGCAGGGCGCAGCATTCATAACACACAACGCGCGGCACGCCACACGGGCGGCAGCCGCTCATTTCAGGGGAGAGCACAGCATGACGTCTTCAGCAGCGCAGGGTCGTCCAATCCGGGTCGGGGTCATCGCCGACCAGAGCGGTCCGCTCTCGTTCGTCGGACACGCCAACGCCAACGTGGCACGCATGGTCATCGGCGACATCAACGCAAAGGGCGGACTCCTCGGCCGGCCGCTGGAGTTGATCCTCGAGGACAGCGAAACCAACGACGCCGTGGCGGCCGCGAAGGCCACGAAGCTGGTCGAGCAGGACCGGGTCGACGTGATCCTTGGCGGCATCTACAGTTCGACGCGGCTGGCGATCAAGGACGCCGCGGTCACCCGCGGCCGGACGCTCTACATCTACCCGGAGCAGTACGAAGGACAGGAAGCGGACCCGCTGGTCTTCTGCACCGGCCCGGTGCCGGCGCAGCAGGTCGATACGTTCATTCCGTGGCTGATGCGGGAAACCGGCGCAAAGAAGTTCTACCTTCCCTCCGCCGACTACATCTGGCCGCGCGTCATGAACGCTCGCGTGCGTGAGGTGGTGGTCGCCAACGGCGGCGCGATCGTCGGCGAGGAGTACTTCCCGATGGACCACATGGACTACCGCGCCACCATCGAACACATCATCGCGAGCGGCGCCGAGGTGGTGTTCAACACGATCGTGCCACCGGGCGTGACGCCGTTCTTCGAGAGCCTCTACAACGCCGGCTTCCAGGCGCGCGGCGGACACCTGGTCTGCACCTACTTCGACGAGAACTTCCTCAACATGGTGCCGGCCGAACACGTCGAAGGGCTGTGGGGCTGCCTGGATTACTACGAGGAGGTCACCGACCCCTTCAGCCAGAAACTGCTGGCTCAGTACGACGCGCTCTATCCCGGCGCCGCGAAGTTCACGGGCGGCAGCGCCTGCTCGGGGCTGTATCGGGGCCTGCGGCTGTGGGCGTCCGCGGTGCTCGAGGCCGGCTCGCTCGATCAGGCGGCCGTCGTGGCCGCACTGGATCATGCCCGGCTCACCGAAGGGCCAGGCGGGCCGTCGTCCATGGTGCCGGGCCAGCACCACTCGCGCATGCACATGTACATCGCCCGCTCGCGCAGCGGGCAGTTCCACATCGTCGAGAATCTGGGCGTCATCGAGCCCAACGAGCAGGTCGTCCCGGCAGCGGCAACAGCCTGAGCCCTTGTCCCCTTTCAGCAACGACATCATCGAGGAGCAGCGCACATGATTCTGGCAACCACACGCGTAGAGGACTTCGAGCAGTTCATGAAGGTGTTTTCGACCACCGGCGCCGAGAAGCGGCGGGAACACGGGTCCAGGGGCGCGGTGGTATTCCGCGACCCGGCTGAAACCGACCGGGTCTGGGTGGTCTTCGACTGGGACGAACAGGGCTGGCTCGCGTTCGTGTCGGACCCGACCGTGCCGGCAGTGATGAAGGCGGCCGGGCACAAGACGCGGCCGGAGTCGCTCGCCCTCGGCGGCCGCTGCGACGCCTAGCCGACGGAAGCTCGGAAGGGCGGCAGTTTCGGCTGCCGTCCTCGCTCCCCGCCACAATTCGCCACCCACCCAGACCATGTCGATGCATTCCACATGCATCGAAAATTTCCCGCCGGCCGCGGGCTATTCCGCACCGCCCGAGCCGCTCGCGGACGACACACAGCTTCCAGTCTGTGAAAAGAAGCACAACCTCGCATGGAACGCTCCTTGCGACTCATCGGTGTCACACCCCGACGCTGCCGGATAGTCGGCGCAGTAATGCCCGCTCGCTCGATACGGGTGTGTTTGTGTGTGCGTCCGTGCGCGCCGCGGCATCCCTGTCGTGATGCCGAGCGCCGAACTCGAGTGATGAGGGATCGATGAGCCAGACCGTTCGCTACGACGACCGCACGCCGCGGCTCTTCTTTCTCGCGGCCATCATCTGGGGCGTCGTGGGCATGCTCGTGGGCGTGCTCATCGCAGCGATGCTCTTCCTGCCGGCGCTCAACCTGGCACCCTACCTGACGTTCGGGCGCCTGCGGCCGCTGCACACCAACGCCGTCATCTTCGCGTTCTGCGGCAACATGATTTTCGGCGGCACCTACCACTCGATGCAGCGGTTGCTGAAGACACGCCTCTTCAGCGACGTCCTGTCGAAGATGCACTTCTACGGGTGGCAGTTGCTCATCGTCGCCGCCGCCCTCGCGCTCGTGAACGGCAACACGCAGGGCAAGGAATACGCCGAGCTGCCGTGGGTGCTCGACATCGTCATCGCGGTGCTGTGGGTCACCTTCGCGGTCAACTTCTTCGGCACCATCGCCATCCGCCGCGAACGGCACATCTACGTCGCGATCTGGTTCTACATCGCCACCATCGTCGCCGTCGCCATCCTGCACATCGGCAACAGCATCGCCGTCCCCTACTCCCTGCTCGGCAGCTACCCGGCCTACGGCGGTGTGAAGGACGCGCTGATGCAGTGGTGGTACGGCCATAACGCGGTGGCTTTCTTCCTCACCACGCCGTTCCTGGGCCTGATGTACTACTACCTGCCCAAGGCGGCCGAACGGCCGGTCTTCAGCTACCGACTCTCGATCATGCACTTCTGGTCGATCGTCTTCGTCTACATCTGGGCCGGCCCCCACCACCTGCACTACACCGCCGTTCCCGAGTGGGCGTCGACACTGGGGATGCTGTTCTCGCTCATCCTCTGGATGCCCTCCTGGGGCGGCATGGTGAACGGCTTCTTCACCCTGCGCGGCGCGTGGCACAAGCTGCGCGAAGACCCCATCCTGAAGTTCATGGTGGTGGCAGTCACCTACTACGGCATGGCGACCTTCGAAGGGCCGATGATGTCGATCAAGTCGGTGAACGCGGTCTCGCACTACACCGACTGGACGATCGGCCACGTCCACGCCGGCGCGCTCGGCTGGAACGCGTTCCTGTCGTTCGGCATCCTCTACTGGGTCATTCCGCGCCTCTGGAAGACGCCGCTCTACTCCACGCGTCTCGCCACCTTCCACTTCTGGATCGGCACGATCGGCCTCATCGCCTATCAGATCTCGATGTGGGTGGCCGGCATCACGCAGTGGGCGATGTGGCGCGCCTTCGAACCCGATGGCCGGCTGGTCTATCCCGACTTCATCGAGACGGTGGTGGCGCTCATCCCGATGTACTGGGTGCGCCTGGGCGGCGGGCTCCTCTTCTTCGCTGGCATGCTGGTCTGCGGCTGGAACATCATCCAGACCATTCGCAGCGCCCCGGCCGACTTCGCCTACGAACCCGAGGTCGACGCGCCGCCGCTGGTCGTCGAGCGTTTCGCGCCCGGCGCCGTCACCCCGGCCAACACCTACGACCACGCGCTCTATGCGCTGCAGCACGCGATGCGCCAGGGTGTGCACCGCATGCTCGAATCGCGCGTCGTCACCTTCACGATCCTCACGGCGCTGGCCCTCGCGGTCGGCTCGCTGGTCGAGGCGATCCCGATGTTCTTCAATAAGTCGAACGTCAAGGAGATCGCCAGCGTGAAGCCCTACACGCCACTCGAGGTCGTCGGGCGCGACATCTACATCCGCGAGGGCTGCTACAACTGCCACTCGCAGATGGTGCGTCCGTTCCGCTACGAAACGGAGCGCTATGGCGAGTACGCCAAGGCCGGCGAATTCGTCTACGACCACCCATTCCAGTGGGGCTCGAAGCGCACCGGTCCCGACCTGCTGCGCGTCGGCGGCAAGTACCCGTCGCTCTGGCACGTGCGCCACATGGCGCAGCCGAACTCCACCACCCCCGGCTCCATCATGCCGAGGTATCCGCACCTGCTGACCGACCCGTTCGACACGAGCCTCATCGGCGCCAAACTGCGCGCCTTGCGCACGGTTGGCGTGCCGTACTCGGACGGCGAGATCGACACCGCGGTCGCGTCGATGCAGAACCAGGCGAACGCCATCGCGAAGGAAGTCGAGGCACAGCAAGGACCGACCGGCCTCGCCGACAAGGAAATCATGGCGCTCACGGCGTATCTGCAGCGCCTGGGCACCGACATCAAGTGGAAACGGCCGGAGGCGCAAACACCGTACAGCACGGCACCCCACACCACAGCCGCCGCTGGCGGCCGGACGAACTAGGGCGATGCTGCAGGACCTTGCCACCAGTCTGTCGACGACACTCGCAGTGGTGTCGCTGCTGTTCTTCGTTGCCGTCTACATCGTCGTCACGGTCGGGGTGTTCTGGACCGGCGCCGACGAACACGATGCGCGCGCACGCATGGCGCTCGACCCTCCTCCGCCTCAGGCTTCGGAGGGCAGGCAACTGAACGAGCACTCGCGGGAGCCACGCCGCGATTCGAGGGTGAGGTAAGGACGCCATGGCCCAGTACGACGACAAGGTTCTGCACGAACTCGACGGCATCAAGGAGTACGACAACGCGATGCCCGGGTGGCTGATGGCGATCTGGTGGGGCTCGCTGCTCTTCTCTGCCGGCTACCTGATGTTCTACGCCCTCAGCTTCGGCGAGGGGACGATGGACGCCGAGTACCGTCAGCAGACGGGGCAGGCGGTGACGTCGGTGCAGGCGTACTTCGACGCCAACCCGCTGGTGCCTCCCGTGCCCGCGGAACTGCTGGCCGGCGCCGCCAACGAAGCCGTGCTCGATGCCGGCGCGTCACGATTCGCGCGGTCGTGCGCGGCGTGCCACGGCGATCAGGCACAGGGCCTCATCGGCCCCAACCTCACCGACGACCGCTGGCTGCACGGCGGGTCAGTTGAACAGATCTTCCAGACGGTCGCCAAGGGCTGGCCGGCCAAGGGCATGCCGCCGTGGGGCCGCGGCCTGAGGCCGGAGGAACTGTCGGCGCTCGTCTCGTACGTCCGTAGCCTCCAGGGTTCTGCTCCGCCGAACCCGCGCGCGCCGGAAGGCGAGGTCTTCTCGCCAGAACCGGTCGCAGGACACTGAGATGACTGTCCGTGCCAGCGCGACTGCCGCAGCACCGCCCGTAGTGGCGGTCGCACCTCCGGAACGTGATCACGTGTTCGAGGTCGCACCCGCCGAGGAACTGCTGTACAGCCTCTCGGCTGACGGCACGCGGAAGTTCATGCACCCGGTGGTGCACAAGGGGAGCTTCTGGCGCATCCGCCGCAACATCGCGTATGCGCTGATAGTGATGTTCTTCGCGCTGCCGTTGATTCGCGTCGCCGGATATCCGGCGGTGTTCTTCGACCTGGCGTCGCGACGCACGCACCTGTTCGGCGCCACCTTCCACCCGACTGAAAACCTGGTACTGCTGGCGTTCGGCTTCGGGGTGGTCGTGACGGTGTTCTTCGTCGGCTCGACATTCGGCCGCGTGTGGTGCGGGTTCGGCTGCCCGCAGACGGTCTACCTCGAGTTCCTCTTCCGCCCAGTCGAGGCGTGGGTCGAAGGCGGTCCGGCGAGACAGCGCGGTCTGAACAGGGAACCCTGGAGTGCCCGCAAGGTAGGCATCAAGGCGTTCAAGTGGACGCTCTTCGTCGCGATCGCGCTGGTGATGGCCGCGAACTTCGTCGCCTACTTCACGAGCTGGTCGGCGCTTGGACGCGGCATCCTCCACGAACCAGGCCAGTGGACCGGTCCGATCTTCACGATCGTCGCCGTCGCGGCGGCCATCGCCTTCGACTTTGGCTGGTTCCGCGACCAGATGTGCGCCATCGCCTGTCCGTATGGCCGGCTGCAGAACGTGCTGTCCGACAAGGACACCTTGCTGGTGGCCTACGACACGGAGCGCGGCGAACCCCGCACCCGCACGCGCGAGCTGGCGCCCGGCATCGGCGCCTGCGTCGACTGCAACGCCTGCGTCAGCGCCTGCCCGACCGGCGTCGACATCCGGCGCGGGCTGCAGGTGGAATGCATCGGTACTGCGCAGTGCATCGATGCCTGCGACGAGGTGATGCGCAAGCTGGGCCGGCCGACCGGACTCATCAAGTTCACGTCCGAGCGCGAACAGCAGCGCGGCGTGCACCGCCTGTGGCGCCTGCGCAACCTGGCCTATCTCGCCGTGATGCTCGTGGCGTGGGGTGCGTTCGTCGCGCTCGTCGCCACCCGTGCCGATGCGCTGGTGGAGGTGGTGCGCGGCGGGCGCGAGCCGTACCGCGTGCTCAATTCCGGCGACGTCGCCAACCAGCAGCGCATCCGGTTCACCAACCAGCTCGAGGAACCGCAGCACTTCTCGGTCGAGGTCATCGAACCACGCGAGATTTCGCTCCTCCTCAGCGAATCACCCGTGGTCGTGGCCGCCGAGCGTGTCGTCACGATCAACGCGGTCACAACCGTGCCACGCCGCCTCTTCTCGAACGGACAGGCGACGGTGCGCTACCTCGTGACCTCGGATCGCGGCTTCCGACAGGAGATCGAGTTCCTGCTGCTCGGTCCGTTCGGCACGGGGGGAGGGCCGCAATGAAGCTGTTCCGGCTGCTGTCCGAGTACCGCTGGCCGATTTACATCGGCGGTCTCCTGACGATGTCGATTGTCGCGTGCTCCGTGCTGGTGTGGGTGGCGACGCGTGCGGACGCACCGCGTCCAATCGAGGGCTACTACGAGTCCGCGCAAGCGTGGGACATCGACGAGAGTGTTCTCGATGCGAGCCGCGAACTCGGCTGGACGGTCACCTTCGACCTGCCGGCCGGCGTACCGCATGTCGCCGGCATGCCGCGTCCGGTCGATGTCACGGTCACCGATCGCAGCGGGCGCCCGGTTGTCGGGCTCGCCGGTCAGCTGCTGGTGAACCGCCCATCCGACACACGGCTCAACCAGCGCGGCGAACTCGTCGGTATCCCGTCGGCACCGGGCAGCTACCGCACGCTCGTTCGCGTCGACGAAGCCGGCTCGTGGGACTTCCGGATCGACACGCACCAGCAGGCCACGCACTTCGTGCACGCCGAGCGAGTCAGTCTGCCTGGCAACGCTTCTGGCGTCATGCTGGAGGGCGCTGGCCAATGAGCACGGCGACAGCACCTGACGCACAGGCCCCTGCGGCGTGTGCCCACTGCGGGCTGGTTGTCCCGCCCGGCCTCGTCCGGACGCAGGAGACGGAGCAGTTCTGCTGCGCCGGTTGCCGCCAGGTCTACACGCTGGTGCGCGAGTGGGGGTTCGACCAGTACTACCGGCTGGTGCATCAGCAGCAGGGGGCGCTCGAACCAGCGCGCGTGTCGGGCCGCAGCTTCGAAGACTTCGACGATCCGCAGGTGCAGGCCGTCGCCACCGACACCCTCGGCGCCGATCGGCGCCGCACCCGGCTCTATCTCGAAGGCGTCCACTGCGCCGCTTGCGTGTGGCTGGTGGAGAAGCTGCCAGCGGTGCTCGCCGGCGTGGACGATGTGCGCCTGAACTACGGCAGCGCCGTCGCGGACGTGACCTGGCGCCCCGGCCAGACGCGGCTCTCGACGATTGGCCGTGCGCTCGATCGTCTCGGCTACACCCCGCACGTGCATCAGGCGTCGCGCATCCAGGATGCCCGTCGCGCCGAAGACCGGACCACCCTGGCGCGCCTCGGCGTGGCTGCGGCTTGCGCCATGAACCTGATGTTCATGTCCGGCGCGCTGTATGCCGGCGATGCGTCGGGCATGGCGGCGCAGTACCAGGTGCTCTTCCGCTGGTTCTCACTGCTCGTCGCCGTGCCGGTAATGACCTTTTCGGCACGTCCGTTCTTCCAGACGGCGCTGGCTGGCCTCCGCGCCGGCATCGTCCACATCGATCTGCCGATTGCCGTCGGCCTGGCAATAGGCGCCCTTGCCAGCACCTGGAACGTAGTGACCGGCCATGGTCCGCTCTGGTTCGACTCGCTCGCCATGCTGACGACGGCCCTGCTCGGAGCGCGACAGTTGCAGCGCAGCGCGCAGCGGGCCGCGCTCGAACGGGCTGACAGCCTGCGCGGCGTGGCGTTCCTCGAGTTTGCGCGGCGGATCGACGGCGATGGACCGGACGCGACCTCCGTCGAGGTGCCGCTGACGGCACTGTCGCCGGGTGACCGCGTCGAAGTGCGGAGCGGTGAGCTGGTCCCAGTCGACGGCGTCGTGCTCACGGGCCAGTCGTCGCTCGACAACGCCATCATCACCGGCGAATCGGTGCCGGTCCCGGTAGTCGCCGGCGACCTCGTGCATGCCGGCGCCACGAACCTCAGTGCCCGCCTGCTGGTCCGGGTCGACGCAGCCGGTGCCGGCACGCGCGTCGGCGCGCTCCTCGCCGTCGTGCAGGAGGCGCTCGCGCAGAAGCCGGCGCTGCTGCAACGCACGGATGCCCTGGCGCGCCGCTTCGTCACGACGCTGCTGGCCGTTGCCGTCACCGCCGTCGCCATCGCCTGGTGGCAGCAGAGCCTCGACATCGGCATCACCCGCGTCGTGGCGCTGCTGGTGGTGTCGTGCCCATGCGCGCTCGGCCTGTCAGTGCCACTCGCCATGTCGGTGTCGCTGATGCGCGCCGCCCGGTCCGGCATCTTCATCAAGAACCCGGACGCGATCGAGCGGCTCCAGCAGGTGCGAATAGTCATTCTCGACAAGACCGGCACGCTGACCGAAGGACACGCGGCGGTGGCGCGCTGGCACGGCAGCGACACGGCCCGCGACATGGCGCGCGCGCTCGAAGCGCAGTCGTCGCACCGTGTCGCACGGGCGTTCCAGCACGGTGCGGGTCCCTCGCTCCGACTCGTGCGGCACGTGGACGAGGTGGTGGAGATTGCCGGCCTGGGTATCTCGGGGCAGCTCGACGGACACGCGGTTTGCGTCGGCAGCCGCGCCCACATGGACGCCGCCGGTGTGGCGCATGCGACCGAGTGCGACGTTGCGGCCGCGACGATGCTCGCCGACGGCCTGAGCCCGGTGTTCGTGGCGATGGACGGCTGCGTGGCCGGCGTGGCCGGCATCGGCGACGCCCTTCGCCCCGATGCGCACGACACGGTGCAGCGGCTGCGCGAGCGCGGCGTGCACGTGCTGATTGCCTCGGGCGATCACCCTGGCGTGGTTGCGCGGATCGGCGCCGAACTCGGGTTGCCTGCCGCCGACGTGCATGGTGGCCTGACGCCGGAGGCCAAACGCGACCTGGTCGCCGGCCTCGTGTCGGCGCGCGAGGGGTCGGGCTCGATCGTGATGGTGGGCGACGGCGTGAACGACGCTGCGGCGCTGGCGCTGGCCGACGTCGGCGTGGCGGTGCAGGGCGGCATGGGCGCCTCGATCGTCGCCTCGGACATCGTGCTGACGCGCGAAGGGGTGCGACCGCTGCTCGACATCATGGACGGTGCGCGCCGCCTGCGCGGCGTCATCCGCCGCAACATCTCGTTCTCGCTGGTCTACAACATCTGCGCCTCGTCGCTGGCGCTGGCGGGGTTCGTCGGTCCGCTGCTCGCGGCCGTGCTCATGCCCCTCTCGTCACTCATCGTCGTGCTGTCGTCGTCGGTCAGCCGGACATTCGCCCGTCCGACTGGTCGCGTCCAGACACGCTCGACGCGCGATCCGTTGGGAGCGTGAGTTGGAGACGATCTTCGTCCTGCTGCCGCTCGCGCTGCTGATCGCAGCCATCGCGGTCGGGGCCTTCATCTGGGCCGCCAGGAGCGGCCAGTTCGACGACCTCGACACGCCGGCAGTCCGCATGCTGTTCGATGACGACGCGCCGGGTGGCGGCGCGCCGTCACCGAGACCGTCCGCACCTACAAGGGGAGTTCGCGAATGACCGGCAGGAGCCGCCGCGTCCGTGTCGTCGTCGCCGTCAGTGTCCTGTTCGTCCTGGCGGGACTCGGCTACGCATTCAGCAATGTGCGCAAGGGCTATGCACCACGCCAGCCCATTGCCTTCTCGCACCCACGCATGGCCGGCACGCCGGTCATGCAGGTCAATGACAAGGGCGAGAACGTCAACGTGGGCGGCTTCGGCATCCCCTGCGTCTACTGCCACACCATGCCCTACAAGGGCCGGCACTCGACGTTGCCCTCGACCGCCGTGTGCATGAACTGCCACTCGACCGTCGGCCTGAACAAGGAGTGGGTGCTGAAGATGAAGGAGTACTGGGACCGCGGCGAACCGATCCCGTGGGTGAAGGTGCACGACCTTCCCGACTTCGTCTACTTCGATCACTCCGCGCACCTGAACGCAAAGAACGAGAAGGGCGAACCGAAGCTGCCGGTCGTGGACGAACAGGGCAAGCCGATGCCGCCCTGCCAGACCTGTCACGGCAAGGTCGACCAGATGGAGATCGTCTCGGTGCAGCAGAACTTCAACATGCAGTGGTGCGTGGACTGTCATCGTCAACCCACGATGCGCGCCTCGACCGACTGCGTCGCCTGTCACCGGTAGGGAAACACGTTATGAGTGCACACGAACCGACCGCGCCGAAGGAAGTCCGGATCGAACGGCGCGAGTTCCTCCGCCTCTCGAGCGTCGCCGCAGCCGCGGCCGCACTGGCCAGCACCGCGTGCCAGATGCCGCCAGAAACGTCGGTGCCGTTCCACGACATGCCCGAGAACCTGGTTGACGGCATGGGGAAGGCGCGCTACTTCCACACCGTGATCGAGGGCACGCCGGTGCTGGTCCGCACTCGGGAAGGGCGGCCTATTCTCGTGGCGCCTCGCACGACGGAGACGAGCGGACGCGGCGTCACCGTGCGCCATCAGGCCTCACTGCTGGACCTCTACGATCCGGACCGCGCCCAGGGTCCGCTGTCGCTGCGCCGACGCCCGGACACGGCCACAGCACTGCCCTGGAACGCCGTTTCCGCCGACGTGGTGTCGCGGCTGCAGACGTCGGGCGCCAAGACGGTCCTGCTGACCGGCCCCGTGCACAGCCCGGCGATGGCGTCGGTCATCGCCTCATTGGCAGAACGCAGCGGGCTGCGACACGTGGCGTGGACGCCGATCGCGGCCGGTGCCACCACCACGGCGTGGTCGCGGGCATTCGGACGACCGGAGGTGGCGCGGCCGAACCTGGCGGAGGCCGACCTCATCGTCGGGTTCGGCGCCGAGTTCCTCGACGACACGAGCCAGGGGCTCGAGCGCGAGTTCGCGGCACGGCGATCGCCGGACGCGGCGGACAAGCGGCCGATGAGCCGCTTCATCCAGATCGAAGGGCGCCTCTCGCTCACCGGCGCCAACGCCGACGCACGCCTTCGCGTCCGCGACTCGCACCTCGCAAGCGTGGCGTGTGCGCTGGCTCACGAACTGGTGGTTGTCCGCAACCTCGGCCCACTGGCGGGTGATGCCGCAGCGGCGCAGGCGCTGGCCCCCTACGCGGTCGATGCGGTGGCCGGCGCGACCGGTGTCCCGGCCGACTCGCTGAAGGGCCTGGCGACGGAGCTGGCACGTGCAGCGGGCCATGCGCTCGTCATGGCGGGCGGATCGGCGAGCAGCACCGCATCGGGCGTGGCACTCGAGACCGCCGCGCTCGTCCTGAACGTCACGCTCGGCGCATTCGAAGCCGGGCTGTTCGACGACGGCGCAGCCTCGGTGCTCGATGCCAGCGGCGTAGACGCCCTCGCTGCCCTGGCCGACGACCTGCGCGCGGGCAAGGTGAACATGCTCATCGTCGCCGGCGCGAACCCGGTGTACGACGCGCCCGCTGGAACGTCGTTCGCCGACGCCCTCGCGAAGGTGCCGTTCATCGTCTCGCTGAACGACCGCGTCGATGAAACCGGCGCACTGGCCGATGTGCTCGCACCGGTCAGTCATCCGTTCGAAAGCTGGGGCGACGCAGAACTCCCCGGCGGTGCGGCGGCCATTCAGCAGCCGGTCATCCTGCCGCTCGCCAATACCCGCGGTCTGCTCGACCTGCTGGTCGACTGGGCGGCGGCGCTCGGCGACCCGGCATCAACAGCCGCCGTCGCGACCGCAACGATGCAGCTGCCGGCGCCGCCTGTCGGAACGGCCGAGCATCTGCCGAGCACCAGCCTCGCCTGGCACTACCTGCGTGCAGCGTGGGCCCCACGTCTCGGCGCCGACATGGCGTCGCCAGCGTTCGACCTGGCCTGGAACGAGGTACTCCGAACCGGCGCGTGGCGCCCGGCCGCAGCCGCGACGGCGCCACGCGCGTTCGACGCCGGCGTACTGGCGCTGCTCGCCTCAGCCGCGCCGCCAGCGGCGCAGGAGTCGGTGGAACTGCAGCTCTATCCGCACCTGGCGCTCGCCGATGGGCGTCATGGCAACAACGGCTGGCTGCACGAGCTGCCCGACCCGGTCACTCGCATCACGTGGGGTGGCGCGCTCTCCATCGCGCCGCGCCGCTTCGATGCGATGCAGCTCGCCAACGGCGACCTCGTCGAGGTGAACGCGGGCCACGCGACGATCGTCGCGCCGGCTTACCGCCACGCTGGTATGCACCACGACCAGGTGGCACTGCCGCTCGGCCTGGGCCGCACCGGCTGCGGACCGGTTGGCGCGAACATCGGACAGAACGTGTTCCCGCTGCGCCAGCGCGCACACGGCATGGTCGTCGGCGCCGGCTTCGCAGTGACGCTGCGTCGCGTCAGCGGCAACGAACGGCTCGCCACCGGCCAGGGCTCGGAAGTGCTCGACCGCGAGGCACGTCCGCTAGTGCCGGCCACAACGCTCACGGCGTTCGAGGCCAACGCGACCGCGGGTACCGAGCAGATTGAAGGTGGTCCGTCCGCGTGGCCCGAGCACGAGTACACCAAGGCGCGCTGGGCGATGGCGATCGACCTCAGCGCGTGCACCGGCTGCGGCAAGTGCGTGGTCGGCTGCCAGGCTGAGAACAACATCCCGGTGGTTGGCCGGCACGGCATGCTCGACGGTCGGCCGATGTCGTGGATCCGCATCGACCGCTACTACGACGCACCGCTCAAGGAAGGCGGCTGGGATGCCGCAGTCTGGGACGGTCCGCTCGCCGTGGTCGAGGAACCGCAGACGCTCTTCGAGCCGATGCTGTGCCAGCACTGCGAGAATGCGCCGTGCGAGAGCGTCTGCCCGTTCTCGGCGACGATGCACAGCGAAGACGGCCTGAACGAGCAGATCTACAACCGCTGCGTCGGCACCCGGTACTGCGCCAACAACTGTCCGTTCAAGGTGCGTCGCTTCAACTACTGGGAGATGAGCAAACGGCAGGACAGCACGTTCTTCCGCTGGCTCGAACCGCGGATCGCGCACAACGCCGAGTTGAACACGCGGCCGCCGATGCAGTTGAAGAACAACCCCGAAGTGACGGTCCGCAGCCGCGGCGTCATGGAGAAGTGTTCGTTCTGCGTGCAGCGCATCCGGCTGGCGCGCGCCGAGGCCATCCGCAACGGCGCCAATCCCGACACGCTGCCAGACGACGCGGTGGTGCCGGCCTGCATGGAGGCGTGCCCGTCGAAGGCGATCACGTTCGGCAATCTCCACGCGCAGGGTTCACGCGTCGCCGCGCAGGCCGCCAGTCCGCGAGCGATGCGACTGCTCGACTCGGTCGGCGTGAAGCCGGCGATCTCTTACCTGACAAAGGTGCGCAATGACAAGGCATGAGGTGAGTCCGTATGCCACGGTCATGGACGACAGCCAGCTCACGGGCCGTCCGATCGTCCGTGCAGGCGCCGGACCGTACGGCGGCGACCTGGAAGTGGCCGAGCCGCTCGTCACCGGCGCCAAGACGTGGGCAGATGTCGACCGCGACATCTGCATGCCGGCCGAGCAGTTCCCGACCGGGCGCTGGTGGGCGGCGTTCAGCGTTGCCCTCGCCTTGACCGGGCTGCTGGCCTTCTCGCTCATCACGCTGTTCTACGCCGGCATGGGCATCGCCGGCGTCAATCAGCCAGTCGGTTGGGGCTCGTTCATCGTCAATTTCGTCTTCTGGATCGGCATCGGCCACGCCGGCACGCTCATCTCGGCGATCCTTTTCCTCTGCCGGCAGAAATGGCGCACCTCGATCAACCGCGCCGCCGAGGCGATGACGCTCTTCGCGGTGATCTGCGCCGGCATCTTCCCGGGCATTCATGTGGGGCGCGTGTGGATGGCGTGGTTCCTCGCGCCGATCCCGAACGCCAACGGCATCTGGCCGAACTTCCGTTCGCCGCTGTTGTGGGACGTGTTCGCGGTCTCGACTTACTTTACCGTCTCGGTGTTGTTTTGGTTCACCGGCCTCGTGCCCGATCTCGCCACCCTGCGGGATCGCGCGAAGTCCCGCGTCGCCAAATATCTCTACGGCATTTTCGCCCTCGGCTGGCGCGGCTCGAACCGCCAGTGGCGGCATTACGAAATGGCCTACCTGCTCCTCGCGGGCCTCTCCACTCCGCTCGTGCTTTCGGTCCACTCGGTCGTATCCTTCGACTTCGCCACGTCCATCCTCCCCGGCTGGCACACCACGATCTTCCCACCATATTTCGTTGCGGGTGCGATCTTCGGC
>JAYTXA010000014.1:0-68119 GCA_043743165.1 Acidobacteriota bacterium
ATCAACTTCTGGGGCGCCGCCTACGATCCGAAGCTGCACCTGTTCATCTCGAACACGAACAACATGTGGCAGCCGATGCGCCTCATCCTGCGGCCTGACGGCAGTTGGGTGAACTCCGGTCCGCTTGCAGGTACGCGCCGGTTCGGCGATCCCGAGCGCAAGCTGCTCTGCGGGCCCACACCGTGGGGCGAGCTCGTGGCGGTGAACATGGACACTGGCGACATCGCGTACCGCAAGACGCTCGGGGTGTCGGATGCCCTGCCGGCGGGCATGCAGGACACGGGACGCCCGAGTTCCGGCGGCGTCATCCTCACCGCCAGCGGACTCACCTTCGTCGGCGGCACCGACGACTTCCGCTTTCGCGCGTTTGCAACCGCGACCGGCCAGAAGCTCTGGGAAATCAAGCTGCCATCGTCGGTCGAAACCACACCCATCACATACATGGGAAGTAACCGGCGTCAGTACGTGGCGGTCGTGAGCACCGGCGGCGGCCTGACGGGTTCAGAGGTGACCAATGACGAGATCATCACATTCGCGCTTCCGACGCGTTGACGTCGGCTATGCCCTGGCACCGGCGTTCGTATCGTGTGCGGTGGTGTTCATCCTGTCCGCCGGCGTCGGCGCCGCGGCGGGAGCGGCTGGCCAGGACGAGCACCCCAAGCTGCCGCAGGGCGCCGGCCGCGAGGTCATGATTCGCGTCTGCTCGAAGTGCCACGACCCCGAGCTGGCGGCCGACCAGCAGAACGACAGGGTCGGCTGGAAGGACCTCGTCGATCAGATGGCGAGCAAGGGTGCCGACGCCACCGACCCGGAGTTCGCGCAAATCGTCGACTATCTGGCCACCGCCTTTCCGCCCGTCAAGTGAGGCGTACAACAACGTCGGCGCCGCACGGCACGACCGCCCCCGCTTCAAGGAGACTACGAGCATGCACGACGATAAAGACCTGATAAACACCACGACCGAACTCACGCGTCGCGACTTTGTTGCAATGTCATTGGCCGGCGTCGCCGCCGCCACGGCGACCGCATCCGCCGCCAGCCGCGCGGTCAGCGAAACCGACGTGGTCGTCCAGACCCCGGATGGCTCGTGCGACTGCGCGTTCACCTACCCGGCCACCGGCGCGCACGCCGCCGTCATCATCTGGCCGGACGCCTTCGGCCTCCGCGTCTCGATGCGCGAGATGGCGAAGCGCCTGGCGAACGAAGGCTACTCGGTGCTGGTGCCCAACCCGTTCTACCGCGTGGCGAAGTCGCCGGTGTTCACCGACATCAGCAAGTTCAGCTTCTCGAACCCGACCGACCGCAACAAGATCGGACCGCTGATGGGCAGCATCAGTGCCGACGGCGCCGCCGAGCGCGACGTCACCGCGTTCATCGCCTGGCTTGACAAACAAAAGTCGGTCGATACCTCGAAGAAGATCGGCACGCAGGGCTACTGCATGGGTGGCCCGCTGGTGTTTCGCACGGCGGCCGCAGCGCCACACCGCGTTGGCGCGGTCGGTTCGTTCCACGGCGGCGGTCTTGTCACCGACGCGCCGAACAGCCCGCACCTGCTCATTCCGAAGATGCGCGCCCGCCTCTACGTCGGCGTGGCGTCGAACGACGATCAGCGGCAGCCCGATGCCAAGGACACGCTGAAGGCCGCATTCAAGAAAGCCGGCCGGCCGGCGCAGGTCGAGGTCTACAAGAGCCTGCACGGCTGGTGCGTGCCCGACATGCCAGCCGATGCGAACGGACCGATTTACAACAAGCCTGAAGCCGAGCAGGCATGGACCAGGCTGCTCGCGCTCTACAAGACCGCGCTCGCCTAAGCACCCCCTCGAGGCGGTGACGTCGCTGCGTCATCGCCTCGTCCTTTCCCTCCGCTGCTTCCGTCGCCGCCGACCGGCTGATAGGCCACGTCGCCGTTCTCATCGATCACCGCCGTCCACGCCGCCGCCCGATCGATGCGTCCGCCGAGCAGGCGATAGATGAACTCGGGATCACCCGTGGGCGGCAGGCCGAACGTCGTGCGGACGGCGCGCAGCGGCATCTGCCGATGCGCCAGCAACCGCGACCCCTTCACCAGCGGCGCGTACTGCGGCATGCGGTTCATGGTGCGGCTGCGCTGGAACCGCGCCGGCACGAGCAGCAGCGTCACCACGCACAGCGCCACACCGAGCGCGCGCGACACGGCCGGCGTCCAACTGGCAGTGACCGCCAGCACCACGGTGAGCACCATGGGCGTCATCATCGACAGGTAGTAGTACGAATCGAGCGCACCGAGGAAGAGCGAATAGCCGACGAGCGCCAGTGCGGTCGGCCCGAGCGTCATCAGCAGCAGCGTCGGGTCGCGCCGGTAGCGCCACGCCACCACCACAGCCGACACGATCAGGATGCCCGGCAACAGCGGCGCCACATACGGCAGGTCCTGGATTTCGCGGAAGGCCCGCACCAGTCCTTCGGCGCTCTTGCCGAGTTCCGGCGCCGCCTGTCCGGCCACGATCTGGCCGAGGCTCCCCGTCACCGCTCCCATCGCGGCATTCCTGAACTGCGTCGACACCTGGAACCACGCGTACGGCACCTGCAGCAGCGCAATGGCGCCGATGCCGACAGCACCACGTCGCACCACCTCGGCCCACGCCCGTCGCAGCAACGGCTCCACCACGATCGCCAGCCCCACAGCCGCCGCCACGTAGATGGCCCCCGTGTAGGCGTGCACGCCGAGCCATGCCACGCCCATCACCACTGCGGCGCGCCACAACTCGCGACGATGCCAGTCGAGCAGCACGAGCGCGATGGCGCACTTCGCCAGCAGCGACCCGACGACCGGATTCCAGATGGTGGCGGCGAAGCTCAGGTCGAACGCACTGGTCGCCAGCAACGTGACCGTGGCGAGCGCAGTCCAGACCGATCCGGTCCGCTTCCAGATGGCGGCCAGCAGCAACACATCGACCGCCGACTGCAGCGCCGCCTGGCCGATGCCGCCAGCATGCGGCAGATGTTCGAACCACGGTCCGACAACCACGCGGATGATCCACAGAATCCAGTAGAAGCCGGGGCCGATGGTGTAGCCGCCCACATGCGTGGCCGGCCCGAGCAGCGGCAGGCTGCCGAACGTCCCCTGCACGATCTCCCAGTCGCGGTACTGATCGCGCAGCACAAGGCTGTAGGTGGTGACACCCCAGATACGCAGCGCGAGCGTGGCCGTGAACGTGGTCGCCAGGAGCGCGAGGCGGGTGGCGCGGGTCGGGGCCGGCATCGGCGGCCAGTATACCGTTGGCTCAGAACGCGAGCAGGTAGGTCACCTTCGCAATGAGGGCACGGTCCACCAGGTTGCCGGTCGTGTCGAGCCGGCGTTCGTTGTAGACGAGGAAGATGTCGCTCAGCGGACGATGGATGACGTTGAAGCGGAGGTTGGAACTCCACTGCTCGGTGTCGGTGTTGTACTGGACCAGCGCGTTGAAGAACACGCGCGTATTCAGGCTGTAGTTCACCCGCGTCGCGATCAGCGTCGAGACGTAGGAGGCGTTGGGCAGGTTGATGTCGTTGATCTGCAGGCTGACCGACGCGTTCAGGTGTTCGTTGACACGCACTGTCGGCGCGAACGCGTAGCCGTTGCGCGTGCCGTCATACAGGTCGCCGACCGAGACGCGGGTCTCGAACGACACGCGCTTCGCGTTGTTCGAGCGGTAGAGCGCAAAGTATTCGTTGAAGTCGTAGGTGCCTGGCGCCACCTTCACGTTGCGCGCGCTGTTGAGCGTGAACGGCGTCACGTTCCCCTCACGGTTCCGGTTCACGCCGGTTTCGAAGAAGCCGCTGTCGTTCATGCTGACGACGACGTGCCCGTCGAAGTAGCGCGACTCGGTACCGCTGCCGTCGCGCCGCTCGAAGGAATCGAAGTGATAGTGCGGCCCGATCTCGCGGATGCCCAGCCTTCGCGAGGCGAACTTCGGCCGCACGTTCAGCCGGCCGTACGATGCCGCGTGGTTGACGCCAACCCGCGGTACGAACCCCATCTCGTTGCGGAAGCGGTTGCCGACCACTTCATAGGCGCCGCGCAGCAGATACTTGCGCGACTGGTAGGAGAAGTTGGCGCGGGTCGAAAACGCGTCGCCGTCGCCGGGCACCACCGCCTGCGGCGCCGCGGTGGTGACAGCGTAACCGCCCATCGAGAGCTGGCCGAAGCGGAAGTTGGCGTCGAGACCGGCGACGTGGTTGAAGCCTGCCCCCTCGCTCTCCTTGCGCAACAGCATCACGCCGATGTCTGAATTCGCCAGCACCGCGCGGTCGAGCCGCAGCGCGGTGAAGTTCGTCGACGGCACGGGCCCCTGCTCGCGCTGCTGGATGTTCAGGGCGCCGATCGCATAGGGACCGGCACGCCCGGTCACCCGGCCGCCGCCCAGTATCGGGATCGACGTGCCGCTGTCGGACAGACCGATGGTGCGGCTGAAGAACAGCTTGGCGTCGGGAGGTGAGTTCTGGCGTCCATTCGCGGCCGGGCTGCCGCCGCCGAGTGTAGCCGTGCCTGTCGTCGGCAATCCGAATTGGAAGATGCCGGAGTTCTCGAGGAAGAAGTCGCGCTTCTCTGGAAAGAGGATGCTGAAGCGCGTCAGGTTCACCTGCTGCTCGTCCGCCTCCACCTGGGAGAAGTCGGTGTTCACCGTCGCGTCGAGCGTCAGGCCGGTGGTGAGCCCGTACTTCACGTCGAGCCCGGCGTCGGCATCACGTACTGACGGCTTGATGCCCACGGTGCTTGAACTCGCCGACACGAACGGCTTGATGCGCAGGTTCCGTCCCGGCCGCAACTGCCGCAGGTCGTCGATCGACCCCGCCAGCGACACGCGATCGAGGTTGTAGATGCGCGGCAGCGGCGACCAGTAGCTCTCCTCGTTCCGGCGACGGATCCGGCGCTGGAAGTTGAGCCCCCACGACTGCGGATCCTGGGCCGTGAACTTCAGCGTCTTGAACGGAATCCGGATCTCCGCGACCCAGCCGTCCTCGACGATGCGCGTGCGGACGTCCCAGATGCCGTCCCAGTTCACGTTACTCTCGCGCCCTTCGTTCGCTATCTGCGCGTCCCACCTGGCGCCGGCGGGGTTCGTGGCAAACTCGAAGCCGTTCCTCTTGTCGGCGAACGTGTCCACCACGATCAGGAACGCGTCGCCGGCGGCGGTATTGAAATCCTTCTTCAAGTCGCTGACGACGAGCGCGCCGGGTTCGTCGTCGTGCGCGAAGACACCGACATACAGTGCCTGGTCGTCGTAGAGCACCCGCACGTCGGTATCGAACGTCGCCGGCTGCCCCTCCTTGGGTTCGTTCTGCACAAATCCCTGCGCGAGTGGCGCGTCGCGCCACGTCGCTTCGTCCAGCACGCCGTCGAGCGCAATCGGTCCGCTGGCACGGGTGGCGTGCAGCGTTCTAGGGTCGTGAGCGGCCGTGGCGGCGGCGGGTGGCTGCGCGAGCAGCGGCGCAGCAGCAAGGAACCACGCGCCGGCAAGAAGCGAGAGGACGTGTCGAATCACCCGACGATTCTATGAGGGATGGACTTGGGGCGCACCTGAGGGTGCGCGGCTACGTCAGAAGCAGTGCGTAGCGGCCGACCTTCAGGTCGGCGGTCACGGCAGGGTCGATAGAAATGTCCGTACCACCGCGGCCACGTCTTCGTGCCGCACGTCCACCGCGGCATTCAGCGCGCGCATCTGCGCGTCCGAGATGCGGCCGGCCAGGCGATCGAGGGCGCGTCCGACGGCCGGATGGCGCAACAGCGTGGCGGCGCGCACCACCGGCACGGCGTCGTACGGCGGGAAGTAGCGACGCGTGTCGTCCAGTGCGCTCAGATGAAACGCGTCGATGAGCGCGCTCGTGGCGTCGCCGGCAATCACGTCCACCTGCCGCTCGGCCAACGCCTGGTAGATCAGCGAGAGGTCCATGCCGCGCGGCGGATGCGCGAAGGTGAGTCCGTAGGCCTTCGTCAGCCCCGCGTAGCCGTCGTCGCGCTGCAGGAACTCGTAGCCAAAACCGGGCGTGAAGCGATCGGTCACTCGCCGCAGGTCGTCCACTGTCCGTAGTCCGAGCGTCTGGGCATCGTCTGACCTGACGAGGATGGCGAACGTGTTGTTGAAGCCGAGCGAGGGTCGCACCGTGAGGCCGTGCTCCGCATACCGCACGCGCGCCCGCTCGAACGCCTGCGTTGGGTCGTGCGGTACCGCTTCGTGGAAGACGGCAGTGACGGCCGTACCGGTGTACTCGACGTAGACGTCGAGCTCACCAGCGCGCAGGCCGCGATCGGCGACGAAGGTGCCCCCGAGGTTCAGCTTCCGCTCTACCCGCACGCCCCCTTCGGCTTCAATCGCCTGTGCGACCAGTTCGCCCAGAATGATCTGCTCGGTAAAATTCTTCGAGCCGACCACCACCACGGCATCTGTCGGTCTCGCGAAGGCGTTGACCGCCGCGATTGCCGCAAGGGCGACCGCCACGCCAAGAGCCACCCTCCCAGCAGCGCGCGATGTCACCGGTGCACGGCGCAGTCGCGCCTCGAGCAGTGCCAGCAGGCCGTCAGCCACCAGGGCCAACCCCGCCGCAGGCACAGCGCCGGCCAGGATCGTGGTGGTGTCTACCATCGACAGGCCGCGGAAGATGTACTCGCCGAGGCCGCCCGCGCCCACTGCCGCCGCGATGGTGGTGGTGCCCACTCCAATGACCGTCGCGACGCGGATGCCCGCGACGATGGACGGCAGGGCCAGCGGCAGTTGCACCAGCCTGAGCAACTGGCCGTCGGTCATGCCCATCGCCACGCCGGCTTCGACGACCGCGGGGTCGACCGAACGGATGCCGGTCACGGTCATGCGGATGACGGGAAGCAGCGCGTAGATCGACAAGGTGACCAGCGCGGTTCGCGGGCCAAGTCCACCGACGACCGGCAGCGGCAGCAGGAAGCCGAGCAGCGCGAGGCTCGGCACCGTCTGCAGTGCGTTGGCGGCGAGCAGCACCGCGCGCCCGACACCGGGGCGACGCGCCGCCAGAATGCCCGCCGGCACACCAACAATCACTGCCGCCAGCGTGGAAACAAGCACCAGTACCAGATGTTGGCGTGTGAGCAGCGCCAGTTCGCCCGCATGGGCGGCCCAGAACGAGAACAGCGCGGTCACGACGGTCCGCGCCCTGGGGGGATGCCCGTGCCTGGCAGCCCCGTGTCGAGGAGCGACCGCACGCGAGGGTCGTCATGCTGCGCGAGTTGCTCGGGAGAACCGAGCGCGATCAGCTCGCCCGCGTCCATCACGCCGATCTGGTCGCCGAGCGCCAGCGCCTCGGCGATGTCGTGCGTCACCAGCAGCGCGGTTGTCCCCAATTGGCGGCGGAGCCGGGCGAACTCCTCGCGCATGTCGCGACGCGTGATCGGGTCGAGCGCGCCGAACGGCTCATCCATCAGCAGCAGCGGCGGGTCGAGCGCCAGCGCCCGCGCCAGTCCGACACGCTGCCGCTGTCCACCCGACAGTTCCGCTGGCCGGCGCGCGCCGTACTCCGCGGCCGGCAGCCCCACCAGGTCGAGCAACTCGCGCGACCGTGCCCGCACCCGGCCTTCGTCCCAGCCCTCCAGCCGCGGCACGACGCCGACGTTCTCCTCCACCGACATGTGCGGGAACAGCCCGGCATCCTGCATCACGTAGCCGGCGCCGCGTCGCAGGCGAATCGGATCCCACTCGCGAGTGTCGCGTCCCTGCACCTGCACCACACCCGAGGAGGGCAGCAGCAGGCGGTTCACCAGTTTCAGCAGCGTGCTCTTGCCGGCGCCGCTGCGCCCAACGATGGCCGTGGTGTGCCCGGGAAAGCAAGCCAGGGTGACGTCGCGCAGAATGGGCGCGCCCACCCTGTGCGAGAAACAGACCCGTTCGAACTGCACCAGCGGTTCACTCATGCCCGTGGGCATGATACGTCGTGATACCTTGAGAATCAGCTCATGGCCGGTTTCCTCCTGCGCCGCCTGCTCTACCTCGTCTGCCTTGTCGTCATCGCGACGTCGGCGTCGTATTTCCTCGCTGCGACGCAGCTGAATCCGCGCGCCCGCTACGAAGGGCGCAATCCGCCGCCGCCCGCCGCGGTGGTCGATGCGGCGCTAGATCAGCTGAACATGAACGACAAGGTGCCGGTGCTGATGCGTTACCAGCGCTGGGCCGGCGACCTGTTGCGCGGCAACCTCGGGCGCACCATCGACAACCAGCCGGTGAACGACGAAATTGGCCGCCGCATGTGGGTCAGCCTGCGGTTGGTGCTCGTCGGCGCGCTGGTCGGCACGTTCCTCGGCGTCGCGGCCGGCGCCTACGGAGCAGTGAAGCAGTACCAGCTGTCCGATCGCCTGCTCACCATCTTCTCGTTCGTCACGCTTTCCATTCCCGCCGTCGTGCTCGGCGTCCTCTTCAAGAACACCGGCATCGGCATCAACAACCTGCTCGGGTTCCGGCTGCTCTACACCACCGGTGAGATGACGCCCGGACTCGACCCGTGGACCACCTCTGGCCTGCTGAACCGCGTGGCGCACCTGGTGCTCCCCTCGCTGGTCCTCATCGTGATTGCGGTGGCGTTCTACGGCCGCTACCAGCGCAACGCCATGCTCGACGTGCTCGGGTCCGACTTCCTGCGCACCGCACGCGCGAAGGGGCTGAGCCGATCGCGCGCCCTCATCACGCACGGACTGCGCACGGCGCTCATCCCGATGGCCACCTTCTTCGCCTACGAGTTCGCGCTGCTCTTCGTGGGTGCGACGTTTACCGAACGGCTGTTCGGCTGGCACGGCATGGGCGAGTACTTCGTGAATTCCGTCACCAAGAACGACGTGAACTCGGTGGCCGGAGTGACGCTCTTCGTCGGGGTGCTGGTGCTCATCGCCGGGTTCCTCTCCGACCTCGCCTACGCGGCGCTCGATCCACGGGTGCGCGTCTGATGTCCGCCCCACTGCAGCCGGACGAGGGACCGGCGCCTGGACTTCAGACCAGTACCCTCTCCGGTTCAGGCCAGCAGCCCTCGCTCGAAGAGGCAGCGGCCTCACGCCTGCAGCTGATCTGGCGCCGCTTTTTGCGGCAGCGCCTCGCCCTCTTCGGCCTCGCCGTCGTCGTGCTGCTGTTCGCCGTGGCGTACCTGAGCCCGTACATCAGCCCCTGGCAGTACAACCAGCTCGACTTCACCGCCTTCCTCGAGCCGCCCGGCGGGTCGCACTGGTTCGGCACGACGCAGAACGGGTTCGACGTGTTTGCGCTCACCATGCGCGGCATGCAGAAGTCGCTGGTGATCGGCCTGCTCGGCGCACTGATGGCGACGGCGCTTGCGGCCACCGTCGGCGCGTTTGCGGGCTACTTCGGCGGCGTGGTGAACACGGCGCTTCTCACTCTCATCGACCTGTTGATGGTGCTGCCGGCCTTCCTCATCATCGCCATCCTGTCGCCATCGTTCCGCGGCCACACGTGGCTGATCTTCGTCGGGCTGCTTGCGGCCTTCCAGTGGATGGTGACCGCGCGCATCGTCCGCGGCATGACGCTGTCGCTGCGCGAGCGCGAGTTCGTGCAGGCCGCGCGGTTCATGGGCGTGCCCGGCTGGCGCATCATTTTCCGGCACATCCTGCCAAACATGGCGTCGCTGCTCATCATCGACGCCACCATCAACGTGAGCTCGCTCATCCTGGCGGAAGTGGGGCTGTCGTTCTTCGGCTTCGGCGTGCAACCGCCTGACGTGTCGCTCGGCACGCTGATCGGCGACTACGCCGGCGCCGCACTCACCTTCCCGTGGGAGTTCTACTTCCCCGCAGGTCTGCTGGTCGTGCTGGTGCTGGCCATCAACCTCGTCGGCGACGGCCTGCGCGATGCGTTCGACCCGAACACGCAGGGGCGCGCCTGATGTCGCAGGTACCGCTGCTCTCGGTCTCGAACCTGTCGGTGTCGTTCCGCAGCGAGTCGGGCCTTGTCCGTGCGGTGCGCGGCGTGAGCTACGACGTACATCCCGGCGAACTGCTGGGCATCGTCGGCGAATCGGGATCGGGCAAGTCTGTGTCGTCGCTCGCCATCATGAACCTGCTGCCAGGGCACGCGCAGGTGTCGGGGTCGGCGCGGTTGAATGGCGTCGAGCTGATCGGCCGATCAGACGCCGAGCTGTCGTCGGTGCGCGGCAAGCAGATCGCCATGGTCTTCCAGGATCCGCTGTCGGCGCTCACCCCGGTCTACACCGTCGGCAACCAGATTGCCGAAGCGGTGCTGGTACACGAACGGGTAAGCAAGACGGCCGCGAAGGACCGGGCCGTGCAGTTACTGGAACTGGTCGGCATTCCGCACGCGGCGCAGCGCGCGTCGGCGTTTCCGCACGAGTTCTCGGGCGGCATGCGCCAGCGCGTGATGATTGCGATGGCCATTGCCAACGACCCGGCGCTGATCATCGCCGACGAGCCGACGACGGCGCTCGACGTCACCATTCAGGCGCAGATTCTTGACGTGCTGCAAACTGCGCGCAAGGTGACCGGTGCAGCGATCGTGCTCATCACGCATGACCTTGGCGTTATTGCCGGCGTGGCCGACCGGGTGGCCGTGATGTATGCGGGCACCATCGTCGAGACCGGCACGGTGGACGAGGTGTTCTACACGCCGCGCATGCCGTACACCCTCGGGCTGCTCGGGTCGATCCCACGCGCCGATGCCGGCGAGCACCAGCCGCTGACGCCGATCGAAGGCACGCCGCCGTCGATGGTGTCATTGCCCTCAGGCTGTCCGTTTCGACCGCGCTGCCCGATGCGGCAGGACGTCTGCGCCGAGAGCGAGCCGGCGCTGCTGCCGATTGAAGGGCGTAGTGTCCGGCTTCAGCCGGACCTGCACGGCGGATCTGACCAGCCGCCGCCAAGGCTACGGCGGTCCGCCGAAGCATTCGCGAAGGCGGAGGGGCCGCAGCTACGTACTGCGGACCACCGGTCGGCGTGCCACTTCCGCGACGACATCGAGCGCCAGGGACTGACCAGCCGCGACATCTTCGCGGCGCCGGTCCCGCCCGAGTCGGCGCGCGCACGCGGCGCCCGTGAGTCGCGCCCCACCGTGCTGGCCGTGCGCGACCTCGTGAAGAGTTACCCGCTGATGAAGGGGGCGGTGCTGCGGCGCAAGGTGGGCGAAGTGCGGGCGGTGGACGGCGTCAGCTTCGACATCCGCGAGGGCGAAACGCTGGGGCTGGTCGGCGAGTCGGGCTGCGGTAAGACCACCACCATCATGGAAATCCTCAACCTGGAGAAGCCGGTGTCCGGCAGCATCCAGGTGCTCGGCAAGGACACCGCGTCGATGACGCGCGCCGACCGGTTCGCCATCCGACGCGACCTGCAGGTGGTGTTCCAGGACCCGATGGCGTCGCTCGATCCGCGCCTGCCGATTGGCGACATCCTGGCCGAGCCGCTGCGGGCGCACGGCGTGGCGGACGCCGACGTGGCGCGTCGCATCCGCGAACTGCTGCAGCTTGTGGGGCTTCAGCCTGAGCATGTGAACCGCTATCCGCAGGCATTCTCCGGCGGGCAGCGGCAGCGGGTCGGCATTGCGCGAGCGCTAGCGCTCGAGCCGAAGCTGCTGGTGCTCGACGAGCCCGTGTCGGCACTCGACGTCTCGGTGCGGGCCGGCGTCATCAACCTGCTCGAGCGGCTGCGCGCCCAGCTCGGCCTGTCATACCTCTTCGTCGCGCACGACCTCGCCGTCGTCCGCCACATCGCCGACCGAATTGCCGTGATGTATCTCGGGCGCATCATCGAAACCGGCACCGTTGACGAAGTGTTCGACGCGCCCGCGCATCCGTACACGCAGGCACTGTTGTCGGCCATTCCGCTGCCCGATCCGCAGAAGGAACGGCAGCGGGTTAGCATCGTGCTGAAGGGCGACCTGCCGAGCCCGGCCAACCCGCCGTCGGGCTGCCGCTTCCGGACGCGCTGCCAGAAGTTCGCGCTGGAACTGACCGACGCGCAGCGCCAGACGTGCATCGATCAGTCGCCGGCGCTCGCGCCGCGCACGGGAAGCCCGGACCATCTCGACGCGTGCCACTGGGCGACGACGCAAGCCGTGCTGTAGAGTCAACAGTAAGCGACTCGCCGGATTTCACGCGATCCGCGTCAACGACCAGTACCGGATCATCTTCCGATTCGACGGGCACGATGCCTGCGACGTGCGCTGCGCGGACTATCACTGAGGAACCACGCGATGCTGCCACGACACCGCCCCCCCACCCATCCAGGTCAGATGCTGCTGAAGGAATTCCTCGAGCGGCTCGAGGTACGGCAGGTGGATGCCGCCCAGCGCATGAGCATTGGGTGGGATGCGCAGATTGGGTTGGCGCTTCAGGCCAGATGGGACCTGTGGCATGCGGCGCGGGAGCGAGCGGCCAAGCCACAAGTCCGGGCGCTGCCGAAGTTCGCTCGCACCGCCACTGTCATCATCGCCCTGTGCGCCGTTCTGCTGACATTGGGCTGCGGCGCCAGCGCCGACAACGGCCCGATGCAGTCGCAGGGCGCGAAGCAGAACCAGATCCGGCTGACACCGCGCGACCAGGTCCGCGACGGCGGCACCTTCACGTGGCCGATCGACAACATGCCGCCCAACTTCAACTACCACCAGATCGACGGCACCGAGGTGGCGGCCTCCGACATCAGCAAGGTGCTCACACCGTCGGCCTATTACTCCGATGCCGCCGGCAACCCGGTCTGGAGCCGCTCGCTGCTGGCGTCGGAGCCGACGCTGGTGCTTGAGCCGAAGCAGGTGGTCACCTTCCGCATCAACCCGAAGGCGGCCTGGTACGACGGCACGCCCATGACGTGGGAAGACTTCCACTGGCAATGGCGCTCGAACAACGGCACCGACAAGCGTTACCAGGTCGCATCGGCCAGTGGCTGGGAAGCTGTCGAGAGCGTCGAGCGCGGCGCGGACGACCGCGAGGTCGTGGTGACGTTCAAGAACCACTACGCCGACTGGCGTGGGATATTCACCCAGATTTATCCGGCGTCTACCAATAAGAACCCGCAGACCTTCAACGAGGGGTGGAAGGATCGGCCGCTCACCACCGGCGGTCCGTTCAAGCTCGGCTCGATCGACGTCACCTCGAAGACGGTCACCCTCGTGCGCAACGAGCGCTGGTGGGGTGAACCGGCCAAGCTCGATCGCATCGTCTACCGAGCCATCGACCCCGACGCGCAGATCGATGCTGTGGCCAACGGCGAGATCGACGCCATGGACGTCGGCCCCGACGTCAACAAGTTCAACCGCGCCAAAGACATCGAAGGCGTAGACATCCGCATGGCCGGCGGACCGAACTTCCGGCACCTGACCGTGAACGGCACCAGCGGCAACCTGCGCGACGTGCGCGTGCGCCAGGCGATGTCGATGGCGATCAGCCGCCAGGCCATCGCCCGCGCGCAACTAGCGCCGCTCGGCATCAAGGCCGAGCCGCTCGGCAACCACATCTTCATGGCGAACCAGGAAGGCTACCGCGACAACTCGGGCAGCGTCGGCGCCTACAACCCGGAAGGTGCGAAGCAACTGCTCGACGCCGCCGGCTGGACGATGAAGGGCAACGTCCGCATGAAGGACGGCAAGCCACTCGAGATCGTGGCGATCATCCCGAGCGCCGTCAGCACCTCGAAGCAGGAAACCGAGCTGATGCAGAACATGCTGGCGCAGGTCGGCATCCGCCTCATCATCAACACCGTGCCCAGCCCCGACTTCTTCGAGAAGTACATCCGTCCAGGCCAGTTCGACGTCACCGTCTTCTCATGGATCGGGACGTCGTACCCGATCAGTTCCGCGCGCTCGATCTACGCCACGCCCACAAGGGGAGCCGACGGCGAGATGGACATCCAGCAGAACTACGCACGCATCGGCGACCCGGAGATTGACCGGCTCTTCAACGAGGCGAACGCTGAACTCGATCGCACGAAGGCGGTGGAGATGGCCAACCAGCTCGATGCGAAGATCTGGGAAATCGTCCACTCGCTGACGCTGTACCAGCGCCCCGAGATCGTCGTCACCCGATCGAACCTGGTGAATTTCGGAGCGTTCGGCTTCGCCGACTGGGTCTACGAGGATATCGGCTGGGCGAAGTAGGCGGGCTAGATCGCTTCGCGGTCGCGGACGCCGAGCAGATACAGAATCCCGTCGAGCCCCATCGTCGAGATCGCCTGGCGCGCGCTCTGGCGCACCACCGGCTTGGCGCGGAACGCGATGCCGAGGCCGGCCAGGCGGAGCATCGGCAGGTCGTTCGCGCCGTCGCCCACCGCAATCACCTGCTCCATGCTCAGTCCTTCGGCCTGCGCAATCTGCGCCAGGTAATGCGCCTTGCGCGCACCGTCCACAATCTCGCCGTTCACCTCGCCGGTCACCACGCCGTCAACGATGTCGAGTTCGTTCGAGTGGAGGTAGTCGATGCCGAGGCGCCGCTGCAGTTCGCGGCCCATGAAGGTGAAGCCGCCGGAGAGAATGGCGGTTTTGTATCCGAGACGGCGAAGTGTTGATATCAAACGTTCGGCGCCGTCCATCAGCGGCACGTTGTCCACCACCGTCTGTAGCGCCGACTCGGGCAACCCCTTCAGCAGGGCCACGCGGCGGCGAAAGCTCGCCTGGAAATCGAGTTCGCCGCGCATCGCCGCTTCGGTGATCGCCGACACCTGGTCGCCCACACCGGCCAGCCGCGCCAGCTCGTCGATCACCTCGGTCTGGATGAGGGTGGAGTCCATGTCGAACGCCACCAGGCGCCGGTTGCGGCGATAGACCGTGTCGTGCTGGAACGCCACGTCGAGGTCGAAGTCCTGCGTCAGCGCCATCAGCGCCGTGCGGAAGTCGTCGTCGCTGCCGGCGTCGCCCGACGTCGAGAACTCGATGCAGGTGCGCCCGAGGCCGTTCGAGTCGAGCGGCACGCGGCCGGACAGGCGGTCGATACGGTCGATGTTCAGCCCCGCCCTGGCAATAACGCCGCTCACCGCCTCGAGATGCGCCGCCGTCAGCGCCGGCCCCAGCACCGAGACAATGTGCCGCCCCTTGCCCTGCGCGCGCACCCAGGCGTCGTACTCGTCGTTGGTCACCGCCGTGAAGCGAATCTGCACCCCCAGCCGATGCGCCTCGAGCAGCAGGTCGGTAAGCAGCGTGGACGACTTCATCCCGTCGGTCAGCTCGACGAGCATGCCGAGCGCCAGCGCGTCGTGAATGACCGCCTGGCCGATATCGAGAATGCGCACGCTGGCCCGCGCCAGGATGGCCGTGAGCGAATGCGTGACGCCAGGATGGTCGTGACCGGTGATGTCGATGTGAAGAACGCGGGTCTGCGGCTGAGTGGGCATGGGGGACCAACGATTATCGCAGATGGTCGTTGGTCGTTGGTCGGAGGTTGCAGATTGCAGATTGCAGATTGGAGACTACCAACCCTCCCTCACGGCGTACCACAGCGCCAGTGACAGGAGCACACCGCCGCCGACCAGGGTCGCCACGGTCGTGGCGACGTAGGGATAGGCCATGAAGAGCAGGCCGGCAACGATGTGCGGCCAGCGGCTCTGCTTGCGGCCGTAGACCAGCAGGACGAAGCCGATGCTGCCGGGAAAGAGCGAGAGAAAGAGCCAGGTGGGATCGAACGACATCAGCCTAGTGCGGCCACAGGTTGCGCACGAAGGCCCGCAACGAGCGCAGGCCGACGACGCCCGTCACGACGGCCGCCGCCAGCAGGAGCGCGAGCACGCCGCTCAGGAACATCTCGGTCATCGTAGCACCGGCATAGTCATTGGTCGGTTGGTCGTTGGTCGTTCATCGGCGAGAGCCCAGAGCCTGAAGCCCTGGGACACCCGCCGCAGGTGTATAACAGTGCGGCACTTTTTCTACAGATGACCGAGGAGGTCCAATGAAGCAGGGAATGATTGGTGCGGTCACGGCGCTTGCCGCCGTGGTGACCTATGGAGTGGTGACGGGCGCACAGGCACCGGCCACTCCGGCACGGCCGGTGTACCCGCCGCCGGCGGTGTCGATTCAGACTGGCGATGCGCCCGCCTACGCGTTCGACATCACGAAGGCCGAGATCGACTATGTGCTGAAGAACTCACCCGCCAACCCGCCCGACCGGCAGCTGCGCGTGGTGGACATGGGCAAGTACAACCTCGGCGTCGGCATCATCCACCGCGGGCCGACAAACGAGAAGCCGGGCGATCCGGTGCCGGTCCTCTGGCATGACTACACGCCGGAGATCTACTACATCACCTCGGGTTCGGGCGTGCTCACCACCGGCGGCGTGATTCTGAACCAGCGTGTTGGCGCAGGCGTGCCGAACGTCATGAACGGGCCCAGCGGTTCCGGCATTGCCGGCCCCGGTGCTTACAGCCGGCGCGTCGGACCCGGCGACATCATCATCGTTCCCAACAAGGTGGCGCACGGCTGGAGCGGCGTGACCGATCACATCGAGTATCTGAGCTACCGTCCGGATCCGGACCGCGTCCTGCCGGCAGGCTGGGTCTACCCGTCGCTGCTCCGTACGGTTGCGCCCGAGGTGCCGACGCCTGGCGTTGGCCGCGGCGCCGTCCCGGCCGCGCCGGCCCCGGCCGCCGCTCCGCGCGACTAACCTGAAGTGCTGATGGCTGATTGCGAATTGCTGATTGGCAGGGCCGGAGCGGCTTCTCCAATCAGCATTCTGCAATCAGCAATTCGCCTATCCCTGATACAGGTACGCCCTCAGGAACTCCAGTTCGATCCCCGCATCAGCCAGCTCGACCCGCATCAGGTCGCGGACAGACAGCATCGACACCACGCGGCCATCCCTGACGATCGGCAGGTGACGGATGTTGGCGCGGTCCATCTTGAGCATCGCCAGCCGGCAATCCTCTTCCTCGTGGCCGAGCACCACCTCGCTCGTCATGACATCGGCCACGGCTGTGGCACGCGGGTCGAGGCCGCGCGCCAGCACGCGCTGCACGACGTCGCGTTCGGACAGGACGCCCACCAACACATCGCCCTCGACGATGGCGACGATGCCGACGTTGTTGTCGGTCATCACACGGACGGCTTCGGAGACGGACGCGGCCGGCACGAGCCGGAAGAGAAAGGAAGGACGCATGACGTCGCGGATCGTTTTCATGTCACACCTCTGAGCGAGTGAACGCCGGGAGACGAGAACCGACCGCTGCGCGAGCCCCGAGGCTACTCCTCCGGCGGGGCCGTTTCAAGCCTGTCGCGAAGCGGGCAGCCGAGCTGGCGAGGCTGACGCCGGCCCTACCGTTCGGAGTACTAACTACCGAACCGTACTGTGGGACACTAGCCTTCTGTGGCTGAACACTCACCTGCTCGCTGGCCCGGTGCGCCGGGTATCCCCGGAGGTGCAGGCGCTCCCGCCGGTGCCGGGCGTCCGACACGCCCCGCCGCCCCAAGCCTGTTCCCGCTCCTCAGGCCGTATCGCGGCACGGTCGCGACGATCGTCGGCCTCACCATTGCGGCCAACGGCCTCAACCTGGTCGTGCCGCAGCTCATCTCGAGAGGCATCGACACCTTCTCCGCCAGCCGCGCCGTCCCAGGCGGACTCGTGGTCGAGTTCATTGCCGTGGCGCTCGGCATCTTCGTGCTCTCCTACGGCCAGAACATTGCGCAGACGCTGGCGTCCGAGCGCGTCGCCCGCGACCTTCGCACCCGCATCGTCGCCAAGCTGGCGACGCAGGACGTGGCCTACATCCAGCGGACCACCACGGCCACGCTGCTCACCAACCTGACGTCGGACGTCGATGCGGTGAAAGTGTTCGTGTCGCAGGCGGTCGGGTCGATTGTCGCGTCGATCGTGCTGATCATCGGC
Source organism: Acidobacteriota bacterium (assembly GCA_043743165.1). Lineage (GTDB taxonomy): Bacteria > Acidobacteriota > Vicinamibacteria > Vicinamibacterales > CAVVIG01 > CAVVIG01. The sequence continues at coordinate 17,788 of JAYTXA010000014.1, forward strand.
GCCAGCATCCTGCTGCTGTCCATCAACTGGAAGCTCGGACTCGCCGTACTGGCGGTGCTGCCGGTCATCGCCATCACTTTCCGCATGGTGATGGGGCGCGTGCGCACACTCTTCAGCCAGGCACAGAAGGCGGTGGACTGGCTGAACAAGGTGATCAACGAGAGCATCCTCGGCGCCGGCCTGATCCGCCTGGTGAACTCCCAGCACGACGAATACCAGAAGTTCCTGGCGGCCAACACCGAAGCGCGCGACATCGGCCTCAACATCCTGCGTCTGTTCGCCAGCCTTATCCCGATCATCATGTTCTGCACGAACCTGGCGACGCTGGCCATCCTGACCCTCGGCGGCCGGTTCGTGATCGGCGGCGTCATGTCGCTCGGCGACTTCACCGCCTTCAACAGCTACCTCGCCATCCTGATATTTCCGGTCATCCTCATCGGGTTCATGACCAACGTCATGGCCCAGGCTGGCGCCTCGTACGGCCGGATTGCCAAGGTGCTTGCCGCGCCGGCGCCCGTGCCGACCGGCACCCTGAAGACGACGCTGCACGGCAACCTCGACATCGAAGGGGTGACGCTCGCCTTCGGCGAGAAAGTGGCACTCAAGCAGGTATCGATCGCGGTGAAGGCGGGTACGCGCACCGCGATCATCGGCCCGACGGCCGCGGGCAAGACGCAGTTGCTCTACCTGCTGACCGGGCTTGTCACGCCAGACGCGGGCCGCATCACCTACGACGGACGGCCGCTCGACGACTACGACAAGGAGACGCTGCACCAGCAGGTCGGCTTCGTCTTCCAGGATGCGACGATGTTCAACCTGACGCTGCGCGAGAACATCGGCTTCTCGAAGACCGTGCGCAACCAGGACCTCGCCACCGCCATCGCGACAGCCGAACTGACCGACTTCGTGGCCTCCCTGCCGCAGGGGCTCGACACCGTCGTCTCGGAGCGCGGCACCAGCCTGTCGGGCGGGCAGAAACAGCGCATCATGCTGGCGCGCGCGCTGGCGCTGAACCCGCGCGTGCTGCTGCTCGACGACTTCACGGCTCGCGTCGACACCGCCACCGAGCGCAAGATCCTCGACAACGTCCAGGCGAACTACCCCACTTTGACGCTGCTGTCGGTGACGCAGAAGATTGCGCCGGTCGAGCACTACGACCAGATCGTGCTGCTCATGGAAGGCGAAGTGCTGGCGTCGGGCACCCACGCCGAGCTGATGGACAGCTGCCCGGAATACGTCCAGATCTACGACTCGCAGCGGAGCACGCAGCACTATGAATCCGTACAGGCTTAGCAGCGGCACCAGCCAGGGCACGCCGTCGGTGATGGCGGCACTGCGCCGCCTCTCGCCGGTCATGGACGGCCAGCAGCGGAGCATGATCGCCGCCTTCGTGGCGACGATCGTTGCGTCGGCTGCCTCGCTCGTCGCGCCGTGGCTCATCGGCCGCACGGTCGACCGCTACATTCGCACCGGCGACTTCGGCGGTGTCCTGCGCTCGGCCGGGCTGCTCCTGGTGGCCTACGTCATCGGTCTCGCGGCCACCTATGTGCAGACGCTGCAGATGGGCATGGTCGGCCGCCGCGTCCTCTTCAACCTGCGCAACGCCATCTTCACCAAGCTGCAGGGCCTGCCGCTCGACTTCTTCAACCAGAACAAGGCGGGCGACCTTATCTCCCGCATCAACAACGACACGGACAAGCTGAACGTCTTCTTCGCGCAGATGCTGGTGCAGCTGGCCGCGAACCTGTTCCTCATGGGCGGAGCGGCCCTGTTCCTGGTGTCGCTCAACCTGCGCCTCGGCCTCGCGGCGCTGGTGCCGGCCGCGGTGGTGCTGCTCATCACGCGCGCCACCGGGCCGATGGTGAAGGGCCGCAACGCGGCGAGCCTGCAGTCGCTTGGCGCGCTGAGCGGCGAGATCCAGGAGAGCATGAGCAACTTCCGGGTCATCGCCGCCTTCAACCGCGTCGACTACTTCCAGCAACAGTTCACGGTAGCGAACGAGCGGAACTACGCCGCTTCGGTGCGTGCGGGCCTCGCCAACACGGTGTTCGTGCCGCTCTACGGCCTCGCCATGACCAGCGCGCAGCTCATCGTGCTGGCCTACAGCTTCTACCTGATTGCCGCGGGACAGTTCTCGGTCGGCCTGCTCATCGGCTTCCTGCTCTACGTCAACAGCTTCTACATGCCGATGCGGCAACTCGCCGCCGTCTGGTCGTCGTTCCAGCTCGCCATGGCCAGCTTCGACCGCATCTCGGCGGTGCTGGCGCTGGAGTCGAACCTGCCGCAGTTGCCGGCCGAACAGGGCGACGACCGCGCGGTAATGACGTTCGACCACGTGCAATTCGGCTACACCGCGGATAGGCCGGTGCTTCGCGACGCAACGTTTAGGCTGGAACACGGCAAGACCTACGCGCTGGTGGGCCCGACCGGCGGCGGCAAGACGACCACGGCCTCGCTGATGGCGCGCCTCTACGACCCGACCGGCGGACGGGTGCTGCTCGACGGCCGCGACATCCGTACGTTCACCCCCGAGGAGCGCGCCAAGCGGATCGGCTTCATCCTGCAGGAGCCCTTCCTCTTCACCGGCACCATCCGCGACAACATCGTCTACGGCAACGACACGCTGAAGGCGCTGCCGGAAGACCAGCTGCGGGCGCTGCTGGCCTCGAAGAATCTCGACGGCCTGCTCGCACGCTTCGAGCAGGGGCTGGGCACCACCGTGACGGCCGGCGGCGACGGCGTCAGCCTTGGGCAGAAACAGCTCATCGCCTTCATGCGCGCGGTGCTGCGCGAACCCGAGATCCTGATTCTCGACGAGGCGACGGCCAACATCGACACGGTGACGGAGCAGTTGCTCGAGCAGATCCTGCGCGAGCTGCCGGCCCGCACGACGAAGATCGTGATCGCGCACCGCCTGAACACGATCGAGAACGCCGACGAGATCTTCTTCATCAACGCCGGCGAGATCACGCGCGCCGGCTCGATGACCGACGCCCTCGACCTGCTGCTGCACCATCACCGAACCAGCTAGCGTCAGTGCCGGGCCGACCTGAAGTTCGGCAGCTACGCCGCTACGCCTGTCCGGGTGTAGCCAACGCAACGTCGCCGCATGTCCATCGGCTAGAGTAGCGAGCGTGATCACCGTCAGGTCCCAATCCCTTCTGGCGCCGGTTGCGCTGTTGCTGCTCCTCTCGACGCAGGCCGCCGCGCAACCGGCGGCGCTGCCCGCCTTCGACGGTGCGCCGGCACCGGTCGCGCCCGCCGTCTACTCGCGCGATGACCGCGGCAAGGTGACGCTGCGTGCGGTGCGCCTCACCCGCCCGCTGCAGATCGACGGCCGCCTCGACGAGGCGGTCTACCACGAGACCCCGCCAATCGACCGCTTCGAGCAGCAGGTGCCGCGCCAGGCGGCGGCGGCCACCGAAACCACGCAGGCGTGGATCCTCTTCGACGACGACAACCTGTACTTCAGCGCGCGGATGCTCGACAGTCAGTCCAAGCGGATCGTCGCCAACGAGATGCGGCATGACAGCGTGAACATCTTCAACGGCGGCGACAGCATGACGCTGGTGCTCGACACCTTCTACGACCACCGCAACGGGGTCCTCTTCCAGACCAATCCGCTCGGGGCGCAGCGCGAGCAGGCCATCGCCGACGGGCAGTACATCGAGAGCTGGAACACGGTGTGGAACGTGAAGTCGGCGCGGGTCGATGGCGGCTGGTCCACCGAGATGGTCATCCCTTTCAAGTCGCTCCGCTTCCGGGAGGGCGGCGACCAGCTCTGGGGCATCAACTTCCGCCGCGTCATCCGGTGGAAGAACGAGTACGCCGGCGTCACGCCAATGCCGGCCGCCTTCGGCGGCTCCGGGCTCGCCCAGATGCAGATGGCCGCCACGCTCGTCGGCTTGGCCATCCCCTCGCGCACGCGCAACCTGGAACTGAAGCCCTACGCCGTTGCCTCGTCCACCACCGACCTCGGGGCCGCCCGACCGTTTCGCAACGACGGTACCGGCGACCTCGGCATCGACGCGAAATACGGCTTGTCGCGCGGGCTCACCGCCGATGTGACGGTGAACACCGACTTCGCCCAGATCGAGGAGGACCTGCAGCAGGTGAACCTCACGCGCTTCAACCTGCTCTTCCCCGAGAAGCGCGACTTCTTCCTCGAAGGCCAGGGTATCTTCGCCTTCGGCGGCCGCAGCCTTTCCGGCCGCGGCTCGGGCGGCGACTCCGACGATGTGCCGATCATGTTCTTCAGCCGGCAGGTGGGGCTCGCGAACGGCCGCACCGTGCCGGTGCTGGCCGGCGCGCGCGTCACGGGCAAGACCGGCGCCTACGACATGGCGGCTCTGAACATCGAGACGGCGCGCAGCCAGTCGGTGGGTGTCGAGCCGACGAACTTCACCGCCGTGCGCGTCCGGCGCGATATCCTGCGTCGCAGCAACATCGGCGTCATCGCCACGGCGCGGCACCCCGGCGCAGCCGGCGACACCAGCCTGCTGATGGGCGCGGACACGAGCGTCCGCCTATCGCAGAACAACACGCTGATCGGCTACTACGCCCGCACCGACGTGGCGGGCGAGGACGGCCAGGACCGGCAGGCGGCCAGCTACCGCGCGCGCTTCGACTACGCAGGCGACCGCTACGGGCTCTCGGCCGAGCACCTGATGGTCGGCGCCCGCTTCGCGCCAGAGGTCGGCTACGCGCGGCGCGACGACGTCCGGCGCAACACCGCGACCGCCCGCTTCAGCCCGCGGCTGCGCGGCAGCCGCACCGTGCGCCAGCTGACCTGGCTGGGCACCTACACCTACGACACCGATGCCGGCCGGACACGCGTCGAGAATCGCGCCGTCGACGGCAGCTTCCGGGTCGAATTCCACAGCGGCGACATCGCCACCGTCCAGTACGTGCACGAGTACGAGCTGCTGCCGGCAGCGTTCCGCATCGCGCCGCGCATCACCGTGCCGCGCGCCGGCTACGACAACACCACGGCGAGCGCGTCGTACTCGCTGGCGAACAATCGCCGCGTTGCCGGCCGGCTCAGTGCGTCGACCGGACGCTTCTACGACGGGACGCGCACGGAAGCGGGCTACTCGGGCCGCGTCGCGCTGAGGCCGCAGTTCGCGCTCGAGCCAAGCGTGTCGCTCGCCTGGGTGCGCCTGCCGTACGGCGATTTCGACGCGCGGCTCGTGGCGAACCGCTTCACGTGGACGCCGACGACGCGGCTGTTCGTGAGCAGCCTGATGCAGTTCAACGTCGACGCGAACACGCTGTCGTCCAGCGTCCGCTTCCGCTGGGAGTTCCGGCCCGGCAGCGATCTGTTTTTCGTCTATAGCGACGGACGGGACACCGCGCGAGGCGGCGCCATGCTGCTGAACCGCACGCTGGCGGTCAAGGCGACGCGGCTGCTGCGCTTCTAGCGCGCGTGAATGTACGAAGTGACGGCCGCTCCGCTCACCGTGGCGCGGCGTTCAGGGTGAGGCCGACGACCACCGGGTCGTGGTCCGAGATGCGGAACTGGTCGGGTGCGTAGAGGCTGACGACCTGTCCGGCGGACTTGAACTCGGTGTTGTAGTCGAGCACGTTCGGCTCGTCGCTATTGATGTGGTAGTCGGCCACGCCGCTCACCTGCGACACGAGCGAGGCCGACGCCAGCGCGTAGTCCAGATATCCCCACTGCGCATCGAACGCGTACGAGTAGGCCTCTGGACCGAGCACGGTCTCGATCAAGTTCGTAAAGCCGTGCTTCTTCAGCGCCGTGATCGGATCCTCGCTGGCGTAGGAGTTGTAGTCGCCCACCATCAGCACGTCGGGGTCGCCGGTGCCGGTCGGGTCCGACGCCAGCCACGCCGCCAGCGCGTTCACCGCGTTCACACGCACCGGGGCGCAGTTGCCCTGGCCGTCGCCTGCATCGGGCACATCACAGGCCGAGCCCTTGCTCTTCAGATGGTTCACGTCGAGGATGAACGTGGCGCCCGTGCTCTTCACCAAGAACGCCTGTGCCAGCGAGGCACGGTTGCGTTCGGCGCTGTCGCCGCCGGTGACGAACGCCGCGCTGTTGAGTGCCGCGGTGGTCCCAACCGGAGTGACCACCGCCGGCTTGTAGAGCATGGCCACGCGGATGGCATCGGTGCCCATTGCATTCACCTGGCCGGTATTTGCGTCGACGTCGATGAACGCATAGGCGCCAGGCGCCGTCGCGGCGTTCAGCTTGTCCACGAGGAACTGCAACGCGCTGGATGGACCGTAGCCGTCGTTTTCGAGTTCGTTCACGCCGAGCACGTCAGGATTCATGGCGATGATGGCCGCCACCGTCTTGGGCCACTGTCGGTCGAATTCGGCCTGGGTGTCAGCGCCGCGGCAGTCGGTGTTCGGGCCGTCCACACCGTTGCGACAGTTATCGACCGTGTCCGGGATGCCATCGAAGGTGTTGAAGAAGTTCAGCAGGTTCATCCCGACCACCCGCAGCGTGCCGCCGACGTTGGGCGCAGACGCTGGGCGCGGGTTCGCAGCAACGAAGTTCACCGAACCGCTCAGGGCATTCACCGGACGCACACGATAGGCCGTGCCACTGACCGCGTTGCCGGCCCAGGTGAAGGTCAGCACGCCGACGATGCCGGTGGCGGTGTCGCCGCCGCGGAGCGTGTTGGTCGCCGACAGTGGACGGCCGCCACGCGCGAACAAAATCGGGTCTGGGTTCGGCGCCTGCGACCCATCGTCCAGAATGATCTGGTTCAGGCGGTTCTGCACCTGCAGCGCCAACGCCGGAGCACCAGGCGCCACAACCGTCGTCGGCTGCCGGAGACGATCGTTCGACAGCGTCACCTGACCGAAGCGTCCCAACTGGAAGTGCTCGGTGACCGTCAGGGTCTGCGGGAAGCGAACGAGCATGCCTTCGTAGTGCTCGAGCACCTCGGCAGAGGCCACCGGCAGAAGCACATCGACGGGAGAGACCGCGCCGACTCCGCATTTCATGATCGTGCCGACGCTGATCTGCGACTGCCCCTGGTTCTCACCAACCGTGCCGGTGACGCGCACGATATCGCCGACGCTCACCGTGTCGGCGTTCGAGCCTTCGAAGACGAAGAGGCCGTCCGAGGTGGCCGCGTTGCCGTCGCCGGTGAGGTCCTGGATGAAGAAGCCGCGGAGCGCGGGGCTCGGGCCTTCGTAGTCGGCAACCACCACGCCCTTCGTACTCTGGGTTCCGGTCATCGCTACGGCGGCGCCGGTGCCCTGGATGGTGTAGATCGGCGTGTAGTCGAGCGAGCACGGGTTGACGGAACCCTGGGCTGCTGTGGCGTGCGTGCGACCGGCGAGAACGACGGCGACCAGGGCAACGGCGGCCACCAGGGCCCGCCACCACCGGTGGACGCTACTCTGCTGCAATCGACCGCACGGTGATGGTCTTCGTCTTCGTGTCGAGCGTGCCGGTCACGCGCACCTTCTTGCCGGCATGAGCCTTCGGCGCCTGCTGGTCGCTCAGGGCGTACGCAACCGTCCCGTCGAACAGCACGTAGGTGGCACCGTGCGCATCGACGCACGCCTGCACGCATTCGGGATCGGTGTCGCCCATGCGCATGCGGCCGTGAACGGCATCGGCACACTCGCTGTCGGTGATGACACCGGTGAAGACGGTCGGTGCCTGCCCGGCGGCGAGCGTGGTGAGCGACAGGACGGCAATCTGGAGGGTGCGCATGGGAGGTTGGAGGTTGGAGGTTGGGGAGCGGAGGCCGGGGACGTGTCCCGACCTCCACTTCTGACTTCTGCCTTCCGATTTCTAGCTTCCGACCTACTCGCCCGGCACCATGAGGTGCGCGGTGGACGTGCCCGCGTTCATGATCCACGCGCCGCCCTGGGTGGCCTTGTCGGGCAGGCCGGTCGTTGCGGTGGTCGCGCCGGGCAGAGCGACGGTCATGTGCTGACGCACATGATCCTTGTCGGGTCCCATCAGGTGGAACCAGACAGAGCCGTATTCGGGCTTCACGCGGGTGCCGTTCTTTTCCATCTCGGTCAGCATCGCCTCGGACTTGGCCTTGTCGCCGGTCGCTTCAGCCTTCATGTTCTGCGCGACGCGATCGAGGTTGGCGAGGCTCGTGCACTCGATCGAGTACGCCTGCTGCAGGGGAAGACCCGAGCGGTCGTAGCAGACCATGCGGTTCGTTCCCTTCTTCAGGGTGTCGTAGGTGAAGTCGGACTTCCACTTGACGACGGTGGCGCCTTCACGCTGGTTCGGCGGAGCGGCGGCAACGACGGCCGCAAACGGGTCGGATGCGGCCGGTGCCTGAGCGAGCGCGCTGCCGGCAAGGGCAAGCGAACCAAGGGCGAGGACGAGGGCGGTGCGGATCATGCGAGGAACCTCCTGTGAACGAGGAACGACCGGCTCGCCACGGAGTCGGTCGTCGTATCCCGCAAGGTTACGCCATGTGGTCGTCTTTGAGTCGGGTTTTCAGGCAGCCGTTCGCCAGGGCATCGAGGTGCCGCCGCGCGCCGGGACTGACGGTTTTCTTACACGCTCGTCGTCCCCTCCCTTGGTCGCCGAGCCACCCACCAGCATCGCCAGTTGCTCGACCACTCGCAGCGTCGACTCCGCCTGCGCGTTGAGCTCCTCGCTCGCCGCTGCGCTCTCTTCAGCGGTCGCCGCGGTCGACTGCGTGACTTTCTCCATCTGCGTCACCGCTTGCGCGACTTGATCGATGCCTTGCGCCTGCTGCTGGCTGGCGCCGCTGATGTCGTCCACCAGCGCCTTCACTTTCCTGGCGCGCTCGGTGATTTCGCCGATGCTGGCGACCACCTCGCCCACCTGCACCGAGCCGGCCTGCGACTTGGCGACCGACGCTTCGATGAGGCTGGTCGTGTCCTTCGCCGCCTGGGCAGAACGCTGCGCCAGGTTGCGGACCTCGTCGGCGACCACCGCGAAGCCCATGCCCGCCTCGCCGGCACGGGCCGCTTCCACCGCGGCGTTCAACGCAAGGATGTTGGTCTGGAAGGCAATCTCGTCGATGGTCTTGATGATGCGCGACACCTTCAGGCTCGACTCGCGAATCTCGTCCATGGACGTGACCATCGCACCGAGCGCGGCGTTCGATGCCTGCATCTTGACGTCCACCTCCGACATCAGCGTCGCCGCGGACTTTGCACTCGTCGCGTTGGTGCGCGTCATGGACGACATCTCTTCCATCGAGGCCGAAGTCTCCTCGAGTGACGCGGCCTGCTCGGTCGCGCCCTGCGACAGCGATTCCGCCGACGTGGCCACCTGTGAGGCGGCCGACACCACCTGCCGTGCGCCGGTGCCAAGCTCGCCGAGGGCCGTACCGAGCACGCGGTTGGTACCGCTGACGATGAACCAGCCGAGCACAACCGCGAGCACCACCGCCGCGAGCATGGCGCCGGCGACCACGAGCTTGGTGGACGCCACGGCCGTGGCAATCGCGTTACTGAGTTCACGGGCATGATTGACGTTGAAGTCCACCACCGCGTCGAGGGCTGCCATGTATTCCGTGAACACCGGTTCGAGCACGCTGTCGAAGGCAATCTGGGCCTCACGGGTTTTCAACGCCCGGCTCAACGGCAGCACGACATCATCGCGCCCCGCACGGAACCGCGCGCGCTGCGCCTCCAGCGCCGCGAACAACCGGCGATCCTCCTCGACGGAAATGGAGGCTTTGTAGCTATCGAAGAGCTTTGAATTCTCCTCCGCCAATTTGGCGATTTCTTCGTCAAATTTCTTCAGCCTGGCGGGGTCTTCCGTGAGGATATGCTGCAGCACGAGTGCGCGGCTCCGCTGCACGTTGCCATTAATCCCGCCGATAGCCGTGAGCCCTGGAATGGAGTCCACGGTCATCGCCGTGGCGTCAGCCTGAATGGAGGCCACCCTCGCGTAGGCGAACCCGCCGACCGCCACAGTGAGCAAGGCCAGTATCGAGAACCCAACCGTCATCCGGCGTCCTATCGTCCATGTGCGCACACACCTTCTCCGTGATCGGGCCTGGCCCGGCGTGCAGTCGGTTGCTTGTCGTGAGCAATGAACTCGAAAGAGTCCGAGTGGGGAATCGGCCCGCGGTGGCGAGGCTGCAGCTCAACAGGACTTACGGAACCGAGATGACCGCTGCGGCCCCGAGGCTCAGCGCGGTCCCTCAGCGTTCGAAGCTGATGTCCAGTTGAACGGGCTTCGTGGTGGCCTTGACCGAGGCGTGCCGGGTGACGCCGGACTTGTCCACCACCATGACGTCGTGCGAGCCGAGCGCCACCCTGAACTCGGTCAACGGCGTCGTGCCGGCTTTCACGCCGTCCACGAACACGTCGGCCCCGGTCGAACCGGTGACCGTCAGTGTCGACGTCGGCACCTCGATGGCGATCTTCGTGGTGCCCCCGGGCTCGATCTCCACCTGTTTCGTCTGGCTGAACGCCAGTCCGCGGTTCTCGATACGCAGCGTGTGGGTGCCCGGCTTGAGCAGCACCCGGTTGCTGTCGTCGAGCAGCGCCGGCTTGCCGCCGTCCAGGATGGTTACCTCGATCGGTGACGACAAGTGGAGCCACCCCGGATAGATCGATTCGGTGAGCGACTCGGTGACGCCCTCGGCAATCTGGACCTTGTGCCGCACGGCGCCTTCGCTGCTGTCGATGAGCACCGTGTGCGGTCCGGCCGGAAGGTCGTCCAGCGTCAGCGGCGTCTGGCCGCGCAGCTTGCCGTCCACGCTCACTTTTGCCCCAGTCGGCGTGGAGTTCACCTGCAGGCTGCCGATCGCCTTCTGGTTCCAGTCCACCGAGACCGGCACTTCGGCCCCCTGTTTCACGGCAATCGTCTGCGTGCGGGTGACCGCGTTCCGCTTGAACTCGACCGTGTGCGTGCCGGCGCGGAGTTCGACGCGGACCGGTGTCCGTCCAACCGGCGCGCCGTCCACGAACACCTCGGCCCCGTCCGGTGTGGACCCGAACACCGCCGCGCCAATGGCCTGTGCGGAACGGCGCGACAGCGCCATGTAGCCGCCAGCGACCGCCAGGATCAGCACGGCCGCGATCGCGGCACGGAACCACGTCCGTTCGGCAATGGAGATGTCCGCGATAATCACCGTGGCGCCGCTGCCCTGATACGACGGCGCCGGCCACTCCGCGACAGGCTCGGATGCTGTCGACGGGACGAATACCGGAGTAGCGGGTACGGCGGCTGGCACGATGAGGGGTGCGGGGACGCCGACCCACCCGCCCACCGGCTCAGCCGTCGGTGCGGGCGGAGGCAGAGGGGGGGCCAGAGGCACCGTGTGCGAAGCGGGCGGCCTGGGCGCGACTGGCGGAGCCAATGCCGCCAGATTGGACACGGTCCACGAGGCGCGCTGTCCGCCCACCCAGGTCCGCAAGGCCTCGGCGGCCGCCACGATATCCGGCTGACTCTCCATGTCCTAACTGTTTATCGGCCAGACGCCGATAAACGACACGATGAAGGCGGCGAACGGCGTCGAGACGTCACGCAATTCAGGAGACGTCCACCTGCTCGAATCTGCACAGCGGCAGCTCGACGCGCTGCGCGCGACGATCGACGCGCGGCTTGCCGAGCTCGATGCCGCATTGGCCGACCCCTCGCGCGCCTCCTCGCTCACGGGCCTCATCGTCGAGCTGGCCCGCCTCGCTACGACCGAAGCGCAGGCAGCCGCCACTCGCGCCTGCCTCCAGATCAGGAGCGACGGCGAAGCGTCGATGCTCGAGGCCGAAGCGCGCAACCTCTCAGCGGTGGAAGCCGAGCGCAAGGCCGTCTCGGAACTGCGCAAGGCCCTCGACAAGGCGCAGAAGAAAGTCGACCTGCTCGAAACCGAGAAACACGCGGTCCTGCAGGCTGCGCACGAGCAGACGCAGTTGCTCGAGGCCGAGCGTGCCGCTCGCGGCGACCTCGATCGCGCCATCGCTCAACTGGAACGCGAGGTGGCGGACGCCCAGGCGAAGGTGGCCGAGGCCGACGAGGCGAGCGAGCAGGTGGCCATCGAACGCACCCACGCTCGGGAACGCGTAGCCGCCCTGGACCAACAGCTGGCCACCGCACAGCAGCAACTGTCGCTGGAGCGGCAGGCCACGCAGACGCTCCGGCAGGAACACGGGGGTGCACTCGCCACAGCCGGCGACCGTGTGGCCGGCCTGGAACTCGAGCTCGAAGCGGCTCGGGACACCGTGGTCACCGAGCGTGAGGCCGCGCGTACGGCCGCCGAGCAGCGCGCGTACGCGGAGACGCGTCTGCGCCAGCTGGAGCAGCAGCTCGCCGAGCGGGCGAAGGACCACGACCACCTGCGGACCGACCTCGACGCCGCTCGCGCCGCCCTCGCGCAGGCGACGCAGGCCGACGAGACGCAGCGTCAGGCAATGGTCACCGCCGAGGCGCGGTTGGTCACCGAACGTCAGGGGCGCGCGGAATTGCTCGCACAGGTCGACTCGCTCACGCGCCTGCTGGAGGCCGAGCGCGGCGTCACGACCGACCTCAGGCACGCCATCTCCGCCGCGAACAACGCGGTCGACGGTGAACAGCATGCGGTGACGACGCTGCGACAGGCGGCTGCCGACGCCGAGCAGCGCGCCGCCGACCTGCGCATGGCCCATGCTGCCGCGCAGTCGGCGCACGACGCCGCCGCACAGGCCCTCGCACAAGAACGCCAGCACGCGGCCGACCTCCAGCATCGCTACACCGAGCTCGAACGCGCGCACGGCCACCTCCAGCAGACACACACCACGTTGTTCCAGTCACACGCCGACCTGCAGCGGACGTCGGCCTCCCTGAACACCGACCTCGCTGCCCAGCGCACCGCGAACGGCGATGCCGACAGCGGGCGTCGAAGCGAGCTCGAACAGGCCAGGCAGGAGGCGGCCCGCGTCGGCGCCGACCTTGCTGCCGTGCAGCAGCGCCTGGCCTCGCTCGAGCAGGCCCGCGCTCAAGCAGAGGAGACGGCAATCGACGTCGGCGAGCGCGTCGCCGAGGTCGAACGGGAGCGCGACTCATTCTCGCTGGCGCTCGACACCGAACGCATGACGACGGCCGACCTGCGGCAGGCCGTGACGAGCGCCGACCACCGCCTCGCTGATGCCTCGCGGCAACTCGACGCTTACCGCGAGCAACTCGCCACGCTCCGCACAGCGCCGACGCCCCAGGCATCGGTGGACGATGAGGGCGAGGTGACCGAGCTGACCTTCGATGAAGATCAGGTCGGCGAGGCTGGTGACGGGGCGATCACCCTCGAGGAAGAAGGATGGGAGAGCGTACGCCTCTCGACCCGCTACACCTTCACGTCGCGCATCGACGTCAAGGTGAACGGAGTGGTGGGTGTGCTGTGCGACCTGTCGGTTGGCGGTTGTGGTGTCACCACCGCGGCGACGCTGGAGACCGGCGATACGGTGCGCGTCCAGCTGCCACAGGACCCGCACACCCTGCTCTGCCTCGGCCAGGTGATCTGGGTGCGGAAGGAACCGCCGTCGGGGCGGACGCCGGCCCGCACGCGCGCCGGCATCCGGTTCACGCAGGCTGATGAAGGCGCGCTCGAAGCCTTCATCATCATGCGCGCCGACGTCTAGCCGGCGCGCATCCGCACGCCGCGTCGCACGGCTTCGAAGGCATTGTCGACCAGCACGCCGACCAGAAGGTCGTCGGCCGCGCCCATCCGAAGGAACACCACCACACTGACGACCACCGCCACCAGCGCCCCGCACACCATCTGTGCCGTGACCGGCCGGGGTATGCTCACGCGCATGCCACATGTCGACGACATCACCCTGCTGCTCACGCGGGAACTCGAGGGGTTCCGCCGCGAAGTGGCCCTGCATACCAATGACGAGACGCTCTGGCAGACGATGCCGGGCGTGACCAACGCTGCTGGTAACCTGGCCCTGCACGTGGCGGGCAACCTGCAACACTTCGTCGGAGCGCTGCTCGGAGGAACGGGTTTCGTCCGCGACCGCGACACGGAGTTCGCCACTCGGAACGGCACACGTGCCGACGTCGATCGTGCCCTTACCGCCGCGATCGAGGCGGTGCAGCGCACCCTGACGCGAGCGACCGACGCGGAGCTCGAACAGCCGATGCCCGGCGCTCCGGCTGGACTGCGCACCACGCGAGGGCGCTTCCTCATGCACCTGGTGGCGCACACCGCGTTCCATCTTGGCCAAGCCGGCTACGCGCGGCGGCTCCAGACGGGCGAGGGCGCATCGAGCGCAAAGCCGCTGCCGCTCGACGTACTTGAGAGCTAGGCCGATTCCACACCGATGTAGCTGCCGACCTTCAGATCGGCCCAGCCCGGCGAAGCTGAAGGTTCGTAGCTACGCCAGCGCGAGACGACGGCGCTCAGCCGCCGGCGATGGCGCCGATGATGTAGAACGGCTCCGCGCCCGAGACCACCGCCGCCGGGAGAAGCGTCTCGGGCGGCAGGAGCGACAGGTCCTCTTCACAGGCGAAGAAGCGCAGGAAGGGGCGTCGCTTCAGCGTGCCGTGATCGCGGATCGTGCCGCGCAGCACGGGATAGGCCGACTCGATCGCGTCGAGGACCGACCGTACGCTGACCGGTCCGCCGACGTCGATCAGCACGTCACCACCGACCTGCGCCAGCGTGCGCAGGTGCTGGGGCAGTACGACTCTGATTCCGGGCATCAGTCAGCGAGGGTCTGCACTTCGACCGACAGGACAGGCGGCAGGTCGCGCGCAATGGCCGACCAGGTGTCGCCGCCGTCTGGCGAGGCGTAGACCTGGCCTCCGGTCGTACCGAAGTAGATGCCGCAGGAATCGAGGGTGTCCACGGCCATCGCGTCGCGCAGCACGTTCACGTAGCAATCGTGCTGAGGCAGGCCGTTGGTGAGCGCTTCCCACTCGTGGCCGCCGGTGCGGCTGCGATAGACACGCAGCTTGCCGTCCGGCGGGTAGTGCTCGGAGTCGCTCTTGATGGGCACCACGTAGATCGTGTCCGGCTCGTGGGCATGGATGTCGATCGGGAAGCCGAAGTCGGTCGGCAGGTTACCGCTCACCTCCACCCAGCTGTCGCCGGCATCGTCGCTCCGCATCACGTCCCAGTGCTTCTGCATGAAGAGGACGTTGGGCCGCGCACGGTGCTGCGCGACATGATGCACGCAGTGTCCGACCTCGGCCGTGCCATCGGGGATGTGATTCGAGCGCAGCCCCTGGTTGATCGCCTTCCAGCTCTCACCGCCATCGTCGGAGCGGAAAGTACCGGCCGCCGAGATGGCGACGAACAGGCGCTGGGCGTTGGCGGGGTCGAGGATGACGGTGTGGACGCACAGCCCACCTGCGCCAGGCGTCCACTTCGAGCCGGAGCCGTGGTTACGCAGGCCGGGCATCTCGTGCCAGCTCGTCGCGCCGTCCGTGGTGCGGAACAGCGCGGCGTCTTCCACCCCGGCGTAGACCACGTCGGGGTCGGTCAGCGACGGCTCGAGGTGCCAGACGCGCTTGAATTCCCACGGATGCGGCGTGCCGTCGTACCACTCGTGGGTGCCGAGGACGCCGTCGTAGGCAAAGGCGTTGCCCATCGGCGCCCAGGTCTTGCCACCGTCGTTCGAGCGCTGAATCAGTTGCCCGAACCACCCGCTTCCCTGCGAGGCATAGAGGCGATTGGGGTCTGCGGGCGATCCCTTGAGGTGGTACAGCTCCCAGCCGCCGAAGAACGGCCCCTGGATGTCCCAGCTCCTGCGTGCCCCGTCTGCCGTGATGACGAAAGCTCCCTTGCGCGTTCCAACCAGCACTCGCACTGAACTCATTCGGTTCCCTCTCCTGACCGGGACGCCGCATGGTAGTCCCACTCAGGTTGTCGATCCAGTACCGCCGGAATCGACAGGGACGAACGCTCAGTTTGCGGCGGCTCCGCCGTAACACGGTGTTCCTGCCCGTTTCGCTGCTGCTTCAAGGCCCCGGCGTCGGTCACCTCGGTGTCACTCGGCCATCCGTCGCATCCCACGCCGAACCCCGACTTTTTGTCGGTCGATCGGCTGGTTGACGACCTGCTCCGTCCCTGCGACGCCGTATTCCGGCCGCACACCGTCGTGAGGTCGTGACGATTGCGCGCCGCATCGTGAACCGCGGCCGGCTCGTCTTCGTGCTGGTGAACAACAAGGCCGAGGGTTCATCACCACTCACGGTGATGGCCCTCGCCGAGCGCCTCGTCGACGCGAGCTAACGCTCGATCATCGACTCGATGGCGTCCTCGTCGAAGTCGGCGAGCTGCACGGCGAGGTTGCCCGGGTTGGTGGCATAGAGCATCGCTGTCGGCACGGTCAGCACGCTCTCGCGCACGAGCCGCTCGATTTCGCCGTCGAACGACTGCATCCCGTCGAGCACACCGTCCTTGATGGCGTCGAGCAGCGTCTTGCCTTCCTTCTCACCCTGCTCGATGTACTCGCGCGTGCGCATGGTCGACTTCAGGATTTCGAGCACGGCCACGCGTCCGCCTTCCTTGCGCGGAATCAGGCGCTGGGCAATAAAGTAACGGAACGCCCCTCCCAGCCGGGTCCGCACCACCTGCTGGTCGGCAGCCGGGAACGAGCCGATGATCCGCTCCACGGTCTTCGACGCGTCGATGGTGTGCAGCGTGGAGAACACCAGGTGTCCCGTTTCGGCCGCGGTCAGCGCGATCTCCACCGTCTCGCGGTCTCGCATCTCGCCGACGAGGATGACTTTCGGTGCCTGGCGCAGCGCCGAGCGGAGCGCCAGGGCGAAGCTTGGCGTGTCGGCGTGCAACTGGCGCTGATGAACCGTCCCCTTCTTGTGGGGGTGCAGGAACTCGATCGGGTCCTCGATGGTGAGGATGTGTTCGGCGCGCGTCTCGTTGATCAGATCGATGATTGCGGCCAGCGTGGACGACTTGCCCGAACCCGTCGGTCCCGTCACGAGGACGATCCCCGTCTTCAGCAACGCGACGTCGGTCAACGCCGGCGGCAGCTTCAACTCCGCAAGCGTCGGGATGCGCGACGCGATCACGCGCATGACAATCGCGAAGGTGCCGCGCTGCCGGAAGGCGTTGACGCGAAAGCGGGTGCGTGACGGCAGCGAAAACGAGAAGTCGGCCGCGCCGTCGGCGGCGAGCGAGGCCAGCACCTGACCATTGCCGCCGATCAGGTCGCGCGCGATGCGTGCGGTCATCGCTGGCGTCAGGTTATTGAGGCCGAGCACGCTCACCGGCACCAACTGGCCGTGCTGTTCGACCTGCGGCGGCCGGCCGGGCGAGAAAATCAGGTCACTGATCCCCTTGCCGGAGTCGAGCATGCCGTTGATCAACCCGGCGGTGTCGATGACGACATCGTCGGAGAACGCGAACAGGTTCGCTTCGATGGCAGCGGGGGTCTGGTCAGTGGCGGTGGTGAGCATCGAGTCAGTTATCGGCGCGAGCCGCGAATCCTTCTACCCCACCTCCGCCCACACGAACCGAAGGCGAACGCCGGATGCGGGCCGGCGTATGCTGTCGACCATGCTTCGAGACATGCGCACGCGATTCGGCCGGCACGGGGCCGTGGCTCTCCTGTCGGCGTCGCTGCCGCTGGCGCTCCTGACGATGCGTCCGGCGGTGCCGGCTGCGCAGGCCCGCCCGGCCGGACGGCAGGTACCGACCTTCGCGGTCGATCCGTTCTGGCCCAAGCCGTTGCCCAACCGCTGGATCATCGGGGCGGTGGCCGGAGTCGCCGTCGATGCGCACGATCACGTGTGGATTGTGCAGCGGCCATCAACGCTGCAGCCGAACGAAACCCGCGCGATCTGGAAGGCCGCGCCGCCGGTGCTGGAGTTCGATACGGACGGCACGCTGCTGTCGTCCTGGGGTGGCCCAGGTTCCGGCTACGAGTGGCCGCAGCTCGAACACGGCATCTACATCGACGGCGACGATGTGTGGCTCGGCGCCGGCGGCGACAAGGACTCGCACATCCTGAAGTTCACGCGGCAGGGGAAGTTCCTGCTGCAGATCGGCCATCAGGGCAAGGGGCAGGGGAGCAACGACGTCGAGAACCTCGGGGCGCCGGCGAACTTCACGATCGACCGCGCCGCGAACGAGATCTATGTCGCCGACGGCTACGTGAATCACCGCGTCATCGTGTTCGACGCCACCACCGGGGCCTACAAGCGGCACTGGGGCGCCTACGGCAACCGGCCCGACGACGGCTGGTTCACGCGGCAGGGCGAGAAGCTGCCAGGCCCCTTCAGCGGCGCCGTGCAGAACGAGGTCCGGCCCAGCCAGTACGATCCGAACGGTCCACCCGCACCGCAGTTCCGTATCGTGCATGCGGTGCGCATCTCACACGACGGCCTCGTGTATGTCTGCGACCGCACCAACGACCGACTGCAGGTGTTCAGGAAGGACGGCACGTTCGTCCGCGAACAGGTGATTGCAAGAGAGACGTTCGGCAGCGGGTCGGTCTGGGACGTCGGCTTCTCCACCGATCCGCAGCAGCAGTTCCTGTACATCAACGACGGCACGAACCAGTTGATCTACGTCCTCGACCGGCAGACCCTGCAGGTGGTGAGCACCTTCGGCGGCCACGGCCACTGGGCCGGCCAGTTCTACGGCGCGCACAACCTGGCGGTGAATTCGAAGGGCGACCTCTTCATCACCGAAAGCTACGAAGGGAAGCGGGTGCAGAAGTTCCGGTACACGGGTCTCGGAGCGGCGTCAGTATCGCCGTAAACAAGGCTGGTGGGGCGGGCGAGGCGGGAAGGCCGGCTGAAACGCCAAGGGCCGGCTGAAGGTTCCTGCCAGCCGGCCCGACGTGCGACGTGGGATTACGCGCGAGTATGCGCGGCGTGCGCGCGTTCAGTCGATCAGTAGCGCGCCAGGATCTTCGATCAGTTCCTTGATCTTTACGAGGAACCGGACCGCTTCCGAACCATCGATCATGCGGTGATCGTAGGTGAGTGCGATGTACATCATCGGGCGAATCACGACCTGCCCACCGACCGCAACCGGGCGGTCCTTGATGGCGTGGAGACCGAGGATGCCGACCTGCGGCGGATTCAGAATCGGCGTGCTGAGCAGGGAGCCGAACACGCCACCGTTCGTGATGGTGAAGGTGCCGCCCTTGAGGTCGGCCAGTGACAGCGTGCCTTCCTCAGCAGCCTTGGCGTAGAAGCGCACCTGCTGCTCGACTTCGGCGAACGACATCGTGTCGGCATCGCGGAGCACGGGGACGACCAACCCCTCGGCCGCGCCAACGGCCACGCCGATGTCGTAGTAGTGCTTGAGCACCATCTCGTCGCCCTGCAACTCCGAGTTCACACGCGGAATCGCCTTGAGCGCGCCGATGGCCGCCTTCACGAAGAACGACGAGAGGCCAAGGTTGACGCCGTTCTTGTCCTTGAAGGCCACCTTGCGGCGTTCGCGCAGCGCCATCACCGCCGACATGTCCACTTCGTTGAAGGTGCTGAGCATCGCCGCGGTGCTCTGCGCCTCGATGAGGCGGCGCGCAATGGTGGCGCGACGCTTCGACATGCGCACCCGCTCCTCGGAGCGGTCGCCAGAGGCGGGGCGCGGGGCGGGCGGACGCACGGCGGGAGCGGCGGGCGCTGGCGCCGGCGCCGCCGCCTTCGCCGGGGCACTTCCCTTTGCGGCCTGCTCCACGTCGCTCTTCATGACGCGACCGGCCACGCCGGTCCCCTTCACGCCGGCGAGGTTCACGTCGTTCTGCTCGGCGGCCTTCTTGGCCGTCGGAGTCGCGCGGGTTCTGTCGGTCTCGGGCGCCCTGGCCGCCGCAGCCGCGGGAGCGGGCACGTCGGCGGGCTTCGCCTGAGCAGGAGCCGCCGCAGCGGCCCCAGACTCGTCCACCAGTCCCAGCACCTGACCGATCTTCACGTCGGCTCCAGCCTGGTGATCGATGCGGCTCAGCACACCAGCCACCGGCGACGGCACTTCCAGGTTGACCTTGTCGGTTTCGAGTTCGACCAGCGGGTCGCCCAGCGCCACGACGTCGCCGACGTTCTTCATCCAGCGAGCCACGCGGGCTTCGACGATCGACTCACCGACTTCGGGTACTACGATGTGTGCAGGCATCTCTTTCCTGTGCAGGAGTCTTGCGTTTACCCGGCGACCTTCTCGGCCGCCGGCTTCGTGCCGCGCGAACGTCCGGGGGCCTTCTGCGCGATCGGTGCGAGGGCCGCCTCGACCAGAATCTGCTGATGGTGCGAGTGACGAGACGATGAACCTTCCGCCGGACTCGCACTGCGCGGACGGGCGATCAGCCGCACCGTACGCCCCGCAGCCGCGGCCTCGATGTTCGACCGCATGAAGTCCCAGTAGCCCATGTTCTCGGGCTCTTCCTGGACCCACACGATCTCCTCGGCGTTGGTGTAGCCGTTGAGCAGCGTGCGGAGATCGTCGACGTTCAGCGGATACAGTTGCTCGATGCGGCAGATGGCCACGTTGCGGGCGGCCTCGCGCTTCTCGCTGCTCAGCAGGTCGACGGCCATCTTGCCCGTACAGAGCAGGATGCGGCGGACCTCGGAGGCGCGCGCCCGGGCCGACTCGTCATCGAGCATGCGATAGAAGCGGCCGTCGGCCAGTTCCTGTGGGGTGGACGCCATGAACGGATGGCGCAGCAGGCTCTTCGGCGTGAGGACCACCAGCGGGAGCGGATCGACCAGCAGCAGGGCCGCCTGACGCCGCAGCAGATGGAAGAACTGTGCGGCACTCGTGCAGTTGGCGATGCGGACGTTGGTGTCCGCGGCCAGCTGCAGGAAACGCTCGGGACGCGCGCTGGAGTGCTCCGGTCCCGCGCCTTCGTGCGCGTGCGGCAGCAGCAGCACCATCGACGGCCGCTGCCCCCACTTGCTGCGGGCCGACAGCAGGAATTCGTCGAGGACCATCTGGGCGCCGTTGATGAAGTCGCCGTACTGCGCTTCCCAGACAACCAGCCGCGAGGGTTCCTGGACGTTGTACCCGAACTCGAAGCCAATCGTCGCCAGCTCGGTGAGCGGCGAGTTGTGGATCTCGAACGCGGCCTGGGCCTGCGGCATTCCCTGGAGCGGCGTGTACGTCTCGCCGGTGGCCGGGTCGTGCAGCACGGCGTGCCGATGACTGAACGTGCCGCGCTGCACATCTTCACCGGTGAGGCGGATGCTCACGCCTTCGCTGAGGATGGAGGCATAGGCCAGTTCCTCGGCGGCTGCCCAGTCGACCGACCGATCACCCGGCAGCGCGAAGATCTGGGCGCGCTTCTCGCGGCCGCGCACCAGCTTCTTGTGGACGCTGAATCCGTCGGGCAGCGCCAGCAGCGAGGTATTGAGTTCGCCGAGCCGCTCGAGCGGCACGCCGGTCTTCACCTTCGCGGCGGCGCCGGACGGCGGCACGGGCGGAATCGGCTCGACGAAGTCGACCTCGGGCTTGAGGCCGTCAAGCGCCGCCTGCAGGGCGCCCAGGTACGTCGTGTTCATGTCGGCGGCCTGCGCCGCCGTGACCGACCCGCGCGCCACCAGGGCCTTGGCGAAGATCTCGCGCACGGGGGGGTGCGCCGCAATCTTCTGGTACATCAGCGGCTGCGTGAACGCCGGCTCATCACCTTCGTTGTGGCCGTGACGACGGTAGCCAACGAGGTCGATGAGGAAATCGCGCTTGAAGGTGTTGCGGTAGGCGATGGCGAGACGCGCGGCTTCGACACAGGCTTCCGGGTCGTCGGCGTTGACGTGGACGATCGGTACCTTGAAGCCGCGCGCCAGACCGCTCGCGTACGAGGTACTGAACGACTCGCGCGACATCGCCGTGAACCCGAGCTGATTGTTCACGATGATGTGAATGGTGCCGCCGGTGTTGTAGCCGGCCAGACGCGCGAGGTTGAGTGTTTCGGCGACGATGCCCTGACCCGGGAAGGCGGCGTCGCCGTGGATCAGGACCGGAATCGACATGGTCGGGTCGAAGGTCGGCGGTCCGGCCTTGTCGACGTTCGTGCCGGCGGCGCGGGCCATGCCCACCACGACCGGGTCCACCGCCTCGAGATGGCTCGGGTTGGGCGGCATCGAGACGACCATGTGCATTTCACGGCCGTTCTTGATGGCGCGGTGTGCGCCGGCGTGATACTTCACGTCGCCGGTCCAGGTCATGTCCTCCTGGAAGTCATCCTTGATCAGCGGATCCTTGAATTCGGCCAGGATCTGGGCGTACGGCTTGTTGAGGACGTGCGCCATGATGTTCAGCCGCCCGCGATGGGCCATACCGATGAACATCGAGCTGGCGCCGGCTTCAGCGGCATCGCCGATGATCTCGTCGAGGATCGGCACCGTCATGTCCAACCCCTCGATCGAGAAGCGGGTCTTGGCCTGGAAGGCGCGGTGCAGGAATCGCTCGAACGATTCGACCTGGGAGAGCCGGTCGAGCAGTGCCACCGGATCGATCGGGTCGTGTGGGGCGCGGAACTGCCCGTTCTCGACCGCCGCCCGCAGCCACTGCCGCTCTTCGGGCACGAACACATGCGAGTAGTCGTGGCCGGAGGTCGCGCAGTAGACGGCGCGGAACCTGTGCACGACATCGAGCATGTTGGCCGCGCCGTGAGCGAGTGGCGAGGACACGAGCGTCGGGGGCAGCGCGCGGAGGTCGTCTTCGGTCACGCCGTGCGTGTCCGCGTTGAGGGCTGGATCGCCCAGAGGCCTGGACCCGAGAGGGTCGAGCTGGGCCGCCAGGTGTCCGTAGCGTCTGATGGACTGCGCCAGGTTTACGGCGCCGACGGCTTTGTGGAGCGCCGACTCGCCAAGCGCCGAGGGAGCCTGGTCGGCCCCCTCGGCCGGCGGTGTCCAGGTCGCAAACAGGGCACGGGTTTCGGCATCGACCGCATTCGGGTCTTTCAGGTACCGGTCGTACAACTCGAGCACATAGGCGCGGTTGACTCCGGAAACCCCCTGCCAGTTCGTCATACCCCTGCAATCCTACCTTCCGTGCTTCACATCGAGGCGCGCGTGCGGCCTCTCGGATGCGGGGCCGCGCGGTTGGTCGTGGGAGCGCTCGTGGCGCTGACCGTAAGGGCCAGCGGCGCCTGCAGTTGCGGCCGCTCGATGCGAAGGGCCCGCCGCGCGGGCCAAGTGGCGAAGGGCCCGCCGCGCGGGCCACGTGTTGTTTGATGTCTCAGACGAAATATTCGGGAAGTATCGACCGAAGAGTGTACCACGCCGCCGAGGCGGCTCGCGCGCCGGTCCGGCTCCTCATCGCCTCGATTTCTCCCATCTTTGATATTGGATATTGCGTGTCTTTGGCCAGGGGGGAATAATCAGCGGCCAGGGGGAAAATTCCCCTTGGCTATCGATGGGAAACGACGAGATTCCGCGAGGTTGCGGTTTTCCGGCGCCACCAACGAAATGCCGCGGCAGTCATCCGACCGGTCTGAACGGTGTGCGGTCTGGTAAACGGGTCGTTCGCAATAGGAATTACGAAAGAGGAGCCTTAATGATGCATGGTTCGAAGCTCCACCTGGGAATCGCCGTCGGCGCATTCCTCGCGCTGCCCGGCGCTGCGTTCGCGCAGCAGGGCAAGCAGGTGACGTTCAACAAGGACGTGTCACCCATTCTTCAGTCCAAGTGCCAGTCGTGCCATGAACCCGGCTCGATCGGCCCGATGTCCCTGGTCAACTACCAAGAGGCGCGCCCCTGGGCTCGCTCAATCAAGCAGCGCGTCGAATCGCGTCAGATGCCGCCGTGGCACATCGACCGCAGCGTCGGCGTGCAGAAGTTCAAGAACGACATGGCGCTGACCGACGAGCAGGTCGCGACGGTTGTGGCGTGGGTCGACGGTGGCGCCCTCGAGGGCAGCCCGGCCGACTTCAAGGCCAAGCCGGTGGCCACGACGCTGTTCTGGCAGGGTGAGCGCGACGGTTACGGCGCGCCCGACCTCATCGTCAGGTCGCCGGAATACACGATGCCTGCGGTCTCGCAGGACCAGTGGTGGCGGCCGGTCAGCGACATCCCGGTCACCGAGCCCCGCTGGGTGCGCATGGTCGAGATTCGTCCGACCAATCTTGCCGCCCGCAAGATCGTGCATCACTCGATCGCCTACCACATCCTGAGCCCCGAGAATGCTGCTGCCGTAAACCAGGGCATCGGTGGGCGTCCGGTGTCGGTGTCGGGCTCGGCCTCGCAGGCCGCGGCTGACCTCGTCAACCGCCGGCCCCAGCTCATGGAATGGGCCATCGGCAAGGGCTACGACCGTTACCTCGACGGCACTGGCAAGCTGATCATGCCGGGTGAAAAGATCTCCTGGGACCAGCACATCCACGCCGTTGGCGAGGAAATCAAGGGTGGCTCGGAAATCGGCCTGTGGCTCTACAAGAAGGGCGAAGAGCCGAGCAAGCGCAGCTACCTCGTCGCGTTCAGCGGCCTGAAGAACGGCACGGCCGGCCTCGACATTCCGCCGAACTCGGTCGCGCACACGGAGGGCTTCACCGTCCTGCGTGAAAACACTGTCATCACCAACTTCCAGCCGCACTTCCATCTGCGCGGCAAGGCAATGCAGGTCGAGGCGATCTTCCCGGACGGCCGCAGCCAGGTCATCTCCTACGTGAAGGACTTCAACTTCAACTGGATGACCAACTACATCTTCAAGGATGAAGCGGCGCCGGTCTTCCCGAAGGGCACCATCATTCACGTCACCGCCTTCTACGACAACACGAAGGCGAACAAGGCGAACCCAGACCCGGAACAGTGGGTGGGTTACGGCGACCGCACGGTCGACGAAATGGCGCACGCGTGGATGAACGTCGTCTACCTCAGCGACGCCGAGTACGCCGAGCGAGTTGCGAAGTACGGCGAAGGTGTCACGAACGGCGTGAAGCCCGCCGCGGCAACGCAGCAGCAGTAATCGCGCTCCGACCTGAACAGCACTGACCAAGGGGATCGGAGCGAAAGCTCCGATCCCCTTTTTTATGGTTTTTCAATCCCTCGACGTCGGTTACAATCGTCCCGCTTGCCGCACACATGCGGCTCGGTTTAACTTCAGGCACACCTTTCATCGGTAGAGAGTAAGCATGAATTCACGCATGATTCTGCGCCTTGCGACGGTTGCGGCGCTCGCAGCCGGCGGTGCAATGGTTTCGGCTCAGGGCCAGCTCCTCCCGAGCAGTCCCAAGCTGGGATTCGGGGCCAGCGTCACCCCGGCGTATGACGGCTGGTACGACAATGCAGACGGCACGCATACATTCCTGATCGGCTACTACAACCGCAACTGGAACGTCGACGTCGACATCCCGATCGGCCCGAACAACAAGTTCGAGCCGGGCGACCCCGATCGCGGTCAGCCGACCCACTTCATGCCCAACCGTAACTTCGGGATGTTCACCATCACGGTGCCCAAGACGTTCGGCGCAGCCGAGCGTCTCTGGTGGACGATGACGGTCAACGGCGTCACGTCACGCGTTGGCATGGTCATGAGCCCCGACTTCAACATCACGCCACAGAAGTCGTCCGAAGAGGCGCCCAACGGCAAGTACAACCTGCCGCCCGTCCTGCGCTTCACCGAGACCGGCACCAACATCCAGAATCCGACCGCGTCGGTCGGCTCCGCTATCTCGAAGACAGCCACGGTCAACGTGCCGATGGCGCTCGACCTTTGGGCGGAAGACGATGCGCTCTACACCAGCGGCACCAACGCGCCAATGACCCGCACGCCTCCGGTGGTCGAAGCCGAAGTGACCAAGTACCGTGGTCCTGGCAACGTGAAGTCGGACGGCTTTCACTTCGCCGCCACCAAGGGTGGCAAGCCGTTGGAAGCATTCGCCGGCAAGGCCTCAGGCACGGTTACCTTCGACAAGCCTGGCGACTACATCCTTCATGTTCTGCTGACCGACTACTCGGAAAAGGGTGGCGGCGCGACGGGTTGCTGCTGGACGACCGCGTTGGTGAAGGTCAGCGTCAAGTAAGACCTCCGGTATTCCTTCGTTCTGCAAAGGGCCTCTCCGCAATGCGGGGAGGCCCTTTTGTTTTTTCTGCCGTGACGCCGCCGGGCGATGCCGGACTTCCAGCAGATTGCCAAGACTCAGGCATCGGGCGGCTGGGGACGGCCACCTCGCCCTATCCGATTCCCGATACGCGAAAAATCACGGGCGCCGCGAAAATCTCCCCACGACTTCTGGCTGCTCTGACCCAGATCCACGAAAACGCGTCATTTCATTGATGTTTCGCAGCGGCATGGCTCCTGCAATTTGGCGCGCGACGCGCCCTTGGCCTGAGCAGCGCGCATCATTCAACCCTCGACATGACACGTTTCCGAAAGGAGCCACTGATGCTTGGTTCGAAGATTCATCTGGGAGCCGGCGCCCTTGTGTTGGGCGCAGTGTTCGCTCTCCCCGGCGCGGCCGCCGCGCAGCAGAAGCAGGTGACGTTCGCGAAGGACGTCTCGCCCATTCTTCAGGCCAAGTGCCAGTCGTGCCACGAACCTGGCTCGATCGGCCCGATGTCCCTCGTCAGCTACCAGGACGCGCGCCCGTGGGCCCGCTCGATCAAGCAGCGCGTTGAATCGCGCCAGATGCCGCCCTGGCACATCGACCGCAGCGTCGGCGTCAACAAGTTCAAGAACGACATGTCGCTGAGCGACGAGCAGGTGGCGACGGTCGTGGCCTGGGTCGACGGTGGCGCCATCGAAGGCAACCCGGCCGACTTCAAGGCCAAGCCAATCACCAAGACTCTCTACTGGCAGGCTGAGCGCGACGGTCTGGGGGCCCCGGACATCGTCATCACCGCCCCGCTTCAGACCATGCCGGCCGTCCACCAAGACGTGTGGTGGCGCCCCGTGAACGAGATCCCGGTGACCGAGCCTCGCTGGGTTCGCGCCGTCGAGATTCGTCCGTCGAACATCGAAGGCCGCAAGATTCTGCACCACTCCATCGCGTACCACATCCTGAGCCCCGAGAACACCGCGGCGGTGAACCAGGGCGTTCAGGTTGCGCGCGGCATCTCGTTCTCGGGTTCGACCGTCGTCAGCCAGCAGGAACTGGCGCTCCGCCGTCCGCAGCTCATGGAATGGGCGATCGGCAAGGGCTACGACCAGTTCATGGAAGGCACCGGCAAGATGATCCTGCCGGGTGAGAAGATCTCATGGGACCAGCACATTCACGCCGCGGGCGAAGAAGTCACGAGCTCGTCCGAACTGGGCATCTGGCTCTACCCGAAAGGCCAGGAGCCGACCAAGCGCAGCTACCTCGTGGGCTTCACCGGCCTGAAGAACGGCACCGCCGCGCTCGACATCCCACCGAACTCGGTGGCCTACACCGAAGGCTACAACGTGCTCAAGGAGAACACGATCATCACCAACTTCCAGCCGCACTTCCACCTGCGCGGCAAGGCGATGCTGGTCGAAGCGATCTTCCCGGACGGGCGCACTCAGACGGTCAGCTACGTGAAGGACTTCAACTTCAACTGGATGACCAACTACATCTTCAAGGATGAAGCGGCCCCGGTCTTCCCGAAGGGCACGATCATCAAGGTCAGCGCCTACTACGACAACACGAAGGCGAACAAGAGCAACCCCGACCCGGAACAGTGGGTGGGTTACGGCGACCGCACGGTCGACGAGATGGCGCATGCCTGGATGAACGTGGTCTACCTGACCGATGCGGAATACGCCGAGCGCGTCGCGAAGTACGGCGTGGGCGTCACCAACGGCGTGAAGCCGTCGGCCGGCGGCACCCAGCAGCAGTGAGAGAGGTTGTGCGATGACATCACGAATGGTTCTCCGTCTGATGACGGTTGCCGCTGTGGCTGCAGGCGGTGCGATGGTCTCAGCCCAGGGTCAGTTGCTCCCCAGCTATCCCAAGCTGGGATTCGGCGCCAGCGTCACGCCGGCCTATGACGGCTGGTACGACAACGCCGATGGCACCCACACATTCCTGATCGGCTACTACAACCGGAACTGGACCGAGGAGATCGACGTTCCCATCGGTCCGAACAACAAGTTCGAACCCGGCGATCCGGACCGCGGCCAGCCGACGCACTTCCTGCCGAACCGCAACTTCGGCATGTTCTCCATCACGGTCCCGAAGACCTTCGGCGCCAGCGAACGCCTGTGGTGGACGGTCACGATCAACGGCACGGCCTCGAAGATCGGTCTGATCATGAGCCCGGACTTCAATATCACGCCGCAGAAGTCCTCCGAGGAATCCCCCAACGGCAAATACAACCTGCCGCCGGTGTTGCGCTTCAGCCAGAGCGGACCGGCGATCCAGAACCCCGGCCAGCCGCTCGCGATGGCTACCAGCAGGACGGCGACGGCCGGCGTGGCCATGCCGCTCGAACTGTTCACCGAAGACGATGCGCTCTACGCCAGCGGCAGCAATGCCACGATGACCGGCAAGATTCCCCCGGTCGTCGAAGCCACGGTTGCGAAGTACCGTGGACCGGGTAACGTGAAAGCGGAGAACTTCCACTTCACGGCGACCAAGGGCGGCAAGCCGATGGAGCCGTTCGCCGGCAAGGCGGCGGGCACGGTCACCTTCGACAAACCGGGCGACTACGTCCTGCACGTCACACTGAACGACTTCTCGGAAAAGGGCGGTGGCGCCACGGGCTGCTGCTGGACCACCGCGATGATCAAGGTGAACGTCAAGCCTGGTGCCGGCACAGCCCGCATCACCGGCCAGCAGTAAGCGCACCCGTCCGCCGACGGTCTGCTCGACGAACAAGGCCGGTGGGTTCACCCCACCGGCCTTGTCCATTTCCAGCTGGGCGCGCATGGGAGCCGAAGCGCTCCATGCCTGTCGAGTACTGCACCGGTCGAGAGGGCCGGCCTCAGGCGCCGGGAATGGGCCTCGAGTGGCGGCCGAGGCCGTCAGCCGCGAGTCGAAGATGCGGACCGCGTTGAACGAACGCTCTCGACCAGGGCTGCCACGGTGAACGGTTTCTGCAGCACGACAGCATCCACGGGAAGGCGCCCGTCCGCGACAAGGGTGTCGATATCGTGCCCGGTGATGTACACCACCTGCGCGTCCGGGATGGTGCGCTTCAGGGCTGCCGCAACCTCCTTGCCCCAGGCGCCGGGCAGTTCGACGTCGACGAGGGCGACGTCGATGTCGTCGGGATGGCGGCGCGCCGTGGCATAGGCCATCGCTCCGTTCTCGGCCTCGAAGGTCCGGAACCCCTCGCGATCGAGGATCCGGCAGACGAAGCGCCGCGTGTGCGGCATGTCATCGACGATCAGGACTCCGCTCGAACGGCTCATGTCACCGGGTGCCCAATCAACATCCGCGCCGGTTCCGGGCGGCTTGCGAGGGTACGCCGAATGACGATGCCGGGCCGCGCAGGGAGACGACTCGAACGACAGCGCGCGTGATAGCCTTCGCGCATGACGTTGAAACCGCGGCCGATTCGGCGCATCGAACTGGTGTGTCACCCCGAGCGCGACACGGACTACCGCCATTTTACCGATGCGAAGAGTCACCCGTTCGACACTTCGGCCTCCAGCCTGGGCCGACGCAACGCCTGGTGGCTGGCCGATGCGGCGCTGCTCGCCTACTGGGACGAGGCGCATGCGCGCCCCCGCTTCGCCGACGCCGGACTCGAGGCAACCGCGTTCAATCACGAAGGGGTGGACGGCTACGTCGCCACGGGCGACGGCTTCGCGATCGTGACCTTTCGCGGCACTGAGCCGGATCAGTCGTCCGACATCCTCGATGACGCCCGGTTCGCCCTCGTGCCGTGGGACGACACCGGTGCCTCCGTGCACGCCGGCTTTCTCGATGCGCTCGGTCGCGTGTGGCCGCCGCTGGCGCCGCAGCTCGAGGCACTGGCTCCCACGCACCGCATCTGGTTTACCGGCCACAGCCTGGGCGCCGCCCTCGCCACACTGGCGGCGATGCGCTTCGGGCAGACGGAGGGCGTCTGCACCGTCGGCTCGCCACGCGTCGGCAACCGGGCGTTTGCCTCGGCGTTCTCGGCGCGCTTCGGCGCACGCGCTCGACGCTACGTCGCGGACACGGATGTGGTGACCCACGTGCCGCCGCCGGCGCCCCTTCCGTACAAGCATGTGGACGAACTTCGGCAGATTGATCCGGAGGGAGCGGTGAGCCAGGTGCGGCCGGCGCTGGCGCACTTCTTCAACGCGCTGTTGGGCGACGCGCAGCACCTGCGCCAGGTGGTGACGCTGCTGCGAACCGGCTCGATGACCGCCGCGCCGAAGTTCCTGCTCGACCACATGCCGGCCGGCTACGCCGTCGACATCTGGAACGACTACGCGCAGCACGGCGACTGAGCGCGGCACCTCCGCGCTAGATCGCGAGCAGGAACTTGCCGGTCGACTTCCGCCCTTCGAGCGCGCGGTGCGCCTCGGCCGCCTGCGCCAGCGGGAACGTGGCATCGATGCGCACGTCCAGCGTGTTGTGCGCCACCATGTCCAGCACCTCCGTCGCCCGCCACACCAGCTCCTCGCGCGAACCGAGGTAGTGCGCCAGTCCCGGACGCGTCAGGTAGAGCGACCCCTTGGTGTTGAGCAGCGACGGATCGATCGACGTCACCGCGCCACTCGCATAGCCGAAGAGCACCATCATGCCGCGGGGACGCAGGGCATCGAGCCCCTTCTCACACGTGGTCTTGCCCACGCCGTCGTAAACGACGTCGACACCGCGTCCGCCGGTCAGGCGCCGCGCCTCGACGGCGAAGTCCTGCTCGGTGTAGAAGATCACCTCGTCGGCACCGGCCGCCCTGGCAATGGCCCCCTTCTCCGCCGTGGACACCGTCCCGAGAACACGCGCCCCGGCCGCCTTCGCCATTTGCACCACCAGCGCGCCCGTGCCACCAGCAGCCGCATGGACGAGACAGGTGTCACCGGCCTTGAGCGGGAACGTCGACCGGGTGAGATAGTGCGCGGTCATCCCCTGCAGCATCACCGCCGCCGCCTGCTCGAACGACACCAGCTCTGGAATCCTCACCAACTGCGCAGCGGGCACCTGTGCGTACTCGGCATAGGAGCCGCGGGTCATGGCATAGGCAACGCGGTCGCCCGGTGCGACGTCGGTGACCTCGCTTCCCACCGAGTCCACCAGGCCAGCGGCCTCGCTGCCAATAGCCACCGGCGGCGGCAGCTTGTAGAGGCCGGTCCGGAAGTAGACGTCGATGAAGTTCACGCCGCTCACCGCCACCTTGACGATGACGTCGGTCGGGCCGGGTACGGGCTTCGGAACCTCGCGCACCGTCAGTGTTTCTGGCCCACCACACTCTTCAACCAGCACGGCTCTCATATCGGTCCCCAATCAGATGTCAACTTGTTACACTACGCCCATGAAGGCCCGCTCCGCCGTCATCGCCGTCGTCCTGCTCGTTGCGCTGGCGTCCGCGGCGCTGGCCCAGCGCGGCCGCGGTGGACGCGGCGGGCGCGGCACCTACAGCGGCCGTCCCGCTCGCTACGCCACAATGGACGACTTCAAGGGCGGGTTCCAATTTTGCCGTGTCGTGTTCCGCCCGGGCAACGGCGACGGCGCCGGGTGGAACGTCGACTGGCCCCGTGCCGACATCAACCTGTCCATCCGGCTGTCCGAACTGACCCGCACGCCGGTGACGATGGACGAGACCAACGAGCCGGAAACGCTCCTCATCAACCTCAAGTCGCCCGAACTCTTCCACTGCCCGTTCCTCATGATGACCGAACCGGGCGGCGCGTATCTGGACGAAGACGAATCGAAGCACCTGCGCGACTACCTGCTCAAGGGCGGTTTCCTGTGGGCCGACGACTACTGGGGCCAGTACGCGTGGGACTACTGGGAGGCGATGCTGCGGCAGTCGCTCCCCTCGGCCAGCTATCCGATCGTGGAATTGTCGCGCGATCACCAG
Organism: Acidobacteriota bacterium; assembly: GCA_043743165.1. Taxonomy (GTDB): domain Bacteria; phylum Acidobacteriota; class Vicinamibacteria; order Vicinamibacterales; family CAVVIG01; genus CAVVIG01. Next base: position 49,523 of record JAYTXA010000014.1, read on the forward strand.
ATCTTCCGGCAGGTGCTGAACGCCACCGAGGTGCCGCAGATCCCCGGCATCGGTTACTGGGACGGCGCCAACCGCACCTGGGAGCGCCAGAAGGAGCCGATGCGCATCGCGGCCGTCAACGACGATCGCGGCCGCGTGATGGTGTTGATGACCTACAACACCGACTTCGGCGACTCGTACGAGCGCGAAACCGAGAACCCGCTCTACTTCCAGAAGTTCTCGGTGCCGGGCTACGCCTTCGGCATCAACACGATCATCTACTCGCTGACGCACTGACGTTCGTTCGCTCGTAGTCGCCCTGATCTACACTCTCTGCCCATGCGGACTCTGATGCGCGGTTCACTCGTCGCCCTGCTGCTTGCGGCAGCGGTTGTCGCCCCTCTCTCCGGACAGGCCGCTCGGCCCGCCGCTGAGGCCATCGTCCCCTTCACGATCCACGTCCCCGACGCGGTGCTGAAGGACCTGAAGGACCGGCTCGCGCGGACACGCTTCCCCGATCAACTGCAGAACGTCGGCTGGGACTACGGCACCGACCCGGCCTACCTGAAGCCGCTCGTCGAATACTGGCGCGACCGCTTCGACTGGCGCGCCCAGGAACGACGGCTGAACCAGTTCGATCAGTTCACCACGACGATCGACGGATTGACGATTCATTTCATCCACCAGAAGTCGAAGGTGCCGAACGCCATGCCGCTGGTGCTGACGCACGGCTGGCCCGGCTCGATCTACGAGTTCCACAAGGTCATCGGGCCGCTCACCGACCCGGTGGCGCACGGCGGCAAGGCCGAGGACGCGTTCAACGTGGTGGCCATTTCGCTGCCCGGCTTCGGCTTCTCCGGACACCCGACCGAGCGCGGTTACAACCCGCAGAAGATGGCCGGCATCATCGCGAAGCTGATGGCGCGCCTGGGCTACACGAAGTACGGCGTGCAGGGGGGCGACTGGGGCGGCATCATCAGCCGGATCATCGCGCTCGACGACGCGGCACACGTAGCGGGGCTGCACCTGAACTTCTGCACGACACCCGCACCGGCCGGAGTGGCCAATCCGCTCGACGGCGTTCCAGCCGCGGAGGTGGCGCTGATGAACGCCACGAATGCGCGCATGGAGCAGGAGCGCGCCTACCAGCAGATTCAGGGAACGAAGCCGCAGACGCTTGGCGTCGGCCTCAACGATTCGCCGGCCGGACTCGCGTCGTGGATCGTCGAGAAGTTCCACGCCTGGTGCGACTGCGGCGACAACATCGAGAGCCGGTTCTCGAAGGACGACCTGCTGACGAACATCACCATCTACTGGGCGACCGGAACCGCGGCCTCGTCCACGCGCATCTACTACGAGAACCGCGTCGCGCCGCCCGTCAACGGCCGTGTCACCGTGCCGACCGCCTGCGCGCTGTTCCCGAAGGAGATCACGACGCCGCCCCGCAAATGGGTCGAGGCGCGGTACAACCTCGTGCGCTGGACACCAATGCCGCAAGGCGGACACTTCGCGGCGCTCGAGCAGCCGGAGTTGCTGGTGAACGACGTGCGGGAGTTCTTCAGAACCCTGCGGTAAAGGGAAGGTCCGGCTTCAGCCAGCCGGACTCAGCTCTGCAGGTCGGGGTGCACGGTCCTGTCGTCGCGGTCGACCACCAGTTCGGGGTACAGGCGACGGAACGTCGCAGCCTGGTGGCAGTTCCAGCAGACCGGCAGGCTTGTGGTGAGCGCGAGCGGCAGGCGCTCGCCGGCCACGTCCACCCACTCCCGGGTCAGGCCGCCCGGCTCGAGCAAGGCGACGTGATGGCCGACATAGGCATGCTCCACCAGCTCGCCGCCACACGTGGCGCAGCTCCGGTCTTTCGCCCAGGCCTTCACCAGCGCTGACGCCGAACTGGCCGGCAGGTGCGCCGCCTGCGCGCACGGCTGGTCGCACTGCCCGCGCTCGGCCCAGCGCGAACAGCTGTCAAGGGGGGCTGGCGCCGAACCGGCGTCGCTGGTGACGGCCAGGGCCAGGTCGATATGCACGATGGCTGGCTGTCCGGTTTCAGGGCACGTCACCACACGGTCACCCTGCAGCCTGCGCCGGACGGCGAACGCCCGGGCTGCGAACCACACGCCCCACGCCCCCAGCAGACCGACAATGACGACCGCTGCCACAGTTCCCGAATTCATGTGCCCTCCTCCGAATGTGCAGGTCAGAGGCAAATCGGATACCGCTCTGCGCCGAGCGGCTTTGCTGGCGTTTCCGACGGTCGCGGCTGAGCGGCCAGGATCCGCCACGGGAATTCGGCGCGCGGAACACGGAATATCCGCAGCCAGCACCTCCACTGTCTTCGCTTCGCCAACCTGAAGGTCGGTCGCTACATGCTGACGAAGCCCTACGCCAGCGCGAAGTCGATGAACCCGCGGTCGACATTCACGGACGCCAGGAGCACGGTAACGCGGTCGCCGACGTCGAGCCCGGACTCGCCCTTCACGAGGCGCCCTTCGATGTGCGGCGCCAGCGTCCGCACGTAGGTCCCTTTCGGCGACGCGCCCGTGACTACGGCGGTGAAGCGCTGGCCGATCTGGTCCGCCACGAGCATGGCCGCGGCCGCCTTGCGCACCTGCCGCTCCACCCGGTTCGCGTCGTCTTCGCGCTGTGTGCAGAGGCGTGCGCGCCCGATGAGTTCGTCCACCGAGTACGGTGACGGCTCGCCGCGCAGGACCGCCTTCAGCAGGCGCTGGGTAAGCAGGTCCGAATAGCGGCGGTTCGGCGCCGTTGAGTGCGCGTAGTCCTTCACCGCCAGCGCGAAGTGCCCAGGTGCCACGGTCTGCGGCGTATCGACGAGATACTGCCCGGCGCCAACCAGGCGGATGACCGCATGCGACAGATCGGAGAAGTCGTCGGGGTCTGCCACCTTCCTGCGGCGGAGGAACTGCGACAATGCCAGCGCGTCGGGCGTTGACGGCAAGGTCTCGCCGAACGTCGCCGCAATCGCCATGATGCGGTCCCACCGGGCCGGTTGCTCGACAACCCGGCGAATCGACGGCGAGTTGTTCCGGTCGAGGAAGCGCGCCACGGCGCCGTTGGCCGCAATCATCAGGTTCTCGATGAGCGACTTCGCACGGTTCGGCAGTTCGGGCGACAGCCCCTTCAGGTGGTCGCCCTCGAAGCGCACGCGCGTTTCCGCGAGGTCGAAGTCGAGCGCGCCCAGTTCGTGACGATGTTTCGAGAGAAGCTGCGCCGCCTCGTCCTGCAGCGTCAGTTGCTCCCGCACACCGGGAGCTCGCCCGGATACCGGGAGCGCCGCCCGCCCCGCCAGGAACGCGTCGATGTCGTCATAGACCAGATGCGCCTGGTTGCGCACGCGCGCCCCGTAGACATCGTCGTGTTCGATGGCACCGTCGGGACCGGCCGTGAACTCGACGATGACCGCAAGCCGATCGACGTCGGCATTGAGCGAGGTGAGATCGGTGGACAACCGCGGCGGAATCATCGGGAACACCCGCGCCGGGGTGTAGACCGACGTGGTGTTGACCGCTGCGTGCTGGTCGATGGGCGAGTCTTTCGGGGCGGCCACGTCGACATCGGCCACTGCCACCAGCAGACGCGTGCGTCCGTCAGGGAGTCGCTCTGCCACGGACAACTGATCGAGGTCGCGGGAGTCGTCGTTGTCGATGGAGCACCACGGCAGGTCGCGCAGGTCGCGCACCGGTTCCGAGGCGTGCGCCTGGCCGGCGGACATCGCCGCGGCCTGCGCCAACGCGTCCGGTGGAAACTCGGGGTCAAGCCCCCGTTCGCGCATCGCCGCGGCGGCAATGGCGGCAAGCCGCTGGTGCTGGGTCATGTTCGTCACCCTGCCAGTGTAGACCGCCCTGCGGCGCACAACGACCGACCGAGTACGATGATGCGATGCCGCTGCCACCGCGTGTCCTCACTGCTGACCGCGGCGACGCCGGCCGCCGGGTGGACCTTGTCGTCAGGCGCCACCTGATCGACCTCAGCCGGGCTACCCGCTCGCGCGTACAAACCTGGATTGAAAGCGGCCGCGTCTCGATCAACGGCGAGGTGGTTCGTCGCGTATCGACGCGTGCCGCATTTGGCGACACGGTCACGGTGGAACTGCCCGATGAGCAGCCGCGCGCGCCGATGCTCGCCGAGCCCGGACAGCTCGACTGCCTGTTCGAGGACGCGCATCTGCTGGTGGTGAACAAGCCAGCCGGCGTGGTGTCGCACCCCACGTTCCTCCACACCGGCGGGTCGCTGCTCAACGTCTTGTTGCACTACGCCGGCAACTGGCCGCCCGGGCAGCGCCCGTCACTGGTGGGTCGCCTCGACAAGCTGACGTCCGGCCTGCTGGTCGTGGCCAAGACCACCGAGGCGCATGCCCGGCTCCAGCGTACGCTCACGTCGTCATTCAGCGAGAAGTCGTATCTGGCCGTGGTGTACGGGCCGGTGGAGCGCGAGCGCGGCAATATCGAGCTGCGCCTGAAGCGGCACCCCGACGACCGGCGCCTGGTCATCGCCACCACCGACGATGGGCTCGCCAGCTTCACGCACTTCGAGCGCCTGGCGCAGGCGGACAGGCAGGGCTGTCCCGTCGCACTGATGCGCTGCCAGATCGTGACGGGGCGCATGCACCAGGTACGTGTGCACATGGCGGCCAGTGGCTGGCCGCTCGTGGGCGATCCCAAGTACGGCGAGCCGCGGTGGCAAGCGTGCCTCGACGCGGAGCGGCGCAATGCCCTCGAGCGCTTCCCGCGGCAGGCGCTGCACGCCTGGCGCACTGCCTTCGTGCATCCGTTCACCCAGGAACGGGTCGAGGTGGAGGCGCCGCTACCCAACGACCTGCGCGGGTTGATCGAACTGTGCGAATTGCGCTGGGGCACGCGCGAGCCGACCTGAAGGTCGGCAGCTACGTCGTGCCTGGCGTCGCGTCGTCCGTGGTGTGGCTGCGAACCTTCAGGTCCGCCTCGCCTATTCGCGGAACGTCTCGGCCGCACCAGGCGCCGTAAACGACACGTCCTGCCCACCGACGCGCCCCGTCACGGCGTACTGCGCGCGCATCTGCAGAAAGTCCGGCCCCGCCGACAGGGCGCCGCCCTTGTTGAGGATGACGCTCTCGACCGCAATGTCCATCGACAGGTCGAAGTCGCGCGCGCGACCGGTCACGACGATACGCCGGGGACGCGTGGTGCCTGGTTCATCGGTCTCCTCGATGCGCACGCGCGTGGCATAGCCGATCGGTCCGTCGGGGCCAAGCGCTACGAGGAAGCCTGGCATCCGCTCGGGATCGGCGGCGTCCGCCGGCGGGATGACGCGGCCGTAGACGAACGACAACCCCTCGTGCTGCACCTGCCCCCAGCGCCACGACACACCCTGCCAGAACCCCCAGTTGTGATCGTGATAGCCGGTGCCGACGAGTTCGACCCGCGTGCCGTTCACCAGCACCCCGCCCGTCAGCGTCCCCGACATCACCGGCACGGTGTAGCCCGAGACCCACCCTCCGGCACCACGCAGTTCAATCGGCGGCAGCGCTCGACCCGGGACCGCCTCGATCACGAAGTCGCCGGTGACGCGGCCGGACACGCCAGGATCGAGCCGCGGCAGGTTCATCGTGACGTGATAGCGCAGCCCTTCCAGCCTGACGCTCGCGCCGGCAATGGTCATGTTGGGCGCGCCACGCAGCAGTTCACCCTCGTCGACCGGCGTGGACGCACCGTAGCTTTCGGTGACCCCGTTGCGCTCGAGTTGAAAGCGCACGCCGGCCACGCGGCGGCCGCCGTCGAGTCGAGGACCGGCGAGGAACGTCATGTAGAACTGCGCGTCGCCCGAACGCCCCTTGAAGTAGAGCCATTCGGCCCACGACGCGGCACGCGCCGGTTCGTCGGGCACGGCGCGGAAGCGGTCCATCGCGCGAAGGACATCGGCCGGGTCCGGCTTCGCCCAGGCGGCATCCGCGGGTGTATCGACCCACGCCGCCACACCCGCCGTCTCCGGATCGCCGATGCTGCGCTCCAGACTGGGGATGCCGCCGTGCGCCACCACCGGCACCACCTGTCCGTCCGGCCTGACCAGGAACAGATCGGCGCGGCGGCGCGGCGACGCGGCAGCCACGCCTGGCTCGCCCATGACGCGCGACAGGACGTAGCGCGCCGACGACACCGGTCCGGCCAGGCTGGTGACGAGCAGATCGCCGCCGCCCGCGAGTTTCGGCGAGCGCGCCTGCTCGAGCACCACCTCGCCGACGCCGAGCAGCGTCGCCATTACCGAGACGCCGAGACCGAAGCCGACGCCAAGCACCACCGTGCGAACGGGGTGCGCCAGCAGCGACTTCCACGCCATCGTGAGGATCACCGGTTGTGCTCCTCGAATTCAATCAAGCCGTCGCGCATCACCAGGCGTCTGGCCGCTCGCTCGGCCAGCGCGGCGTCATGCGTCACCACGACCACCGTGGTGCCGTCGGCCTGTACGCGGTCGAGTAACTCCGCGATGTGTTCGCCGTTGGCCCGATCGAGTTCGCCGGTCGGCTCGTCGGCGAGCAGCAGGCGCGGACGGTTGGCCAGGGCGCGCGCAATCGCCACCCGCTGCGCCTCACCGCCCGAGAGCTGTGACGGCCGATGGCCGGCGCGATGCCCCAGCCCGACGTAGTCGAGCAGTTCGGCCGTGCGGCGCTTGCGCTCCACCTTCGACACGCCGGCTTCGGCCTGCGGCACATCGACGTTCTCCGCCGCGGTGAGCATCGGCAGCAGGAAGAAGCGCTGGAAGACGAAGCCGATGCTGCGCAGCCGCAGATCGCTGCGCGCATGGTCCGGCAGGGCGCTGACGTCCTTGCCGTCGAAGCGCAGCGTGCCGGAACTCGGCGTGTCGACACAGCCAAGGATGTGCAGCAGCGTCGACTTGCCGCAGCCCGACGGCCCGCGAATGGTCAGATACTCGCCTGCGGCAATCTGCACGGAGATGTCGCGCAGCGCGTGCACGGGGCCTCCGCCCATGGGAAACACCTTGCCGAGCGAGCGGGCCTCGATGAGCGGCTCCATCACCCCACCACCTCGTTGCGCAGCGTGGTCGCGATCGGCAGACGGGCGACCAGCCACATCGGATAGGCCGACGCCAGCAGCGCCGTCGTCACGAGCAGCGCGGCGTGAAGGACCAGCGCACGCGGCTCGAACACAAAGAAATGCATCGACGCCGGTATGCCCGGCATCGCCTTGAGAATCTGGTCGAGCCACAGCGACAGGGCCATGCCGAGCGGCAGCGCCAGCACGCCGCCAGCCGCCACCAGCATGGCGCCCTGGGCCAGCACGTCCACCGCGGCGCGACTGCGCGAGAAGCCGAGGGCGCGCAGCGCGGCGATCTCGGCCAGCCGCTGGTTCACCGAGACGGTGAGCAGCACGGTGATCAACAGAAAGCCGAAGAGCAGCGTGATCGTCGAGAGCACCGCCGAGATCTGACGGAAGTAGGTGAAGCCCTGCGCCTGCATCCTGGCGACGATCTGCTCGTTGGTCACCGGTACCAGATCGGGACGAGCCGCCTTGATGGCAGCCACGGCTGCGCCGGCGCCACCGCTCGACGCCACCATCAGCATGTCGGCTTCGTCGCGATCGTCGCCGCACGCCTCACGCAGCGCGGTGCGCGTCATCACTGCCGTGTTCTGGGCCTCGTCGTCGAACGGAAACTGCGCCACGCCGACGATGCGGAAGGTGCGCGGCGCCAGTGCGGCGCGGCTCGAATCGCAGCCGGTACGCAGCGTCACTTCGCTGCCGATCGCGGCACCGGCCTCGGCCATCAGCGCCTGGTTCACCACCAGATCCGGCGGCGCGAGGCTCGCGCCGAGATCGGAGCCGGTGATGATGGTCCAGGGGCGCCGCACGCCGGGGTCCATGCCCGTCAGCGTGAGGCCGATCACCGGACGGCCGGTCTGCCACACCTCGCCCGTGGCGGTGCGCATGGGCACGGCTTCGGCAATGCCCGGCAGCGCCGCGATGCCTGTCGCCGCCGCGGTCGCGTCCTTCAGGCGGATGCCGCCGGGCAGCGGCGAGTCGGTAGCGGTGACGCGCACATCGAAGCCGACGCTGTCGAGCAGGTCGCGAAACGACACGACGAGTCCGCGCGACAACAGCAGCATGTCGAACAGCAGGGCGCCGACGGCGGCGATGCCGATGATGCCGAGCGCGGTACGACCGGGCTGCCGCACCAGGCTCCGGACGGCGAAGACCAGCGCTCTCATCGGCGGGTCAGCGAGATTCCCTCGCCCCTCAGCAGTGACCATGACGAGGCGAAGATGGCGGCCACACCCAGCGGCACGGCCACCGCCACCGAACGCAGCGCCACACCGGGCGTAATGTGCACGAAGACCAGCGCCGTGTCGTAGCGCCACTGGAAGAAGCGATTGATGCCGCCCTCCATCACCACCGAGAGCACCACCCCGAACAGCGCCCCGGTGATCGCAATGACCACGCCTTCGGCCAGCACGTGTTGCAGGATGCGCGAGCGGCGGAAGCCGATGAGCCGCAGCATGCCAACGGTGGCGCGCCGTTCCTCGACCAGCATCAGCATCAGCGCCAGCAGGAACACGCTGCTCGCGATCACCGTGACGATGGCAATGGCCAGATGAAAACGCTCGAGGACGACGAAGGGGGCCGCACGGCGCTCATCGTTCCCCGTCCGCTCGGCCAGGGTGCCTGGCACCGCGGTGATGAGGCGGCGCGCGGTGGCCCGTGCATCGCCGTCGGTCGCGAGCATCACATTGAGCGCGTCGACCGACTCCGCTTCGAGCGGATCGGACCCAGCCGTCAGGCCAAGGATGTCAGGCAGGTGCAGGCGCACCTCAAGGCGCGCCGCGCCAAGCCGCATCGGGTCGGGCGTGGGCTCGTACTGGCCGGCGATGCGGAAGGAACGGGGGTTCGAGCCCGCGGTATCAGACGACAGCGCGATCACATCGCCCACCGCCAACTGCTGCGACTCGAGCAGTTGCCGCGAGACGAGAATGTCCGGAACCGGGCTGTCTGGGGCGGAGCGGACGACTGAGGAGAAGGCCGCGACCGCCGCACAGATGGCGGCAATCGCGGCACGGCGGCCAATCATGGCCGCGTCAGACCCAGTGGGGTTCGGGAGTGATGGCGTCCTGCGGGCGCGAGCCCGGGTCGGAACGACCACTGCCTTCGAGACGGCTGGTGGCGCGCACGGTCATGTCGTGGTCGCACACGATCTGGCACGCGAGGCGCACTCCAGTGAGCCCGCGCGCCGCCAGACGTTCGACTTCTGCGGCCGTATGCGTCGCCGGCTCCCCGTCGATGAACTCGATCCGGCACGTCGTGCAGCGGGCGTTGCCGCCACACGCGTGAAGGATATCAACCTTGGCCTCGTCCTCGATTGCCAGGACCAGACGCTTTCCTGCGGGGACGTCTACCGTCCCGAAACCTTCTACAGTCAACTTGGGCATAAGAGCGATTGTACGGAGTGCTGATTGCTAAACGCCAATTGCTAATTGGAAGACACCCGTAAGACGCTCGCGCGCGCCAGGGCGTTGCGGCAGTTTCTGGGCCTTTCCAATCAGCAATCTGCAATCAGCAATCTGCAATTCCCTCAGTAGCCCAGCTTCAGCATCCCCTGCTTCTGTCCGTTCACGCTGCCGGCCGTCAGCCACTCGAGCGTGGCCTTGAACAGGATGAGATGATTCTTTTCCCACATCGCGTTGTGCGACGAGCAGCCAAGGTCGATGAAGACCTTCTCGGCGCCGCCGTAGTCGGTGTAGAGCTGGCGGACGCGTTCGGGCGGCACCTGCGCGTCGTGGATGCCGGCCACCATCAGCAGTGGCACCTGCACCTTCGACACTACCGACTGGTTCCAGCCCCAGGTCGGCGTCGCCGGCGCGCGGCGGACGCCGGTGCCCCAGGTGGCGCCAACCGGATCGGACGCGAGCATCTCGTTCCAGACCGCATCGTGCGCCTCCTCGGTCCATTGATCCTGGCACGCGGTCTGGCGCCCCCACCCGGCGTTGAAGTCGGCCAGCGACTGCGTGTTGAACGGCACGGCGGTCGGGCCGGCCGGCAGCGGGTTGGATGGCCCCTGCGGGTTATAGGCGGGGGCCAGCATCACCTGCCGGTTGATCTTCTCGGGGTGCTGCGCGGCGTAACCGCCAGACCGAGGACCGCCCAGGGACCACGCGACGGTGCTGACTCTGTCGACCTTGCGCAGCGCGCGGACGTAGTTCACGACGGCGTCGATGTCGTCCCAGTCGTTGCCGATGGTGGTGAGCGTCTTCGCAAAGCTCGGCGGGCACGGCGCGGGAATCAGCGTCGGCACCAGGGCCGCCTGCTGCTGGGGCGACAGGTTGCACGGGTCGTTCATCGGCCACGGACGGCTCGAGCGGCCAATGCCGGTCACGTCCATCGCAAAGGTGTCGAAGCCGGCCTCCGCCAGATATTCCATCCAGCTGTAGTCCTGGTACGGCACGTCGAACGCCACTTCGGCGGGGGTGCCGGCGCCGTGAATGAAGACCGCCACCTTGTCGGGCGGTGTGGCGCCGCGCAAGGCATTGCCGGCCCGCACCTTCTCGCGCACGTAGATCAGGCTCTGCTGACCGGCGATGGCAGGCACCTTCGAGGTGACGCGCACGTAGTGGTCGATGGTCAGGAGTCTGGAGCTGTCTTCACCGAGGGCGTTGACACCCCGGGCAGCGGCAAGGCAGAGGACCGCGGCGCTGGCAGCGGCGGTCAGCAGGGACGAACGCGTGGTCATCGGTGCAGTCCTTTCACGGAGCCATCAGGCGGCCCGGCAGAGTGTAGCGCGAGCGCCTCGACGTTCGTATCATGAAGGCATGCATTTATCGCGACTCGCCAGCCTGAGCGTGGTGTTTCTCATGCTCGCCACCATTGCCTGCACCACGCCGCTGCCCGAGCAGGGTCCGCTGCCGGTGACCGGCGAGAGGGTCACGGTGACCGGCGAATACCGCAAGGTGGCCATCGACTCGGTGGAGCGGATGACGATCGAGCACGGCAAGCTGGTGCTGCACGGCGCCGTCGGCACCGCTACCGTCGACTTGCCGCCCAACGCCGACCCGACGCAGACAAACCGCGGCTGGGCGCTGGTCACGGAAGGTGACAGCACCGAACAGGGCACGCGGACCATGACCTTCACGCAGGAGATGTCGCTGGAGGATTTCACCATCACCGTCCCGGCCGCCGACGGCCAGGTGGCCTACGGCAGCCTCGGTGGGCGCGACGGGAAAGACGTACTGCTATTCGCCTACGGCGCCGGGTCGCGGGCGTTCTGGGGATGGGCCACGATCACGAAGCTCGCGGCCCCCGCCGCACAGCGGTAGTGCGGGGAGCGTCCCCCGCGAGCGGTTATTGGAGGGTGATCGTGCCGCTGGGTGCATCGGCGCCGCCGCGGCTTTCGACCGTCACCATGAAGCCGGCCGCCTCGGGCGTTCCGTCAATGGGATCGAAGCCGGCGGTGGCGGTGCCGTCCGGGCCTGCCGTCACCACACCGACGGTAACCGGCGCCGCCTTCGTCTTCAGCCACAGCTGATAGCTCTGGTTCGGCGGCAACGCCGGCAGACCAGTGGCGGAGAACAGAATGCCGCGCGCCCGGCTCGAGAACACCCGTCCGCGCGCCTTCGGCACGGCAGCCGTGCCACGCAGCGAGAACTCGGCGACCTCGGGGAGGCTGATGAGGCTCAGGTTCGCCTGGATCGAGTCGGCGCGCTCCACCGCGTCCTTCACGTTCATCTCGGACATCTGCAGCTTGGTGACCGCGTCGATGAGGCGAAGTTCGACGTCTTCCACCTGGTTCCGCGCCGTCGCCGCGTAGACGCCGGCCACAGCCGCAAGTACCAGAAACACGGCCGCGCTGATCCAGCCGACCCAGAAACTCAAAGGACGTGAAGTCACACCTGATCCTACCGCGCGGCGCGCAGCGCCGCCACTTCCGCCGCGAGCTGGTCCAGCTTTTCCATCACCTTGTCGTGCCGCTGCACCTCGCTCGGCGGCTTCTTGGCGAGGAACACCAGGGTGCCGCCGGGTTCGAGCACGGCGCGGTCGATCTCGGACAGCGTGGCGAACCCCTGCTTGTGCGCCGCGGAGAGCAGCTCGCCCTCGGTGATCAACTCCTTCTTGAGCCGCTCCATCTGGATCTCACCGCCATCGATCAGCGTGTCCGGAGCGCCCTCGACCATGCGCTCGAGCCGCTCGTGCCCGTATAGATAGCGCACCACGAAGTGGTTCACGACAAGCAGCGTGGCGGCCCCGATGAGCCCGCCAGTTACGCTGTTGTCCTCGCCGATGATGGCATTCTGCACGGTGTTCGAGATCGTCAGCAGCACCACGAGGTCGAACGGATTCAACTGTGCCAGTTCGCGCTTCCCGGCCAGGCGCAGGCTGAAGATAAGGAACAGGTAGACGACGATCGGCCTCAGCATCTTCTCGAGTACGGGCACGCCGAGCCAGAACATGTCGTGCAGCGTCTTGGTCTCCATCGCGGTCACTCCTTGGTTGGCAGGCCCGGACGTTCCGGACCGTCCCTGATTGTAGGGGGGCGGCCTAAAGGAACACGGTTGGCTCGCGCTATACTCGGCGCGTCGCCGTTTATCGCCTGTTTTCGTGGTTTTTCTGGAGGTTGGATGGTTCGCGTCATAGGTAGGCGCACCCTGGCGGGCCTTGGCTGCGCGATCGTGTTCAGCCTGACCGCGGCGTGCGGCGGCAGCAGCAGCGGCGGCAGCACGGAGACGCAGGCTGCCCTCGTGCGCGAGCCGAAGCCGTTGCCGGCCGAACCGCGTGTCGAGCAGCTCGATGCGGTCGGCACCTATGGCGGCCGCTTCGTGCTCGGGCAGACGAGCGGACCCAAGACCTTCAACGCCATGATGGCGAACGAGACCTCGTCGACCGACATCACCGGCAACCTCTTCATCGGCCTCGCCGACTTCGACAACGACAAGCAGACCGACAAGCCGTCGCTGGCCAGCAGCTGGGAGGTCGGCGCGGATGGCCTGACCTGGACGTTCCACCTGCGCAAAGGGGCGGCGTTCTCGGACGGCCACCCGATCACCTCCGACGACGTGCTCTTCAGCTTCGAGGTGGCATATGACGACAAGGTCCACCCGTCGGTGCAGGACCTGCTCATCACCGGTGGCAAGCGCTGGCGGCTGAGCGCGCCGGACGCATTCACGGTCGTCATCACGCTGCCCGCGCCAAGCGCGATGCTCGTGCCGACCGCCGGCTCGGTGCGGATCATGCCGAAGCACGTGCTGGAGGCGCCGTTCCGGGCTGGCGAGTTTGCCTCGACCTACGGCGTCAACACCCCACCCTCGCAGCTGGTCACCAGCGGCGCCTGGCGCCTGAAGCAGTACGCACCGGGCGAGAAAACGGTGCTCGAGCCGAATCCGTACTGGTTCGGTGTCGATCAACAGCACCAGCGGCTGCCGTATCTCGATGAACTGGTGTTTCTCGAAGTTCCGGACCAGGACGCCGCCGACCTGAAGTTCCGCGCCGGGCAGATTGACGGCCTCGACAACGTCAAGCCCGAGAATTACCAGTGGTACGCCGAGAACCAGCAGCAGAACAACTACACGCTGTACGACCTCGGTCCGGCGCTGGCCAGCAACTTCTTCTGGTTCAACCTGAATACCGTGAAGAAGGCGGAGAAGGGCACGGTTGGCGCCCCGGTCGTCGACGCGGTGAAGTATGCGTGGTTCAACAACATCACGTTCCGTCGCGCGGTCTCGATGGCCGTCGACCGCGAGGCGATGATCCCGAGCATCTTCTTCGGCGACGCGGTGAAGAACTGGTCCACGTCCTCACCGGGTTCAAAACTCTGGTACACGCCCGAGGTCGTGAAGTACGACTTCAACCTCGATGAATCGAAGCGGCTGCTGGCGAGCCTGGGCTGGAAGGACACCAACGGCGACGGCGTGCTGGAGGACACCAACGGCCAGACGGTGAGCTTCAGCATGAAGACCAACTCCGACAACAAGACCCGCGTCGGCATGGCCAACTTCATTCGCGACGACCTGGCCAAAGTCGGCATCAAGGTCACCCTGGTGCCGGTCGACTTCAACACGTTGATTACCAACCTGCGCGACGACTTCCAGTACGACTCCATCCTGCTCGGCCTGCAGAGCGGTGTGCCGCCCGACCCGGCGATGGGCCAGAACGTCTGGCGCTCGAGCGGCCGCTCGCACAACTGGAACATCAGCCAGCTGAAGCCCGAGACGCCGCAGGAGGCGCGGATCGACGCGCTGATGGACACGCTCGTCGCCAGCAACGACTACACCGTCCGCAAGCGGGCCTGGACCGACGTCCAGAACATCGTCAACGAGCAAGCGTGGATGATTTGGCTGCCCACCATCAAGGCCAAGATTCCGCTGCGCAACCGCTTCGGCAACACGAAGCCATCCGTGATCCCGCACCGGCTGATCTGGAACATCGACACGGTCTTCGTGAAGCAGTAAGCGCGGCCGCACATGAAGATCTACGTCCTCCGGCGCTTCCTGCAGATGATTCCGTTGCTCGTCGGGATCTCGGCGCTGACGTTCATGCTGCTGCAGCTGGCCCCGGGCGACTTCCTCAACCAGATGGGAGAGAACCCGGCGATCTCCCCAGCGACGATCGAGGCCATGCGCCGCAACTTCGGCCTCGACCGGCCGTGGTACATCCAGTACGCGTTCTACCTGCGCAACATCCTGCTTCACTTCGACTTCGGCGAATCGTTCTCGCGGCACCAGCCAGTGTTCACCGTCATCCGCGACGGACTGGGCAACACCCTCATCCTCGCCGGCGCCGCGGCAATCGTTACCTGGGGGCTCGCCGTTCCGCTCGGCATCTGGGCAGCCGTGCGTCAGTACTCGTGGATCGACAAGACGCTCTCGCTGATCGCCTTCATCTGGCTCTCGATTCCCGAGATCCTGTCGGGCCTGCTGCTGCTGATGCTCGCCGCGCGCACCGGCTGGTTCCCGGTCGGCGGCATGCGCTCGATCGACTACGACCAGTTCACGGCCCTCGGCAAGCTGCAGGATCTGGCCTGGCACCTGGCGCTGCCGGCGCTGGTGGTGGGGCTGGTGCCGCTCGCCAGCCGCATGCGGCAGATGCGCGGCAACCTGCTCGACGTGCTCCGGCTCGACTACGTCACCACGGCGCGCTCGAAGGGGCTGGACGAACGCGTGGTTGTCTACAAGCACGCGCTGCGCAACGCCCTGAACCCGATGATTACGCTGTTTGGCTACACCCTCGGCGCGCTGGTCTCGGGTTCGTTCGTTGCCGAGATCATCTTCTCGTGGCCCGGCCTGGGCCGCCTCACGCTCGACGCCATCCTCACGCAGGACCAGTACCTCGTGATGGGCTCGGTGCTGATGGCGTCGGTGGTCCTCATCCTCGGCAACCTCGTGGCCGACCTGCTGCTGGCGATTGCCGACCCGCGGATCTCGTATGACTAGCGCACCGCTCGATCCGCTGGCGCCGCTGGTGCTCGATCCGGCGGAGTCGCGCGCCGACAGCGCCACGCCGCCCGAGTCGCCGACCACGATCTTCTGGCGGCAACTGCAGAAGAGCCCGCTCGCCATCATCGGCGGCAGCGTGCTGCTGCTGTTCTACCTGCTCGCGATCGTCGCGCCGTTCGTCGCGCCCTACACCGAGGAGGAGATGGACCGGCGGCGCTACTTCCACCCGCCGCACTCGCTGCACCTGGTCGACCGCCACGGCACCTTCCACCTGCGCCCGTTCGTGCGCGAGACACGCCTCGCCAGCCCGCAGCAGTTCCGCTACGAGGACGTGGAAGCGGAGGAGCGGCCACTGCGTTTCTTCGTCCGTGGCTCGTCGTACACGCTGCTCGGATTCTTCCCGAGCAACCTGCACCTCTTCGGCGTCGACGATGGCAGCCGCGTCAACCTGCTCGGCACCGACTCGTTCGGCCGCGATGAGTTCTCACGCCTGCTCTACGGCGGCCAGGTCTCGCTTACCGTCGGCCTGGTCGGCATCCTCATCTCGTTCTCGCTCGGCCTGCTGCTCGGCGGCATCTCCGGCTACTTCGGCGGCGCCACCGACTCGGTGATCATGCGCAGCACGGAGCTGCTCCTCAGCATCCCGTCGCTCTATCTCATCATCGCGTTGCGCGCCGTGTTCCCGATCGATCTCCCGAGTCAGCAGGTCTATCTCGGCATCGTCGCCATCCTGGCCTTCATCGGCTGGGCGGGCCTGGCGCGCGTCATCCGCGGCCTGGTGCTCTCCATCCGCCGCAACGAGTACGTGACCGCAGCCGAAGCGCTGGGCGTGAGTCGGTTCCGCATCATCACGCGGCACATCCTGCCGAACACCTGGTCCTTCGTCATCGTCGCCGCGACGATTTCCGTCCCCGGCTACATCCTCGGCGAGGTCGTGCTGTCGTTCCTCGGGGTGGGAGTGCAGGAACCGGCGTCGTCGTGGGGCAACATGCTGAACCAGGCACGCAGCCTGCGGGCGCTCACGTCATTTCCGTGGCTGCTCTATGTGCCTGGCATCGCCATCTTCCTCACGGTGATGGCCTTCAATTTCCTCGGCGACGGCCTGCGCGACGCACTCGATCCGCGCCGGGTCACGGGCGGGAAGTCGTGAACGAGCCGCTGCTGCGCATCGACAACCTGCAGACGCACTTCTTTGCCGACAGCGGCGTGGTCCGCGCGGTGGACGGGGTGTCGTTCGAAGTGCGCGAGGGGCAGACGCTGGCGGTGGTCGGCGAATCGGGCAGCGGCAAGAGCGTCACCGCGCTCTCCATTCTGCGCCTCGTCGCGCAGCCGCCTGGCCGCATCATCGGCGGCCAGGTGCTGTTCCGCGGGCGTGACCTGCTCCAGGCCACCCCGCGCGAGATGCGCGCCATCCGCGGCCGCGAGATTTCGATGATCTTCCAGGAACCGATGACGTCGCTGAACCCGGTGTTCACCTGCGGCGAGCAGATCATCGAGACGGTGATGCTGCACGAGAAGGTGAACCGGCACACCGCGCGCACCAGAGCCGTGGAGATGCTGGAACTGGTGGGGATCCCGTCGCCGGACCAGCGCGTGGACGACTATCCGCACCAGATGTCGGGCGGCATGCGGCAGCGCGTGATGATCGCCATCGCCCTCGCCTGTCGGCCCGCGGTGCTCATTGCCGATGAGCCGACGACCGCGCTCGACGTGACCATCCAGGCGCAGATCCTCGAACTGCTGCGGCGCCTGCAGCAGGAGCTGGGCATGGCGGTCATCCTCATCACGCACGACCTCGGCGTGGTGGCCGAAACGGCCGATCACGTGGCCGTGATGTACGCCGGACGCGTCGTGGAGTACTGCGATGTGCGCGCGACGTTCCGGAAGCCGCTGCACCCGTACACGGCCGGACTTCAGGCGTCGCTGCCCAAGCTCGACGTCACCCAGGATCGGCTGCGCGTCATTCCGGGGACGGTGCCCAACCCGGCACGCTTCCCGGTGGGCTGCCGCTTCCACCCGCGCTGCCCGGTGGCGCAGAACCGCTGCCTGACCGAGCCGGAGCTCGTTGCCGTCGAGCCCGGTCACCTCTCCCGCTGCCTGCGCGCCGCCGAAATTGCCGCGGGCACGCTGAACCCGGTGCCAGCGGACAGTGCGAATCGCTAATCGCGAATGACCCATTTGAAACCCCAACCCCCATCCTCCCCCCTCCAGCCGCAGTCCCCCATCCTGGAGGTGCGCGATCTGAAGAAATACTTCCCCATCAAGAAGGGGCTCTTCTCGCGCACGGTTGGGCAGGTGAAGGCGCTCGACGGCATCTCGTTCGACGTGCAGGCCGGCGAGGTACTGGGGCTGGTCGGCGAGAGCGGCTGCGGCAAGACCACCGCTGGACGCTGCATCCTGCAGCTGGTACAGCCGACGAGCGGCAGCGTGAAGTTCGAAGGGCAGGAACTCGTCGGGCTGAGCCGGAGCGAACTGCGTCCGCTCCGCCGCCGCATGCAGATCGTCTTTCAGGACCCCTATTCGAGCCTCAACCCCAGGCTCACCATCGGCAGCATCCTGCGCGAGGCAATCACTACGCACAAGCTGGCGCGCGGCGCCGCCGTGAACGACCGCGTGGCGGAACTGCTGACGCTGGTCGGGCTGTCGCCGACGCACGAAGCGCGCTACCCGCACGAGTTCTCCGGCGGCCAGCGCCAGCGCATCGGCATCGCGCGCGCCCTCGCCCTCAATCCCGAGTTGATCGTCGGCGATGAGCCGGTCTCCGCGCTCGACGTCTCGATCCAGGCGCAGATCATCAATCTGCTGATGGAGCTGCAGGACCAGTTCAAGCTCGCCTATCTCTTCGTCGCGCACGATCTGGCCGTCGTCGCGCACATCTCGCACCGGGTCGCGGTGATGTACCTCGGCCGCATCGTCGAGATGGCGGACAAGGTGACGCTGTTCGAGACGCCGCTGCATCCCTACACGGAGGCGCTGCTGTCCGCTGTGCCTATCCCGCGTGCCGCAGCCCGGAAGCGCGAGCGCATCATCCTGCGCGGTGATGTACCGAGCCCGATCAACCCGCCGACGGGCTGCCATTTCCACACGCGATGCCAGTACGCGCATTCCCGCTGCAAGGCCGAGGCGCCGGCGCTCCGGCAGGTGACGCCCGGCCACTGGGCAGCCTGCCACCTGCACGATGCCGGGCCAGCGGTGCCGCT
>JAYTXA010000015.1:0-21730 GCA_043743165.1 Acidobacteriota bacterium
CCCCCCCCACCGCCCCCCGTCATTCCGCCGCCCCCGAGAACTGATCGTCCTCCTCCGCGAACAGCACGTTGAACGTTGTCAACGAGCCGTAGCACCCCGTGATGTAGCTCTGGAGCTTCACCTTGCCGTCGGCTGGCAGGTCAGACGCGTTTACCTGCTGTTCGAGTGTGCGCAGCCGGTTCCGAATCATCACGATCTTGTGGAACAGCGCGTCGATCGGCATCACCTTCTCCTGCAGACCAGGCGTGCCCGGTCGGAGCACCAGCGTGCCGCCGCGCCACTTGTCGGCCGGCACTACCGGCGTGACGCCGGCTTCCTCGCGGACAATGCGGCGGAGCAGCAGTTCGAGGTCGTCGGTTGCGCCAGAGAGTGCCATCGGCGGTCCGGTCCTTTCACGGTCGGTCACAAGTGGGAACGGTTCGCGCTCTGGGGCATGCGCGCGCGGGCGCGGCGGGGCCGACACCCGGGCGTCCGCGCCCGCCGTCGCGCCGATACGTGGTCCGCCGCGGTAGTTGTGTTCGCTGTCGCAGTAGCCGCAGACGACCCGCAGCGGCACCCCCGCCGTGTCAACCGCGACGATCGTGTGCATCCGATCCGTCTTGCAGGCGCGGCAGTAGTCTTCGACCGATTCGCCCGCCCGCAGTGTTCGCCCTTCCGTCATGCCCGAATGATGACACGGCGCCGGGGGCTGCCCTTCGTCCTTCGTTCCACACGCCGCTGAGTCTTTGCCTGCCTGCGCAGCATCCCGCCGGTGCACATCCGGGTGCCTGATCCGATTCCGCCAGCAATGACGCCTAACACCACGAACTGACCGTTGTCAGATTCGTGTTCGGCAGTCGACGTCGGCTGCGGGCGCTCGTGGCTGCGATCCGGGGGGACGCAGTCACGAGCGCCTTTCTGTCGCTACCGGTTCGAGCGCGGGGTGCGATCGGTGCCGGCCATCGACTGGTTGGTGCGCCCGCTAGTCTCGCGGCCAAGGGCGCCGCACCCTTCACCCGTCACGACCGCGTTGGTCACGTCCAGCCGGCCCAGGTCAGCGACGCTCAGTTGCGGGTTCTGATCGAGCCGCGCGCTGGGGCTTCGATTGGGTTTCTGTGAATCGCTCGATGACCCGATCGCACCGTTCCCATTCGGAAGCTCGGCGGCGTCGCCAACTGTTGCCGTGAGGCGTACCTGCTTGCCGACGAGTGCATCGAGCTCGACCGGTCCGCTGGCGCGCAGGCGATAGGTTCTCACCGCCATCCGCATCTGCTCGCGTTCCACCGACGAACCGGTCTGCGTGATACTGCCACTCGTGCCTGCGGCCCCGGGCGGCTCTTTCATCATCGTGAGCAGCAGTTCGTTCGACAGCATCCCGCCGCCGCGCTGCACGCACCCCTCGAACACCGCCTGCTGGGCCGCCGCTCCCTGGTTGCCGCGGCTCGCCGTGTCCGAGACGGCATTGCCGCCGCACGCGATACACGCCACGAGCGCGCCACTCATCACCAACGTCATCGTCCATCTCATCGTCAGCGCCTCCTCATTCTGGCGCAGTCACTGCACGGGCTGTGCCCCGGCTGAACGTGGACGAGGTAGCCGGCAGCCGCATCGAGACGGCGATCAAGGAGAATGGGGAGACCGACGATGACCACCTTTTTGCTCATTCGACATGGCCTCACCGACGCGGTGGGGCGAATGATGACCGGCCACGAACCGGGCGTACACCTCAATGCCATTGGGCGCGACCAGGCTGCCGCCTTGCCAGCACGGCTCAACAACGTGCCGCTGGCGGCGATTTATGCCAGCCCGCTCGAGCGCGCGCGAGAGACGGCACAGCCGGTGGCCGATGCCCGCGGACTGCCCATCCAGATCGAGCCGCGCGTCATCGAGGTCGACTTCGGCGGATGGACCAACCAGCACTTCGCCGACCTCTTGACCGACCCGCACTGGCAGCTCTACAACGCGCATCGCGGTGTGACGCGGCCGCCTCACGGCGAGGGGTTGATCGATGTGCAGGCGCGCACGGTCGAGGCGTTGCTCGATCTCCACCAACGGCATCCGCACGACGTGGTGGCGGTCTTCTCGCACGCCGACACCATTCGCGCCATCCTGCTGTACTTCCTCGGTATGCCGGTCGACTTCGTGCAGCGACTCGATCTGGCGCCGGCGCGCATCAGCGTGCTGCAACTCGGCGCCGGGGCGCCGCGCATCGTCCAGGTGAACGGCGAGAACGTCCCGCCGATCCCGGAGCTCGGCTAAGCCCGCTGTGGACTCGCACTTCCTCGTGCTGTTCGACGGCGGCTGCGGCCTGTGCACCCGTACCGTCGGGTGGCTGCGCCGTTTCGATCGGCATCACGCTCTCCGTTTCGTCGACATCAATACCGAATGGCACTGGCTGGCCGCAACCTACCCTGGCCTTGATCAGCAGGCATGTGCCGACGCCATGCACGTCATCTCGCCCGATGGCCGCGTCACCGCCGGGTTCGACGGCTTCCGCAGCATTGCCTGGGTGCTGACGACGCTGGCGCCACTGGCGCCATTCCTCCATGTGCCCGGTGTGCCGTTCATCGGCCGTCGTGTCTATCGCTACGTCGCCACGCACCGATCGACCACGTGCACGATAGGCGATAGGCGATAGGCGATGGGCGGCAGCCTTTCGCCCTCCGCCCTCTAACTAGTACGCCGTGCCCGCCGCCCCGTTCAGCGTCGTGATGTTCGCGCCGAGCGCCGAGCCGTCGGTGGCCGCT
Organism: Acidobacteriota bacterium; assembly: GCA_043743165.1. GTDB lineage: Bacteria > Acidobacteriota > Vicinamibacteria > Vicinamibacterales > CAVVIG01 > CAVVIG01. The sequence goes on from JAYTXA010000015.1 coordinate 2,727, forward strand.
GTGATGTACGGGCTCGACGCCGAGAGCCGATAGTTCCCGTTAAGGTCGACAAATCCGACGCCGCTGACCGTCGCCGGGAAGAAGTTGCCGGTGGGGTAGAGCGACGTCTGGCCCGCGACGACGACGTTGCGAAGGAACGTGCCATTGGGGAAGAACGTGTTCAGTGTGTTGGTGCCTTCCGACGTGCCGGCGCCCATCACCGCCCAGCTGTTGTCCGGGATGATGTTGTTGGTGAACGTGAAGCCGGAGACCGGCGCGCCGTCGGCGTAGACGACCGAGGTGCCGTCGGTGAACACGGTGTTGTGGTCGAGCGTCAGGTTGCGCCCTCCGCTGGTGAGCAGTAACTGGCCGGCGCCGCCCCAGTTGGCCGCGCTGAGATCGACGACGAGGTTGTTGCGGAAGACGACGTCGGACAGGGGCTGGCTCGGGAAGCGGTAGTCGGTGCCGAGCACGTTCAGGACACCCGACACATGACGGATCACGTTGTTCGTGATGGTGATCCCCTGCACGATCGACCATGGCGCGCCGCCGTCCTGGTTCCGCGGCGTCAGCATGATCGCGTGGCCGGACTGGCCGCCCGACCAGTTGTATTCGATGACGTTGCCGTCGATGGTCACGCGCTGCGCGTTCTTGAACTCGATGAGGTTCTTCACCGCGTAGCCCTGCGACCGCCACGAGGCGCGCTTCGTCACCGTGTTACGCGTGAAGGTGACGTCGGACGGCACGAGTCCGTCGATCGGCGGGTCCGAGCCGCCAAGCAGGAAGTTCTCGCCCGTCGCCTCGAGGTAGTTGTTCGTGATGAGGAACGGGCCGGGGCCATTCCAGCCGGCGATGGCCTGCGCGTCGCCGTTCGTCAGGCGGATATCGGCGATGTACGAATCGCGGATCGTGGTCGTCGCCGAATTCAGCGCGATGCCGCGCTTCTGCTCCTGACCGGATACACCATGGACGTAGACCCGGTCCACCACGAGGTCGTGCGCCACCGTGGACAGCGAGTTCTGGGCGTAGGAGCCGTCGCCAAGCGCCAGGATGTCGCCGTAGGGCCAGGTGTCAACCAGTTCGAGCAACTGCAGGCGCCAGTGATGAGCGCCGAGGTCGGTCATCATGGCTGGGAGGCCGGCCGTGCCGCCGACGATCTTCGGCAGTTGCCCGGCGTAGGCGGGCGTGATGCGCGTGCCGGCCGGGGGCAGCACCGAGTCCGAGGCGGCGGAGCGAATGGTGATGTAGTCGCTACCGTCCCGCGCCGGCAGAATCAGGCCGCCGGCATACACGCCTCCGGGCTGCAGCAGGATGGTGTCGCCGGGTCTCGCCGCATCGATGGCCGCCTGCAGATCCTGCCCTGGAAGCACGGTGACCGTGCCGCCGCCGGTCGGAGGTGGCGGCGGTGTGCCGCCGCTGGTGAACTGGATGCGGTCGAGGTTGCCAACGGCATACGCGCCGGGGCTGTCGAACACCACCCGCGCCACCTGGGTACCGGCGCCCAATGTGACCGTCGCCGTGAGCGTCTGCCACGATTGCCAGCCGCCCGTATCGGGCACGGTGAGCGTGCCGGTGACATTCGCGCCGTTCATCTCGAGATGGAACGTGCCGCCCCGTCCGAGCGACGCCACCCGGAACTGCGCCGCGTAGGTGCCGGCGCTCGAGACGTTGACCGTGTAGGCCAGCCACTCGCCCGCATCCACCCAGCCGACGTTGTAGCCGCCGCCAGACGCGGCTTCGAGATCGACGTCGGTCGCGCGCAGCACTCCGCCCGCGTTGCCGCCCGTCGTGTCGTGGTAGGCCGCACCTTCATTGCCCGTGTCGAACTGTTCCGCCTCGATGGTGCCAGGGATGGCGGCCGGCGAGCCGGTGTAGGGCGCCGTCGAACCGCTCGAGCCTTCACCGGTCACGCTCAGGCGTCCAAGGTTGAAGCCAGGACTGTCCACGAGGATCGTCAGTAGTTGTGTGCCTGCATTCAGCGACACTGGCACGCTCACGGTGGTCCAGGTCTGCCATCCGCCGGTGGCCGGAACCGGCACCGCCGACCAGACGTTGCTGCCGTTGAAACCGACGTGCATCGCGCCGCCGCCGGTTGGTGAGGCCACGCGCAGCTGCACGGTGTATCGCCCCGACGTGGCCACGGTGACGCTGTAGTTCAACCACTCGCCTGCGGCGAGCCAGCCGACGTCGTAGCCGCCATCGGCGCTCGGCTCGACGTCCACATCGGTGTTGCGGTACGCGCCGCCGCTGTTGCCCGCGGTGGTGTCGTGAAAGGAGAGGCCTTCCCCGGCGGTGTCGAAGTTCTGCGGATCGATGGTGCCAGGAAGCACGACGGGTGCGCCGAGGTAGGCGATGGTGGAACCGTTGGTGGACCGGGGAAGAATGGTGGTGTCGTTCGAGGTGCTGCCAGGTGGACGCGAGAGGTAGGTAGCCGGACTGAGTACGATCTGATCGATCTGGGCGCCGTCCTCCCGCGACTGCACGCGCATGGTGTGCGTGCCGGTGGCGGTGAACTGGACGATGCTGGTCTGGGCGAGCCAGTAGGCGCCGTCAACCCAGCCCCAGCCCGACACGCCGCAGCCGCTGCACGGCTCGAGGTTCAGCAGGAGTGCCGACGAGGTGCCGGTGCGATAGAGCGCACTGCCGCCCGCGGCGACGGCGTCGCCGAACTGGAGCCAGACCGAGTCGTTCCACTTCGAGTTACCCGACGCCCTGACGCGCGTCCAGACACGGTAGGGCGTCCCCGCCGCCGCCGTGAACGAGAGGTCGACGCGGTCGGATGGTGAGGCGAGCGGGGCATCGGTGGACGCCCAGCCGAGGTCGGTGCTCGAGGCCTTCTGTCCTCCGGCTGCGGTCGAATCGGCGACACGCGACCACGCGCCGCTCACCGACCCCGCATCCGCTGCATACACCACGACATCGTCGGCCGCAGCCGCCGGCGTCACCTCGCCGCTCCAGACGCCCAGCATCACCACACACACCACGCACACCGTCACACTTCGCATCCGGTCGTCTCCTGATGTCGAGAAAAGTCCAGCTCTCGTCGGGGAATGCTGAAGCGACCGGCAAGGGCGGTGCCCACAAACGCAGCGTCGGAAGCCAGATGAGCTGTTGGATCCACATACGGTGAGCGTGTAACCGTCACGTCCTCCGCCTTTCCGGATTGGCGCCGGCGCGGCCCAATCTTTACGAGTTCACAATTAGACCGGGCGCAACCGTACTGGCAAAGTTTCCTCCGCGTTTCTCTATCGAAACGCCTATATGGGGGTTCTTGATGCAACGACTTGCAGGACGGCTGCTGGCCGGGCTCGCGCTGGTGCTCTCACTGCCGTTCATGGCGGCGGCGCAGACCAGCGGCATTGCCGGTGAGGTGAAGGATTCGTCGGGCGCGGTGCTGCCCGGTGTGACGGTCGACGTGGCCAGTCCGGCGCTCATCGAGCGCGTGCGTTCGGCCACCACGGACGGCTCCGGCCGCTACACGATTCCCGGGCTCCGGTCCGGCACCTACTCGGTCACGTTCTCGTTGCCAGGTTTCAACACCGTGAAGCGTGACGGCGTGCAGCTGACGTCCGACTTCACCGCGGCGGTCAACGCCGATCTCAAGGTCGGTTCGGTCGAGGAAACGATTACGGTGGCGGCGAACTCGCCCCTGATCGACGTGCAGAGCATCACCACCCGGACGGTGATGACGCGCGAAGTGATGGACACGATTCCGACCGGTCGCAACATCCAGGCGGTCGGCATCATGATCCCGGGCACCTCGATCGCTGTCGGTGGCGGCGGCGCGCTGTCGCGCGACGTCGGCGGCTCGGGCAACCTGCAGCAGTCGCCCCTCCAGTATCGCGGCTCCGGCGACACGGTGCAGACGGTTGAAGGGCTGCGCCTGAACAACCTGTGCGGTACCGGCCAGTACAGCGGCGTCTACTGGAACGACGGCAGCTTCCAGGAAGTGAGCTACGTCACCGGCGCCGATTCGGCCGAAATGGGCCAGGGCGGCATGCGCGTCAACATGGTGCCCAAGGACGGCGGCAACACCTTCCGCGGGTCGGTGACCGGCAACTACGCCGGCAACGGCTTCGCGTCGAAGAACCTGCGCGACAATCTCGCGGGCGACCTGACGTTCAACCCGAACAATCGCATCACCAACATCGGCGAAATCCAGGACATCTGGGATTTCAACCCGTCCATTGGCGGACCGATCAAGAAGGACAAGCTCTGGTTCAACTACACGTTCCGCCACTGGGGCACGAACAAGACGGTGGCGGGTGTCTATTACGACGCCGACCCGTCGCCGCTCAAGTACGTGGCCGACACCAGCCGTCCGGGCCTCGACGATGGGCACCTGCGCAGCAACGCGTTCCGCGTCACGTGGCAGGCGACCGGCAAGGACAAAATCGCGACCTACCACGACGAGCAGGGCAAGTTCCGCAATCACTGGGGCATTGCCTCGAACGTCCCGCCCGACGCGTCGGCAATTCAGGTGGAGCCGATCGACTTCGTGCACGTCACCAAGTGGACCCGCACGCAGAGCAACCGGATGCTATTCGACTTCGGCGTCTCGATCTTCGACGTCGAGTACACGGAACTTTACCAGCCTGAAGTGACCGGGATCACCGACCGCGTGTTCGACCTCGATGCGATCCGCAAGTCGACCGTCTACAACATCCTCGACCAGTCGACGAACCAGAACGCCAGTGCGTGGAACGCGCCGGCGGACCACTTCTCGAAGGTGTGGACCTACGGCGGCGCGATGTCTTACGTAACCGGTGCGCACTCGATGCGCTTCGGTGGCGCCCTCACCGCCGGCAACCGGCGCAACATCATCGCCTACACCGGCGACGTCGCGCCGATCACGTTCAACAACGGCGTGCCGGTGTCGGTGACGCTGCGCCTGCCGCGCGATCAGCGTGAAGGGATCAAGCGCGACCTCGGCCTGTTCGCCCAGGACCGGTGGTCCCTCGGTCGTGTCACGCTGAACCTCGGCCTCCGCTACGACAACTTCGTGGGGAACACCCAGGAAGAGGACCTGCTGCCTGGCCGCTTCAACGCCGCGCTGCACTTCAGCAAGTGTGCCGACGGCATCAACAGCGCCAAAAACGGTTGCGTGGGTGATGTGCAGAACTGGAAGGACATCTCGCCGCGTGTGGGTGTGGCGTGGGACGTGTTCGGCAACGGCAGGACGGCTGTGAAGGCCAGCGTTGCCCGCTACGTCAACGGCGAAGCGGTTGGCACTGCCGCCGCTGCCGGCAACAACCCGATCACCTCACTCGGTCTGACCGACACGCGGCCGTGGACCGATCGCGACGGCAACGGTTCGCCGTTCGACGCGACCGGCAACATCCAGCTGAACGAACTGGCGAATTCGGCGGCGACCGCCACCTTCGGCAGGAACGTATCGACGACGTCCACCGACCCGGCGGTGCTGAACGGCTGGTTCGTGCGCGGCTACAACCTGGAGTACACGTTGAGCGCGCAGCACCAGTTGTCGAACCAGGTATCGCTCAACGGCGGCTTCTATCGCCGCACCTTCGGCAACTAGACCTTCACCGACGACCTGCGGTACACGAAGGACAGTTATGACGGTCCGTTCTGCATCTCGGCGCCGTCAGACGCCAACCTGCCTGGCGGCGGCGGCTACAATGTCTGCGGCATCTACGACTTGAAGCCGGCGGTGTTCGCGCTCGCCCAGCCGGCCAACAGCCTCGTTCGCTCGTCGTCGGACTTCGGCGGCGAGACGAACCGCTATCAGGGCTTCGACCTCAATCTCGACGCACGGTTTTCGCGCGGCGCCTTCCTGCGTGGCGGTATCAGCGCCAGCGGTCGCAGCTTCGACAACTGCAACCTGATCGACGCGGGGTACGACGCCGTCTCGACGGCCACCGTCCTCGGCACCGAGGTGTATGCGGACGGCAGCACCACCTGCCACCGCGAATATGGGCTGCGGCCTGACTTCAAGCTGCTCGGCTCCTACCCGCTGCCGTTCGGCATCCAGTTCAGCGGCACCTATCAGTTCAGCCGCGGCGTGCAGACCGGCGGCGCCGGTCCGTCGGTGCTGGCGAACTGGTCGGTCACCAATACGGTGATCGCGCCGGTCCTCGGCCACAACTGGACGGGGGTTGCGTCGAAGAGCATCGGGCTGATGCGCGAAGGACAGGACTACGGCAAGCAGAATCTCAGCCAGCTCGACCTGCGTGCCTCCAAGCGCTTCCGCGTTGGCAAGTACCGCCTGCGCGGCGACTTCGATCTGTTCAACGTGCTCAACAGCAACTGGCCGTACACGGTCAACACGACGTTCTCGACCGCGTCCACCAGCCAGTGGCTGCGACCGACGAACGTGCTGCAGGCGCGCTTCTTCAAGATCGGCGCGCAGATCGATTTCTAGCGCGCGGCTCGCGCTAGAAATCGGGCTCCGGGCTCCGGGCTATAGGCTCTGGGCCAGGCACGCTGTCACACAGCACGCGGCAGGGGAGTTCGCTCTCCTGCCGCGTGCTCCCACCCGACTCTCCCGCCCTGCGCGCCCTGCCCGACCCGCCCAACCTGCCAGACCCGCCCGACCGTCCAATTCAGCTGGGTTCGTCGAGGGTGCGCCGCACCCGCGCGGCCAGATCGCGCGGCGTGAACGGCTTCAGGATCAGCGAGTGCTGCAGTTGCTCCAGTCCGTGCCGCTCCAGCGCATCGTCGATATAGCCGCTCATGAACAGCACTTTCAGGCGCGGACGGCTGGCGCGCAAGGCGTCGGCCAGCGCGGGTCCGCCCATCCCCGGCATCACCACGTCGGTCAGCAGCAGATCCAGCGCCAGCTCGGGACCGGCCTTGGCGAGCGCGTCTTCCGGAGACGACGCCTCGATTACCCGGTAGCCGCTGCGCGCGAGCATCACTGCCGCCACCCGCCGCACGCCTTCCTCATCGTCGACCACCATCACCGTTTCGGTGCCGCGTACGAGTGCCGTCGACGCCGCTGCCTGAGCCCTGGGGGCGTTGGTCCGCGGCAGGAACAACCTGAACGTCGTGCCGACACCCGGGGTGCTCTCGACGGTGATGTGGCCGCCGCTCTGTTTCACGATGCCGAACACCACCGCCAGCCCGAGGCCCGTGCCTCGTCCGGCCGGCTTGGTCGTGAAGAACGGCTCGAAGACGCGGTTCAGCACCTCCGGCGCCATACCGTGACCCGTGTCGGTCATGGTGATGCACACGTGCGCCGTGTCGAGGGCGTTGTGCGTGCCGGTCCCGTCTTCGAGCGATGTGCGAACGGTCAGCGTGCCTCCGCGCGTCATCGCGTCGCGTGCATTCACGGCGAGGTTGATGAGCATCTGTTCCAGCTGCCCAGGGTCGGCCACCACGTGCCCTGCGCCTTCGACGAGCTCGCAGCGGACAGCGATGTCCTCGCCGATGAGGCGCCGGAGGATCCGATCGAGTCCGCGCACCGCATCGTTGACGTCGATGGCCACCGGTTGCAGCACCTGCTTGCGGCTGAAGATCAGCAACTGGCGCGTCAGCGTCGCCGCCCGTTCACCAGCGACGCGGATGTCGTCGACCAGCGACGCCAGGGCCGGGTCGAGCGGCAGCATGCCATCGAGGATGTCGCTCGTGCCGATGACCACCGTCATCAGGTTGTTGAAGTCGTGGGCAATGCCGCCGGCAAGCTGGCCAATCGCTTCGAGCTTCTGCGACTGGCGCAGCTGCATCTCCAGTTCGACGCGCTCGGTGATATCCGACCAGGAGCCGACGACCTCGTTCGCGCGCCCGGCCGCATCGCGAACGAGGCGGCGTTCGTCGTGCAGCCACATGTAGCGACCGTCAGCGCGCCGGAACCTGAAGTCGATCACCAGGTGTTCGAGGTCGTAGGGCATCGGGTTGTGCGCGAGCACCCGCTCGAGATCTTCCGGGTGGATGTTGCGGCGCCACCAGTCGCCCGCATCCACCTCGCTCGGCTTCCAACCCGTGAGCCGCTCGAGGTCGCCCTCGAGTCGCACCAGCCGCTCCCCGTTCGGCTCGAGGGCGAGAGCATAGAGAATGATGGGACTGGCCTGCATGAAGCGCTGCAGTGCCGTCTCGGAGTGCTTCTGTGCCGTGATGTCCTGCAGCGTGCCGCGCAACCGGACAACCCGCGTCCCGTCGAGGACGGGACGGCAGACGGCGCGCACCCACTTGCGGTCACCGTTCGCGGCGGTGAACGGCAGTTCCAGGTCGTAGGGTGTGCCGCGAGCCGCAGCCTCAGCGACCGCCGCCTCCATCCTGGCGCGCGCCTCTCCCTCGAAGCGCTCGATGCCGGCGGCGGCGTAGGCAGGCGCCTCGGTGAGGCCGTGAATGGCAAGTGTGCCGGCCGTCCATCGCCGCTCACCAGTGAGTGGGTCGAAGTCCCAGCCGCCGACCTGCGCAATGTGCTCGACCTCGTGCAGCAGCACGGTCTGGTCTTCGAGCAGGCGACGGTCGGCCCGCGCTGCGGTGATGTCCTGCGTGGCGCCGTAGCCGAGACGCGGCCGCTGCACGCCGCGGTCGGTCTCGAAGACGATGTGCGCGAAAACCCGCAGTTCGCGAACATGACCCACCGCATCGATGGTGCGGTACTCGGTGACGTGCCGCTCCAGTCCGGGCTGACCGAGCTCGGTCGCCATCTCCTCGACGAGCCGCGCCCGGTCGTCAGGGTGGACGTGGGCCACGAGCTCGGTGATCGGGAGTTCGGTGCACCCGACGCCGTAGTGCTCTTGTGCGCGCGCGTCGAGCTGCGCCAGGCCGGTATCCAGATCGTGCCGCCACGTGCCGACGCCGGCGGCGTCGAGCGCCGCACGCAGTCGCATACGTTCCTGGTCGCCGGGAAGAGTGTCGTCGTGTTGCATGATGGCTGTCGCCGCCGGTCGGCGTGCTTCCTCCATACGCTACTCCGTTCGCCCGCGTCGCGAACCAACGAAGCGCAAAAAGATGAGCTCGTCGGGCCGACAACCTCGGGTGCTACGATCGCGTGCACCTATGGCCGCTCGCAGGTTTCTGTGCGCTCTTGCGCTGGTGTGCCTCGCCACGTTGCTCGTCGACGCGCAGCCGGCACCGCACCCCGCGACCCGCATCCCGGTCATTCCCGACGAGGTGTTGCACCGCCCGGTGCCGCTGCGAACCGGCATCGGCTCGGCGCACGACCCTGTCGGCACGGCGTCGGCGCCGGCGCAGGCGTTCTACGACCAGGGGCTGGCCTCCCTCCACTCGTACCTCTGGCTCGAGGCGGCGCGCGCATTCAACGCGGCGCTGGCGCTCGACGCGAACCTGGCGATGGCGCACATCGGCCTCAGCTACGCCTACGCGGAGCTGAACAAGCCAGAGCTGTCGCGTGCGGCGCTCGGCGCGGCGACGCGCCTTGCGGCGATGGCAACGCCGCACGACCGGCTGCACATCAAGGCGCGCGTGGCGCAGGTAGCGGCCGAGTCGGCGCCGGCCGATCGCGCGAAGCTCGACGCCTACCGCGCCGCGCTCGACACCGCGCTGCAGGTGCAACCAGACGACGCGGAACTCTGGATTCTCCGTGGGGTGGCCGAGTCGCTCGATCCATCCGACCGTGGACAGGGAAGCGTGGCGTCGGCCATCCCTTTCTACACGCGCGCGCTGACACTGGGCTGTCCCTGCGCCCACCACTACCTCACACATGCCTACGAGAACAGCGGGCAGTACGGCAAGGCGGTGGAGCATGGCAGCGCCTATGCGCAACTGGCGCCGAACGTTCCGCATGCGCTGCACATGCACGGGCATGTCCTGCGCCGCACGGCGCAGATCGAGCAGGCCGTGGCCGCGTTCGAGGAAGCCGACCGCGTGCAGGAGGCCTACTTCCGCAGCGAAAAACTGCCGCCCGAGTACGAGTGGCACCACGAGCACAACCTCGACCTCCTTGGCTCGTCGTACCAGTATCTCGGGCAGATGCAGAAGGCCGAGCGCGAACTGAAGGCGGCGTTCGAGCTGCCGTCCACGCTTGTCGTGCAGATGTACAACAAGCGCGGTTGGCCAGAGTTCCTCATCGGCCGCGGACGCCTCGACGAGGCGATGGCGGCGGCCACGATCCTCATTGCGCATCCGGTGTCGCTGGTGAAGGCCACCGGGCACATCGAGGCCGGTCACGTGCACCTGGCCGCCGGCCGGTTCGCGCCGGCCGCCGAGCAAACCAACCTCGCGCTCCGCGCACTGAGGACGGCGTCGACCGGGCAGGCGCTCATCGCACCGGCGTTCCAGCAGTTGCAGGGGGAGTTCTTCCTGCGTACGGGTGAGCGCGAGAAGGGCCGGACCATGCTGCGCGAGGTGGTCCGCAGCACACGCGGCCTGCCAGGCCCCGACAACTGGGTGCAGGCGCTCTTCACGCTCGAGTCGATTGCGAGGGCGGCACGAGCGAGCGGCGACTGGGAGTTTGCCGCGTGGGCCGCGCAGCAGATGCTGGAGCACGACCCGACCTACGCCGGCAGCCACTACGCGGCCGCCCTGTCAGCCCGTCAGGCCGGCGACCGGTTGACGATGCAGCGCGAGTTCGCGGCGGCGGCCCGCCTGTGGGCTCGCGCCGACCCGACACTTGCCGAGCTGTTGGTTATCAAGGCAGGTCGGGCGGGACGGGCGATCGCGCGGGATTGAGGCGCGAGTAGATTCAGTCTCCTGCGCACCACCGACGACATCCGCCTTCGGTTTCCGGCGCGCGCCTCGCTTGCGCGAATCGCACCTGAACGGTTTACCATGGGACCGTTACCGGCGCGAGCATCATCCCCCCCTGTCTCACGCCGACAACGGAATCGAGCCGCCCATGAAGTTCCGCCCGGCCCTCGGCCTTGTCATCCTGTCGATTCTTGCGGCACCCATCGGCGTGCATGCGCAACTTCGCGGCCTGCTGAAGAAGAAGGCTGATGAAGTCCTGAAGGGCAAGCCGGCCCCGGCGGAACCGGCCAGGCCGGCCGACCCGGCGCCGTCGAGTCCCAGCGCGCCGTCCGCGCCCGCCGCCACACCCAGCGCGCGTGCCGACGCCAGGCCGCCGGCCGACCCGCTCGACGTCGACGGTCTCGACCTGAAGGGGACCGCCGACCGAACGCTGCGCGGCGACGGCCTGTTCCCTGTCGGAAGCGACTGGGAGCAGCTGCCGTACATCGCCCGCAAGACCGTGACTGCGGCGAAGGGGCTCGATGAGCCGGCGCGCGTGGCCTTCGTCCAGAAGGTTGGCGCGGCGTTCAAGGCCATTGTCATGTCGGAGAGCTTCGCGAAGGCGCACGCCGACTACATCAAGGCGGAGTACCAGGCGGTCGACCATGGACTCAAGGGGCTGGTGAGCCCTGAAGACCTGATGAAGAAGGGGAACTACCCGGCGGCGCAGGCGGCCCTCGAACGCGATTCGTCCGCGGCGCTCGTCCAGAACATCGACGGAATGGATGCAGCCCAGATTCAGCGGTCGCTCGACGACGACGTGAAGGGGTGGACACGTCGCGCCAACGACCCGGCCCGGAAGGATCGTGCGAAGTACCAGAAGTGGGTGAAGGACGGCGCGGCGCTTCAGGCGCTTGGCACCGCCGATGTGGTGAAGCTGCGTCGCGGGTTCGCGGTGCTGAAGTCGGCCGACAACGACGGCCCGGCCACCGAAGAGGCGCTCTATGCCGCCGCGGCCCGCTCGACGCAGGAGAAAGAGCAGCTGGCTTTCGACAAGTTCAACCTCAGGGCTGTGCTGAAACGTCAGCTCTCGACGTTCGTAGCCGTGGTGCCGACCGTCGACTTCGCAGCGGCGACCACGCCGAAGAACGGCACGATCGTGTTCGTGAGTTCCGCGTTCGAGAAGAAGGGCGTGGCGTGGAAGGCCTGCTTCCGCGCGGGCAAGGGCGCCTCGATGGCGGCGCTGGCCATCGCTCAGGGCTGGCTGAAGGAGCTGTAGCACAGAATGCGACGATCCCTGACGACATCGACGGCAGCGGCCACCATGGTGGCGGCCCTGGCCGCCGCCACGCTCACCACGCTCGACGCGGCGCAGGCGGGCAACGACAACAGCCTGGCGCAGCGCGCGGCGGCCATTCTGACGCGCGCCCCCATCATCGACGGTCACAACGACCTGCCGTGGGAAATGCGCGTGCGCGTGGCCTACGACACCTCGAAGCTGGACATCAGCCAGCCGCAGCCGCAGCTCGAGACCGACATTCCCCGCCTGCGCGCCGGACATGTCGGCGGACAGTTCTGGTCTGTCTACGTGCCGGCCTCCATGTCCGGACAGAAGGCCGTGGTCGCCACCCTCGAACAGATCGCCTTCGTCCACGAGATGGCGCGGCGGTATCCTGACACCTTCGAAATCGCCAGCACCGCCGCCGACGTGACGCGCATCTTCACGAGCGGGAAGATCGCGTCGCTCACCGGCGTCGAGGGCGGGCACTCGATCGACAACTCGCTGGCGACGCTGCGGATGTTCTATGCGCTCGGCGCGCGCTACATGACGCTCACCCACAACTCGAACACGCCGTGGGCTGACGCCGCCAACGACACGCCGGCGCACAACGGACTCACCCCGTTCGGCGAGACGGTCGTGCGCGAAATGAACTGGCTGGGCATGCTTGTGGACCTCTCCCACGTCTCGGCTCAGACGATGGCGAAAGCGCTGGACGTGAGCGAGGCGCCGGTGATGTTCTCGCACTCGTCTGCCAGGGCCATCTGCGGCGTGCCGCGCAACGTGCCCGATGACATCCTCCGGCGGCTGCCGCGCAACGGCGGCGTGGTGATGGTCAACTTCTACAACGGCTTCGTTCCGCCCGACTGCCTGCAGTACGGCGAGCGGGCCGCGGCGGCGGAGCAGCGGTTCCGGCTGCAGTTCGCGAACGAGCCGAAGGCGGCGCAGGCAGCCATCGACACGTGGACCCGGGACAACCCGCCGCGATCGACGCTGGCGCAGGTGGCCGACCACATCGACCACATTCGCGCGGTGGCCGGCATCGACCACATCGGCATCGGCAGCGACTTCGACGGCATCGACGGCCAGGCGCCGGCGGGGCTGGAAGACGTGTCGACCTACCCGGCGCTCGTCGCCGAACTGCTTCGACGCGGCTACTCGGATGTCGAGGTCGAGAAGATCAGCGGCGGCAATATCCTTCGCGTCCTGACGGCGGCCGAGCAGGTGGCGGCGAGGCTGCAGCAGCAGCGGGGACCGTCAACGGCAACGCTCGCGCCACTGGCGAGGGAGTAGGGTGGCTTTAGGAACGATTAGCGGCCTCCCAGGCGGGGCGTGCCGCCGGACCATCATCATCGCGTGGCTCCAGGCCGTGAGGTTGACGGCCGCGAACGTGATGAGAAAAAGTAGGGCCGCTCGGCGCGGGTGTGCGTTGCGGGTAGGCTGTGACGTGATCATCGCGGTGCTCCGGTGATTGTCGATTCGGCGGGTATCGCCGCGACGAAACCGAGAGTAGCCACGAAGGTGGGAGTTTTTCGAGATTCCATCGCCCTTTGAGCGGTCCGAGCCGTCCCAGGCCGGCGCGTAGTTAGATCATTCAGACCGACGAGGTGTTCAATGGCGAGAGCTTGGGTGCATGTGTCGTGTGTCGTGGTTGTTGCGCTCTGCTCGATCTGTTTAGCACCGACCGCGGCGACAGGTCAGACGGCCCGTGGTGCCGCAGTGTGCGATGCCGACGACTTTGTCGGGATCGCGATCACGCCTTCGGCCGTTGTGATGACCACTGCCGCCAGGCCAGCCGCAGGGGACATGGCAGTGCCATATCTGTTCGGGCCCCGAGGTAAGCAATGGAGATTTCGAACAATTCCAATTGCGCCTGAAGCGGGCCCGTTGACGACGTTTGAGATGCGCCGTTCAGGATCTACTGCAGTTGTGGCCTTCAACGGCGCACAGGCCTTCGAGGCCGATCTGACCCGAACCATCTATGCCCTCGGAACCGACGCAGCCCGGCGGCGTCTCGCCGACGATCGCCGGCTCGCCGAGGCCTGCCTTATGCCGGCCGGGCGGCTGCAGAACTTCGACAAGCAGGTCGCCGCGTATCTGAAGGGGCAGACGCCGAGCTGGAAGTTCTTCTCCATCGACGCGGACGGACAGAGCTATGCGCCGACTCTGGAACTGTCGAGGCAGGAGGAAATTCTTCCGGAACAGTTCGAGATTTGGAACTGGCTTGCGGAGGAGCCTTACAAGAGTCTGCTCGCTCGTATGGTCGGGCCGGATTCGTCGGCAAAGCAGGTGACGGCGGCCCTACGGAGCACCTACCGGAGGTTTAGGGAACGATCAGGGCCACGCCCCGCAACCGTGTACTTCTCAAGGCGCTCGTACCCTGGATCGTGGCTCTTCGAGTTCTGGTTCTACTATCCCTTCGATGAGGGCGGCCTGGACCGGCACCTCCACGATAGCGAGCACTTGTTCGTAGAGGTGGACAAACTGGGCGGGTCAGTGCGGCGGGTGGTGGGGGCTGGCCACGGCGTCTTCGCTCCGAACAGCGAATTCACAACCTTGCGTGAGGGCGTGCCCGAGTTCGACCTGCCCCTTTCTGTCCTCGTGGAGCAGGGCAAGCATGCGACGGCTCCTGACATCGACAAGGACGGACGGTTCGTGCCGGGGATTGATGCAAACCTCTATAGGGACGCCGGCAAGGTGTGGGGAGTCCGTGATGCGACCGGTGTGACGGATAGCGCGTTCCGGGCCTTCGAAAGCTCGATGAGCGGTGCTCGGAGCGAGCGCAATGCCCTCACGCCGCTCGACCCCTCGACCCACGGGACCGCTTCAGACGCACCGAAGTGCGACGACGACCGACCGTCGTGTTACCTGCTGATCGAGCTGGTGGATTCGAAAGTCACGGCGAGGTGCAGCCAGGCGACGGCTGAGTGCGCGAAGTCTCAAATCCTCCTGAATGGCGATTACACCGTTCCGCATGCGGTGTTGAAAGAGGGGTACTACCCCGTCGTGCAGTTCATTATTGGAAGCGCGTGGACGCCCACCAAGCGTGATCAATGTCCTTGTGAAACGCCCGAAGAGGATCGGGCCATTGAGCTGTCCAGCCGTCTGGTGCTCGGTGCCGCGGTGGAAATCTCCTCGATTCCGCTGGGTGGCGGCAGGAGGATACCGGCCGCCGGGCGTCTGGCCGCCGAACTTCTCCTGGACATGACACCCACCAGCCCGGATCCGGCAAAGTCTGGACGGTTCGATGGTTTCGCTCTACGTTACGAGAGAACCGCCACGAACCTGTCTGGACTTTACGCCGGGTTCACTCACGATACAGACGAACTCGACCAATCCCGCAAGCTGGTGCCGGGATTGCCTGATCCTGCCAACTGGATCAATGCGGGTCTCTTCTTCGAGATTCCCCTGAGGTCACGTCTACTCCTCGCTGCGCGTGCGGGAGGGGCCTACAGCAATACATTTGGACTGGCGAAGGAAATCAGAGTATCCATGGGACTTGCTTTTGGCACGCCAAACAGAAGGTTCGGTATCGCACGCCGAACGCCAAATCCGTTCAGTCGATGAAGTGTGCACCCAGTTGCCCGTGTCAGATGCGAGCCGGGCCGCCAGGCCGTGCGCATCGAAGGGGATGTCCTCGGGCGACGTAGCCAGCGGCGAGCAAAGTTGCGGTGAACGCTCGACGGGAGATATCCATGTCGTGGAGCTTTGGACCATCGTTGCGCTGCTGCCATCCGTCTGTTGCGACCGCATGATGCGGTCAGACGTCACTGCTTCGCTTCGGGGTTCCAGTTCATCAGCAGCGTGATCGGCTCCGTCGTCGCCCTCGCGCACGTAGCGTCCGGCTTCTGCGCTTCACTTCAGCCGGACCCAAGGCCTTCGCCAGGCCGACGTCGAGCACCTTCACGGTGCCGTCGGCGCGCACCTTGATGTTGGCGGGTTTCAGGTCGCCATGGATGATCCCCTGCTCGTGGGCGGCTTCGAGCGCTTCCGCGATTCGCTTCGCGATCGGCAGCGCCTCGTCAAGTGGGATGGGACCATCCGCGATGCGGTCCGCGAGCGTGGGACCTTCGACGAGTTCGAGGACGAGCGCAATCGTTCCCGCCTGCCCGTCCCGCCCCTCCCCTCCTTCCTCGGCGTCTACGCGACATCGACGAGCGCGCGCGGGTTCTTGGCGGCGATGAGCAACAGCGTCCGCGCGGCGCCGGAGGGCGCCCGTCGGCCCTGCTCCCACTCCTGCAGCGTGCGAACTGAGACGCCGAGGAGTTGGGCGAACCGCAGTTGCGACAGTCCCGTCCCTTCCCGAATGGCTGCGACCGACGGCACCGTCGAGACGCGGCCATGCTCGCCCCGCTTGAGTTGACGGAGCCCGTGCAGGATTTCCAGCCCGACATTCCGCCTAGGTGCCGCCATCGAGTTCCTCCTTGATCTTCTTCAAGACGTGCCCTGGGATGCTGTCCGCCTCGTTCTTCGCGTAGAGCGTGAGCATCCACACTTCTCCCCGTTGTGACCGCAGGTAGTAGATGACCCGAATCCCGCCCCGCTTGCCGCGGCCGGCGACTCCCCAGCGAAGCTTGCGAACTCCGCCCGACCCACGAATCACGTCGCCCGTATCGGGCTTGGCCGTCAATGCCTGCTGCAGCGCGGCGTATTCGTCGTCGGACAGATACTGACCAACCAGCGACGTGAATAGTGTGGTCTCGATAAATGTCAGCACGCTCGCTTCGTAATATACGTCAGAGACGTAGATACGTCAAAGACGGAGACGGCCGCCTCAGTGACCGCCGCCTCTCAGCTGGCATTGCTGGCCCCGCCGCACCGCAGCCGCCGGGTGAAGACCTATAATGCCCGTCATGTCCGTCGACGTGAAGGACCTCATGCGCGCGATTGAAGACGATGTGCGCCACGCCAGGCGCAAGCGTCTGCTGGCGCGTGGCGGCGCGGGGGAGTATCGCGACCCGGCAGTGTATGCCGGCGTTGACGCCGTGCTGCGCCGCGCCATCGACGCGCGCGACCACGACGCGCTGCTGCTTCCCGATTTCCTCAGCAGTGACGCCGACTGGAACCTTGCCCTTCACCTCACCTACGCCAGCCATCGCCCGGCACTCGGCGGCTGGATCATTGCCGCGAAGCGCAAGGTGCTCCTGCCGCTGATGCGCTGGCTCTACGAGTACAGCCTCGAGAACTTCCGCAAGCAGCGCCGGATCAACACCGTGCTCTTCGCCTGCATCGAGGAACTGGCGATCGAGAACGCCCGACTGCGCCAGGCCATGGCGGGCGGGAGTGCGAGGGCCGCGTCGGAGGCCGGCTCCGCCCACGCCGACCAGGCCGGCACCAGTCCGACCGGCGCCGCGTGAGCCGTCGATGAAGCTCGCCTGCGTCGTTCACCGCTTCGGCGCCGACATTGCCGGCGGCTCCGAAGCCCATTGCCGCCACGTGGCCGACCATCTGGCCGCGCATCACGACGTCACTATCCTCACGTCGTGCGCTCGCAATCACATCTCGTGGCGCAACGAACTCGAGCCTGGCGATTCGATACTTGGCTCGCTGAAAGTGAAGCGCTTCGCGGCCGCGCGCCAGCGGTCGCTGCACCGGTTTGCCGAGGTCAGCGAGCTGGCATTCAGCGGCCTGGCCAGCGACGCCGAACAGGAAGAGTGGTTCCGCCAGAACGGACCGGACCTGCCAGGTCTCGTCGACTACCTGCGTGCGCACGGGCGCGAGTTCGACGTGGTGCTGTTCTGGGCGTTCCGCTACGCCGAGGTCTTCTTCGGGTTGCCCGAGGTGGCCGACCGCGCGGTGCTGGTGCCAACGGCTGAGGACGACCCGGTCATCCGCCTGTCGATCCTCGAGCGCTTCTTTGCGCGCCCGGCCGGATACATCTTCCTCACGCCCGAAGAGCAGGAACTCGTCGAGCGCCGCATGAGCACTGCCACGCCGCCGTCCGTCATCATCGGCTCCGGTCTCGATCCGGCGCGCACGGCGCCGACGGTCGATCTCTGCGCCCTCGGGGTGCGCGAGCCGTTCGTGCTCTATCTGGGGCGCATCGATCCGAACAAGGGGTGCGCCGACCTGCTGCAGCACTTCATCCGCTTCAAGGCGGAACTGCCGGGGCCGGTACAGCTCGTCATGGCTGGGCCCGCCAGCATGCCGCTGCCGGCGCACGAGGACGTGCGTTACCTCGGCTTCGTTGACGATCCGACGAGGGAGACGCTGCTGCAGCGGGCGCGCCTGCTGGCGATGCCGTCGCGCTTCGAGAGCCTCAGTCTGGTGCTGCTCGAAGCGTGGAACCATGGGCTGCCGGCGGTGGTGAACGGACACTGCGCGGTGCTGAAGGGGCAGGCCGAGCGAGCCAACGGCGCGCTGTTCTATCGTAACTACGACGAGTTCGCGCGGTGCCTGTCGTACCTGCTCGAACGGCCGGACGTGGCGCGCACACTTGGGCAGCAGGGACTCGCCTACGTCGACCAGCACTACCGGTGGCAGACGGTCGTAGCGACGGTGGACCGCCTGCTCGCGCAGGTCGCCGTGCCGCGGTCGTCTTGACACGATACGTGTATGCCGTATAGTCCTCCGCGGAAGGGATATCACGTTGATGCCTCAAGGGTTTCGTAGTCTGCTCACCGCGGCCGCCGGAGCCGCGCTCACGGCGTTCGTGTTCATGGCCGTTGCGCCCGTTGCCGGCCAGCCGGCCCCCGGGTACCGCGCGCCACGCGGTGCCGACGGCCATCCCGACCTGAACGGCATCTGGCAGGCGCTGAACGAAGCCAACTACGACGTCGAGATGCACATGGCGCGTCCGGCGCTGCAGACACGTCAGGGACCGTACGGTCCGGTGCCCGCGCCGCCCGTGCTTGCGATGGGCGCAGTCGCCGCGGTGCCACCAGGCATGGGCGTGGTGGAAGGCGGAGAGCTTCCGTACACGCCCGAGGCGCTGGTGCAGCGCAACAAGAACCGCGAGAACTGGTCGCAGCTCGACCCCGAGGTGAAGTGCTACCTGCCGGGCGTGCCGCGCGCCACCTACATGCCGCACCCGTTCCAGATCTTCCAGAGCAACAGCGCCATCTTCTTCGCGTATCAGTACGCGGGGGCGGTCCGGAACATCTACCTGAAGGATCCGGGACCGGCCCCGGTCGATTCGTGGATGGGGCAG
>JAYTXA010000016.1:0-116229 GCA_043743165.1 Acidobacteriota bacterium
TGCAGGGTCGGCCCTTGCGGGTTGTAGTGCAGGTCGATGTCGCGCCCCGACAGCGTCTGCAGTCCGCCTGCCGCGCCCGGCTCGCCGGTGATGCGCGAATTGCTGCGTAGCTCGAGCAATTCGAGATGTTCGTCCTCCGTCAGGTGGGCAAGGGCGAGGTCGGCGACGAGTGTCTGCCGGTCGCGCGCGATCGTCGCGCCGCGATCGAGGCGTATAAGCTTTTCAAGTCGCCTGAACTCCAGCGCCCCGGCTGACAGCAACATCGTGTCGCCGCCGCGTTCGTCGGCGGCGACCTTGATGACGGGCCGATCGGAAATGACGATGACGTCCTGCGCGAAGTTGTAATCGAGGCCGATGCCGCTGCCGCTCATGCGGCCGCGCGAGAAGGTGACCGCGCCTGGGATGCGCACCAGGTTCTCGCTGCGCGCGTAGGTCGCCCGTTCGGCGGCCACCCTCATGCCGTCGCTCGCCTCGAGCGTGACGCCGCCGGTCAGCTCCATCGACGACTCGTTCTCGCCGGCCTGCCCCTCGGCACCCTTGACGACGAAGGTCTTGCCGTTGCGGTCGCTGGTGATGGTGACGCCGATCATCTTGGTGGCGCCGTTGGCGTAGGTTAGCAGCCGCTCATAGGTCAGCACCCCCTGCTCGCGTTCGCCGTTGATGCGCACGGTGCTGCCGCCCTCGGACTCGACGACCGCTGTCGGGTCCGTCCGCGGCACCGGCGGCTGCGACTGCGGCGTGGTCCGGCGCTTCATGCTCATGCCGACGCCGATGGCGAAGGCAATGCCGACGATCGCCAGCACGAGCCGTGCGATCCGCTGCCACCTCATGGCTGTGAGGGCCTGATGTCGGCGAGCGTCAACTCGAGGTAGGTCTCGCCGTTGTACTGGTTGTGTTCGAGCGAGAACGCCACGTCGAGTCCCGACTTGCTCCCGACGATCTGTTCCTGCTTCTCGGCGGCGCGCCACGCGACGGCGCGGAAGACGCGGCCGTCCTGGCGGAGCGACATCTTCAGATGACGTTCCTTGAGCTTGCGGGGGCCGTCAATCACCTCGACCCCGCGCGCGGCGAAGATCGGCTTCGGATTACCGGCCCCGAAGGGTGCCAGCGAGGCGATCCCGGCCGCCACCTGGGCGGTGATGGCGCGGAACCCGAGGTCGGCGTCGATGCGCAGGCGCGGCATCAGCTGTTCGGGTCCGAGCAACCCCTCGGCCCGGTCGTTGATGGTCGATCGGAACTCGCGCACACGCGACGCGTCCATCGTCAGTCCGGCCGCCTGCTTGTGACCACCGAAG
Source organism: Acidobacteriota bacterium (assembly GCA_043743165.1). Classification (GTDB taxonomy): domain Bacteria; phylum Acidobacteriota; class Vicinamibacteria; order Vicinamibacterales; family CAVVIG01; genus CAVVIG01. The sequence goes on from JAYTXA010000016.1 coordinate 1,296, forward strand.
CGGATGAAGACGGGGGCGCACGCCTCGAGCGCCGCCAGCATGTCGAAGTGCGGGATGCTGCGACATGACCCGTGCGCGACGCCGTCCTCGATCGACAACACGATAGCGGGACGGTGGAAGGCATCGACCAGCTTCGAGGCGACGATGCCGATGACGCCGCGGTGCCAGCCGTCGCCCGCGACCACCAGAACCGACCGCGCGCCCACCTCTGGGTCGGTCTGCACAATCTTCTTCGCCGCCGCAGTAATCTCGGCTTCCTCTGCCTGGCGGCGGACGTTCTCGGCGTCCAGTTGCTGCGCCAGCAGCTTCGCTTCCTCGGCCATCGACTCGTCGTTCGCCAGCAACAGGCGGGCCGCAAGGTCGGGCGTGCTCATGCGGCCGGCCGCATTGACGCGGGGCGCGAGCATGAAGCCGATGTGATAGCTGTCGATGGTCTTGCCGGTCAGGCCAGATACGTCCAGCAGCGCGCGCAACCCGACCTTGTGCGGTCCCTTCGTCAGGAGATCGAGGCCGACCTTGGCAATGACGCGGTTCTCACCCACCAGCGGTACGACGTCGGCGAGGGTGCCGATGGCCGCGAGCTTGATGAAGCCCGGGAGCCAGGCCTCGCGTCCGCTCCGGCGGCAGAGCTCCTGCACCAGCTTGAGGGCCACACCGACGCCGGCGAGGTATTTGTCCGGATAGGTGCAGTCGACCCGCTTCGGATTGATCACGGCCAGCGCTTCGGGCAGTTCGGCGTCGGGCTCGTGATGGTCGGTGATGATCAGGTCGACGCCGAGGGCCTTGGCGCGCAGCGCGGCATCGGCGCCGCGAATGCCGCAGTCAACCGAGATGATCAGCGCCACGCCGTCCGCGTGGAGCCGGTCCACTGACGCCGGCTGCAGGCCGTAGCCATCGCGCAGGCGCTCGGGGATGAAATGCGTCACGTCGGCACCGAGCAGTTCGAGCGCGCGCCGCAGGATCACCGTCGAGGTGACGCCGTCGACGTCGTAATCACCGTGGATGGCAATGCGCTCGCGCCGTGAGATAGCGCCGAGAATCCGCTCCACCGCCACGCCCATGTCGGCGAGTGCCATCGGATCGTGCAGATGGTCGAGCGACGGATGGAGAAAGCGATGCGCCTGCTCCGGGTCGCCAAGGCCACGCTGGCACAGCAGCTTCGCCACAATCGGGGTGATCGACAGCGCCGTCGCCAGCCGCTCCGCGGCGGCATCGTCACAGGCAAGGGTGTCCCATCGCGGAGCGACAGTCGCCATCAGCGCCGGCCCCTGAGGTGTGACGAACGCGATCGATCCCGTGTCGCTGTGTTCATGTGGATGCTGGCTCTCGAGTCGACGTCATCGTCGACGACGCCGGTTAGACGTCTTCGACGAACTCGAAGCCGAGACGGCCCATGTTGCGGAACTTGTTGTAGCGCTGGTCGAGGCGGGTCTGAGTGTCGAGGGCGGAGATTTCCGCGAGGGCGCGCTGTAGCGCTTCATCGACGGCCCGTGCGGCACCGTCGGGGTCGGTGTGGGCGCCGCCAACCGGCTCCTTGATGATCTCGTCGATGATGTGGAACCCGAGCAGGTCCGGCGCCGTCAGCTTGAGTGCCTCGGCCGCTTCCGCCTTCTTGCCCGAGTCGCGCCAGACCAGCGCGGCGCAGCCCTCCGGCGGGATGACGCTGTAGATCGAGAACTCCTGCATCAGGATCTTGTCCCCGATCGCGATCCCCAGCGCGCCGCCGCTGCCGCCCTCACCGCTCACGATGACGATGACCGGCGTCTCCAGCAGCATCATGTCGCGCAGATTGACGGCAATCGCTTCGGCGACGCCGCGTTCCTCCGACTCGATGCCGGGATACGCGGCCGGCGTGTCGACGAACACGATGATCGGTCGGCGGAACTTCTCGGCGGTCTTCATGACACGCATCGCCTTGCGGTAGCCCTCGGGGCGCGCGTAGCCGAAGTTGCGGAAGATCTTCTCTTTGGTGTCGCGTCCCTTGACGTGGCCGACGAGCAGCACCGGTTGCCCGCGGTATTCGGCGAAGCCGGTCATGATCGCATGGTCGTCTGCGAAACGACGGTCGCCGTGGAGCTCGATGAACCCCGGGAACAGCCGCTGGATGTAATCCTCGAGGCCGGGCCGGCTGGGATGACGCGCCACCAGCACGCGCTGCCACGGCGTCAGTTGTTGATAGAGCTCGCCGCGAATCGATTCGATCCGGCGCTTCAGCGAGTCGATCTCAATCTGGCGCGCGTCGGTGCGCGGCATCATCGAGAGCGCCTCGATCTCTTTCATCAGGACGCCGATCGGTTCTTCGAACTCGAGCGTTTCAGGAGGCATGCTTCACCGCAGCGACACCGATCCCTGGCCCGTCACCTGCTCGATTTCGGCAATCAGCGTGGACGAGGGACGGACGCGAATCGTGGACGAAACGTCGGCGCGGACGCGGAGGCGCGTGGGCGACGACGGCAGTTCAAGGTCGAACGTGACGCGGCGATCGCCGCGGTGGCGCGCGAAAATTTCGCCGAGCGCCTCGAATACCTGACGGTCGGCCGGTCCCTTCACGCGAATGGCCACCTCACGGGCGATGCGCTCGCGTACCGTCTCGATCGGCGCAATCTCGGTCGCGAGGATGCGCGCATTCTCGTCATCTTTCTCGAGCTTGCCGCGGACGAGGACCATGGCGCCGGTCTCGATGAGCGCGCCGCACTTCTGGAAGGTGTCCGGGAAGCACAACACTTCCACGCCGCCGTGCGCGTCCTCGAGCGTGAAGACGGCCATGCGGTCGCCCTTCTTCGTCTTCAGCGGACGCATCGTGGCGATGACGCCGCCAACCGCGGTGTCGGCCTCCATTGCCTTGCGGCCACCGGGCCCCCACTCATCCGACTTGGCGCGTACTTCCTGGGTGGCAAGGTCGGCGGTGGTGCGCGCGCCCAACTCCTTCAGCTCCGAGGCATAGCGGTCGGTGGGGTGGCCGCTCCAGTAGAGCCCGAGCGTCTCCTTCTCGAATCCGAGCTGCTCCTGCTCGGTCCACGGCGTCGCCGGCGGCAACGGCACCTGCTCAGTGGCGCCGTGGGAGTCGTCGCCGCCGAAGCCGCCGAACAGCTGGGCCTGCCCCTCGTTCTTGTCGCGCTGGTGGCGCTGCCCGTGTTCGCAGGCGGCGTCGATGGCGGCGATGAGCCGCGGGCGCTGCGCCAGGGTCGGCAGCGCAGCCGTGGCCGGGTCGTCCTTGGCCAGCGCGTCGAACGCACCGGCCTTGATCAGGCTCTCGAACACGCGCTTGTTGGCGAGGCGGAGGTCGAGTTCCTCGCAGAGCGCGTGGAGCGAGGTGATGCGTCCGTGTTTGGCGCGCACCGCCAGCAGCGACTCGATGGCGCCCTCGCCCACGTTCTTGATCGCCGTCAGTCCGAAGCGCACGCCCCTCTCCGGCTCCACCGTGAAGCGGAGTTCGCTGGCGTTCACGTCGGGCGGCAGGACCGGGATGCCGCGCTCGCGGCACTCGCCGAGATACAGGGCGAGCTTGTCGGTGTTCTGCGACTCGATGGTGAGCAGGGCCGACGCAAAGTGCCACGGGTAGTTCGCCTTCAGGTACGCCGTCTGATAGGCCAGGTAGGCGTATGCGGTGGAGTGAGACTTGTTAAAGCCGTATCCGGCGAAGTGCTCCATCAGTTCGAATATGTGGGCGGCCTTCTTCTCTGGGTGCCCCTTCTCTACCGCGCCCTTGACGAACTTGCCCCGCATCCTCGCCATGACCTCGGGGTTCTTCTTGCCCATGGCCTTGCGGAGCAGGTCGGCTTCGCCGAGCGAGAAGCCGGCGAGCACGTTCGAGATGCGCATCACCTGTTCCTGATAGGCGATGACGCCGTAGGTGTCGGCGAGCACCGGTTCCAGTTCCGGCACCTCGTAGACGACCTCGGTCTTTCCCTGCTTGCGCGCGATGTAGTCGTCAACCATACCGCTGCGCAGCGGACCGGGACGATAGAGCGCGTTCAGCGCGATGAGGTCCTCGAGCCGCTGCGGCTTCGCCTTGCGCAGGATGTCGCGCATGCCGCTGCTCTCGAACTGGAAGATGCCGTAGGTCTGCCCGTCCTGGAACACCTGGTACGACCGCGGGTCGTCGAGCGGGATGGTGTCGATGTCGAGTTCGACGCCGACCGTCCGCTTGATTTCGGCCAGGCAGTCGTAGATGAGCGTCAGCGTGCTCAACCCGAGAAAGTCCATCTTCAGGAGACCGACTCGTTCGATCTCCTTCATCGACCACTGCGTCACGATTTCGTCGCGCGCTCCCTTGTAGAGCGGCGCGTACTCGGTAATCGCCTTCGGCGCGATGACGACGCCGGCGGCGTGCACGGAGGCATGCCGCGTCATCCCCTCGAGGCGCCGCGCTACGGCGAAGAGTTCCTTCACCCGCGGGTCGGTCGCCTCCATCTCCTTGAGCACCGGATTTTCCTCGAGCGCCTTGTCGAGGGTCATGTCCAGTGCCGGCGGGATCTGCTTGGCGACCTTGTCGACTTCGGCGAAGGTCCACTCGAGGGCGCGGCCGACGTCCTTGATGACGGCCTTCGCCTTCATCGTCCCGAAGGTGATGATCTGCGCGACGTTCTCGCGCCCGTACTTGCGCGTGACGTACTCGATGACCTCGCCACGGCGACGCTCACAGAAGTCGATGTCGATGTCGGGCAGCGAGACCCGCTCCGGATTCAGGAAGCGCTCGAAGATGAGGTCGTAGTCGATCGGGTCGACGTCGGTGATGCGCAGGCAGTAGGCGACGAGGCTGCCGGCGGCCGAGCCGCGGCCAGGCCCGACCGGAATGCCCTGCTCGCGCGCATAACGGATGAAGTCCCATACGATCAGGAAGTACCCCGGGTACTTCATCTGCTTGATCATGTCGAGTTCGTACGCCAGGCGGCGTTCGTACTCGTCGATGGTGTGGCGCAGCAGCCCCTGTTCCTTCAACTGCTGCAGGCGCGGCAAGCGCGCCGCGAACCCTTCGCGCGTGACGTGGTCGAAGTAGCTGTCGACGGTGAAGCCGATCGGCACGTCGAAGTCGGGCAGGAAGTTCTCGCCGCTCGCCAGTTGCACGTTGCAGCGCTCCGCGATACGCATCGTGTTGGCGACGGCGTCGGGGAAATCCTTGAAGGTCTCCGCCATCTGCTCGGCGGTCTTCAGGAAGAACTGCTTGGCGTCGTAGCGCAGGCGCTTGGGGTCGTTGAAACCCTTGCCGGTGCCGATACAGAGCAGCACGTCGTGCGCGTGCGCATCGGTGTCGCGCAGGTAGTGGACGTCGTTCGTGCAGATGAGCGGCAGCTTCAGGTCGCGTGCGATCGCCGGCAGGCCGGCGTTCACCGTGCGCTGGTCCTCGATGCCGTGCCACTGCATCTCGAGGAAGAAGTTGCCAGGGCCGAGGATGTCACGGTACGCCGCAGCGGCCTCGACCGCCTTCTTCTCCTGGTGGTGCCACAGCCCTTCAGCTACCTCACCCTTCAGGCAGCTGCTCAGGCCGATGAGACCCTTGGCATGCTGCGCCAGCAGTTCCTTGTCGATGCGCGGCTTGTAATAGAACCCCTCGGTGTAACCCGACGACACCAGCTTGATGAGGTTGTGATAGCCCTCGTTCGTCTCGGCCAGCAGCACCAGGTGGTTCTGCGTCTCGCCCGGCACGCCGCTCTTGGTGCGGCGGTCGCCCGGCGCGACGTAGACCTCGCACCCCAGAATCGGGTTCAGGCCGCGAGCCCGCGCATGGTCGTGGAACACCACGGACGAGAACATGTTCCCGTGCTCGGTGACCGCGATGGCGGGCATCTTGAACTCCACCGCCTGGTCGAGCAACTCGTCGATGCGGCAGGCGCCGTCGAGCAGTGAGTACTCGGTGTGCAGATGGAGGTGGACGAACTCAGACATTACTGCCGCAGTCCTATTCCCACTCGATCGTCGACGGCGGTTTCGAACTGATGTCGTAGACGACGCGGTTGATACCGCGCACCTCGTTCACGATCCGCGACGAGATGCGAGCCAGCAGGTCGTGCGGCAGCCGGGCCCAGTCGGCAGTCATGCCGTCGCGGCTCTCCACGGCGCGAATCGCCACGGTGTACTCGTAGGTACGCTCGTCGCCCATCACGCCGACGCTCTGCACCGGCAGCAGCACGGCGAAACTCTGCCACAGCCGTTCGTACCAGCCCTCGCGCCGGACTTCCTGCGACACGACCGCATCGGCCTTCCGCAGCAGCTCGAGCCGTGGACGGCTCACCTCACCGAGGATGCGGACCGCGAGCCCGGGGCCGGGGAACGGCTGGCGGACCACGAACTCCTCTTCGAGGCCGAGTTCGCGACCCACCGCGCGGACTTCATCCTTGAACAGTTCACGCAGCGGCTCGACCAGCTTCATGCGCATGCGTTCGGGCAGTCCGCCGACGTTGTGATGGCTCTTGATCACCGACGACTGGCCGACGACCGGCACCGACTCGATGACGTCGGGGTAGAGCGTACCCTGGCCGAGGAAGTTGACCTGCCCGAGCTTGTGCGCCTCCACCTCGAACACGTCGATGAAGGTGTTGCCGATGATCTTGCGCTTGGTTTCCGGATCGATGACGCCCGCCAGCCGATCGAGGAACAGATCGGCCGCGTCGGTGAAGACCAGCGGTAACTGGAGCCGCTCGAAGCGCGTGCGGATCTGGTTCGCCTCGTCGAGGCGCAACACGCCGTTGTCGACGAAGATGCAGGTAAGGCGGTCGCCGATCGCCTTGTAGATCAAGAGCGCCGCCACGGTCGAGTCGACGCCTCCGCTCAGGCCGCAGACGACCCGGCCGTCGCCGACCTGCTCGCGAATCCGCGCCACCGACTCGTCCACGAACTTGCGCATGGTCCAGTCGCCCGTGCAGCCACAGACCCTGAGTGCGAAGTTGCGGATGATCTCGAGGCCGCTCTCGGTGTGGACGACCTCAGGATGGAACAGCAGCGCATACAGCCGACGATTCGGGTCGGCCATCGCGGCGACCGGCGCATTCGCGCTCGTCGCGGCAACCACGAAGCCCGGTGGAGCCGCGGCCACGTAGTCGCCATGGCTCGCCCACACCTTGATTTCCTCGGGTACATCCTCGAACAGCACGGCCGCGGTGCTCTGTTCGGCTACCCGGATTGTGGCCGTGCCGAACTCTCGATGAGCGGCTGGCGCAACCGTTCCGCCGAGCCGGTGCGCCATGAGTTGCATGCCGTAGCAGATGCCGAGGACCGGGACACCCAGCTCGAAAACCCCCTGGTCGCAGACGGGAGCCCCAGGGTCCGACACGCTCTTCGGCCCCCCCGAGAGGATGATGCCGGCCGGCTTCCGGTTTCGAATCGTCTCGATCGGGGTCGTTGGCGGCCAGATTTCCGAATAGACAGACAGCTCACGCAAGCGACGTGCGATGAGCTGCGTGTACTGCGAGCCGAAGTCGAGAACGATGATGGTTTGATGGCTCACGAAGGGCCTGCTGTGTGGCGAAGTCGGACTCGCGTGAGTCCGTCGGGAATCCGGAAAAGAAACAACGCTATTATAAGCGGTGCAACGTGCACCGGGTCACAACATCTTGTAGTGCAATTGTCCTCTCAGGGCTCCTGACCGCCTCGCTCCACGCACAATCCGCGAGGCCGGCCGAGCTGCGCCTGTTCCCTCTGGTTCCGGCCTGGAACAACCCGCTCGACGCCGTCATGCTGGCGCCGCCTGCCGCCTCCGGCAGCCGGGCATTCGTCCCGGTCGAAGGCGACCGCTTGATGGCGTTCGATCTTCTGACAGGAGGCGCGGTCTGGACGGTGCCGGCCCACCCGCTGTTCGTGCCGGCCACGGGCGACGGCCTGGTGTTCCTGGCCGAGCCCAACGCGATCACCGCGCGCCGGCAGGACACGGGCGTCGTCGCCTGGCGGGTGCCGTTCGCCGTGGAGTTCGCGGTGCCGCTCGTCTGGGATAACGGCTGGCTGATCGCGGCCGAGGCGTCCGGGACCGTGTTCGCGCTCCGCGCCACTGACGGCGACGTGATCTGGCGGCAACCACTGGAGCTGCGGGTGCACGCGGCCCCGGCCCTGGCGGCCGACCGGCTCTACGTCGCGCTCGAGGACGGCCTCGTCGTGGCGCTCGATGTCGCGACGGGCAGGCGCATCTGGTCGCGCCGGCTCGGAGGCCCACCCAACGACATGCTGGCCACCGACGATCGTATCTACGTCGGTTCCGACGACAACTATCTCTACTGCCTCGGGGCATCAACCGGCGAGATCGCCTGGCGCTGGCGCACGGGAGCGGATGTCATCGGCGCGCCGGTCACCGACGGCTCACGTGTCTACTTCGTGTCGCGCGACAACGTGCTGCGCGCCCTGGATCGGAAATCGGGTGCCCAGCGCTGGAAACGGGCGCTGCCGGGCCGGCCGACCCGAGGCGTGGTACGGGCCGGCGATCTGTTGCTGGTGAGCGGGCTAGCCCCGAAGGTGTCGGCGTTCGCCATGAAGGACGGCTCCCCTGCCGGAGACATCACGTCGCCCGGCGAACTGGCGGCATCGCCGTTCGTGACCCAGGTGCGCGGGGTTCCGCAGGTGGTGCTCGTCTCGCGCGACATCGCGACGGGCACGCGCGTGCTGGCCGTGCGCAGGCTCATCGACCCGCCGATGAACACCCAAATGCCGGTGCTGCCAGGTGCCGTGACGGCCGCTCCCGTACCAGCTGCGCCGGCGCAGCCGCCGGGAGCGGCAACGCCTCCAGCACGCGGCATTCCCCCACTGGGCGCGCCCGCGCCCCGCTGATTCGATTCGGCGATGCCACGCCAGCGTCGGGCCGTCGTTCAGTGCGCGGGACGGAGCGAAGACGTCTCGACCGAGGCGCCCTGGGTGGCCCGCCCGGCTTCAGCCTCGGCGTATCGCCGGTAGAGCGACACGTAGGCACCCATCGCCGTCAGGCCGATGTACTCGAAGACGAGCCCGCGCAGCAGCAGCGCAGCCAGTTGCAGCGGAAAGACTGCGAGGCCAACGAGCGGCACGAACGCAATCAAGCCGACCCCTGACCAGGCCAGGAATGAGGCGAGCCACGCCGCGAGCAGCATGGCGAACACGACGAAGAAAATGCCGCTCAACTCCCGCAGTTCGGCGCGGACGAAGCGCGCCACCTCGCGGACCGCATCGCCGAGCGTCTGGTGCCCGGCGGCCATCATGATCTGCAGCAGCAGGTAGAGCAGGTTGATGGCCGTAATCCAGAGCGTCAGTCCAACGGTGGCGATCGCCGCGAGGAAGGTCCAGCCGATGAACAGCACGCCGTCTCCGGCGGCCCGGTAACCATAGACGATGAAGGCGAGATAGGCGGTCGCCGTGACGGCGTACGCCAGCATCAGGCCGATGCCAAGGCTGAGGTAGGGGCGGAAGAGGCGACCGCATCCCGAGATGTATTTGCGGATGGAGAACGCGGCGGCTTCCGACACGTTGGTCAGCGTGATCGGACGACGTTCGATGTCGCCCGTCCGGTCGTTCGCCTCGAGCATCACGGCAACCGTGCCGCCCTTCACGAGGAACATCAGCACCGATCCGCCTAGCAACGCGACGAAGAAGGCAACGAGGAAGGCGCCAAGCGCGACGGGATGGGCCATGAGCGCGTCGGTAATCGTGGTGAAGATCTCGCGCATGCTGCCCTGAAGGAGGTTCGCAAGATCGCCGCCGAGGACGACGGCCACGAGGATGGCGGCACCGATGATCGGCACGGCGAGCAGCACCTGGAACGTGGTCTGCGCCGCGAACTGGATGGCGATCACCGGCCAGTTGGCCGCGGCGAGCAATCCACCTCGTTTGAGCAGCGGTTTCAGGTCCAATTCGATGTCACTATAACACCCGTGTTTCCACTGAGGTCCATCGCGCGCATCGTCATCGGCGGCCTGCTCGCGGCGCTGATCGTCGGCGCGAGCGGATGGCTCGTCGAGCGTTCGCGCCTCGGCACGACGGATGAGGCCGCGGTCAGGCGCATCCAGCAGGAACTGGGCCGCCGCTTCGCCGACACGGCCGACGCGCTCGCCGCGCGGGCTGAGCGCGTCCGCGCCAATCCGGCCGCCCTCGCCGGGGCGTTACGCGACACCGCCGCATCGCGCACGCTCTTCCAGACACTCGCTTCCGAGCTGACGCCCGATCTGGCCGGCAGCGCCGGACTTACCGTGTTTGGCCCGCGGGGCACTCCGCTGGCCTGGGCCGGGCGAGTGTCCGACGTGCCACGGGATCGGCTCGAAGCTCCTGGTAGCCTGTTCGTGTCGCTCGATCCGCTTGGGCCGCGTCTGGTGCGCGTCGAGCCAGTGCCTGATCCGGCACGCCCAACCGGGCCAGCGCTCGCCGTCGTCGTCGCTGAACAACTGGTGGTCGAGCGCACCGACGTGGCGTCGCCGGCATCGGATACGTTCCGGTTGCCGACCTCGGTGGTCGATGTCGACCTGCGTGCGACGCCCGGGCTGGCGCCGCCCACCCCGCCCTACGCGTTTGCCATCACGTCGGCGACCGGCGCCGTCCTCGCGGAAGCCGACGTCTCGCCCACTGACCTCGGCGCCGTCCGCGCGCGGTGGCGTGCCTCGATCCGCGCCTCGGTGATCGGAGTACTGGCGCTCACGCTGCTGTTGTGCGCGGCGCCTGTGCTCGAGTTGCGGCGATACACGGCTCGGCCTGGCGCCTTCGGCGCTGCCACACTGGGGTTAGTGGGCATCCTCATCGCCGGACGCGCACTGCTTCGACTGGCGTTCGAACCGCTGGTGAGTGCCGTTCAGGCGGGGCCGGTGGAGCTGCTGCCCGACGCCTTGCTTCTGGCCGCCCTCGTCTGGACGGCACTCGACACCATGGAGCAACGCCGCGTCTCACGACCGCGGGTGCGGTTGCGGACGAACGAGCGTCTGGCCACGCTGGTGACGGTGTTGGGTTTTGCGGCGGCCGGGGCGGTCACGGCGGCGGTGCTCTGGCGCTACGAAGGGGTGCTGGCCGGCATTGCCGCGCAGTCGTCGCAGGACCTGCTGCGTTTCTCGCTGCATCCGTTCGACCTTTCGCGTGTGGGCGGTGTCGGCGGGCTGCTGCTGCTGCACGCCGCGGTGGTGTGGGGCGCGGCCGGCATCCTCCGACTTCCAGCCATTCTCTGGCGCACGACGCGGCAACCGCTGCGGCGCGCGCTGGTGGTGGTGTCCGCCGCGGCAGGTGCGCTCGCGGTGCTGGCGCTGTTCAACCGCGCGGACACGGCGGCCATGCCGCTTCGCCCGCTGACGCTGGTGGTTGGAGCGGCCGGGCTTGCTGCCGTGCTGCTCTCTCGTCCCAGGGGCGCCGCCCGCCGGGCCTCGCAGGCGTCGCGGCTCGGTCTCTTCTTCCTCGGACTGGTGCTGCCGGCCGTCGCGTTGTATCCGTCGCTCGATGCCTACTCGGTGGCCTCGAAAGAACGAATGGTGGCGTCGCAGTTCGCGCCGCTGGTCGCGAGCCAGCGTGAAGACCTGCAACTGCGCCGGTTGCCGCAGGCGCTCGAGGCCATCGACGGCACGACGGCACTTGCCGAGTTCGTCACCAGCTCGTCCGAGGATGCGGCCCCGACGACCGACCGCGCCTTCATCGTCTGGTCGCAGACGGAGCTGGCGCGCACTCGCACGACGTCGGCCGTGGAACTGTACGGTCCGAACGGGCGCCTCGTGAGTCGCTTCGCACTCGATCTACCTGAATACGGCGCCGCCGAATATCGCGGCGGCTCGTGCAGCGACTGGGAACTATTCGAGGAGGTGTCGCCCTTCGGCTCCACCCTGCGCAATGTCCTGCGCGCGAGCCGGGCGATCTGCGTCGATCGACGGCGTGTTGGCGGCGTTGTGGTGCGCGCGCGTCTCGACTACCGCGCGCTGCCGTTTGCGTCGACACCCAATCCGTACCTCGAGTCGTTGATGCCGCGCCCGCCCGACGAACCCCAGCCCTCGGTCGGCAGCGACGTGGAACTGGCGTTCTATGGCTGGAGCCGCGCGCCGCTCTACGCGTCGGGCGCGAAGGTGTGGCCGCTTGGCGACGAGGTGTTCCGCCAGATGACGGCGTCACGCGACGCCCTTTGGCGGCGGGTCGATCGCGGCGGCGAGGCGTTTCGCGTGTATTTCTTCAACGATCGCGGCGGCATCTACGCGCTTGGCTACCCGATCGTCACCTGGTTCGGCCACCTCATCAACCTCGGCGAACTCGTGTTCTTCTGTGGTGTGCTCTACGCGCTGCTGGTTGTCGGCGCCACCGTGTTCAACATGCTCACCTCGCAGAGGCCGGCCAGCGGACGCGCGCTGCTGCGCGAGATTCGCTCGAGCTTCTATCGCAAGCTGTTCATCGCGTTCGTCGCCGCGGCGGTGGTCCCGGTCGTCGTGCTGGCACTGGCGATCAGCACATACTTCGCGACGCAGTTCCGCGCAGGTGTGGAGGAGTCGGCGGTGAAGACCGCCACCGTGGCGCAGCGCCTGATCGAGGACTACGTAGCGCTGCAGCAGCGAGGCGCCGGTTCGCTCGACCGGATTGACGACGAGTTCATGCTGCTCGTCCGCCGCGCGATCGACGAGGACGTCAACCTGTTCGATGGTCCGCGCCTGCGCGCCACGAGCGTGCGTCCGCTGTTCGCGTCCCGGTTCCTGCCGGGACGGACGCCAGCCGACGTCTATCGTGCGATTGTCCTCGATCGCCTCCCGACCACCGTCGTCGTCGAAGAACTTGGCGGCTCGTCCGGATATCTGGTGGCGGCCGCGCCGGTGCGCGCCGGTGCTCGGGAAGGAATTGTGACCGTGCCGCAGACGCTGCGGCAGCGCGAGATCGAGGAGCAGATCGACGAGATCGATCGCCGGGTGCTGTCGGCGGCGGTGCTGTTCGTGCTGCTCGGCTCGGCACTTGGCTACTGGATGGCCGAACGAATCGCCGACCCGGTGAACCGTCTCACACGCGCCACGCGGCGTATTGCGCGTGGCGACCTCGACGCGCGCGTCGCGGCGACCTCCTCGGATGAACTGCGTCGTCTGGTGGACGACTTCAACCGGATGGCAGACGACCTCAAGAAGCAGCGCGCCAACCTCGAGCGGACCCAGCGGCTCGAGGCGTGGGCCGAGATGGCGCGCCAGGTCGCGCACGACATCAAGAACCCGCTGACGCCAATCCAATTGTCTGCCGAGCACGCCCAGCGCGTGAACATCGACCGGGGACGACCGCTGTCGCCAGTACTCGATGAGTGCGTCGCCTCCATCCTGTCGCAGGTGACGTTACTTCGTCAGATCTCGAGCGAGTTCTCGAGCTTCGCGTCCTCGCCCACCGCCCGGCCGGAGCCGACCGACCTCGTCGCCTTGCTCGATGAGGTCGTCGAACCCTACCGCATCGGCGCCCGCGTGGCGTTCCACGTCGAGGCCGTGCCTGGGCTGCCGCTCGCGTTCATCGACCGGACGCTCTTCGCTCGCGCCCTGACCAACATCATGGAGAACGCGCTCCATGCCATGCCCGGCGGTGGCTCGTTGACGTTGCGGACTTTCGCCGACGAGGCCGCCACGGCGTCGCCGCGTCTGACGGTGGAAGTCACCGATACCGGCATCGGCATGGATGCCGATGCCCTGGCCCGCATCTTCGAGCCCTACTTCTCGACCAAGGCCACCGGGACGGGGCTCGGGCTGACCATTGCCAGGCGCAACGTCGAGTTGCTCGGCGGCACCATCGAGGTGCGAAGCCAGCGCGGCACGGGTACGACCGTAACGATGAGGCTGCCCGTCGTGGTCTGACGACGGGCGTGATGAACGTGCGCGGCGCGCTGGTCGCGAGGCGAACCGCCGCACAATCCGAGTGAGGGGGACCGATGAAGTACAGGCAGTTGGCGGATACAGGCGTGTTCGTGTCGGAGTTGTGTCTCGGGGCGATGACGTTTGGCGGCCGCGGCGGCATGTGGGAAGTGATCGCCGGGCTCGATCAGGCTGGCGTTGACGGCATCGTGCATCGGTCGCTCGATGCGGGTATCAATTTTATCGACACTGCGAACGTCTACTCGCTCGGCGAGTCGGAGACGCTACTTGGTAAATCGCTCGCCGGCCGGCGGCAGCAGGTGGTGCTGGCCACCAAGGTGCGCGGGCGCATGGGCGCAGGCGCCAACGATGTTGGCCTGTCACGCCTGCACATCATGCAGGCGGTCGACGCGAGCCTCCAGCGTCTCGGCACCGACTACATCGACCTCTACCAGGTGCATCGCTTCGACGCGCTCACCAATCTCGAGGATACGCTCCGCGCGCTCGACGACCTGGTGCGCGCGGGCAAGGTGCGATATATCGGCTGCTCGAACTACGCCGCGTGGCAGATTATGAAGGCGCTTGCCATCTCGAAGGAGCAGCATCTCGAACGCTTCCGCTGCACCCAGTCGTACTACTCGCTGGCCGGTCGCGACCTCGAGCGCGAGATCGTGCCGCTCATCACGGACCAGAACCTTGGCCTGCTCGTCTGGAGTCCGCTCGCCGGCGGCTTCCTGTCCGGAAAGTTCACCCGCACGGGCGGCGACGAGACCGCTCGCCGTGCCTCGTTCGACTTTCCGCCGGTGAACAAGGACAAGGCGTTCGCCATCATCGACGCGCTGAAGGTGATCGCGGATGCGCGCGGCGCGAGCGTGGCGCAGGTGGCGCTTGCGTGGCTGCTCGCGCAACCGGTGACGACCAGCGTCATCATCGGCGCCCGCCGGCTCGATCAACTCGAGGACAACCTGAAGGCGGTCGACCTGGCGCTCGCGCCCGAGGAGGCGAAGGCGCTGGACGAAGTGAGCCGGTTGGCGCCGGAGTATCCGGCCTGGATGGGAGCTGCCGCGAGCGACGACCGGTTGCCAGGCCAGGAGCGCCGATTCGCGACGACGAAACCGGGCCCGGCTAAGTCGTAGACGACGCCGACGGAGTGGGCGCGGCCTGAGGTTGGGCCGCGTCCGCGCCCGCGTCCAGCGTGGGCGTCGGCACGGATGCCGCCGCGGGCTGCGGCTGTCCGCGGTGCCGGAAGCGCGCCATTGCCATGCCGATGAACGCCGACGCCAGGTAGGTGTAGGCCATGCCGACCAGGACGATGCGCGGATGTGTGGCGACGGCCATCAGGCCAGCGGCCACGAGGAACAGCACCGTGTAGGGGCGGCGCATCTGCAGGTCGAGGGTCTTGAAGCTGCGGAAGCGGATCGTGCTCACCATCAGCAGCGCCGGCACCAGTACCATCGCCAGCGCGCCGAGCGCGGCGCGATAGTCGGTCAGCCCCCCAGAGAACAGGTAGACCGTTGCCGCGGGCACACCTGCGGCAGCCGGACTCGGCATCCCGACAAAATAGCGCCTGTCGCCGCCGGCTGCGCTCTGCACGTTGAAGCGCGCCAGGCGCAGCACCGCGCCGCTCACGAAGAGAAAGCCGGAGAACATGCCCAGCCGTCCGAGCGGCGCCAGCCCCCAGGCGTAGGACAGGATCGCCGGGGCGACGCCGAACGAGATCGCGTCGGCCAGCGAGTCGAGCTGCACGCCGAACTCGCTCGAGGTGCCGGTGAGCCGCGCAATGCGGCCGTCCAGCATGTCGAGCACGATCGAGATGCCGATGTACGGCGCCGCGCTCTCGAAGTCGCCCCGCAGCGAATAGATGATGCACGAGTAGCCGCAGAACATGTTGCCCATGGTGAAGAGGCTGGGCAGCAGCGCCACTCCGCGTCGCAGGCGGGGGCGCTTGTCGTGCGAGCGGCGCAGAAGACGGGTGCCGGTCTCGGTCGGCGCGGGGTGCGGGGTGCTCATCAGGGTCCGGGGGCTCAGTGTAGCACCGCGATTACCGATTCCGCGGCGCGCACAACTGCCCCGACCTCGACCACAATCTCCGCTGTCGTGGGCAGGAAGATGTCCATGCGCGAGCCGAACTTCATCACGCCGTAGCGATCGCCGGCGCGGACGATGGCGCCCTCGGTAAGCCGGCACACCACGCGGCGCGCGAGAAGCCCGACGATCTGCCGCGCGACGATCGACTGGCCGTTGTGGTCAATCCAGATCTCGCTGCGTTCGTTCGCCGTTGCGGCATCGTGCGCGTACGCGGGCAAGTACTTGCCAGGCGTGTACGACACGCTGGTGACCCGTCCAGATACCGGTACGCGGTTCACGTGCACGTCCATCGGCGAGAGAAAGATGCTGACCTGCTGCCACTCCCCTGCCGGCGCCGCACCGGGCACGGCCGGTCCGGCGACGAGCACGCGTCCGTCGGCTGGCGACAGCACGGCGCTGGCGCCCGTGGCGGCCGTGCGCTCAGGGTCGCGGAAAAAAAAGAGGAAGAACGCCGCGAGTACGAGGAACGGGAGCGTGAGCCACGGCGTGACGGCGTAGCCGGCCACGAGAGCCAGCCCGACCGACACGCCGATGAAGGGATATCCTGCGGGATCGAAACGAAGCATTGCTCCCTAGTCTAAAGGACAAGGGAACTGCCTGCTTCCCTTGCCCTTCAGGGCAGATGGGGCGTGGGCTGTCAGTGATGAGCCTGGTAGTCGCGCGCAATCGCTTCCATGCGGTCCTTCAGCACGAGCTTGCGTTTCTTGAGTTCGGCTTCTTCGAGCAACTCGGGTTCGGAAAGGTGGGATTTCGAGAGGAACTGGTTCAGGCGATCCTCGAGTTCGTGATGCTGATCGACGAGTTGATGGAATTCCTCGTTCGACTGCAGCAACAGTGCCTTGAGGTCCTGTGTCTGGACATTCATGGTCCGCCTCCTTGAAGGCAGGCCCGGTGCGGTGAGCTGTTACCGGCAGCGCCAGCGTACCGACCCTGTTAGGGCCGAACGTAGCACAGCCCGCGAAGCCGTTCAAGTTCGGCCCGGCGGTGCCTGTTCCCGCCACAGGATGAGGGCGTCCTCGTCCGGGTGCGTGTAATAGCTCCGGCGCGTGCCGGTAACGGTGAAGCCGAGCGTGCGATACAACGCCAGCGCCGGCTCATTCGAGCGGCGCACCTCGAGCGTCGCGCGGTGCGCGCCACGCAGCGCGGCGTCGCCGAGCACCCGCTCGATGATGGCCGTGGCAATGCCGCCCTTGCGGTACTCGGGCAGCACGGCGAGGTTGTTGATGTGCACTTCGTCGAGCACGAGCCACCAGGCGCAGAACCCGATTGCCTCGCCTACGGCGTCGCGCGCGATGTAGAAGAACGACACGTCGCCGTGTTCGAGTTCCGCGAGATACATCTCGCGAGTCCACGGTCGCGTAAACGAGATCGTTTCGATGCGCAGGATGTCGTCAATATCTCGCGCTGACTTGAGCGGATGGATAAAGACGTCGATCATGACCGGGCGGCGTCGGCCTCGCGCTTCAGTTCCACGTCGGGCCGCCGGACGTACAGCGGGTGCGCGCCCGCGGGTGGCACGATGAGCACCGAGTCGGCGCCCGCGCAGGCGAGGCGGCCGAGGATGCCGGCCAGCATCGGCACCGGCACGGCCTCCGTTGCCGGCGCCCAGAGTTCCGCGCACAGCGGCACCCCGTCGCCGCACACCACGGTCGGTGTCCCCAGCGTGGCCCACCGGTCCACCGTGCGCCCTGGCAGGTCGACCATCGGTTCCTCCACCGCGATGAGCGTCGTCACCCCGCCCGCTGCGGCCGGTGTGGTGACCTCGTAGACGGCGGTGAAGACGTCCTTGCGGTAGGCGTCCATGCAGGCCGCCACGCGGCACCCGGACAGTCGTCCCACCGCCGCCGCTTCGGCCAATGCGCGCAGCGCCGAGATCGCGGCGACGGACTTGCCGTGAACAAGCGCCATGCCCTGCACGCTGGCAATGCCGACTCGAAGGCCGGTGAACGAGCCAGGGCCCGAGGCCACTACGAAGAGGTCGATATCGGCGGAGATCAGGCCCGCGTCAGCCAGGGCGCCGAGCAACTCGGCCGGGAGCCGCTCGGCATAGGGGCGCGCGGCGTCTCCGGGTCGTTCGACGAGCACCATCCCGTCGACCACCACGGCCACACTGCCGGCGCGCGTTGTTGTGTCCAGTGCCAGTACGCGCATGCGTTAGACTACACGGATATGTCAACGTCGGCGACGCCGGCGATGCGGCAGTATCTCGACGCCAAGCAGCCGCATCGCGACGCCATCCTGTTCTTCCGGATGGGCGACTTCTACGAGATGTTCTATGAAGACGCCCTGCTCGCCGCACGCACCCTTGACCTGACCCTCACCTCCCGCTCGAAGGACGCCTCCGGCGGCGGCATCCCCATGTGCGGCGTGCCGTTTCACGCAGCCGACGCCTACATCGCGCGCCTTGTCAAAAAGGGGTTCCGCGTCGCCATCTGCGATCAGGTGGAGGACCCGAAGAAGGCCAAGGGGCTGGTCAAGCGCGAAGTCGTGCGGGTGGTGTCACCCGGCACCTTCACCGACAGCAGCTATCTCGACGCCCGTGAGCCGGCCTTCCTGATGGCGGTCGTCAGGCACGAGGTGAAGGACCGCGCGACGCTCGGCGTCGCGCTGCTCGATGTCTCCACCGGTGAGTTCACGGCCACCGAGTACCTCGGCGCCGATGGCCTGCAGGCGTTCGCCGACGAACTGATGGTGCTTCGCCCGCGCGAAGTGCTGGTACCGAGCGATCTCGGCGCGCTCGACGTCGTCGCTACGCAACAGGCTGCGGCCGCCGCCTGGCCGCAACTGGCCGATGCCGGCCTGTCGATGACTCCGGTCGATGCCTGGGCGTTTGACCCGGAGGCGGCGCGGCGCGCGCTGCTCGATCAGCTGAAAGCCGGCGGACTCGAAGGCTTCGGACTCGATCGCAAGCCGGCGGCGGTCTGCGCGGCAGGCGCGCTCGTGCACTACCTGCGCTCGACGCAGAAGGCGGATCTCGCGCATGTGCGGGCGATTGCCTACCGCCAGCGTGCCGACGCCCTGCTCATCGACCCGACCACACTCCGGCATCTGGAGATCGTCGAAGGTTCGGAGGGCGGTCGCGACGGCTCACTGCTCGACGAACTCGATCGCACGGTGACGTCGATGGGGAGCCGGCTGCTCCGCTCGTGGCTGCTGCGCCCCCTGCTGTCGCTCGACGCCATCCGCGACCGGCTCGATGCCGTGGAAGACCTCGCCTTTCGCACGACTGAACGCGGCAAGTTCCGCGATGCCGTCAAGGGCGTCCAGGACCTCGAGCGTCTCGTGGCCAAGGCGGCTATGGGCACGGCGGGCCCGCGCGATCTGGTCGGGCTGAGGCAATCGATTTCGCTCATCCCCCGCCTGCGGACGCTGCTGACCGACCTCCAGGCGCCGCTGGTGCGCTCGCTGGCCTCGCAACTCGACGATCTGTCCGATGTGCGCAACGGCATCGAGTCGGCGCTGGTCGACGATCCGCCGGTGCTTGCACGCGACGGCGGCTTCACCCGCGACGGCCGTGACCCGGAAGTGGACAACCTGCGCGCCATCAGCCGCACTGGCAAGCAGTACATCGCCGAGATGGAAGAGCGCGAGCGCACGCGCACCGGGATCTCGAACCTGAAGATCCGCTACAACCGCGTGTCCGGCTACTACATCGAGATCACCAAATCGAACGTCGGCGCCGTGCCGGTCGACTATCACCGCAAGCAGACGGTGGCAGGCGGCGAACGCTACATCACGCCGGCGCTGAAGGAATACGAGGAGAAGGTGGTCGGCGCCGATGCGCGGATTGTCGAGCGCGAACTGCAACTGTTCGAGGAGTTGCGCCGGGCGGTCGCCGCCGAAGCACCGCGCATCCAGGCTGCCGCTCGCGCCATCGCCTCGATCGATGTGCTCGCAGCACTGGCCGAGACCGCCGCGGTGAACAACTACATCAAGCCGCACGTCCACGATGGCGACGAGATGACGGTGGTCGATGCGCGCCACCCCGTGGTGGAACGGCGCGCCGCCGGCCTCGGTGAGGCCTACGTCCCGAACGACATCACGCTGAACGGCAGCGCCTGCCAACTGGTGGTACTGACCGGGCCGAACATGGGCGGTAAGTCCACCTACCTGCGACAGACGGCTTTGGTGTGCGTGATGGCGCAGGCTGGCTCGTTCGTGCCGGCGCGCGAGGCGAAGCTTGGCCTCGTCGATCGCATCTTCGCCAGAGTCGGTGCGTCGGACAACATTGCCCGCGGCCACTCCACCTTCATGGTGGAGATGCAGGAGACCGCGAACATCCTCCACACCGCCACCTCGCGCAGCCTGGTGGTGCTCGATGAGATCGGTCGCGGCACGGCCACCTTCGACGGCCTCAGCATCGCGTGGGCAGTTGCCGAACACCTGGCGACGAACCCGAAAATGCGCCCCAAGACGCTCTTCGCCACGCACTACCACGAGCTGACCGACCTGGCCGACTCGACGCCCGGCGTGGTGAATTATCACGTGGCCGCGCGCGAGTGGAAGGAGGACATCATCTTCCTCCACAAGATCGTACCAGGCCGGTCGGACCGGAGCTACGGCATTCAGGTGGCACGCCTCGCCGGCTTGCCGCGCTCGGTGGTCGAGCGGGCCCGTGAAATCCTGACGGCCCTCGAACGCGACGAGCTCACCCGCGGCGGCCGCCCGTCGGTGAATGCGGCCCCCAACAGTTCGCAGCAACAGCTCGGGCTGTTCCAGGCGCCGATCGTGGACGATCTGCTGCGCGACAAGATCGCGGCGCTCGACGTCGATCGCATGACACCGATCGAGGCGCTCACCTGGCTGGCGGCACTGAAAAAGGAAGCGCAGGCGTGAGTCGGCTGGCGAGGCTGGCGCTGCTGACGGCGGCCCTGGCGACACCGGCCTGCCTGCACCGCCCCGCCGACGACCCCAACACCATCATCGTCGCCATGACGAACGGGCCGAACAATCTCGACCCGCGCTTCGGAACCGATGACGCGTCGCAGAAGATCCATCAGCTCATCTTCGACAACTTCGTGGAGCTCGACGACCACCTGCGCGTCGTGCCGAAGCTCGCCGAGTCGCTCGAGCACCCCGATCCGCTCACCTACGTCGCCACAATTCGACACGGGATCCGCTTTCACGACGGGACGCTGTTGACGGCCGAGGATGTGGTGTTCACCTTCGGTCAGTTCCTCGATCCGGCCTTCATCTCACCCCGCAAGGGCGGATACCGCGAACTGCAGTCCGTCGTGGCCCGCGACCCGTACACGGTCGTGTTCAGACTGAGACAACCGTTCGCGTCGTTCCCGATCAACCTCATGATGCCGATCCTGAAGAAAGGATCCGGACCAGGCGTGCGCGAGCACCCGATGGGCACCGGCCCCTATCGGTTCGTGCGGTATGCCGTCGACGATCGTCTGGAACTGGCGGCGAACACCGACTACTGGGCCGGTGCGCCCAAGAACAGCGGCCTCATCTTGAAGATCGTGCCCGATGATGTGATGCGCGGGCTCGAACTGAAGAAGGGCACACTCGACATGGTCGTGAACGATCTGGCGCCCGACATCGTGCATCAGATGCGCGCCGACGACCGGCTGCAAGTCGTGCAGGGCCCCGGTGTCGACTACCAGTACATCGGCCTGAACCTGCAGGATGCCAAGTTGAAGGATGTGCGCGTGCGGCAGGCACTGGCCTATGCGATCGATCGCGCCGCCATCGTCGAGTATCTCCGTCGCGGTCTCGCCGTGCCGGCCGTGGGCATGCTGTCGCCGTTGTCGTGGGCGGCCGCACCGGACTTGCCGAGCTATGCGCACGATCCGGCGAAGGCCATGGCGCTGCTCGACGACGCCGGCGTCCGGGACCCGGATGGCGACGGTCCGGCGCCCAGGTTGACGCTCACGCTGAAGGTCTCGAACACGGAGTTCAACCGCTTGCAGTCGTCGGTCATCCAGCAGGACCTTCGTAAGGTGGGCATCGACCTCGATGTGCGCACCTACGAATTCGCCACGTTGTACGCCGACGTGTTGTCCGGCAACTTCCAGTTGTTCACGCTGCAGTGGACGGCGGGCGCCCTCGCCGACCCCGATATCCTGCGGCGTGTCTTCCATACCAAGCAGGCCCCACCCGCCGGCTTCAACCGCGGCCGCTACAGCAATCCCGAGGTCGACGCGGCGCTCGACGCCGCCGGCGACGCGCAGGACCCGGCGCGCCGCCTCGCGCTGTTCGCGCAGGTCCAGCAACTCATCGCCCGCGACGTGCCTTACGTCAGCCTCTGGTACAAGACCAACGTCGTCATTGCGCAACGGAACCTCACGGGCGTGCACGTCACGCCGCTCGCCGACCTCTACTTCCTCAAGGATGTTGCCCGGGTTGCGGCCGCGACGAACTAGCCTTCTCGTCGTGGCGGCGCTGGTGTTCCTGCTGGCCTCGCCAGCACGGGGCGCTGGCCTGCTCGACCCGCAGCTGCGATTCCGCCAGGTGCGGACCGCGCACTTCACCATCTACTTTCACCAGGGTGAAGAGCAGCTGGCTGCCCGCCTGGCAGCGATGGCCGAAGACGTGCGCACCCAGGTTGGGCGAGCCCTCGGCGTGGCGCCGCCAGAGCGCACGCACGTCATTCTTGCCGATCAGTCTGAGTCGGCCAACGGCTGGGCCACGCCGTTGCCGCGCAACACCATCTTCCTCAACGCCGCCGCGCCGTCCGGCGCCGACCTGATCGGGCGAACCGACGACTGGCTCCGGCTCGTGTTCACGCACGAGTACACCCACATCGTTCATCTCGACCGCTCGCGTGGCTGGCCGCGTCTCGCCCGCGGCGTGCTGGGACGGTCGGCCATCGCCTTCCCCAACCTCTGGTTGCCGCAGTGGCAGGTGGAGGGGCTTGCCACCTTCGAGGAGAGCGCCCTCACCGGCGAGGGCCGGCTGCACGCCGGCGATTTCCGTGCGATCGAGCGCGTGCCTGCCGCCGACGGTATGACGCTCGGACTTGACCGTGCGAGCGGCGGACTCGTTCGTTGGCCGGGCGGGCATGCAGCGTATGCCTCCGGCCTTGGCTTCCACGCCTATCTGGTCGACCGCTTCGGCGCCCCGTCGCTCGGGCGGCTCGCCACCGAGACGGCCGGTCGCCTGCCACTGTTCGGGAGCGGGGCGTTTCGCGGGGTGTACGGTCAGTCGCTCGGATCGTTGTGGCGCGACTACTCGGCAATACTGGTCGCCCAGGCGGCCGCGGCGCCAGCGTCCCATTCGACGCAACTCACCCATCGTGGCTATGTGCAGGCCGGGCCCAGGTTCGTGCCGAGCGTCTGCGCGTCGTGCCCCGCCGCCGTCGTCTACGCGTCGCAATCGCCAGACAGGTTTCCTTCGCTGCGCTCGGTTGGCCTCGACGGCACGGGCGATCGGCAATTGACGACGCGCTATCTCGGATCGACCACTGCGGTGAGCGACAGCCTCCTCGTCTTCGACCAGCAGGATGTGCATCGGGACGTGGCGATGTTGAGCGACCTCTACGCGTTCGACCGGCGCAGCGGCAAGGTCACCCCACTCTCGAGAGGCGCGCGACTCCAGGATCCCGACGTGTCGCGGGACGGACGATTCGTGGCGGCCGTTCGCGAGCAGCGCGGCGTCCGCGATCTGGTCGTCGGCGAGTTGGTGCGTGAAGCCGACGGACCGGCGATTGCGCACGTGCAGACGCTGTTGTCCGCGGCCGACACGCAGTTTGGCGCGCCGCGCTGGTCGCCGGACGGACGCCTGATCGCCGTCGAGCGACGCAGGCTCGGCGCCATGCCCGACGTCGTCGTCATCGAGCGCGACACCGGGATGGTGCTGCACACGATTGCCGACGCGTCGGCGCGCATCGTCACTCCCGCGTGGCGCCAGGACGGCGCCGCCGTCGTCGCGGCGGCGGACTTCGATGAGGGTTGGTTCGAACTCTACGAGTTCGCGCTCGACGGAGGGAACTTGGCGCGTCGGCTCACGCGCAGCACCGGCGCGCTGTGGCCCGATGTGTCGGCTGATGGTCTCAGCCTGACGTTTGCGGGATACACCTCGCACGGCTACGACGTGTTCGTCGCACCCTATGAGGCACTCGGCGAACCGGATCGTGAACTGCGCTCGCCCGCCGCGCTGGCCTCCGCATCTGTCGTGCCGGAGCCGCCGGCATCGCAGGGCTACTCGCCGTTCTCCACGCTGGCCCCCACTAGCTGGACACCGCTCGTAATTGCCTCGGGCGAGCAGGCGCGGATCGGTGGCTCCGTGCTCGGCGGCGACGTCCTCGACCGCCACGCGTACGGCGTGAGCCTGTCGTGGCTGGTCGATGGTCCGGCCGTTGTACTGCCGGTTCGCGAGTCGGTGCCCGACTGGAGCGCGGTGTATGCGTATCGCCGGTGGAAGCCGTCGTACTTCGGCTCGGCGTCGCGTGAAACGCTGTTTCGCCGGGTGCGTGTCACCGCCGCCGCAGCCGCCGCGCGGGTGGCGGTCATCCAGACGCAGCAACAGGCTGGTATCCTGCTGCCGCTCGTGCGGGTACGGACCAGCACCCAGGCGCTGGCATCGGTCGTGCGCACGGAGAGCCGCTACCAGTTGGCCGATGGCGACCGGACGTCCACGCTCGTGGCGGCGCGCGCCGCACTGGCTCGCGACACGACGCAGCGGCAGGGGTACTCGGTCAGCCGCGAGACGGGATTGAATACCGGCGCCACCATCGAGTTCGCACGGCAGGCACTTGGCTCGACGGCCGACGCTACCACGGCGACGGCCGATGTTCGAGCCTATCTGCCCGGTGCCGGCACGCACCACGTGGTGGCGCTACGCGCCGCCGCCGGCTCCTCGACGGGACTCGATCTGGCGAGGCAGTCGTTCCAGGTCGGCGCCGTCGGCGCGGCGACGAGTGTCATCGACTTCGGCAGTTCGGCGCTGGGACTGTTTCGTGGTGCAACCACCGGCATGCCGAGCGGCAGCCGGCTGCTGGTGGCGAATGCCGAATACCGCATGCCGCTCGCTATCGTCGAGCGCGGGCGTGGGACGCTCCCGCTGCTGGTGAGGACGCTGCACGCGGCGCTGTTCGTCGATGCCGCGCGACTGCGCGGTAGTGTCAGTCCGACCGACGAGGGCTGGCGCCGCGCCGCCGGTGTGGAACTGTCCACAGATGTCGTGATTGGATACGCGCTCCCGATGGTCGCGTCTGTTGGTGTGGCCTGGTCGCACGATGCCGGGGGCGCGCACGGCGCCTCCGTCTACGCGAGGCTGGGCCGAGCGTTCTAGCGCTTAGCTCGCCTGCTTCAGCTGTTCGAGTTCCTTCTTCGCGTCCGCGGCGAACTGCGACTCGGGAAATTCGGTGACCAGTTTGTTGAAGGTCTGTTCGGCCTCGGAGCCCTTGCCTGCATCAACCTGCGTGCGCCCGAGGCGCATCAGGAGGCCATCGATCGGCAACTGGCCATCCTTGCGCTGGGCGAGGTCGCGGAAGGTGGCAATCGCCGGCTCGTACTCGCCGCTCTGCGCCTGCGCTTCGGCAAGACCCAGCTTGGCCATCTGCGCGTAGAGGCTGGTGCCGCCCGTGCTGATGACCTGTTGGAAGGTGTCGGCGGCGCTCTTCGGCACGCCGAGCTTCATGTAAGTGGTGGCCTGGCGATACCGCGCGTAGATGCCCGCGTCGCTGTTCGGGAAGGCGTCGGCTACTTCCTTGTATTTCGTGAGCACCGCCTGGCTCTTCTCACGCTCGGAGACGAAGCTCGGTCCGGTCGGTGCCTGCGTCCCGAAGGCGGCCGGCGGCCCGACGCGCGCTTCCTCGATGGTGAGCGCAGCCGCCAACTGCGTGGCGGCGCGCGATGCGTTTCGCCCCTTCCACGCACTGTAGCCCCCGAAGCCGGCCAGCAGGACGACGACGGCGACGATGATGGCGAGAATCGGTCCACGCTGTGCCGCGACGAGGTGGCCTGCGCCGACGGTCAACTGGGCCAGTTCGTTGTCCTTGAGATGATGACGCTCTGTGCTCTTCATAAACTTGTCTGGTCCCCGCCCATTGCTGGCGACCTGAATGGTGCGCCCGGGCAGAATTGAACTGCCGGCCCCCCGCTTAGGAGGCGGGTGCTCTATCCTCTGAGCTACGGGCGCTCCTGTCTGAAACACCTAAGTTTATCAGGGCGCGCGTCTTCGTACGTAGAAAAGGCGGTGGGCCGTCCCCCGACGACCACACCGCCCGCCGTCCGCGGGCCAGCGGCCCTGAAGTCTCAGTAGAACTTGCGCGCCAGGTTGAAGCCCAGATACCAGTTGTCGGTGCTGAACGCACCCCGCGCGAGCGCCGCCGGCATGGTGGCGAACCCGTTGCTGATGTTCAACTGGAACATGTGGCCGCCGGCACGCTTCTCGATGCCGAAGGTTGCCTGGTTCGTGTTCGGGTTGAAGCCGCTCAGGCGCGGCGTCACTTCACCAATCACGTAGACCGTCGGACGGATGCGGACCCGCGCGCCGATTCCGAGGTTGATGGTGTCGTTGTCGTCCACCAGAGCCTTCGGCAGCGTGTTCGTGTTGTTGACCCACGTCGGCTCGACATAGAGGGCGGCCGCGTCGCCGAAGCGGTGCGAGATGACGAGGCCGACCGACGGCGAGTAGCTGTCCTGGAAGTTGTTCGTGCCTTCGACACCGACACGAGCCGACAGGTCGATCGGCAGGTTGCCCTGGCGAAGGAGACTGTACTGCCCGAACAGCTCGATGGTCTTGTCGTTCGTGCGGAAGAAGCCGACCTGTCCGCCCTTGATCAGGCCGTAGCGGAACTCGAGTCCCATCTGCGCGCCGGCGTCGAGACCGAACAGGTCACCGATACCGTTGTCGTTCAGCGGACCTTCGAAGCGGTGCGTCAGCCGGAACGTCATCTTGTTCTGCGGCAGGCGCATGTTGGTCGCCAGGCTGGCGATGGTGAAGTCCGGTTCCGCCGGCTTCAGCACCGTATCGTCGTCGTCCTGGGCAAACGCTGCCGGCACCAGGCACAGGCTCAGGGCGGCAGCAGTAAACAGTCGTGCAAGTGAGCGATTCACGGAGTAACTCCTCGAAAACTAGTTGCGCGGTGCGCCGAGCTCGATCCAGCGCTTGAGAATCAGGATCTGTCCATCGGTCATATACGGCGGGCCGTTGCGCGGCATCCGTGTGCCGACGATTCCGGCGCGTCCGTCGACCTTGTGCACGACGTAGCTGGACTGCGGGTCGCCCGGGGAGACGCGCTTCAGCAATGGCACCTGTACGGCGCTCACGTTGACGAGTTGGTCGTACGCCACATCGTGGAGCAGGTTCAAGCCGCCGGCCGGATTGCGTCCAACGTTGGTGTGGCACGACGTGCACGCATTCCGGCCCGCAGAGTCGGTGAGTTCGAAGATGTTCGACTGAATGCTCGCAAACGTCGGTTCGAGATTGGGCGTCGGGCCCGCGATGGTGGAAAGGCTCTCATCGCACGCTGTGGCGCCGAAGGCAAGGGTCAGAGCCAGAAACAGTTGTCGTGATCTACGCATGGTCCTCCTGAGACACGTGTGGTCCGTCGAACAGAGGGGCAAGAGCGATGCCCGGTGCCGCGATGGAAAACCGGAGGAAATTCAGGCGTGCTCGGCTGTCGAGCTTACCGGCGGCGTAAGCCCGTCACGTCCTGCGTAAGCAGGCGCACCGGTGCCGATGCGGGCGCGGCGAAAAAGGAACGAGGCCAGGCTCGCGAGCAACGCAATGAATAGCCCGGCAACCAGCCCCGGCGGTGTAAATCGAAAGAAATATTTACCGGTTGTGCCAGGCGCCAGAGCGGCATGCATGCCGCTCGTGGCATCAGGGGCCACCGCACCAAGGGCGCTGCTCCAACCAGAAGCGGCGTTCTGGTTCAGGCGCACGACCGTTGCATCGCGGCCGGCGGCTACGGAGAAGTCGACGCGATTCGGTGTGAACCGCACGTCGAACACGCGCGAGCCGCTGCCATCGGCTTCGATGAGCGGATGGTCTGGCGTCGCCGAGCGCAGCAGTTGCAGCGATTCATAGCATCCCCAGAAGCTGCGGTCGTTCATCAGCCCGCGGAGCATCGGCGAATCGGAACCGTAGGCGTTGGTGGTCGTGTCCACAGGCAGCGGCGTTGTGATTCCGGCGCCGACGCGGAAGCCGCTCGTCAGCGGGGCGAGGCTGAACACGCCCGGGAACTGTTCACGCGTCTGAACCGCGACGTCGAGCACCGCCACGCAGGCGATCAGCGCAAGCAGTACGGTGGCCGGGCGCGCGAATCGCACCTCGCCTGCCGCCGCGCTCCAGGCCCACCCTGCCGTGGCCGTGCCGAAGAGGACGAACGCCAGCGTGTAGCGACTGGGAATGCGAAAGCTCGAGAACAGCGGCACGACGCGCGCCAGCGCGGCTGGCGCCCTGGCGCTGAACTCGCCTGCCGACAGCCCGAGGAACACCAGCGCGGTGATCGCCAGCGAGAGCCCGAGCCAGCGTTCACGCGTGCCAGGCACCACGAACGCGAAGAGCATCGCGCCGCCGATGGCCGCCGCGGCGACGCCGCCGATGTAGTTGCCGTACTCGTACCATCCGCTGCGCTGATGTGCGAACGTCAGCCCGCGGTTCTGGTAGCGGTCGAGATACGTGCGGAGCACCATCTCGCCACTCATCGCATCCGGGTGGTCAATCACCGTGCGCGCGTCGACGAAGCGGTCGCTGCTCACGAACAACGTGACCGGAATCAGCTTGGGTGCGGCATAGGCGCAACCGAGCAACCCCGCCAGGACACCGATGGCGAGCGGCCGCACGCGCCGCGTCCCGATGGCGGCACCGACCGAGAAGATGCCGACGCCCGCCACCGACATCGGCACCGCGTGCAACGCGCCGTTGTAGATCATCAGCGCCAGCGGTACTGCGGCGAAGATGGCGTCACGCACGGCGCCGGTGCGGATGCCACGCACGATGAAATACATCTGCAGTGGCAGGTAGAGCACCGGCAGGAACACACTATGGCCGACGGCCAGGTGCATGGCCATCGCACCCGACAGCACTGACAGTGAGGCGAGGCTGATCACGACGGCCCTGGTGCGCACGCCCACCGAGGTGAGCAGCAGGTGCATACCGGCCAGCCCCACCCAGTAGTGGAGCGCGATGTTGACCTTCATCGCCAGCGGCAGCGACATCACCAGCGAGAGCGGGAACACCGGCGACAGCAGCGGGATCTGCGGGTTCTGCCAGAGGACGTTGCCGCCGCAGTACCACGGATTCCAGAACGGGAACTGCCCGTACTCGACGACGCTCTTGATGACCGAGCCGTAGTAGAAGAGGTGCTGGTCCCAGTCGTGCGTGCCGAGGCCGTTCGGCGACGCGAACAACGGCGCGCAGTACCAGGCCGCAATCGTGGCATAGAACAGGTACGGCGCAGCCGTTTGCAGGCGGGCGGCAGTCATTGGCCGATCAGGGAGCGATTAGTACTTCAGCACCGAGTGCAGCGTCTGGCCAGTCAGCTTGTCGCGGCCATTCAGCCCGACCAGCTCGATGAGGAACGCCAGCGCGTGAACCTGCCCGCCGAGGCGCCCTATCAGATCGACGGCGGCCTTCGCGGTCCCGCCCGTGGCGAGCAGGTCGTCGACGATCAGCACCCGCTGCCCCGCCTTCACCGCATCATCGTGAATCTCGAGCGCGTCGCTGCCGTACTCGAGGTCGTAGCTCGCGCGAATCGTGGTCGACGGAAGCTTGCCTGGCTTGCGGACCGGCGCGAAACCGGCGCCCAGACGGTCAGCGACCGCGGCGCCAAAAATGAACCCCCGACTCTCGATTCCGACGACCAGCTCAATCCCCTGGCCGGCAAATGGTGCCGTCATGCTGTCGACCGCGTCGCGCAAGCCGGACGGATCCTGCAGCAGCGTGGTGATGTCGTAGAACAGGATGCCGGCCTTCGGAAAGTCCGGAACGTGACGAATCTTGCTCTTCAGGTTGTCCATGCGTGAATGTGCTCGTCAGCGGACCGAGAAGCCGGTGTCGTGACCGGTCGCGCCGATGTCGGTGGTGTCGATCTCGTCGACCCGCGCTGCAGGCGGACCCTGCCTGACGTGCCGCTCGAACCGTTCGAGCGCGTCGAATTCCCCCTCCGCATGTATCTCGACCCGGCCGTCGGCCAGGTTGCGCACCCAGCCGTGCAGCCCTTCCACAGCGGCGGACCGATTCACGAAGAACCGGAACCCGACGCCCTGAACGCGGCCGCTGACGATGTAGGAACGCGCGAGGCGCATCAGTATGCGGAGACGGGGCGATTATAGCGCGTCAACGCGGCTGTCCCGGTGAGTCCGGCACCGCGACGATGAAGCGTGTGCGGTCGCCGGCGCGCCGCCACAACGCCCGTCCCGACGTCACCCATCGCCCCTCGCGCTCGTACGCGATCTTCATCGGCACGCCCGCCGCCCGCAGCGCGTCATACAACGGCCCGGTCATCACGATGAAGTACGGCGTGGGATTCGAGAAGAACTGGCGCGCATCCTCGTCGCTCTCCACCACGGTGACCGGCCGCTTCACGTAGAAGCGATAGGCGGTGTTCCAACGATTGAGCCTGAAGGTGGCGATGCGGTCCGTGGGTGCGGCCTGTGCGGCGACCCACCGCGCCACGTCGGGCACGACCTTGCCCTCTTCGAGTTTCGGAATGACCCAGCCAACCGCGCCCGCATAGACAATGCCCATGGCCACGATCGGCGCCACCGGAATGGCCGGCAGCGGCCGTCCGCTCCACGTCGACCAGGTGGCGGCGCTGCCCGCGAGAAGCAGGGCCACGGGCACCACCAGAAAGCCCCGGTCGAGGTCGAGCAGTACCAGCGCGGCGTAGGCGATGAGCGTGCCGGCGACGAGCAGCGAGGGGCCGACGAGCCGAATGCCCCAGCGCATGGCGGCAGACACCGTGTCGGTGTCAATGGCGTCGCGCCATGCCCGTGCGCAGATGATGCAGAGGGCCGGCGACGTCGGGAAGACGTAGTGGTCGAGTTTGAAGTGGGAGAAGGAGAAGAACCCGATGATCGCGACCACCCAGGACCACAGCAGCACGTCGACCAGCGCGAGAGGCTCGCGCCGGCGGACGCTGTCTGCCAGTTCCACCGCGCGAGCCAGCGCCATCGGCGTCCACGGCAGCATGCCCACCCCCACGATCGACAGGTAGAAATACCAACCGGGCTGCCCCGCGTACATCGGTGTGGCGAAGAGGCGCAGGTTTTCGTTGAGGACATAGCCCTCGACGAATTCACGACCGAAGCGGGCGAGCATGTAGAGCGGCCAGGGCAAGCCTGGCAGCGTGGCGATGATGGCCCCCTGCACCCAGCGCAACGCCAGCAACTGGCGCCGTGCCTCGCTCGACACGAGCATGGCCAGCCCGAACGTGACCCCGCACAGCACGAGGGCGATCGGCCCTTTCGTCGCATTGGCGAGGCCGATGAGGACGTAGCCCACGTACTCGAGTCCGCGCCGCCTCCGCAGCAGGGCGACGGAGACCGTGGCCACGCCGCCGAACAGGAACAGGGTGAACGGCAGGTCGAGGATGGCATAGCGGGCCAGGCCGAAGACGCCGGCGTTGGTTGCCAGCATCAGCGCCGCGATCACACCCACGGAGACACCGAATAACTGCGCGCCGCACCAACCGGTGACGGCCACGAGCAGCACGCCGGCCAGCGCCGGTGCGAGACGCGCCGCCGTTTCCGAGTCGGGAGCCAGGCTCATGGCCGCGCCCTGCAGCCAGTAGAAAAGGATCGGTTTATCGAAGAACGGGCGGCCGTTGTAGAAAGGCGCGAACAGGTCGCCGGTCTCGATCAGCTCATGCGTAGTCTGGGCATAGTGCGCTTCGTCCGGGTCCCAGAAGGACGCGCCGCCGAGCCGCCAGAACAGCACCACGAACAGGAGAACGGCGCAGCCAAGCCCGACGACGAGCGGACGAAACGGAAGAGGACGCGAGGCAGTGGTCGGCACGGGGAGGCGCAGGATTATAGCGTCATTGACCGATGACTCATCTTGGCGCCTCGTTTGCTGTACCTCCGTGCGAGCGCTGCAGCGCTCCCTCGTGATGCCACAACCCGACTGTCCGACGACACACCTGCGGCACTGCCCTGTCCTCATCGTGGAGGACGATGCCGACCTGCGCGAAATGATGGCCCAGTTGCTTCAGCTCGAGGGCTACAAGGCCGAAACGGCCGCCAATGGCCGCGATGCCCTGCTCTATCTGTCGTCCGGCGATCGCCCCGACGTCATCTTGCTGGACCTCATGATGCCCGTCATGGACGGCTGGGAGTTCCGGCGTCGCCAGGTGCAGGACCCGTCGATTGCCAAGGTGCCCGTGGTGGTGCTCTCCGCACTGGATCAGTCGCGCGTGTTCGATCTGGCGGGGACGTCCTTCCTCAAGAAGCCGCTCGATTTCGACCGCCTGCTGGAACTGGTCCGCCGGTTCTGCTCCAGCCCCGGCTGTTAACATGCAACCAGGCGCATGGCAGGGTGGCGACGAATCGGATCGAGGTTGGGGCGCGGCCTGGTCTTCGCGGTGCTCGGCGGGCTTGCGCTCGTGGGGGCCGCCGGCCTTGTGTTGCAGACGCCCTGGGCGCACAACCAACTCCGCGGCCTGATCGTCAGCCAGGCCAACCACTACCTCACCGCGACCCTGGAAATCGACCGCCTGAACGGCTCGCTCTTCAGGGGGGTCGAACTCGAAGGGGTTCGGCTGCGCCGTGGCGACGTCGCTCTGGTTGACATCGACCGCGTGCAGGTCAGCTACAGCATCCGTGAACTGATCGACCAGGGCACGGTCATCCGCCGGCTCGCACTCACCCGCCCGCGCATCGTCGCGGCAAAGGAACCGGACGGCCGCTGGAATCTCGGCGCCCTCATCCGGCGCGACACCCAGCGTCCACGCACCTCCGGCCCCGGTCGTCCCATTCGTATCGACCGCATTGACATCGTCGACGGCACCGTCACGCTGCGCGACAGGCTGGCCTTTGGCGCCGCCAACGTGCCGGCGGCCTTCACCAGCCTCAACGCGCAGGTGGCCTTCACCTACCAGCCGGTCACCTGGACCCTCGACTTCTCGTCTGCCTCGTTTGCCGGTGCCGATCCCCAACTCGACGTCCGTGCGCTGTCGGGCGCCGTCTCGAGCGGCGACGAGGGCTGGTTCTTCCGGGCTTTGCATGTGGCGACCCCCCGCAGCGAGTTCACCCTGGACGGACGCGTCGATCGCCAGCAGACGCCGACTCGGCTTGACCTCGCGGTCGACGCGCCGCGCTTTGCGTTCCAGGAATGGGCCGGCGTGCTTCACGGTCTGGCCAATATCGCCGTGGAGTCGGCACTCGAGGCTCGCCTGGTCGGGCCCGCGGCTGCGATGGATACGACGCTGGATGTGCGGTCGACCGGCGGCGACATCAAGGCCAGCCTGGTGCTCGACAGTTCGGTGCCCGGCTGGCACGCTCGCGGCTCCGCCACGGTGCGGCGCCTCGATCTCGCGCGCTGGCTCAATCGTCCCGACCGGCCGTCGGACATCTCTGGCGACGCCGACGTCGATATCGACCTGCAGCTTGGCGGGCACTTCCCCCGCGGCTCGTACGCGTTCCGCGGTTCGCACGCCGGCTACCTCGAGTATGAAGCCGATGATGTCGTGGCGCGCGGGACGATCACCGACACCGACGTGCGCATCGCCAGCGCCACGGCAACCGCCTACGGCGCGAACGTCCGGCTCGGCAACAGCTCGCTGACGATTGATGCGCCGTATCGTTACCATTTCATCGGCAACGCGCGCGGTGTGGATCTGCGCGACGTGCCGACGAGCGTGCCCGTGCCGCATGTCGAGAGCTCGCTGGCGTTTGCCTACGACGTCACCGGACGATTCGCCGAGCCGTTCATCCGCGGCGACGCGACATTTGCCGATTCGGTCTTTCTCGGCGCCCAACTCGCCGCGGGCGCCACCGGGTTCATCGACACCCAGGCCGAGCCGTTCCTCTATCGGGGCGAAGGTTCGCTGTCCGGCATCGACCTCAACCACTTCGGCCGTGAGCTCGAGATTGCCTGGATGCAGGAACCCCGGTATGCCGGCACCGTGCGCGGACGCTTCCAGGTAGACGGTGCCGGGTCCGAACTGTCCACGATGCGGTTGACGGGCGGCGGACGGCTCGATGAGGCCTCGCTGTTCTCGGGGCGCCTGTCGAACGCCGACGTCGGCGTATCCATCGTCAATGGGTCGCTCGACGGAACGTACGACGGCGAGTTGCACGGCATCGACCCGCGGATCCCGATGCAGGATCCACTCTACGACGCGCGCCTCACCGGACGCGCGCGTGCACGCTTCGCCGTGCGCGACCTGCTGGTACGTTCCCCCGAGCTTGGTGATTACACGATCGACACGACGCTCGACGTCAAAGACTCAGTGGTGCGCGCGGTCGAGGTTACGCAGGGTTCCGTGCAGGCCTCGATTGCCGACAGTACCATGCGCATCCAGCGACTGGAGACGAGCGGTCCCGGAGCCGATCTGCAGGCCAGCGGCACGCTGGAACTCGACGGTGTGCGCAGTTCGTCGATTGACTACCGCGTGACCCGCGCCGACCTCTCGACGCTCGAGGCGCTGCTCGGCCGGGCGATGGCCGGCGACGCCGTGACCGCGGGACACCTGAGCGGGCCAACCGGCCGGATGCGGTTCCAGGGCGACGGCAGCCTCAACCGGCTTGCAGCGTCGGGCGTGGAGGTGCTGAACACCAGCGCGACCTACGATGTCGTCGTCCCGTCCGACCAGCCATCCGCCGCGAGCGGGTCGGTCAAGGCGCGCCTGTCGTTCGTGAAGGCGTTCGGTCAGGAGTGGCAGGCGATCGACGCCACGTCGTCGTATGACGGCAAGACGCTCGACACCGCGCTCGACGGCGTGTTGCGCAACGGCCTGACCGCCTCGCTGAAAGGGATTTTCGCGCTCGACCTGCAGGCCAGCCGTGTCGAGATCGACCGCCTCGCGTTGACGGCACAGAAGACCGCCTGGCGCCTGGCACCCGGGGTGCGGCCCCGGATTGAGTGGAGCGATGCCGCCGTGGTGGTGGCGGGACTCGACCTGGTGGACGAGGCGAGCGGCACCCAGCACCTCACGGCGAATGGTAACTGGACCACTGATGGCCGCGGCCGCATGCTGATGGCGGCACGTGGCTTCTCCCTTGATGCGCTGTTCGCCGAGGCCGGCGCGCCCGCCAGATACGGAGGCCTGCTCGACGCCACCGCCACTCTGAGCGGGACCGCCGAGCAGCCGACGGTCTCGTCGGACTTCACCATCTCGCAGGGACGTGTCCGCCGCATGGCGTATGAGCGGTTCGGGGGCCATGTCGACTACCGCGACGAGGTGTTCACGGTCGATGTCCGGCTCGATCAGGACGCGGCAGTCTGGCTCACCGCCGCAGGCGACCTGCCGCTCAGCCTCTTCGACCGCACGCGCACGGTCAAGCCGATGCGCGTGGCGGTGAAGTCGAGTCCGGTCAGCCTGACGCTGCTCGAAGGGGTGACCGACGTCGTCCGCAATGTCACCGGCGACATGAAGCTCGATGTCACCATCGTCGGCACCAGCCGCGACCCGCACTTCTCGGGGCGCGCCGAGTTGAACAACGCCGCGTTCGAAGTCGTGGCGTCGGGTGCGCGCTATCGTAACGGCCGGCTCGCCCTCGCACTGGCCAGCGACCGAGTCGGTGTCGAGGCGCTGCACGTGGACGACGAGAACGGGCACACGCTCGACGTGACCGGCAGCCTTGGTACGCACGAATTGCGGGTGGGCGATCTGCAGGTGGCGGTGAAGGCGCGCGGCTTCCAGGTGCTTCGCAACGACTACGGCCGCGTCGACGTCGACGCGCAGCTGAACCTGGCAGGCGAGTTCGAGTCGCCGAAGCTGACAGGCCGCGTGACACTGACCGGCGGCGCGGTGAACGTCGACCGGATCCTCGACCGCACCCTGTTCCAGCCCTACGCCACGGAGGCGCAGGTTGCGGCGCAGGCGGTCGACATCGACCCGATCGTGGCGCTGAACCCATGGGAGCGGATGGGCATGGACATCGAGCTGCACGTGCCAGGCACGCTGCGTATGCTCGGCGAGAACGTGCAGGTGTCGCCCGGCACGCCGCTCGGACTCGGCAACATCAATCTGCGCGCCTTCGGCGACCTGTATCTCTACAAGGACCCGGCCAAGCCGATGTACGTGAACGGCTCGTTCGACTCCCTCTCGGGCACCTACGTCTTTCAGGGGCGACGGTTCGATCTCGATCCGGTCAGCTCCATCACCTTCCGTGGCGACCTCAACCCGGAACTGTACGTGGCGGTGAACCGGCTCATCTCAGGCGTTGAAACGCGCGTGCAGATCGTTGGACAAATGCGGCAGCCCGAGCTGCGCCTGAGCAGCACGCCGCCACTCGACCCGTCGGACATCCTCTCGCTCATCGTGTTCAATACGTCGACGAACGAACTGTCCGCCCTCCAGCAGCAACAGCTGGCAGTGCGGGCGGGCACGCTGGCCGCCGGGTTCATCGCCGCGCCGATGGTGTCGGCGCTCGAACGGACGCTGGGGATCGATACCCTCGAGATCGAACCTGGTGCGGACATCCGCGGCGGCCCGCGGGTGACGGTGGGCAACGAAATCGCGCCGGGCCTGGTGGCGCGATTCAGCCGGCAGTTCGGCGAGGCTGATTACGACGAAGCCACGCTCGAGTACTACCTCTCGCGCATCCTGCGCATTCGCGCCACGTTCTCGGACGCGGGCACGCTCAGCGCTCGCTCGCCGTTCCGCCGCGTCGAGCGCGCAGGCATCGACCTGCTGCTTTTCTTCAGTTTCTAGCGCCCCGGCTGCCCTACTTCGTCAGGTCGAGCGTTGACGCGCCAGCGCCGACGGTGACTTCCTTCTCCAACCTCTGCGCTCCGGCATAGACGGTCGCCTTATAGGGACCGTTCGGGACGTTGGCGATGGTGAACGCGCCCGACGGATCCGCCACGACGGTCCAGGGATTGGTCGTCGCGAGAATCTGCGCTGACATGCCCGGATGGATGTCGCAGCCGACGTCGTAGAAGCCGTCGCGCGCGAAGGTGTGCGAGAACTTCTCGCCTGTCGGGATCGCGACGTTGAAGGCCGACTCCTTCGTCTCGTCGTCTTTCACCCGCACGTTATGCAGCACATCGTCGTGATTGAAGAAGTCGACCGGCTGACCGGTGCGGACGAGCAGAATCGACGGGATGAATGTCTGCTGGACCTGGTCCATGGTGGGCGGCGCCGTCTGCGGCGTCGGGGCGCCACCGCCGATCGGCTCGAGGATGACCATCGCTGGGAAGTTGCCGGATGCCGGCGGTGCCGTGCCGGTGACGGTCTGGGCACCAGTGTCGGCCGCGGCGGCTGCCGGGGCAACGGTGTCGGCTGGCGTCGTGGAACAACCGGCGGCAGCGAACGCGGCCACGAGGAGGATGGCGGGGACGTGACGGTGCATCGCTTCAGTCTAGCGGTACGGCAGGCTGACCCGGAAGGTGGCGCCGTGTCCGGCGCCGAGCGTTCGTGCCATCATGAACGGTGGCCCCCATGACACATGTCGATCCCGTCTGCCTGATGGAAATCGAGGAAGAAGACTCCGTCGGTACTGCTGAGTACGAGGGAGTGACGTATCACTTCTGCGCCGACGTCTGCCTCGAGCGATTCAAGGAGAACCCAGCACAGTTCCTGACGGGCCAGCCGTACGTGGCGCCTGCACTCGACGTGAGTGAAGGCGAGGTGGTGCAGTACACCTGTCCGATGGACCCCGAGATCGTCCGCGATGCGCCGGGTCCATGTCCTATCTGCGGCATGGCGCTCGAGCCAATGGTCATCACGCTCGAGTCGGGGCCGAACCCTGAACTGGTCGACATGACGCGCCGATTCTGGATTGCCGCCGCACTGGCCGCGCCGGTGTTCGCGCTGACGATGGCCGACATGCTGATGGGCGGCCGGCTCTTCATGTCGAGCGTCGGTCTCGTGAACTGGGTGGGGCTCATCCTCTCGACGCCCGTGGTCTTCTGGGCCGGCTGGCCGTTCTTCGAGCGCGCGTGGATGTCGTTCGTGAACCGCAGCCCGAACATGTTCACGCTTATCGCACTCGGCACCGGGTCGGCGTACCTGTTCAGTGTGGTCGCGACGGTGGCGCCCGGATTGTTCCCCGACAGCCTCCGCATGCACGGCGCCGTCGAGACCTACTTCGACACCGCAGCGGTGATCACCGTGCTCGTGCTCCTCGGCCAGGTCATGGAGTTGCGCGCGCGCGACCAGACAAGCTCGGCGATCAAGCAACTGCTCGGCCTGGCGCCAAAGACGGCGCGTGTGGTGCGCGGCAACGACGACGTGGATGTGCCCCTGTCCGAGGTGCGGGTCGGTGACCTCTGCCGGGTCCGCCCCGGCGAGAAGGTACCGGTTGACGGCATCGTTGTGAGCGGCGCGACGTCCGTGGACGAGAGCATGGTGACGGGCGAGCCCATTCCGGCCGAGAAGGGGCCCGGCGCACGCGTCACCGGCGGCACCATCAACGCCACTGGCTCGATCGTGTTCAAGGCCGACCGCGTCGGTCGCGAGACACTGCTGTCGCAGATCGTGCGGATGGTCGGAGAGGCACAGCGGAGCCGCGCGCCTATCCAGCGCCTGGCCGACCGCGTCGCCGCCTACTTCGTCCCGGCGGTCGTGGCCGTTGCCATCCTCGGCTTCGTCACCTGGATGGCCGTGGGGCCAGAGCCGAAGCTCGCGCATGCGCTGGTGGCCGGCGTAGCGGTGCTGATCATCGCCTGCCCCTGCGCGCTCGGACTCGCCACGCCGATGGCGATCATGGTGGGCACCGGCCGAGGCGCGAGCGCAGGCGTGCTGGTGCGCCGGGCAGAGGCGCTCGAGCGCCTCGAGCAGGTTGACACCATCGTCGTCGACAAGACCGGCACGTTGACCGAGGGGCGCCCCACGCTCTCGGTGGTGCGAGCCGTCGGTTCCATCGGCGAGGACGATGCGCTGCGCGTGGCGGCGTCGCTCGAGCAGTCGAGCGAGCATCCGCTGGCCGCGGCGATCGTCGCCGGCGCACGCGCCCGGCAACTCGAACTCGCACCGGTGGACGCGTTCCAGGCGGTGCCAGGCAAGGGGATCGAAGGCGGGGTTGACGGAACGCGCTACGCGCTCGGCAACGCCGCGATGATGGCCGACGTGTCCGCCCGGCTCGACGCCGTGAGCGCCGAGGCCGACGCGCTTCGGCGCGAAGGACACACGGTGATGTATCTCGCCGGTAACGAGCAGGTGCTCGCCCTGTTCGGTGTGTCCGATCCGGTGAAGAGCACGACGCCGGAGGCGATCGCCGCCCTGCATGCCGAGGGCTTGCGCATCGTCATGCTGACCGGCGACAACGAGACGACCGCGCGCGCGGTCGCACTGGCGCTCGGGCTGGACGACGTGCGGGCGGACGTCCTCCCTGCGGGGAAGCGCGACGTCATACGGCAGCTTCAGGCTGAGGGGCGCGTGGTCGCCATGGCCGGTGACGGGATCAACGATGCCCCCGCGCTCGCCGAGGCCGCGGTGGGCATCGCGATGGGCACCGGCACCGATGTCGCCATGGAAAGCGCGGGCATCACCCTGGTGAAGGGCGATCTGCGCGGACTTGTCCGCGCCAGGCGCCTGTCGCGTGCGACGATGCGCAACATCCGCCAGAACCTGTTCCTGGCGTTCGTCTACAACGCGGTCGGCGTGCCGGTGGCCGCCGGAATTCTCTATCCGCTGACGGGCACCGTGATCAGCCCCATCTGGGCCAGCGCGGCGATGACCTTCAGTTCGGTGTCGGTCATCACCAACGCGCTGAGGTTGCGCAGGTTGAAGCTCTGAGCCCATGTCACCAGGAGCACGATTGATGCATCATGGAGGGCATCATGGCTATTGATCCTGTTTGCAAGATGCAGGTGGACGAGCAGAAGAACGCCGGCACCAGCGCCTACAACGGCAAGACCTACTACTTCTGCGCGCCTGGCTGTAAGCGGAAATTCGACGCCGAGCCCGAGAAGTACCTGAAGGGCGCCTGAGCTATTCCCCAGCCAGCCCGAAGGCGTCTGCGAGCAGTTCGTAGGATCGCAGGCGTGCCGCGTGGTCGTAGGCGATGGTCACCACCATCACCTCGTCTGCGCCATACTCCGCGGCCACCTGCTCCAATTGCTCGCGGACGAGGCGCGGAGTGCCGATAACGGCCCGACGGCGCTGGATGATGGTGTCCAGCAGGTGTGCGTTGGCGCTGAGGAATGCGAGCGACGCTTCCACTGGCGGCACCTGGATCGGGTTGCCGTTCAGGAAGTGCGCGAACGCCATCCGTGAACTCGAGGCCAGACGCACCGCCTCCTCGTCCGTCTCCGCGCACAACGCCCAGACGGCGACGATCACTTTCGGCTGCTGCAAGTTGCTCGACGGAACGAAGCTGTCGCTGTAGCGGCGAGCGATGGACGCCCCACCCGGGGCAATGAAGTCCGCGAACGCGTACGGCAGGCCGAGTTCCGCGGCCCAGACACCGCTCTGCGGCGACGAGCCCAGTAGCCACGGGACCGGACGTTCAGGTGGCTCAGGCAGCGCAGCGACCTTCGCGAGACGATGCGTTGGCGGCAGACCGTCCCGGATGTAGGCCAGTAACTCCGCCAACTGCTCGGGGAAGTCGTCGGGGCCAGCCTGGCGTTTGTCCCGCTGCAGCGCCCACGCCGTGAGCGGGTCGCTGCCAGGCGCACGGCCCAGCCCGAGATCGACGCGGTCCGGGCACAGCGCCGCCAGCATCCGAAATGTCTCGGCGACCTTCAGCGGGCTGTAGTGCGGCAGCATGACGCCGCCGCTACCGACGCGAATGCGCGAGGTGGCAAGGCCAATAGGCCCGATGAGCGCTTCGGGACTCATGCACGCCAGCATGCGGGTGCCGTGATGCTCGGCCACCCAGTAGCGGGTGTAGCCGAGACGGTCCGCGGCGCGGGCCAGGTCGATGGAGTTCCGCAGTGCCTGCCCGGCAGTCATCCCGTCTGAGACGGGCGACTGGTCGAGCACGCTGAGGGCAAGGCGGCCGGTAATGGCTGCTGGCATGGTCATGGTGTAGCCGCGCACCTTCAGGTTCGCTGGACCTCGCCGACCTCAAGGTCGGCAGCTACACACACCCGGAACACGCGCTAGTGGCTGCGGCCGCGACTGCGCAGTGGCGACTGCTTGCTGCCGTGCACGTGGCCACCGCCCGCAGGGCGTGGACGCCGGGCGGCCGGCCGGCCCTGTCCGGGCCGGTGCTGTCCAGGCGCGTGCGCCGGACGCGCGCCTGGCGCCACCGCTTCCTTCACGGCGTCGTAATTGAAGCCAGGCATCGTCACGCGCGGCAGCCGCTTCTGGATGGCCTTCTCGATGGCCGACAGATCGGTCTGCTCTTCCGGCGCCACCATTGTGAAGGCCGAACCGACGGCGTCAGCGCGCGCCGTGCGACCGACGCGGTGGATGTAGTCCTCGGGCACGGCCGGCACGTCGAAATTGATGACGTGTCCGAGGGCCGTGACGTCGATGCCACGCGCCGCGATGTCCGTGGCCACCAGCACGCGGTACTTGCCGCTCTTGAAGCCGGCAAGCGCCTCGGTCCGCTGGTTCTGCGAGCGGTTGCCGTGGATGCGTTCGACCTTGACGCCCTTCTCGGCCAGGAAGCGCATCAGCCGGTCTGCCCGGTGCTTGGTGCGGGTGAACACGAGCGCATCGTTGA
Source organism: Acidobacteriota bacterium (assembly GCA_043743165.1). Classification (GTDB taxonomy): domain Bacteria; phylum Acidobacteriota; class Vicinamibacteria; order Vicinamibacterales; family CAVVIG01; genus CAVVIG01. The sequence goes on from JAYTXA010000016.1 coordinate 42,784, forward strand.
TTTCGCCGCTGCTCAGAAGTTCGAGCAACAACTTCGACTTCAGGTGCTGCGCCACGGGATAGATCGCCTGCGTGATCCCGATGGCCGGTGCGGCCTTCCGTTCGAGGTTGATCGTCGCCGGATCCTTCAGCATCTGGTTAGCCAGCTCCGCGATGGCGGGCGGCATGGTCGCGCTGAAGAACAGTGTCTGGCGACGTGTCGGCAGGTGCCGGAGGATGCGGCGAATGTCAGGCAGGAACCCCATGTCGAGCATGCGGTCTGCTTCGTCGAGCACGAGGTACTTCAGCCCCTGCAACTTGGCGTACGGTGCCTTGAAGTGATCGAGCAGGCGACCCGGGGTGCCGACGATGACATCGACGCCGGCGCGGAAAGCGTGCTCCTGCGGCCCCATGCCGACTCCGCCGAAGATGGCGGCGGCCGTCAGCGGCGTGTGCACCGCCAGGTCGTTGAGGTCGGCCACGATCTGCGCCGCGAGTTCCCGTGTCGGCGTCAGGACGAGCGCGCGCGTGGTGCCGCGCTTCTCGGTCATCAGTTTGTGCAGAATCGGCAGCAGGAACGCGGCAGTCTTGCCGCTGCCGGTGGACGCGCAGGCAAGCAGATCCCGACCCGCAAGGGCGGGCGGGATCGCGTCGGACTGAATAGGGGTTGGACGAGTGAATCCGAGATCCTTGACGCCGGCGAGCAGATTCGGATGCAGCGAGAGTGACGTGAACGGCAATACTAGGCGACCTGCCTTGCGTTTCGAGTGATTTGGGGCATCTGAAGTTCGGGCATCGGCTTGGCGACGAAGACCCGCCGGATAGCCGTGGCGATGATGCGGGCGTACTGGGCGGACCGCTGCACGCGCGCGCTGTCGGTGGCGATGCCGGTGTTCGCGTACATCTGGCGGTACAGCTTCGAGATCAGCATGAAGGCGAGGCGTGACTTCATGCTCTTGACCACGTTGGAGCGCTTCCAGACGTTGCCCCAGCTGTAGAACTGGTCCCATGCCTGCTGCGTCCGCACGCGGATCTCTTCGATCTCCATCGTCGGATGCGGGGTGAAGAGCTTCGGGCGCTTCTCCTGCGGAATGAGCCAGTGCTTGGTGACGGAGACGCCGTCGACCGTCGTCTCCTGATTGACCGGGTCAGACGCCCACTTCTCGAAATCGATCGTGCCCGGGAACGGCGTGAGCAGTACGAATTGCGCGAAAGTGATGTCGGCTTCGGCGGCGAGGGCCGCAGTCGCCGCGAAGGTGTGTTCGCGGTCGCTCGGCAGCCCGAAGATGAACGAGCCGAGCACGTGCACGCCATGACGGCGGAAGGTGCGGAGGCGTTCAACCAGTTCGTCGCCCGCGAGGTTGAAGCCCTTGTAGACGTCCTTCAACCCCTCCGGGGTGACGGCTTCCACGCCGACCAGCGCGCCGCGAATACGGGCCTTCTTCATGGCGTCCAGGAACGCGGTGTCCTCGGCCGCCTCCATGGTGATCTGCGTGAAGAACACCATGTCGTCCGGCAGTTCGGCCAGTGCCTCCATCAACTCGAACCGCTCCTGACGGAGGGCCTCGAGCTCATGCAGGTGCGTCTTGTCGTGGCGACGGTCCGCCATCCGGAGGTCTTCCATCGCCACCGGGTAGAAATTGTCGTCGGCCAGGGCAATGAAGCGGAAGCCCTGGCGGCGTAGCTGGACCACTTCGCCCACCACCTTGTCGACCGCCCGCTGGCGAGGTTCCTGGCCGTCGGTGCGCCAGACCGAACAGAACGAGCAGTGCTTCGGGCAGCCGCGAACGGTCTGGACCGACGCCCACATGTAGCTCGCTTTCGGCAGCAGATCCCACCGGGCCGGGATGAAGTCGTCGCCGCTGACGCGGCCGCCGTCGTATACCGGCAGCGGCTTCCCGGCGAAGCAGTCGCGGACCACCGTGCGCCAGATCAGGTCGCCGTCGCCCTTGACGACCGCGTGCGCCGCGCCGTGTTCGAGGATTTCTTCAGGGAACAACGTGGCGTGAATGCCGCCGTAGACCACCCAGGCTCCGCGCTCGCGGGCCGCCCGGCCGATCTCGTAGCCACGCCGCGCGTTCCCCGTGTGGATCCCGATGCCGACCACATCGCCCGTGCGGATGGTGTCGAGGTTCATCAGTTCGAGTGTTTCGTCGACGATGATCGGATCGCCCCACTCCGTGCCTGTCGCGGCAGCGAGGACGAACAACCAGCGCGGCGTGATCACCGCCACGCCGAACGCGACGTGACTCGGATTGATGAGATGGACGCGATTCAATGTCACCGCCTTTTGGCCGCGGTCCTGACGGCGGCCTTCTTCGCGGCCGGCTTGGCCGCCGTTTTCTTCGACGCCTTCGGCGCGGGCTTGGCTGCGCGCGGGGCGGGCTTGGGCGCGACGCGAACGTTCTGGGCTCGCTTGCCGCTGATGGTGTCGTTCAGCAGCTCGAACACCACCTTGTCGCCGACCTGCAGGTCGAAGAACTCGCCCTTGAAGTCGGCCTTGTGGAAGAAGACGTCGCCGTCGGGAGCGCTGATCATGCCGCAAGCCTGACCGCGTGTCAGGCTCTTCACCCTGCCGATTGTTTCCTTACCGGCATAGACGGGCCGCGAAGGCACTCCGCGCGACGTGGAGGGAGACCGCATCGAACGCCCTTTCAGTGAGTTATGGGACTTCCCGTTAGGGTCGAGCTGACTCGACGGACGGCAGGACCCCGGTGAAGACTGCCGGGAATTGTAGCACGTGGTTTTTCTGTCTCCGTGTGCTACACTCCCTCTTTCGTTGGAAGCTTCAGCCCTCCGCTTACCTGCACCCAGATAGAGCCTATCCGCTCCTTCCCTGTGTGTCCGTCAAGTTAGAGCGACCCTTCGCTCAGGACTGGTTTCCGCACAGAGCCCCAAGGGGGCAGCATTCCCATGGATGGAATGCGGGAGTTAGATAGTCATGAGTCGCAAACTGTACGTCGGCAACCTTTCCTACAACACCACCGAGGGCGAACTCGAAACGCTCTTCGCGCAGTCCGGCACGGTTGAATCCGTGCGTGTGATGCGCGACATGGCCACCGGTCGCGCGCGCGGCTTTGGCTTTGTCGAGATGGCGTCGGAGGAAGAAGCGCAGGCGGCCGTTAACGCCTGCCACGGCCAGGAATTCGGTGGCCGTCAGCTGACGGTGAACGAAGCTCGTCCCCAGGAAGCCCGCTCGGGCGGCTTCGGCGGCGGTCGCGGTGGCAGCGGCGGTGGTTTCGGTGGTGGCCGTGGTGGCCGTCGCCAGGAACCGCGCTGGTAGCATCCGCTCCGAATTGAGAAGTCAGCATTTCTGACGCTCGAAACCCGCCGCCCTTCTGGAGAGTGCGGCGGGTTTCTTTTTTCTACCGAACCGTCGCTCTCGTCAACTCCCCCACCGCCCCCAGCGTCGTCTGCGCCGCGTTCAGCCCCAGACGGAAATCCTTGTCCGAGTAGGTCGTGAAGACATCTGTCGGCTGGTGCCACTGCGGATCCCAGCCGCTGCCGACGTGTACGCCGCGTTCGTTCTCACGCACGCTGATGGCCGGCACCAGGTCCATGAACGGTGTGGAGTCTGTGTTGGTCATGTGCGGACCAACCTGCGCTGGATAGTCGGTCGCGTACTTCTCGTTCGCCGCATGCAGGTACCAGGCGAGAGCCTGCGCACCCTGCGTCTGCGCCGCGGTCAACTGGAATTCGATGTTCACATCGGCTTCAGGACGCTGCTCGGGCGGGATGGTGCCGTCGGCGCGCGGCATGCCGTGGTCGAAGAGCATCATGTCGTGCTGGATCATGCCCAGCCACCGGGGCTCCGGGTATCGCCCAGACCCTGGCGGGTTCTCCTGCCCTTGCCGGGCTTTCCGTTGCTCCACGTAGGCGGTGGCGCCGTTCAGGCCGGTCTCTTCGTTGTTCCAGAGCGCGAAGCGGATGGTGCGCTCGGTCTGCACGTCCGGCATGCTGAAGATGCGCGCCAGTTCCATCACCAGTGCGGTGCCTGAACCGTCGTCATTCGCCGCTTCGCCCCAGCCGTGCCCATCCATGTGCGCCGCGACGATGTACATCTCGTCCGGGTATCTGGTGCCGACCTTCGTGCAGAAGACCTCCTCACGCGGGCCATTCACGGAAAGTTCCAGGTTCAGCGCCCGCAAGGCTTCGTTCGGCTGCTTCAGCGGATCGGTGTTGACTCCGGTCGGTGTACGGACGCCGCGGGGGCGGCCGCCGCCAACTGCGCGCGGAATGGTCGATTCGGCCGGACGCGCCGCGGCGGTCTGTCCCGTGCGCGGCGGAGGCGGGTCGTGGGTGAAGCGGACGCGTTCGGTCGGGCAGCCGTAGCTCTTCAATTGCGCCTCGATCCAGTCGACCGCCCTTCTATTCCGCTCGGTCCCCTGACGTCGATCGCCGAACTGCGTGAGCCCCTTGATGGTGGCCTTGTAGCGCTCGAGGTCGAGGCGCGATGCCAGCGCCGCTACTGACGGCATCGGCGTCGGCAAGATTGGCGGCAGCGCCCCGGGCGCGGCCCCCTGCGCGGCGGCGCCTTGCCGCACGGTTGTCATCATCGCGAATACCACTACGCAGTGCCTGAACCCACGCATGCCAATCCCCCTCTGTGTGTGTTCGCTATCTTGCGTCAACTCCACCCGGCAGGCGGAGCCTTTGCTGGGGCCGGGCCACGGGAGTAGCATGACGACCTGGGAGGGGGAATGACACGCGACGAGATCGTTCGATTCTTCGACTACCGGCTGGCGGATTGGCGAGCCCGCAATCCGGAGCACCTGGCCAACGGTCACGCGATGGACGGCACGGCTGTCAGCCCGATGTTCGGCGCGCTGCACGGCCGTCTCGAAATCGCCGAATCGTACCGGCGCCTGTTCGAGACTTTCCCCGACTGGTTCTTCAAGAGCGAGGAACTCATCATCGACGGCGACCGCGTGGCCCAGCACTTCATCGCAACGGCGACTCACGTCGGCGACTTCATGGGGCTGGCCGGCACGAACCGCCATGGCCGCCTCGAAGGCGTGCTGCTCTACACGATGAAGGACGGGTTCATCCTGCACGAACACCGGCAGTACGACTACTCGTCGCTGCTCATTCAGATCGGCGTGCTCCGCAGCAAACCGAACTTCTAGGCACCCGGGTCGGCTAAACTGGCGACCCCTGAGCATGTTTCTCCGTCGTCTGCCCTCCGCCCTGCTGGTCGTGTGCCTGATGGCATTGTCCGGTGCCGTTCACGCCCCGTTGTTCGCGCAGACACGCGGGCCGGCGGTCCCGCCCCCCTCGGCACCAGCCACCATGGCGAGGAATGATGCCGGCCAGGCCACCATCCGCGCCGTGCGGCTCGAGCGTCCGATCCAACTCGATGGCCAGCTCGACGACGAGGCCTACGCGCGCACGCCGCCGATCGACGGGTTCATCCAGCAGGAGCCGGCCGAAGGCGCACCCGCGACGGAGAAAACGCTGGTCTGGGTCTTCTACGACGATCGCAACATCTATGTCAGCGCGCGCTGCTACGACAGCCATCCCGAACGCGACGTGGTCACCGAGATGCGGCGTGACAACAACAACGTTACGCAGAACGAGAGCTTCACGGTCGTCTTCGACACGTTTCTCGACCGACGTAACGGGCTCTTTTTCCAGACGACACCGCTCGGCACGTATCGCGACCAGGCGATTGTCGATGACGTGCTGAATTCGAGCTGGAACACCGTGTGGGATGTGCGAACGGGCACCTTCGACGGCGGCTGGACCGCCGAGTTCGCCATCCCCTTCAAGTCGCTGCGCTATCCGGCGCCAGGGCCGCAGGTGTGGGGCGTGAACTTCCGCCGCGTCGTGAAGTGGAAGAACGAGTACTCGTACCTCACGGCTATGCCCGCCTCGTACGGCACCGGCAATGCCATTGGCCGCATGGGGCCGGCCGGCACGATGGTCGGCCTCGACACGCCGAGCGTCTCGAAGAACCTCGAGCTCAAGCCGTACGCCGTGGCGACGTCCACGACTAACCGCGCCGCGGCCGTGCCGTTCTCGAACGACCTGCACGGCAACGGCGGCTTCGACTTCAAGTACGGATTGACGCGCAGCCTCATCGCCGACGTCACGGTGCGCACCGACTTCGCGCAGGTCGAGGAGGACCTGCAGCAGGTCAACCTCACCCGCTTCAGCCTCTTCTTTCCGGAGAAGCGCGACTTCTTTCTCGAGGGGCAGGGCATCTTCGCCTTTGGCGGCATCGGTTCCGGCGGCGGCGGCTCGCCAGGCGACGTGCCGGTCATGTTCTTCAGCCGGCAAGTGGGGCTGTTGAAGGGACAGGAGGTGCCGGTGCTCGGCGGCGCACGCATCACCGGCCGTACCGGGCCGTACAGCATCGGTGCCCTGAACATCGAGACCGGAGACAAGGCCAGCATCGGTGCGAGAGCCACGAACTTCAGCACGGTCCGTGTGAAGCGCGACGTCCTGCGCCGCAGCAACGTCGGCTTCGTCGGGACAAGGCGCTCGGTTGGCCTCAACGGTGGCGGCGCGAACACGCTGGTTGGCGTCGACGGCAACTTCTTCCTGCTGACGAACCTCACCGCCAACACGTTCTACGCCCGCACCGATACGCCCGGACTCCAGGGCGGCACCGCCACCTATCGCGGCACCTTCGAGTACGCCGGCGACCGCTACGGCGTCCAGGCCGAGCACCTGCTCGTCGGGACGCACTTCGACCCGCAGGTGGGCTACGTCCGCCGGACCGACTTCCGGCGGAGTGCCGCCGAGGCACGCTTCACACCGCGGCCGAAACGGCGCAACCGCGTCCGGAAGTACACCTTTCTGGGCAGCGTCGACTACGTCACCGATGCCCGCGCCACCGAGGTGCAGAACAAGGAACTGCGGGGCTACTTCCAGACCGAGTTCCAGAACAGCGACCAGACCACCGCGGAGTACACCCACGGCTACGAATTGGTTCCAAAGGCGTTTGCCATTTCGCCCGGGGTTGTCGTTCCCGTCGGTGGACACGAGTCGGACAACGCGCGCGTCACCTACTCGCTCGGCCAGCAGCGCCCGGTGTCCGGACGGCTGGCGTTCGGGCATGGCTCGCTCTACGACGGCACGCGCACCGAGGCGAGCTACAGCGGTCGTGTCACCCTTCGCCCGCAGTTGGCGGTGGAACCAAGCCTCTCGTTGAACTGGGTCGACCTTCCCTACGGCACGTTCTCGGCGCAACTGGTGACGACGCGGATCATTTTCACGCCGTCGCCCCGCATGATCGTCAGCAGCCTGGTCCAGTACAACGTCAGCGGTCACTCTGTCACCTCGAGCGCGCGCCTGCGGTGGGAGTATCACCCCGGCAGCGAGATCTTCCTGGTGTACAGCGACGGCCACAACCTGCTGGACACCCAGACACCCTCCGGCCTGCTCAACCGCTCGGTCGCGTTGAAAGTCACGCGCCTGCTGCGCTACTAGCACGGGCCGCCGGCTGCGGTGCGTCGGGCTCGTGTAAGATCACGCCCATTCGGCCTTCGGCCGAGAAGGAGACTCATGAACCGTAAGACTGTCCAGATTTGGCGCTGTCGCGTCGTCGTTGCCCTCGCCGCCGTCCTTGCGACCGCGGCCCTCTCCACCCCCGCGCATGCGCAGGACATCACCAAGGAAGACGCCGCAGCCGTCAAGACGGCATTCCTTGCCGATCTCGAAGGCGTAAAGGGCAAGTTCGTCCAGTTGGCCGCCGCGTTCCCCGACGACAAGATGGCATGGCGTCCGATGGAGGGCGTGCGGTCGGTGGCGGAAGTGCTGTCGCTCGTGGCGTCCGAATTCAACGGCTTCGTGCCGACCGGGTTTGGCGGCAAGGCCGGCCTCCCGCGTGAGCAGATGCAGGCGCTCGCGAAGTCCACGAACAAGGCTGAACTGATCGCCGCCATCAACACGGCGTTCGACCACACCAAGGCGCAGTTCGCGGCCATCGACCCGGCAACCATCACCGGCAAGCGCCCCGTGATGGGCCAGCCACGCTCGGCCATCGAGACATCGCTGATGATCGGCGGCGACCTGCACGAGCATCTCGGCCAGCTGATCGCCTACGCGCGCATGAACAAGATTGTTCCGCCCTGGAGCAAGTAGATCGCGACTTGCGTGTGTCGGGCCGCGGCCCGCGCGAAGCTCAGGCTTCGTGCGGGCGCGGCCCGGACAGCCCGAGCAACCGGCGCATGACGCGCTCGTAGATCGCTGATAGCGGCCCGAGGTCGGCCACGGCCACCCGCTCGTCGATCTTGTGGATGGTGGCGTTCATCGGGCCGAACTCCACCACCTGCTCGGCGATGGTCGCCAGGAAGCGTCCGTCAGACGTCCCGCCGCTCGTTGACAGTGCCGGTGTTACACCGGTTTCCCGCAGCACCTCTTCCCGCACCGTCTCCACCAGGTCACCTTCCGGCGTCATGAACGGTTCCGCAGAGACCGTCCAGGCCAGGTCGTACTGGACGCCGTGCCGATCGAGTACGGCGTGCACGCGCTCCCGCAGCCGCGCCGCCGGCGACTGCGGCGAGAAGCGCAGGTTGAACTGCACGTCCAAGGCGCCGGGGACGACGTTGGTCGCGCCGGTGCCGGCGTGGATGTTCGAGATCTGGAAGGTGGTCGGTCCGAAGTACTCGTTCCCGGCATCCCACTGCGTGGCGGCGAGCTCCGCCAGGGCTGGCGCGGCGTCGTGGACTGGGTTGCGTCCGCGCTCCGGGTAGGCGACGTGGCACTGGATGCCCTTTACCCGCAGCGCGCCGCTCAGCGAGCCGCGGCGGCCGTTCTTCAGCGTGTCGCCGAACTGGCTGGATGACGTGGGCTCGCCCACCAGGCAGTAGTTGAGCCGCGTGCCCCTGCTGCGCAGGGCGTCGACCACGGCCGCCGTGCCGTGCAACGCGTCGCCTTCCTCGTCGGCGGTCAGCAAGATGGCGATCGAACCGCCGTGCGCCGGTTCGGCCAGCACAATGCGTTCCGCAGCGGTGACCATGGCCGCCACCGACGCCTTCATGTCAGCCGCGCCACGTCCGATGAGGAATCCGTCGCGTTCCACGCCGTCGAACGGCGGCGCGCTCCACTGCTCCATCGGTCCGGTCGGCACGACATCGACATGCCCGGCGAGGCACACGAGCGGCGTGTCTGCGCCGTGGCGTGCCCACAGGTTCGAAACCCCGCCGCGCTCAATCCGCTCGCAGATGAAGCCGGCAGCCGAGAGTCGCGACGCCACCAGCGCCAGGCTGCCGTCGTCGTCGGGTGTGACCGAGCGACAGGCGAGCAGTTGCTTCGCGAGCGCGAGCGTCAGGGACTGGGTGTCGGTCATCGGGTCGGCAAGTCCATGCTACGCGCGCAGCAGTTCGTTGATGGAGGTCTTGGCTCGCGTCTGCGCATCGACGCGCTTCACGATGACCGCGCAGTTCAGCGCATACGTGCCGTCGACCGACGGCAGGCTGCCTGGCACTACCACCGATCCGGACGGCACCCGGCCATAGACCACTTCGCCCGTGGCACGGTCGTAGATCTTCGTGCTCTGCCCGATGAACACCCCCATCGAGAGCACCGAGTTCGCCTCGACGATGACCCCTTCGACGACCTCCGAGCGGGCTCCGATGAAGCAGTTGTCCTCGATGATGGTGGGATTAGCCTGCAGCGGTTCCAGGACGCCGCCGATGCCGACCCCGCCGGATAGGTGGACGTTCTTGCCGATCTGCGCGCACGAGCCGACCGTGGCCCAGGTGTCGACCATTGTGCCTTCGTCGACGTAAGCGCCGATGTTCACGTAGGAGGGCATCAGCACGACGTTGCGGCCAATAAAGCTGCCGGCGCGGGCCACGGCAGGCGGTACCACGCGGAAGCCGCCCTCGCGGAACTGGCTGTCGGTGTAGCCCTCGAACCTGGTCGGCACCTTGTCGAACCAGGTCACTCCGCCGCCGCCGTGCACGACCCGGTTGTCGTGGGTCCGGAAGTACAGCAGCACCGCCTTCTTCACCCACTGATGCGTCAGCCAGGTGCCGTCGATCTTCTCCGCAACCCGCAGCGCCCCGCTGTCGAGTGCGGCGATCACCTGATCGAGCGCGCTGGCGAGGTCGGCCGGAACGGCAGCGAGCGCGATCTCGCTGCGGCGTTCGAACCAGGAATCGATGACGGGAGCAAGCGACAGTATGTCCATGGCGTATCGGTCAGCGGCAGAAGGCGACGATGCGCGACGCGGCATCGAGGCAGTCGTCAAGGCTGGGCACGAGCGCCATGCGCACGTAGCCGCGGCCGGGGTTGACATCATGCGCCGTCCTGGCGAGGTATCGCCCGGGCAGCACGGTCACGTGAGTGGCGGCATACAGGTCGCGCGCAAACGCCTCGTCATCGCCTCTGGGCACGCGTGCCCAGAGGTAGAAGCCGGCATCCGGCCGCGGTGCATGCAGGACGCCGGACAGCATCGGCACGACGGCGTCGAACTTCGCGCGGTACAAGGCGCGGTTCTCGACCACGTGCTGCTCGTCGCGCCACGCGGCCAGGCTTGCGTGCTGCACCGTCAGGCTCATCGCACTGCCGTGATACGTGCGATACAGCAGAAACGACGCCATCAGGCGGGCGTCGCCGGCGACGGCGCCCGAACGCAGCCCTGGCGCGTTCGAGCGCTTCGACAGGCTGACAAAGACGGCCAGGTTCCGGTAGTCGGTCCGGCCCAGCGCCTGCGCGGCCTCGAGGCCGCCGAGCGGCGGCGCCGCATCGTAGATGTCGGAGTAACACTCGTCCGACGCGATGACGAACCCGTGCCGATCCGACAAGTCGAAGAGCGTGCGCCACTCGTCGAGCGTCAAGACGCGGCCGGTCGGATTACCAGGCGAGCAGACGTACACCAGTTGCGTGCGCGCCCACTCCGCATCGGTGATCGCCGCGACGTGGAGCGCGAACCCGCGCTCCTCGCTCTGGTTGAGAAAGGCGGTGCCGGCTCCGGCCAGTACTGCGGCTCCCTCGTAGATCTGGTAGAACGGGTTCGGGCACACGACGAGCGGTGCGGGGCGCGAACCGTCGATCACCACTTGCGCGAAGGAGAACAGCGCCTCGCGCGTGCCGAGCACCGGCAGCACCTGCGCCGGCGTCAGCCCGCGCAGGGCGTAGCGCCGCACGAACCAGTCGGCGATGGCCTCGCGCAGCACATCCGCTCCAGCGGTCGTGGGATAGGTGGCCAGGCCATCGAGATGCTGCGTCAGCGCGTCGAGGATCAGCGCGGGCGTCGGATGTTGCGGTTCGCCGATGGACAGGCGAATCGGCGTGCGCGCCGGCGCCGGCACCGAGGCCAGGAGCAGGCGCAGGCGCTCGAACGGATACGGCTGTAGCTGGCCCAGACGGGGGTTCACGGGGCCTCAATGGTAACCCGAACCTCTCCGGGACCGGGGACGGCTCTAGGAATGGCCCTGCGGTGCCGGTCCTGGCGCAAGCACCGCCATTACGAGCAGGCGGGCCGGGCTGTTGTTCTCCACGCCGTGCGGCACGCCGTCAGGAGCTACCAGCAGGTCGCCGGCGCGCATCGGCAGCGTCGCGCCATCGAGCAGGAACAGCCCTTCGCCTTCGACGACGAGATAGACCTTGTCCATGCCGGCGTGCGCGTGGAGCGCGTGCGACTGTCCCGGTTCGAATGCGTTGAGCCCGACGAGCAGGTGCGCCGACTGGTAGAGCGTGCTCTTGCCCATGGCCTCGGATCGCCACGAGGCGTGGTCGGATGGACGGATGATGGACGGCTGCGTCATTCGGCGACACCGCGCGTGCTGGTCGAGCCGGTAGGCCACGCCTGGTCCAGCACGTCGCGAACCTTGCGCAGCAGCAACTCGCCGGTGAACGGCTTGCGCAGGAGCTGCCGCTCCGCGCCGAGCGCGTTGTTGTCGCTGAGGATGTCGTCGGTGTAGCCCGACATGTAGAGCACACGCAGTTGTGGCCGCAACTGCGACAGCCGGTCCGCAAGCTCGCGCCCGCTCATTTTCGGCATGATGACGTCGGTGAGCATGAGGTCGATGTCGGCGGTGTACTTCTCGCACACGACCAGCGCCTCGCCGGCATGATGCGCCGTCAGCACCGTATAGCCGGCTGCCGTGAGCATGCGTTGCGCAAACCGCGCCACCGGCTGCTCATCGTCCACGACCAGGATTGTTTCGGTGCCGGCCGCGTCGATCAGCGCACCGCCGGTGCCCGTACTGGCGCCGGCAACGGGTGTCGTCACCGGCAGGTAGATGTCGAAGCGCGAACCCTGCTCCAGCGTGCTGAACACCTCGACGGTGCCGCCGAGCTGCGACACGATGCCGTAGACGGTCGATAGCCCGAGGCCGCTGCCCTTGCCAATCCCCTTGGTCGTGAAGAACGGCTCGAAGATCTTCGAGAGCACTTCGGTCGTCATGCCGTGGCCGGTATCGGCCACGGACAGCATCGTATATGGGCCGGCGGCGATCTTCACGTGCTGCGAGGCCGCCTCCGCGTCGAACTGCAGGCTCGACGTGCGGATGGTCAGCCGTCCGCCGGTCGGCATCGCGTCGCGCGCGTTGACGACGAGGTTCATCAGCACCTGCTCGATCTGGCCTGGCTCCGCGAGAATGGTGCTGGCGTCCTCGTCCGGTGCGCGCAGGTCGATCGACACGTCCTCGCCGACGAGGCGGCGGACCATCGACTCGGCCTCCCGCACCACCTTGCTCAACACGAACGACTGCGGCTCGAGCGCCTGCTTCCGGCTGAAGGCCAGCAACTGCCTGGTGAGGGCCGCGCCGCGGTCGCCGGCAATCGCCACCTGTTCGAGGTCGTGGCGCAGCGGGTCATCACTGGTGAGTCCAGCCATGGCCATCTCGGTGAAACCGGAGATGACGGTGAGCAGGTTGTTGAAGTCGTGCGCCACGCCGCCGGCCAGCCGGCCGACCGCCTCCATCTTCTGCGCCTGGCGGAACTGCTGTTCGAGCGCGTGTCTGGCCGTGACGTCCTCGCCCACTTTCAGGTAGTGGGTGATGCCTCCGTCTTCGTCGCGCATCGGACGGATGGTCGCTTCCTCTTCGTAGGTCGTGCCGTCCTTGCGTCGCTGCTGGAACAGTCCGCGCCATTCGTGGCCGGCGCGCACGGTCTCCCAGAGCAGCTTGTAGTGCTCGGGTGTCATGTCGCCCGACTTGAGGATGCGCGGATTCTGCCCGGTCACCTCGTCGAGGGTATAGCCGGTGAGCTCGGTGAAGCGCGGGTTGACGTACTCGATCTGGCCATCGAGGTCGGTGATGACGACCACCGACGGGATCTGCTCGACGACGAGGGCCATTTTGCGCAGTTCGTGCTCGGCGCGGCGATGGGCACGGCGGGTGTGGGCGTCACGCAGCTCGCGCCGCACGGCGGGCGCAAGGCGGAACAGGCGGTCCTTGGCGACGTAGTCGTGCGCCCCGGCGCGCATGATCTCGACCGCGAGGTCCTCGCCAACAGCGCCAGACACCAGGATGAACGGCAGATCGCGATCGCAGTCGTGCACGAGGGCGAGCGCCTCGAGGCCGCTGAACTGCGGCATCTTGAAATCGGAGAGCACGACGTCCCACGAGTCGGACGCCAGCGCCGCCGCCATGCCGATCGCCGTGTCCACACGCCGCCACGACACCTCGAACCCCGCACGCCCGAGCTCGCGGACAGTGAGTTCCGCGTCGACGTCCGAATCGTCCGCGACGAGCGCTTTCAAAGGCGCGTTGCTCACCGCTCCTCCGCCGTTTCGTTCACCGTCAGCCAGTACGCGCCAATCTGCCGGATGATCTCCGAGAAGTCGTCGAAGTTGACCGGCTTCACCACGTAGCTGTTCGCGCCGTCGCCCAGCGCTTCCCTGATGTCGTGGTCGACGCGCGACGACGACATGATGACCACGGGGATATGACGGCTGCGCGGGTCGCCCTTGATACGGCGCAGCACCTGATGGCCGTCCATGCGCGGCATCTTGATGTCGAGCAGCACCACCCGCGGCTCGGCCATCAGCCCCGGCTGACCCGTTGCTCCGAAGACGTACTCGATCGCTTCGACGCCATCGCGTACCCAGACGACCGAGTGCGCGAACTCGTGTCGCTGCAGGACGCGCAGCGTCAGTTCAGCGTCGTGTTCGCTGTCCTCGATGAGCAGGACGTCGGGCTGTCGGGTGGAACAGGTGTCGAGACTCATCATGCCGCCGGCGTTGCGTCCACGGGGAGCGAGAACGAGAAGGTGGCGCCGCAGTCGACCGCCCCCTCAGCCCAGATCCGGCCACCGTGACGACTCACGATGCGCTGGGAGAGAGCCAGTCCAACTCCGGTGCCCTCGAACTCGGCTGAGGCATGCAGCCGCTGGAAAACGCCGAAGAGCTTGTCTGCGTATTTCATGTCGAATCCGACACCGTTGTCACGCACGAAGTATATTGTCGAGCCGTTTTCGACACGACCACCGACTTTTATGCGCGCGGCTGGCCGTGTCGCCGTGAACTTCAGGGCGTTGCCGAGCAGATTTACCCACAGCTGGCGGATAACCCCCGCGTCAGCGACCGACGGCGGCAGCTCGTCAATGTCGAACTCGACCATACGATGAGGCTCGCTCGCACACAGTTCGTGTGCAACCTCACGGACCATCCCTGTCGTGTCCACAGTGCGCATCCACAGTGTCTGGCGGCCGACGCGCGAGAACCGCAGCAGGTCGTCGATGAGCACGCCCATCCGACGCGCCTCACGCTGCACGACCTCGAGCCGGCGCCGACCCTCGGCATCCAACTGCCCGGCGTGGTCTTCGATCAGCATGCGCGCGTAGCCGTCGATGGCCCGCAGCGGCGCGCGCAGGTCGTGCGACACCGAATAGCTGAACGCTTCGAGTTCGTGGTTCGCATCCTCCAACTGCCTGGTGCGTTCGAGGACGCGAGACTCCAGCAAGGTTTCACTGTCGCGCAGCGCCGCCTCGGTTCGCCGCTGGTCCTCGACGATGTTCAGCAGTGCGCGCCTGGCGCGATCAGCCTCGGCCAGTAAGCGCTCGGTCTCGGCGTGAGCCGCGTGCAGGGCGGACTCCGCCGCCACCCGATCGGTGATGTCGCGCACGACAGCGCTGAACGACGTCTGGTCGCGCCGGCGAATGGGGGCCAACGTGATTTCGACCGGGAACTCCTCCCCGCTCACACGCCGGGCGCGTGTCGTACGCCGGGCGCCCAGCAGCGGATGCGGCCGGCCGCTGCGTCCGGCGTCGAGCGCCGCGCCGTATCCGGGTGAGCCGTCCCGTATCAACGCCGTGTCGACGAAGGGGCGCCCCGCCGGGTCCTGCCCGCTCCACCCGAACGTGTGCTCGGCTTGCCGATTCCATTCGACAATGCGACCACTGTCGTCGAGGATGATGAACGCATCGAGCGCGGCTGCCATCGCCGACCGCAACCGCGCGTCGCTGTCTTCACGCTCGCGCTGGACGATCAGCATCGCGCTCATCGACCGCAATGTCTGGCGGCGGGACACCACCGTCAGTCCAAACGCCGTGGTCAGCAGCAGCAAAAGACCCACCGCTGCCGCGCGGCGTGCGTCGCCCCAGAACGGCGCCTCGATTTCCGTGACGTCCTGTTTGGCCAGCATCGTCCACCTGGTCCCGGCTACCGGGCCGCCGACGGCCACGACGCGGTGCCCACGGTGGTCGACACCGTCGAACACACTGGAACTGCCGCCCTGGAGGACTTGCGCCACCGCCAGTCCGGGTGTGTACATCGGCAGCCGCAGCAACGTGCGGGCGGAGCTGCCTGGTAGCTGCTGCCGCTCCAGGAGGTACACGGCGTCCCCGCCGTCCTGGCGGGTCAGGACGATATCGCCGCTGGACGAACTGAACGGCCAGCGGTCCACCATCGGATAGAACTCGTCGCGCGGGTTGACGATCAGCGCCATCACCCCGGTCAACATCACCGGGACGCGGTCGCGATGCCCAATCGGCGCAAGGAAACTCATCTGCCTGGCACCACTGGCGTCGTCCTTGTCGAGGTCGTCGAAGACGACGTCGCCGGTGGCGAGCGCCTGATCGAGTGCGGCCCGTCCGACCGGGGCCGCTGGGCCACCGCTCATCAGCCGGATGGTCCCCGCCCGGTCGTATAACACCACCGCGCTGTAGCCATAGGCCGCGCGCAGCACCGACATCCATTCCCGAAGCGGGCCGGAATCGCCCTGCCCAGGGCGCTCGGCCAGGAACGCGGCGATCTCGTCGGACCCGACGCTCGATCCTCGTACGAGGCGTGCGTCGCCCACGCGCCCCCTGAACCAGCGCGCCGTCTCTTCCTGCTTCAGCGTGGCCGCTGCCGTCAGCGTCTGGGTCGCCTGACGCCTCACCTCGCGACGGGAGTTCACCAGATACAGCGTCAGCCCGAGCGCCACCGCGGCGGTGACGACAACGAACAGCAAAGCCAGACCCCGTGCCGACGACACCGACCCGGTGGCGGTGGTGGGGTGGCTCACGATCGACATCGGCCAGGTGTCCGCGCGGCTCGTGAGCACGAAGCCGAAGGCACTGCCGAAAAACGCCACGCTGGTAACTGCGGCCATGGGCACGGTGGCGCCGTACAGCAGTGGGACGCCGAGGACGTAGCCCGCTCCAATGCTCGAAGCCAGGACAATGACGACCACGGCGCACACCGGGCCGGCCTGGGCCAGCCTGTGGCGGCGCGCGTGTCTCGTGACGAGCGTGATGCCGGAAAGGACGAATGCGAAGGCGGTGATGGGCGACATTACCCCGATCGGCACCGCGTCGCGCGTGGCCAGATCGACGGTCAACAGCCGGAGGAATGCCGACTCGAGGTTGCCAAGGTGACCGAACCAGGCGAGGGCGCCAACGCCGATCAGCAGGCGACCCGAGAGGAGGGACTGCCGCCGCGCGGACGGGCGCAGGCCCGCGATCGCAAGGAGGCCCATGAAGGTCGCCGTGCTTGGCGCCATCGGCACGTCATGCGCTCCGAACGTGCCGAACTGCCAGTGATCCGCCGCCCACAGGAGCAGCACCAGCAGCGCCAGCGTCAGAACGCTGCCGAACAGTATCGACGCCAGCCGGGTGACCGACGTCGCGCGGTCGCCGTCAGCGGTGGTCGTCATAGTGGGGTGGTTCACCGAGGCGGGCGAGAAGATCGTTCACCTCCTGCTTCAGTTCAACCATGCGAAGTTCGCGATCGATTGTGGCGAGATTGAACCGGAGGAGTTCCGCGTTCCACTCGCGCAGTTGGTCGGTCTGACGCTTGAGCGCGTCCGCTGCCAGATGGGTGTGGGTGACGTCCTGGACGGTCGCCACCAGGAGTTGCCGATCGGGGATGGGGATGGCGACGGCCGTGATCCACCGGCGTTCGCCGCCCCGCGTCGTCAGCGGCACATCGTGCCAGCGCATGCGCTCCCGCTCGCCGGAGGCGACGTCTGCCGAGACGCGTTCGCGAAGAGCGCGACGCTCCTCCACGTCGGGGAAGACCTCGTCGTAGAAGCGTGCGACTGAGCCGAGCGTTCCGCGCGGCACGCCGTAGATCTGCTCGAATCGGGCGCTGACATAGAGCGCCACGTTCGTGATTGTGTAATACACCGCGAACCCGATCGGCACGGATTCGAGCACCGTCTCGAGAAGCCGCCGCTCGGCGTCGATACGGTCCTTAGAGGTCTTGCTCTCGGTGATGTCGGTGTGGCTGCCCACCATGCGCAGGGGCGCGCCGCTGGCGTCGCGCGTGAGCAGCAGGCCACGATCGAGCACCCACTTCCAGCTGCCGTCCGCGCACTTCAGGCGGTGTTCGTTCGAGTAGGTGGCGGTCCGGCCTTCGAGATGGTCCTGCACGGCGGCCATCGTGCCAGGCAAATCGACAGGATGGAGCCGCTCGGACCAATGGCTGACGTTGTTCCACGGTTCGTGCCGTGGAAAGCCGAGCATGACCTTGAGCCCGTCCGAGAAGTCGACGCGACCAGATGGAATGTCCCAGTCCCACACGCCGTCGCCGCTAGTAGCCTCGAACGCGAGTTTCCATCGCGCCTCGGCTGCGTGCGAGTCGGCGGGCTCGTTGGGCGGTGACACCTCGGGGGACATCAGACTCTCCTCGGCCCCTAAGGGTATCGCAGCCGCCGCAGGATTCTCCCGTCTAATAGGTGACGCGCAGGCGGTAGCGCAGCACCGACGTGCCGTCCACGGCAATGGGCACCGCGAATTGTGCGGCCCACGCCGACGTCTTCGTCCACTCGAACGACGAGCGCACCATCCGCCAGCTGCCCCCAACCGGTTCGTTGACCTCTACCACGACCGGCACGGCCTTATGGTTCTTCAGCGTGATCTCGTACTCGAGTTCGTAGATGTTGGTGGCGATCTTCTCGAAGTCGGTCTGTTTGCGCTCGCTGGTCACGTCGAACGCGTTGCCGATCTTGAGGTTGATGGTTTCATCCTTCGGCGTGTGGTCGATGCGGTCCTCGCCGACAAACTGCACGCCGCCCTTCGAGTCGCTCTGGTAGACGCGGACGACGCCCGCCGGCATCGGCATGCCGAGGCCGAGCTTCTGCTCGTTCTTCAGTTCGTAGAGCACCTGTACCTGATCCTTCATCGGCGCGCCGGGGTGTGCGTTGCGGTAATAGGACGACTGCCCGTCCACGACGTAACGCTTCCGGACCGGGAAACCGGTGGCGTTCAGCATGCTCACCTGCTTGGTCTCGTTGTTGTTGACCGACGTCTTCCGCTCGAGTGTGTAGAGGTGGTAATCGGAGAACGCTTCCTGCGCCATCGGTGCCGCTGGTGCCTCACTGGCCCTCGCATAGGCCATGTTGTCCAGCACCGCTTTGCCGAACACCGCGCGCACGCGGTTCAGGTCCCCGGCGACAAGTTGTAGGCGGGCGTTGCGAAACGCGGTGCCGCTGCCGTTCACCACGGTAACCCACCCGTCCAGGTCCGCCGCCCTGTCGTCGCGTGCCACCGTCAGCACGTAGTCGGCGCTCCATGCAAGCTTGGCGGCCAGATACGACGCCTCGACCCGGTGCTGGGAACCGCCCCGGTTGTCGAGCGTCCAGATCAGCGTCGGTCGCGAATAGAGGTTCCCTGGCAATTCCGGAAAGCGGATGTGATCGGCCGACAGCCCGGTGACGATTTCGCCGTTGATGCGCCACACGGGAGCGTTGTTGTAGCTCAGAAGATGCGCCTGCACCTCGTCGTCGATCGTGGTGCCGTTCTCGGTGCGCCGGCGGACCAGCGTCACCTCGCGACCGACGTACTTTCGAAGCAGCTTGTCGGGTTCGAGCAGGTCGTACTCGTAGTTCTGCTCGAGCACGGAGACCCGCGACGGATCGGTCAACGACCGGAAGTGCACGCTCGCCGGGTTCACGGTGGCGGCGATGTCCATGAAGTGCAGGTCGCTGGTGCCGGTGCCCAGGTGCAGGTTTCGCGTGTCCCGGATCAGGGCGATGTCGGAGTTGTAGACGGTGACGGCCAGGTCGACCTGGTCGTCGAGGGTGCTGGTGGCGGCGTCCGGCGCGGCGGCCTCCACGGCAACCGCGAGTGCGGTCCTGTGGTGCGGGCCGGCGGCGACAAGAGCAAGGGCGACGGTGGAAACAGCGGCAACGAGCGTTCGGGTGGACATCGGGAATCTCCTTCTGTCCGTAGAACGATCGGGTCTGGATTTCTTGCGGCGGGCCCGCGCGGGGTCCGTAGCCGCGAACCCTTCAGGTTCGCTGGCCGCTCGAAACCTAGCGCATCAACTCCCAGGTAGTGCCGCCGTTCGACGTGGCGAAGCGGCGACCGTCGGCCGCGTTCACCGCGGCGTTGGCGGCGCTGGTGGCCATGACGGCGGTCAGGTCGACCGTGTCTGGTGCCGTGAGGCGGCCGAAGGTGACGCCGTCGACGCTGCGCAGCACGAGGCCACGCTCGCCAACGAGCCAGCATACCGCTGCCGACGGCGCGGACCCTGCGAGCAGTCGGCCCGCGACGTCGGCGACGACCGGCGTCCACGTGGCGCCGCGGTCGGTGCTCCGCAACGCGACGCGCCCGGACAGCCGCCATCGCACCTGCGGGTCGGGCGACATCACGTCGAATCCGGGCGTCTCCCGTGCGGCGAAAGCCTGGACGCTGACGGCATCCTGCGCTGCGGAGACGGGTGCCGGCGCGTCCGGGGCCAGCACGTTCGCCGCGGCATTGGCTGCGGCTTCGTCTGCGCTCGCCGCACGCTTCGCGCTGGCGCCTGCGGACGCGGGTGGTGCTGACGCCAGGCGCCCGTTCGCACGGCCGGCGACGGACTCGGACTCTGCGGTGGCCTTGCGTGCGCCGTCAGGCGACGGGCGCGGCTGACGCGGCAACGCCGCGCGAGGCGCTGGTGCCGGTTCAGCGGGGGCGTTCGCGGACTGCGGGGCGGACGCGGCGTCGGGTGCCGACTCGCGTCGCGCCTGCCGCGCCTCATCCACCCTGGGCACCGGCCGAGCGGGAACGTTCAGCCAAACGGCGAGCGCCAGGGCGGCCGTGGCCACCGCCCCGAGCGGCACCATCCAGTTGAGCCACGCGCGCCAGCGCGACGGGACAGGGCCTGCAACCGCGGCGTCAGTTGTCTCGAGCGTCACAACCGAACTGACGAGCGCCTGACACCGTGCGCATGTGGAGACGTGCGCCTCGGCCTGTTGGCGCGCGAACGGAGCAAGGCCGTCGTCGAGCCATGCGGCGACCGTCTCGGCATCGAGGCACGAGTCGGTCGGCGCGCCTGTGTCTGGCGACGACGCGCTGAGCCACTGTTCCAGCGAACGGTCGCGTTCGTGCGGCGTCACACACTCCCCCTTTCCTTGGAACGATCGGCGAGAGGATTCTTGCCGTCTCCCGTGCCGAGCAACTCGCGGAGGTCCATGGGGCCGGTGTCCGCGACGACGCAGCGGAAGCACTCCGTGATCTGCGCCTCGTCCAGGTGGTGGTCGAGCCGCAGGCGGTCTTCGGCCCATGTCCTGATGAGTCCCCGTGTCCGCGTCAGGTGGCGGGACACCGTGCCTTCGTGCTCGCCGAGCAGACGGCCGATCTGCGCCAGCGTCAGCTGCTGCGCATAGTAACAGGCCATTCGGAGGCGATCGCGGCTCTCGAGACGCGCGAGCGCGGCGGTCAGGACGACGCGCATCAGGCCCAGGAAACGGAGCCGGTCGGGATTGGGAGCCGGCCGGTTGTCGGGCAGGGCGTCTTCCCCGTCCACGGTCTCCGGCAGTGGCTCCGTTCGCCGCTGCACGCGAAGCCCGTCGACGTGGCGTTGGGCCAGCACGGAGCGCAGCCACGTGGCGAGGCTGCTGCGTCCGTGGAAGTAGCGGAAGAGCGACCGGCGGACACCGTCCGCACCCCCGAGTCCGAACAACTCCGCGTGGAGTCCGTCGGCCAGATCGCGCGCGTTGCCTCCAGGCGCGACGGCGCCAGCAGCGCGGTACAGCACTGGCCGGAACGACAGCACGAAGTGCTGCCACGCGTTGTCGTCGCCGGCGGCGCAGGCAACGGCCAGCGCCAGATTCTCGAGATGAAGCCCTTCGAGATAGCGTCCGATTTCCGCGGGCGATGCCTCCTTCGCGGCGAAAACCCTGGTCGCGCTCGTGGACAGAGCGACCTCCCAGTCGCCCTGACTGACGTGCCAGCGACCGGCGCCTGCCTGTGAGTGGAGCCGGGCCGCGAGCGAGGGAGGAATCATCATGGACGAGGCTGTGTGCGCGCGGCGCTGCGGCGGCCTTGCCCCTGCGCTTTGCCGACAGCTACCATCGTTCGAGCATATGTCGAAATCTCCGCCGGCGCTGGGTATGCCGCCGACCCTCCACCACATCGGCTGCGTCGTCGACTCCATCGATGCCAGGATCGCAGGCTATCGGGTGGCGCTGGGAGCAGTCGCGGTCACGCCAACAGTGGAGGATCCGATTCAGCGAGTGCGCGTGGCGTTCCTCACCCTTCCCACGGAGGGCGCGCTTCAGTTCGAACTCGTCGAGCCGGCGACCGCAGACTCTCCGGTGAGAGCCGCCCTCGCAAAAGGCGGCGGATTGCACCACGTCTGCTATCAGGTGGACGAACTGGAGGTGCAGATCGCGGCGCTGACGTCCGCTCGCGGCATGCTGATTCGCCGCCCCCAACCCGCCGTCGCCTTCGGCGGCAGGCGCATCGCCTGGATGCGGACGCATGAGGGATTGCTGATCGAGTATCTCGAACGCGGCCTCGTCGCTCCGATAGTGGCGGATAACGGGTCGGACCACGGACCGATATAATCCGGGTGATGCGCCGCACGCCGTGGCGCCCAGTCGGGTAACCGGGGAGACAGCGCCGTGAGCGAGTTCGGAGAAGATTTCGCCTCCATGTTCGAGGCTTCGCTCAAGGCGAAGCGGATTGAGAAGGGCCAGACCATCCAGGGCACCATCGTCGGCTTCGGCCACGACACCGCTTTCGTGAACGTCGGCAGCAAGGGCGAGGCGATGATCGAGCTTGCCGAGCTGAAGAACGACGACGGGGTGCTCGAGGTCGCGGTCGGCGACACCATTCAGGCCCTCGTGGTATCCACCGACGGCGGCATCATGCTGTCGCGGCGTCTCGCGCGCGGCTCGGCCACCGACAAGCAGCTCGAAGGCGCCTACGAAGCCGGGCTTCCGGTGGAGGGCAAGGTCGAACGCGAAGTGAAGGGTGGCTACGAGATCAAGATTGGCCGCTCGCGCGGCTTTTGTCCCTTCTCGCAGATCGACACCGTCCGTGGCACCGATCCCGCCCAGCACATCGGCCGCGTCTACGCATTCAGGATTACGGGATACAAGGAGAATGGCCGCAACCTGATTGTGTCGCGGCGGGCACTGCTCGAAGTGGAGCAGCGCGCCCAGGCCGTCGAGCTGCGCAAGGCCATCGTGCCGGGTGCGGTCCTGACCGGCCGCATCGCGTCCGTGCGCGACTTCGGCGCATTCGTCGAGCTTGGTGCCGGCATCCAGGGGTTGCTGCACGTGTCCGAAATGGGCTGGTCGCGCGTCACCGACCCGGCAGCGCTGTTCAAGTCGGGCGAAGAGATCACCGTCAAGGTGCTGCGCGTCGACGAGACCACCCAGAAGATCGCGCTCGGCCTCAAGCAACTGCTCGCCGACCCGTGGGAAGCGGTGGGCGCCACCTATGAGGTTGGACAGGTGAGGTCCGGTCGCGTCACGCGCGTGACCGACTTCGGCGCGTTCGTCGAACTCGAGCCCGGCATCGAGGGCCTGGCTCACGTGTCGACGTTCCCGCCGACCGGCCACTCGAAGGGGTGGGCGAAATCGGTGTCGCCCGGCACCACGGCCCTGTTCGAAATCCTGACCCTCGACCTCGACAAGAAGCGCATCGGTGTCGCGATGGTCGAGGAAGGGGCGACGCGGGCGGCCGGCGGCGCCGCGCAGACGGCGGTCGTGCCGGGTGCGCGCATCACCGGCAAGGTGGAGCGTCACGAGTCGTTCGGGATCTTCGTCTTCCTGGCGCCCGGCCGCACCGGGCTGATGCCGTGGAGCGAGACCGGCGTGTCCCGCGAGGCCGATGCGGCGAAGCTCTTCCCTGCCGGCGCCGATGTCGAGGTGGTGGTGCTCGAGGTCGACCCGGCCGGCCGGCGTATTCGCGTCAGCGCGAAGGCGGTCCTCGAGGCGCGCGAAGCAGACGTGGTGCGTGAGTACAGGCAGCGCGACGATGCGGCGCAGGCGCAGGGACAAGGCTTCGGCTCGTCGCTGGCCGACAAGCTGCGCGGCGCCCTCAAGCCGGCAGACCGCTAAGGTCGCGACGCCGGTGCGAGGTAACGGTGTGCACCTCCCCATCATGGTGCGGGAGGTGATCCAGCACCTGCGGCCTCGTGCCGGCGAGCTCGCGATCGATTGCACACTTGGTGCAGGTGGCCACGCCGAAGCCTTGTTGGCGCACCTCCTCCCAGGTGGACGCCTGGTCGGACTCGACGTCGACCCCCTCGAAGGCGCACGCACGACAGACCGCCTTCGCGCCGCTGGTCACGGCGCCGACCACTTCACCATGCACGCGGCCAACTTCTCGGAGTTGCCCCGAATCTGTGTCGCCGAATGCCCGCGCGGCGCGGACCTGATCCTCGCCGACCTCGGCGTCTCCGCCATGCAGCTCGACACGCCCGAGCGCGGCTTCAGCTATAAGTCGGTCGGCCCGCTCGATATGCGCATGAACCTCACCCAGGGTGAGTCGGCCGCGCAGTTGGTGGCGCGGCTGGAGGTGCCGGCCCTGGCGGCACTGCTCGAGGCGTATGCCGACGAGCCGCACGCCGGGGTCATCGCCGGCCTGCTGAAGTCGCAGCCCTGCGACACCACGCATGCAGCGGAACGAGTGGTTCGTATGGGACTTCATGCCGCGCGGCCGGACCTGCGGAAGACGGACGTGAAGATGTCCGTGCGCCGCACGTTTCAGGCCCTGCGGATTGCGGTGAATGACGAACTGGGCGCGCTCGACGCGCTGCTGCAGGCGTTACCCGGCTGCCTGGCTCCAGGCGGACGGGCCGCCGTCATCACCTTTCACTCCGGCGAAGACCGGCGCGTGAAGAAGGCGTTCCAGGCCGGGCATCGCGGCCAGGTCTACTCACGCGTCAGCGCCGCGCCCGTACGCTCCGGCAAGGACGAGACGTTCAGCAACAGGCGGGCGCAAGCGGCGAAGCTGCGCTGGGCCATACGGTCCGCGCGCTAGGTGCCGGGAGCGAAATGCGCGCATAATCGGCGCCTGATGACGCGCACCTCACTCTGGTCCCTTCTTGCGGTGATCGTGCTTCTCGAAGCCGGGCTTCGGGCGCAGGCCACCATCACGCCGAAACTCGATACGCCGCAGGCGCGGGTCTACGTGGCCACGCTGCAGCCGCATGCGCCGTCGCGCTCGCCGAACGGGCATGCGACGAACCGCGTGCTCGTTTACCTGGATGACGGCGTCATGACGCGGCAGGAGGGCTCGGCCACCGAGACCATCGTCTTCACCCGTGGCGATGTGCGCTGGCGTCCGGCGAGCGGCGCCTACGTCGCCGAGAACACCGGCAGCCAGCCGATCCGTATCCTGGAGATCGATCTGAAGGGTGGCCCCTCGGGGCCGCCGCCCGTGACGGCACTGGACCCGGCAGCCGTCGATCCGGCCCGCTACGCGGTGGAGTTCGAGAACGCCTCGGTGCGGGTGCTGCGCGTGCACTTCGAGCCGCATGCGAAGGGCGCTCTCCACGAACACCAGTTGAACCGCATTGTCGTCTACATGAACGACCAGCCGGGCGCGAAGCGGGACGACGTGCGCATGTCCGGTGCCGCGACCCACACCGAGCAGAACGACAGCGACGCCCCCGCCGACCGGATTGCCATCGAGTTGCGCTAAGCGCACGGCGGGTCGCGTCAGACGAACGTCAGCGCCATCAGCGAGAAGTCGTCGTCGAGCGGGCCGGCCTTGGATACGTCGCGGATGGCCTGATAGACCCGCTCCGGCTCGGTGGTGCCCGGCGTGGACGGCGCGGTCAGCAGCGGCAGGAACTCTTCGAGATCCGTGCGCACCCCTTCCTTCGTGACGATCTCATAGGCGCCGTCGCTGAACACGAACAGCGTGCTGCCCGCCGGCATCACTTCCTGCGCGACGTCGTAGGTCTGATCCGGCAGCATGCCGATCATCACCGCTGACATACCGAGCGGTGTCGTGCCGCTCTTGTCGGCAGGCACGAGAATCGCCGGGCCGTGCCCGGCGGTGCCGTACGACAAGGTGCGCGTGTCGGTGTCGTAGACGCCGTACCACATCGTGAAGTACAGCCCGTTGTGCTCCTGCGTCGGGAAGCGGTCGTTCAGGCTGGCCAGTACCTCTGGCGGGTGCTTGAAGTCGACGTTGGGCAGTGCGCGCTGTCGGAGCACGTTCAGCACGCTGACCGAGTGCATTGCCGAGCCAGCGCCGTGGCCGGACACATCCACCAGATACAGGATCAGCGTGTTCGGCTCGAGCCAGTAATAGCCGAAGGCATCGCCCCCGAGCTGCGCGGACGGCACGAACCGCCACGTTGCCAGCACCGGACCGGTGGTCATCGGCGCCGGCAGCAGCGACATGACGTAGTCGTTCGCCTTCTTGATGTCGCGTTCGAGTTCCTGCGCCTTCTTCACGTCAGCGCGGCTGCGACGCTCGTACTTCAGCAACTGCCCGCCGAGCCTGATGCGCGCGCCTTCCTTCAACGGCACCGAGCCGGTGATGCGCTGCTCGTCGACGAACGTGCCGTTGGTCGACTGCAGATCCTCGACCGTCACGGCGCCGTTCACGAGCGACACACGCGCGTGCTGCCGCGAGACGTCGCGGTCGTCGCACACCAGCGTCTGGGAAGCGCCGCGCCCGATGGACACGGCCGCGGTGTCGATCTCCAGCCGCTTCCCGGGAGAGGTCCCTTCGAGCACGACGAGATAGTGAGCAATCGGATCCGGGGCGGGCATCGCGTCGAACAGCTGCGCCCGGCTGATGAACATCGTGCGTTCGGCGCGATCGTCTTCTTCTGGCGGAGTCACGGGTCCTCGTTTGTCGTTGACGGGCACCGCCTCGCGCGGGGCTCCGGGGGGGTGAATCCTGACCCATCGGCGCGGGAAGCGACCGAAGGGTGTCGGAAAGCCCCTCATTTATACATCGTTGTTCTCAGAGGTCAACCGTCTCGGCGCCAGCGGCGAGACGGTTTCGGCGGATGCCCATGCAGCCGCACGCAAAAACCTGCCGCGAGGCGCGCCGCCTCAGTCGGTGACGACGATGCGGACACGCTCGAAGAGCGGCGCGTTTGTCTCCGGTTCGAGGAAGAGCCAGGTGAGGAGATCCCGGTAGAAGCCGAAGAGCGGAATGGCCGCCGCCACCCGGTTCCGGATTTCCTCGCGGCGCGACTTGAAGCCGGCGTGGCTTTCGCGGGTCAGGCGCTCTCGCTCCTGGAGGTAATTCCCCAGCGGTTGCACCTGCACTTCAATCATCGTGTCCCACCAGTGGAAGACCGACTTGATGGCCTGCCAGCCCGACGCCTTCATGCCGTCTTCGGCACTGAGGTAGTCCTTCACCTCGAGGCACTCGAGGGAAGCGGTCGAGGGCGCAACCGGCACTCCGTGGAGTGCCAACTGTTCAGGGGTCCAGCTCAGCGCCCGCAACGACTCCTGCAGCGCCCGCACGGCGTCCTGGTCGCTGACAACGAACTTCACGCCGAAGACGTCCTTGACGAAGCGATTCAGGTGACGCAGTTGCTTGTCCTGTTCCACCAGGCGATCGAGGTCGAAGATGGTGTCCACCACCTTGTTCCAGATCTGCTCCTCGGCCTTGATGCGGCTCACCATCTTGTAGACGCGCCAGTCGTTGATCGACTCGGGGTGATACTCGACGACGTTGGCGACCAGCGACGTCGGACTCCAGCGCTCGCCGTCGAAGTAGCGGAGGCGGGCTACCTGCCGGTTTCCGAGATCGAGGTCGGTGAGCGAGTAGAGATAGTCGGGGGTGATGTCCTTCACCAGCGTGAAGCGCTCCTTCGTCGTGTTCACGCTGCCAACGGCGAGACTCTGGAGCGCATAGCGTCCGCCCAGAAAGGCGTCGCCCGCGAGTTCGCAGAAGCGATGCAGGCGCTCCTCTCCACGGCGAATCATGCGGGCGAAAGCCGTACGCACCTGGTGCAGGTTGGACCGGCTGAAGGTGATGGTGTGTTCGGCATTGGGCGACGCCTCGATCTCGCGCCGCATGCGATCGAGGTACACCACCAGGTCGTTGACCTCGGGCTCGTCGGATACGAGCCAGAGGGGCGACACCGTCCCCTGTTCACGAGCGGCAAGCGCATCGGTCCAACGCATCGAAGCACACGAGTTATCAAGATCCACGCCACGCGGGACAGCGCGACCTTCTCGAATGGCCGAGATAGATTCCCGGTTTCGTCTGGCCCTGACGTCCGGACTGGCGACAGGAATGTCGTGATTGGAAAAATCGCCGCCAGATGTGTCTCTCGCCCCGGTGCCCGCCGAGGGCGGTCAGCGTTTCACAGCCCGTGTGATAATCACGGCACTCAGCCAGTTCCGAACACCCAAACCCATGCCGGACGCAGTCGCAGACCACCGGCTTCCCCACACCCGCCGTACATGGCTGTAAGGCCGCGCGCGCCCCGTTCGGCGAAGCCGGCGTCGTCAGGGCGACCCGATCGCACGTCGTTCGACGCCGACCTGTTTCTCGACAACCCGGGCATGTCGAAGCACGTCGTGCATTTCGAGCGCGGCGACGCCATCTTCAGCCAGGGCGATCCCGCCGACAGCGTCTTCTACATCCGGAAGGGCGCGGTGAAGCTGTCGGTCGTCTCGAAACAGGGGCGCGAGGCGGTCATCGCCATCGTAGAGCCGGGTGACTTCTTCGGCGAGGGCTGCCTTGCGGCCCAGCCACTGCGGCTGAGCAGCGCCACCACGGTGACCGCGGCGAGCGTGCTGCGGTTGGAGAAGGCGCGCATGGTGCGCCTGCTCCGTGGGCGGCGCGCCATGTCCGAGCGATTCATCGCGCACCTGCTCACCCGCAACATGCGCATCGAGGAAGACCTCGTCGACCACCTCTTCAACCCGAGCGAGCGACGGCTGGCGCGCGCGCTGCTATTGCTGGCGCGCTACGGTGCACCCGACGATCCGGTGCGAACCGTGCCCAGGGTCTCGCAGGAGGTGCTGGCGCAGATGGTGGGAACCACCCGCTCTCGCGTCAACTTCTTCATGAAGAAGTTCGAGCGTCTGGGGTTCATCGACTACAAGGATGGTCTGACGATTCGAGGCGGACTGCTGACGGTTGTCCTGCACGAGCCCGACACCGACTGACGTCCGTCGGGCCGGACTCGCGCACGACGCTTACCACGCGGCGCCGGAGCGGTGCTGCTTGGTGTGCGGCACTTTGAAGTGTAGGTCTGGTGGCGTGTGCCGATCGTGACGGTGGCGCCGCGGCTCGTCGACGCGGTCGAGGAGATCGGCCAGCGTCACGATGCCGACCGGAGCGCCGTCCTCGACGACCAGGAGGCAACCGATGGAGTGTCCGCGCATCATGTTGGCGGCTCTGCGCACCGACGTGTCCGGCGCCACCGTCACGACGCGCGGCGTCATCACGTCGCCCACGACCAGCTTCGGCGCACCGCCAACCCGCCCTCGCGGCGTCAGGTCGCGCAGCGACAGCACGCCGCGCATCTCGCCATCCTCCAGCACCAGCAGGTGGTGAATCTTCCTGGCGCGCATCCGATCGCGAGCGGTGGCCAGGGGAGTACCCGGGCGGACGTGCTGCACGCCCGGGCTCATGATTTCGGAGACTTTCATGGAAACACCTCGGTGCCGATCGCTGATGGACCAGGTGAGTGAACCGGTGAGATCCCGGCAGCGGAGTCTCGGCGAACGCCGGAGTACCGATGACCTCCCGGGCAAATCGGGCCTCAGTCGCCCGATAGCGAGCTGACGTGCAAGAGCCCGGCCTGTCCCGGCGAGGACGTCTGCGGTTCAGGCGGCGCCTGTTCAAACGAGTACAGCGCCGGCCATGCGCGTCGAGCCAAGATTGACGACATGATCTGGATCGGCCTGGCCGTCGTGGTTCTCATCGCGGGCGTCATTGGGTTCGCCCGACCGCGGAGTTCGCAGCAGGACCTGGGGAGCGTCAGCTCTACCTGGATCGCCGAGAACCGCTCCGACCCGCGCTGATCCAGGCCGTGCCAGCTCGCTGCGAACTGGCTACCGCGCCGGTGCGACGCGCATCAGCGCGATAAGGCGGTCCACCAGCCACATCCCCAGATGAGCGATGGGTCCGGTGCGGTCTACCGGCGGCGGTATGCTCTCGTGCGTATAGCCGGCAGAGGGCATCCGGGGTTCGGCCGCCAGCGCTGACGGGCGCGACTCGCGCGTGCCAGGAAACATGACCGCCTGTCCGCTCCCTGCGGCGTCCTGCAGCATCGTGACGGTGCCCGCCGACGTCATGCCCGTGCGCCCGGTGCGTTGCCTGTGACCGCGTCCGAAGGCCACCAGATCATCACGCTCGCGATCGGGACCAGCGAGAGCGCCACGAGCACGGTGACCGTGGCCACGCTCGGCGCGCCGAAGCTCGCCGCGCCGCAACCGCACACGACGCATACCGCCATCCAGAGTTCACAGACGCGCCAATGGCTCACGTGTTTCACAGTTCCCCTGACTGGCGTCGATGGGACACCACTCTCATTCCGGTGGAGCGTAGCGCGTGATCCGACGCCTGTCTGTGCAATCGAGCACACGAGTGGCGCCGCCGGCAGCGGTACAGTGAACTGTGCGCGACACGCGGCAGTCCGACTGCCGCCAGCACCACCCCCGCACGACCGCCGGACGAGCCGCTCTGGTTCCCCGCCGACCGCTCGTTCACCAGCCAGATCATTTGGGAGTTCCCGTATGAAAGTCAGACCTCTCCACGACCGCATCGTCGTCCAGCGCCTCGTCGAAGGCGAACAGCAGATCGGCGGGATCATCATCCCCGATTCCGCGAAGGAAAAGCCGCAGCGCGGCACCGTCATCGCCGTCGGCAACGGGCGGATCTCGGACGATGGGCTTCGGATCCCTCTCGAGCTGAAAGCCGGCGACACCATCCTCTTTGGCAAGTACTCCGGCAGCGAGATCAAGCTGGATGGCACCGAGGTCCTGATCATGAAGGAGTCCGATGTGCTCGCCTCCCTCGACGCCGCAGAGATTGCGGCTCTACCGGCGTCTGCCGACGGGAAGGGACGCTGACATGGCGAAGCGCATCACCTACGGCGACGATTCGCGACAGGCGATCCTGCGCGGCGTGAACGGTCTGGCGAACGCGGTCAAGGTGACACTCGGCCCGAAGGGACGCAACGTCATCCTCGGCATGCCGTACGGCTCCCCCACCATCACCAAGGACGGCGTGTCGGTGGCCAAAGAGATCAGCCTACCCGACCCGCTCGAGAACATGGGCGCGCAGATGGTTCGCGAGGTCGCGAGCAAGACGTCCGATGTCGCCGGCGACGGCACGACGACCGCGACGGTACTGGCGCAGGCGATCTACCGTGAGGGTGCGAGGAACGTGACGGCTGGCGCGAATCCGATGGCGCTCAAGCGCGGTATCGCGAAAGCGGTTGAGGCGCTCGTGGCGGCGCTCCACACCCACTCCAAGCCGGTGAGCGGCTCGATGATCGCGCAGGTCGGCACCATCTCGGCGAACCACGACGAGACCATCGGCCGCATCATCGCGGAAGCCATGGAAAAGGTTGGCAAGGACGGTGTCATTACCGTCGAAGAAGCCAAGACAATCGAGACCTCGCTCGACGTGGTCGAAGGGATGCAGTTCGACCGCGGCTACCTCTCGCCCTACTTCGTCACCGACCAGGAACGCATGAGCGTCGAGATGGCCGATCCGTACATCCTGATCCACGAGAAGAAGATCGGCGCGATGAAAGACCTGCTGCCGCTGCTCGAGCAGGTGGCGGGCTCGGGTCGGCCGCTGCTCATCGTGGCTGAAGACCTCGAGACCGACGCGCTGGCGACCCTCGTGGTGAACAAGATTCGCGGCACGCTGCAGGTGGCTGCTGTGAAGGCGCCCGGCTTCGGTGATCGTCGCAAGGCGATGCTCGAAGATCTGGCCGTACTGACCGGCGGCAAGGCCGTGACTGCGGACCTCGGCATCCGGCTCGAGTCGGTGACGCTCGCCGACCTCGGACAGGCCAAGCGCATCGCGATCGACAAGGACAGCACCACCATCATCGAGGGTGGCGGCACGAAGGATGCTATCGCCGGGCGCGTGAAGCAGCTGCGGACGCAAGTGGAGGACGCCAGCTCCGACTACGACCGCGAGAAGCTGCAGGAGCGCCTCGCCAAGCTCGTCGGCGGAGTCGCGGTCATCAAGGTTGGTGCCGCCACCGAAACCGAGATGAAGGAGAAGAAGGCACGCGTCGAAGACGCGATGCATGCCACCAAGGCCGCCGTCGAGGAAGGCATCGTGGCAGGCGGGGGCGTGGCGTTGCTGCGGGCGGCCGACGCGCTGAAGACGCTGGACCTCGGCGGCGACGAGCAGCTCGGCGTGCGCATCGTCATGCGCGCGGTGGAAGAACCGTTGCGGTGGATTGCCACCAATGCTGGGCACGAAGGCGCCATCGTGGTGCAGCGCGTGAAGGCACTGACGGGCGATCACGGCTTCAACGCCCAGACAGACGAGTACCAGGATCTCGTGCTTGCCGGCGTGATCGACCCGACCAAGGTCGTGCGATCGGCCCTCCAGAACGCGGCGTCGATCGCGTCACTGCTGCTGACGACCGAAGCGGTCATCTCGCAGGAGCCGAACGAGACCTCATCGGCGGAGGGCGCCTGACACGTCCCGCCTGGCTTCGAGGACGCCGCTCGGCTCCAGCCGAGCGGCCGCTTCGCGACCCGTTGTTGAGCATTGTCGGGCTCGACGAACGGGCGCGAGCGCTCGCGGCACGACTCACCATCGACCCCGACCCGCGCCGGCCGGCCCGCGACACGTTCACCCGCTTCAACGACAACGTCCGCGTCCTGAACGCCACCTACCGCACGCTGGCCGACGACGTGCACCGCGGACGCTTCATCGCGCCGGCCGCGGACTGCCTCCTCGACAATTTCCATCTCGTCTCAGAGGAGATCGCGGATATTCGCCGCGATCTCCCGCGCACCTATGCCCGCGCCTTGCCGAGGCTGGCGTCGCGCGAGCACGGCGGGCGTGCCCGCATTTATGAGATTGCCGTCGAACTGATCCGGCATAGCGACAGCCGGCTCGAGCGACAGCAGTTGGTGCAGTTCCTGGCCAGCTACCAGCTCGTGGCGCCGCTGACGCTGGGCGAGCTCTGGGCCTGGCCCAGCATGCTGAAGCTCGCGCTCATCGAGAACCTGCGCCGCCTGTCTGACGAACTGCTCATCGCGCGCGACGCCCGGGGCGCCGCCGATGCCTACATCGACAAGGCGAGCGCTGGCCGGGTCGACGCATGGTCGACCTCGCCCGAACCAGCCTTTATCGTGCAGGTGCTGCACCGGGTGCGCGAGTTCGGCAGCCGGCTGGCCGAGATCCGCGTGGCGGTCGATCACGATCTGGCGGAACGCGAGACCACCGTTGAAGAGACCATCCGCCGCGAACACAAGCACCAGAGCGTGGCCCAGGCATCGATGGCGAGCGCCGTCTCCAGCCTGCGGCTCTGCACCACGCTCGACTGGCAGGCGTACGTCGAGAGCGTGAGCCTGGTCGACCAGGTGCTGCGGCGCGATCCAGCCGGCGCCTACGCGCAGATGGACTTCCTGAGCCGCGATGCGCTGCGGCATGCGGTCGAGGACCTGGCGCCGGTCAGCGGCGAAGGCCAGGTGCGTGTGGCATTGAAGGCCATCGAGTCGGCCCGCCCGATCGAGGCAGACGCCCCGACCGCGGCCGGGGCGCACGTCGGCTATCACCTCATCGACGCCGGACGACCCGATCTCGAGGCCGACCTCGCGTTCCGGCCCTCCCTTCGTAGCCGGGTCGGCCGAGCTCTGGCTCGGCATCCGTCCCTGATCTACTTCGGCGCAATCGCCCTGTGCATGGCGGCGCTGTTGTACGCGGTCGATCGCTACGCGACCGCCGAAGGCGCGTCGCCAGGCCTCCGCTGGGTCGTCGGCGCGCTCGCGTTGCTGTCGGCCTCGGAGGTTGCCCTTGCCGCGGTGCAGCATCTGGTGACGCGCATCCTCGGCCCGCGACGGCTCCAGCGCCTCGACCTCAGCGCCGGCGTCCCGACGACGGCGCGCACGATGGTGGTAGTCCCTACCATGCTCACGAGCGTGCCTGGGGTCGATGCCCTGTTCGAACATCTGGAAGTGCTGGCGCTCGGCAACCTGGACCCGTGCGTGCACTTCGCCATCCTCAGCGACTTCGCCGACGCACGCACCGCGTCGGTCGCGGACGATGAAGCGCTGCTTGCGCGCGCACGTGACGGGATCGCGGCGCTGAACGAGAAGCTTGGCGGTGCGGAGGGCAGGTTGTTCTTTCTCTTCCACCGTGCCAGGCAGTGGAACGCCAGCGAGTCGGCGTGGATCGGATGGGAGCGCAAGCGCGGCAAGCTCGAGGAGTTCAATCGGCTGTTGCGCGGCGCCCAGGACACCAGCTTCACCACGCAGGTCGGGGTGCTCGAGCTTCTGCCCTCTGTCCGTTACTGCATCACCCTCGACTCCGATACCCGGCTTCCGAGGGATGCGGCAAAGCGTCTCATCAGCGTGGCCGCTCACCCGCTGAACCGTGCCCGGATCGACCCGACGCTCGGGCGTGTCACCTCCGGCTACGGCATCCTGCAGCCGCGCGTCAGCGTGACGAGCGAGAGCGCCGCCGGTTCGCTCTTCGCGCGTACCTACGCGGGGCATACCGGCGTCGATCCGTATACCACCGCGGTGTCCGACGTCTACCAGGACCTCTTCGATGAAGGGACCTTCACCGGCAAGGGGCTGTACGACGTCGACGCGTTCACGGCGGTGCTCGAGGGACGGGTGCCGGAGAACACGCTGCTGTCACACGACCTGTTCGAGGGGCTCTTTGCCCGCACCGCGCTGGTGACCGACGTGGAGGTCGTGGACGACTATCCGTCGAGCGTGCTCGCGCACACCAGGCGTCAGCACCGATGGGTGCGGGGCGACTGGCAGATTCTGTGGTGGCTCTTCCCGTTCGTCCCCTCATGCAACGGCGTCGTCCGCAATCGCCTGCCTTTCCTGGCCCGCTGGAAGATCGCGGACAACCTGCGGCGCAGTCTCATGGCGCCGGCCACGCTCCTGTTCCTGCTCGCCGGGTGGGTGGTGCTGCCAGGCCTGCCGCTGGTGTGGACACTCATGGCACTCGCGCCGGTGCTGTTCGGTCTGATCCTGCTCCGGCGCCCGACGTGGGACGACCTGCGCATGACGACGGCGCGGGCCCTGCTGCAGGTGACGTTTCTGGCGCACGATGCGTCGACGCACGTCGATGCGATCGTCACGACGCTCACACGCCTCGTAGTGACGCGGCGCCACCTCCTGGAGTGGGAAACGGCCGCGGCCAGTTCGGCACGGGGCGGCGCCGTGCGGTTCGCCACGTTCGCGCGGCGGATGTGGATGAGCCCGCTGGTGGCCACGCTCGCCGGTCTCCTCGTGATCGCGCGTCACCCGGCCGCGCTCGCGGTGGCGATGCCGCTCGTGGCACTCTGGGCGATCGCGCCCGGTGTGGCCTTCGCGCTCAGTCGCCCCACTCGCGTTCGCGAGACGCAGTTATCGGCCGCCGACGCGGACTATCTTCGTGAGATCGCACGTAAGACCTGGGCCTACTTCGACACCTTCGTCAGCGTGGACGACAACTTCCTGCCGCCGGACAACGTGCAGCTGGGTGCGGGGCCGACGATTGCTCACCGGACGTCGCCGACGAACATCGGCCTGAGCCTGCTGGCGACGCTCGCCGCGCGCGACCTCGAGTTCATCGACGACGACGAACTCGTGCGCCGGATCGGCCAGACGCTGACCACGGTCGAGCAACTGGAGCGTCACGAGGGCCACCTGCTCAACTGGTACGACTCGGGGACCCTGGCGCCGCTGCTTCCGGCCTATGTCTCGACGGTCGATAGCGGGAACCTCGCCGGAGCGCTGCTCACCCTCTCGGTCGGCCTCCGCACGCTCTCGCCCGACCTGTCCTCGCGCGCGTCCGCGCTGTTCGACGGCATGAACTTCGGCTTCCTGTTCGACCCGGTGCGACAGTTGTTTGCCATTGGCTTCCGGCTGTCTGACGGCGAGGGCGCGGGCCGTCTCGACGGTTCGCACTACGACCTCCTGGCGTCAGAGGCGCGGCTGGCCAGCTTCCTCGCCATCGCGCGTGGCGACGTCGCGGAGCGGCACTGGTTTCGGCTCGGGCGTCCGGTCACCAGCGTGCAGGGGGCGCCGGTGCTGTTGTCGTGGAGCGCCACGCTGTTCGAGTACCTGATGCCGCTGCTACTGATGCGGTCGTATCCGAAGACGCTACTCGACAAGTCCTGCCGGCTCGTCATTCGGCGCCAACGCGACTACGCGTCGAGCTTCAACGTACCGTGGGGCATCTCCGAGTCGGCATACAACCTGGTCGACCGTCACGGCACCTATCAATACAAGGCGTTCGGTGTCCCAGGCCTCGGGATGAAGCGCGGCCTCGGCGATGAACTTGTCGTCGCACCGTATGCGACCGCGCTGGCCGTGATGCTCGACCCCGTCGCGGCCACGGCGAATCTCCGCCGTCTCGCCGGTGCCGGACTGGCCGGTACCTACGGCCTGTTCGAGGCGATCGACTACACGCGGCGTGGCGCCGACGCCATCGAAGCGAGCGAATCCGGGGCCGTGGCCGGCGCGCCTGGCGGCGTGGTGGTGACGAGCTACTTCGCCCATCACCAGGGGATGACGCTCGTGGCGCTGGCCAACGCGCTCACCACCAACCGGATGGTGGAGCGCTTCCACGCTGAACCACGCGTGCAGGCCACGGAACTGCTACTGCAGGAACGCATTCCGCGCCGCGTGGCCACCATCGAACCGCGTCCGTCCGGCGCCATGCGCGCGGTCGTGCCGCCCGGCAGCATCCCTGCGCGCCGGTTCCGGTCGCCGCACACGATGGTGCCGCATACCCAGTTCCTGTCGAACGGGCGCTACGTCACGTCGGTCACCAACGCAGGCGGCGGCGGCAGCGTCTGGCGCGGCCTGCCGGTCACCCGCTGGCGACGTGACGGCACGCGCGACGCGCATGGGCAGTTCGTCTACCTGCGCGACGTGCGCTCGGGCGACGTGTGGTCGGCGACGTTCCAGCCGACGCTGAAGGAACCCGACGACTACGCCGCCACCTTCTTCGCGCACCTCGCGACAGTGCGTCGCCGCGACGACGACATCTCGACGCAGCTCGACATCGCGGTGTCCGCCGAAGACGATGTCGAAGTGCGGCGGGTGACCATCCGTAACCACGGCTTGCGTATCCGCGAACTCGAGGTGACGAGCTACGCCGAAGTGGTGCTGGCCGGTGCCATGCAGGACGTGGCGCATCCGGCGTTCGGCAAGCTGTTCGTCGAGACCGAATATCTCGCGGGGACGAGCGCGCTGCTCTGCCATCGGCGTCCGCGCGACCCGGCCGACCAACCCGCGTGGGCCTTCCATGCCGTGGCGCTCGAGGGACGGCCGCAGGGTCCGCTCGAGTGGGAAACCGACCGGGCCCGCTTCATCGGTCGCGGACGGACGACGGCCAACCCCGACGCGCTGGACGGACGTGCACTCTCGGGTACGACCGGCATCGTGCTCGATCCGATCGTGAGCCTGCGGTACCGGATCCGTCTTGCGCCCGGAGCCACCATCCGGCTGAGCTTCGCCACCGGCATGGCCAGCGATCGTGAAACGGTCGAGGCCCTGGCGCGCAAGTACCACGACGCCGGCGCCGCCGCGCGCACCTTCGTGCTGGCCGCCACCCACGCGGACAGCCGGCTGCTCCATCTCGGCGTGTCGGCCGACGAGGCCGTGCTGTTCGAGCGTCTGGCGTCTCGGGTCCACGGCACCGACGGCTCGATGCGGGCGCCGGCGGAGACGCTGGCCGCGAACGAACTCGGACAGTCGGCACTGTGGGCGCACGCCATCTCCGGCGATCTGCCGATCGTGCTCGTGCGGGTCGAAGCCGGCGAGCACATCGCACTGGTGCAGACGCTACTCCAGGCGCAGGAATACTGGCGACTGAAAGGGCTCAGCGCCGATCTCGTCATCCTCAACGATCACCCGATCGGCTACCTCGACGAAACGCAGGCCGAACTCGCGGCGCTGCTGGCGTATGGCCCGTGGAGCGAGTGGCAGCAGCGGCCGGGCGGCGCCTTCCTGCTTCGCGCCGATCGCCTCGGCAAGGCCGAACGGGTGCTGCTCGAAACCGTGGCGCGGGCGGTACTCCGCGGCAGCGATGGCGACCTCGGCGTGCAACTCGACCGGCCGGACGTCTCCTCGCCGCCGACCCCGCGCTTGCTCCCCTCTGCCGCACCGCGCGGCGTGGGCGTCGGGGTGGCCGAACCGCGGCCGCCGCTCACGCTCGCGAACGGTCTCGGCGGTTTCACCGACCACGGCCGCACCTACGTCGTCACGCTCCGGGGGCTGGAGGAGACTCCGCTGCCGTGGGTGAACGTTATCGCGAACCCGCACTTCGGCACCGTGGTCACGGCGTCAGGCTCGGCGCATACGTGGTGCGGTAACAGCCGCGAGAATCGGCTGACGGCCTTCGCCAACGACCCGGTGAGCGATCCGACGTCGGAGGCGATTTACGTGCGCGATGACGAGACCGGCGAGTTCTGGTCGCCGTCGCCAGGGCCGGTCGCGCGGGTGCCTGAGGACGCGCCGTGCGTGGTGCGGCACACCGCCGGCCTGACGCACTTCGCGCGTACCACCCACGGGGTTATGCACGAACTCGATGTGTTCGTCGACGAGCGCGATCCCGTGAAGTTCTCGCTGCTGACGCTGGGCAACCCTGGAACCACCGAACGGCGGCTGAGCCTCGTCAGCTACAACGAGTGGGTGCTCGGCCCGCCCAGGGACGGCGAGCAGGTGCACGTGGTGACCGAGGTCGACCGTGCGACCGGTGCGCTGCTCGCGCGAAACCCGTATAACCAGGAGTTTGCATCCGGCACCGCCTTCGCCTGGATGTCCGGGCCGGTGCGATCGGGCACGGCTGATCGCACCTCGTTCATCGGACGCAACCGCAACGTCGCGTCCCCGGCCGCCATGACGCAGGCCGACCTGTCGGGACAGAGTGGCGCCGGCCTCGACCCATGTGCCGCGCTGCATTCATTGCTGGTCCTCGCACCCGGCGAACGCCGAACGGTGCTGCTGCTCCTCGGCCAGGGCGCGGACCGCGCCCACGCGACGGCCCTCCTTGCCAAGTACGGCAGCGTCGAGGCCGCACTCGATGCCCGAACCCGTGTGCTGTCGTCGTGGAACGAGACGCTCGACGCGGTCCAGGTGCGCACCCCGGACGATTCGTTCGACGCGCTCATGAACCGATGGTTGCTGTACCAGGCGATTGGGTGCCGGCTCTGGACGCGCGGCGCCTACTACCAGCCGGGTGGCGCCTTCGGCTTCCGCGATCAACTCCAGGACGTGATGGCGCTGACCTTCGCCCGCCCGGACCTGGCGCGGGAACAACTGCTGCGCGCCGCGTCGCGCCAGTTCGTCGAGGGCGACGTCCAGCACTGGTGGCACGAACCGAGCGGTCGCGGCCTCAGGACGCGCTGCTCCGACGACCTGCTCTGGCTTCCCTACGCCGTGGCCGAGTACGTGCGCACCAGCGGCGACACCGGCGTGCTCGACGTCAGTGTGCCGTTCCTGCAGGGGCCGGCACTGACGCCAGAACAGGACGAGGCGTACGGTGTGCCGACGCTGGCTGGTGAGGAGGCGCCGCTGTTCGACCACTGCATTCGTGCCATCGAGCGTGGCATCACCACTGGGGCGCACGGGCTGCCGCTGTTCGGCAGCTGCGACTGGAACGACGGTATGAACCGCGTCGGGCGTGAGGGGCGCGGCGAGAGCACGTGGCTTGGCTTCTTCCTGCACACCGTGCTGCTCGACTTCGCCGCGCTCAGCGACAGACGCGACGACGGGCCGCGCGCACAGCGGTATCGCGCCGAAGCCGCCTGCTACGCGTCGCGCCTCGAACAGGCCTGGGACGGCGAATGGTACCGGCGCGGCTACTACGACAGCGGGGCTCCGCTCGGCTCGTCCCAGAGTGACGAGTGTCGCATCGACTCCATCGCGCAGTCGTGGGCTGTCCTTTCAGGTGTGGCACCGCGGCGCTTCGCCGAGCGGGCGATGGACTCTGTACGCACCATGCTGGTGTCGCGCGGCGTCGGATTGATTGCGCTGCTGGACCCGCCCTTCGATGTCTCGCACCAGGACCCCGGCTACATCAAGGGCTATCCGCCCGGCGTCCGCGAGAACGGCGGGCAGTACACTCATGCGGCCGTCTGGGTGGTCATGGCATTGGCGCGCCTCGGCTACGGCGACGAAGTCGGCGACCTTTTCCACATGCTCAACCCGATCAACCATGCCCGCACGCGCGGCGACACCGAACGCTACAAAGCCGAGCCGTACGTCGTCGCCGGCGATGTCTACGTGCGGTCGCCGCACGCGGGCCGGGCCGGGTGGAGTTGGTACACCGGTTCGGCCGCCTGGATGTATCGCGCCGGGCTGGAGAGCATGCTCGGCCTCCGCCGGCGCGGCGCCACCTTCAGCATCGCGCCGTGTGTCCCGGCGGCCTGGGAGCGATATGAGATCTCGTGGCGGCACCGCGGCACGCGCTACGAGATCGTGGTGCTGAACCCCGAGCGGCGCTGCGACGGCGTGGCTACCGCGAGCCTCGATGGCTTGCCGGTGGACGCGCGCCAGATCCCACTCACAGACGACGGCGGCCTGCACCGAGTCGAGGTGGTGCTCGGCACGCCCGTGGCGACCGAGCGCGGACTGCGCCCGGTCGTCCAGTAGCCGCGCACGACACCGAGGCCCTGTCAGGCCAGGCCAACGGCTGGCGCGACGTCGGGCGTCGCTGTTACCGCCGGCACCCGCGTCGGCCTCGAGCGCTCGTCACTGCCGAAGAGCCGATCCAGCCAGCCCGTGGTGACGCCGTAGTTGACCACATAGCGTCGATGGTGGACGCGGTGCGCCCGGTCGAGCCTGGCCAGCCAGCCGATGCGGGCCACCACCGCCGGATACTGATGCTGCACGTGATGCAGCAACGCGTAGTAGTTGTAGCCCGCGTACAGTCCCCCGACGATGAGTGCAGCTGTAGCCGCGTCCAGCAGCAGGGTGAGGACGGCCCATGTCGCGACGACGAGGGCGGTGCTGAGAAAGGCCGGCGCGCTGATCAGCGCCGTCGCGTCGCGATGATGGCGGGCGTGGGCGCGTTGCACCGCGGACGGAGGTCCGTGCAGGACCCAGCGGTGAATGGCGTACTCGATCGCGCTCCAGCTCCCGGCGCCGGCACACGCGATGGCCACGCCGGTCCCGGCGCTGCCGCTGAAGCTGCGGAGGCCGACGAACAGGAGTAAGGCGGCTCCGAGCACGTCGGCCACCAGCATGAGCCAGTAGTTCGAAGCGCTGGACATCACCCGGTCGAAGCGCGTACGTTTGGTGTGGACGGACATACCCGTCCAGCATCACTCGTGGCGGCGTCGCGCGCTGTGCCGTTGTGCACAGGTCGCCCGTCGCCGCGACACCATCGACGCTCGAACAGTGCGGCCACGAGCCGCGGAGACGACACACATGGGCGACAAGGGCGGCAAGAAGGACAAGGACAAGTCGAAGCAGCAGCAGGCGAAGAAGCAGGACGAGAAGAAGACCGCCAAGTCAGGCCCGCGCAAATCCTGACGCGCCTGCACGGATCAATCGCGCGCTGACGTCGAGAGGGACAGGCGGGCCAAGCCCGCCTGTCTCGTTACTGCTTGTCGAGGACGCAAGGTCTTGCCGTCCGCCGAGGCTGACACAGCGATGGGCGCAATGGTTGCTATCCAACTCGGTCAGGTTCCGTGGCGAACCCGTTCCTGGGTGGGCGCCTACGCTCCGGCGAAGCCATAGAGCGCTTCCGGGTTCTCTACGAGGATGCGGTGGCGGAGGCGCTCGTCGGGCACCCACTGCAACAGCAGGTCGACCAGCACCGCATCGTCCGGAATGTTCCGGTCGGTGGGATGCGGCCAGTTGCTGCCCCACACCAGGCGATCTGGCGCCGCCTTCACGTAGGCCTGCCCGGACTCGACGAGGTCGGCGTACGGAGGACCATCCGTATTCCCCAGCGACTGCGAGAGCTTCACCCAGCTGTTCCCCTTGTCCACCAATCGCAGGATGACGCCGAACGCAGGATGGTTCGCGCGTCGGGCCGGCGGCAGGTTCCCCATGTGATCGAACACGATGGGTGTTGGCAGGCGGCCGAGCAGAGCCGCCGCATCGACAATCTGGTCGGCCGTCATGTTGATCTGTACGTGCCAACCGAGCGGCGCGATGCGCTTGGCGAGCGGCTCGATCATGTCCAGCGTCACCACCCTGTTGCGCGGGTCGTTGACGGAGAAGCGCAGGCCGCGCAGGCCGCCTGCATCCATCTGTTGCAGCGCAGCGTCCGTGAGCGCAGGCGTCGCCACACCCACGCCGCGGGCGTTGGGCGCCATCTTCGCGACCGCGTCGAGCGTCACCCGGTTGTCGTCCGCGTACGAGGCAGGTTGAACGACGATGCTACGGGTCGTGCCGATTCGATGACGAAGCAGCAGGTATTCCTCGACGCGCGCGTTCGGGATGAAGGGCATCTCGCCTGGCCGCGGCGGGAAACGCTCGGCGTCGTAGATGTGGTGATGACAGTCGCACGCGCCCGCAGGCAGCGTCAGCGTCGGGCGGTCGGTGCCCGCGGAGTTCGGGACGCGGACGTTGTCCTGCAGCGGCAGCGCTGCCGCCACGCCCACACCAACGATGCCGTGGAGAAACTCACGCCGCTCCATGCTGTCTCCTTGCTCGTGTCGTCCGGCCGGCGCGGGCCGTCCTCGGTAGGCTCGGCACGCGTCAGCGCCTCAGGAATGCCAGCAATTCGGCAAGCGTCTCTTCGGGAACCTGTTCGGGCAGGAAGTGTCGGGCCGGCAGCCCCTTGCCGCTCGCGTCGACGGCGAAGTCGCGCCACACCTTCAGCACGTCATTCAGCCGCCCGACCGTCCCCTGCTCACCCCACAGCACAAGCAGCGGACAGGTGACGCGCCTCGCGCCGTCTTCGTTGGCGTGCTCGATGTCGATGGTGGCGCCGGCCCGGTAGTCCTCGCAGCCGGCATGAATAGCTGCGGGGTCGTCGAAGCATCGCAGATACTCCGCGAACGCCTGCGGCGTGATGCCTTCGCGCTGCTGGAGCCGGCTTCGCAACCAGAACTCCGGGTTGCTTCCAATAAGTGTTTCCGGAAGCGGAGCGGGCTGGATGAGAAAGAACCAGTGGAAGTACTGCGTGGCGAACTCGCGCGTCACATTCGAGTACGGAAGCGGGACGATGTCGATGATGGCGGCGCGCGACACTACCGCGGGATGTTCGACCGCAAGGCGCCACGCCACGCGCCCACCGCGGTCGTGGCCAACCACGGCGAAGCGGTTGAAGCCGAGGGCGCGCATCACCTCGACCTGGTCGAGCACCATCGCACGCTTCGAGTGGTTGACATGGTTCTCCCCATCGAGAGGACGACTGCTGTCCCCGTATCCCCGAAGGTCGGTCATCACCACGGTGAACGACTCGGCGAGGCGTGGCGCGATCTTGTGCCACTCGACGTGGGTTTGCGGCGAGCCGTGCATGAGCAGGAGGGGTGGGCCGCTGCCGCCGTACACGGTGTTGATCGTCGCGCCGGAGGTCTGGATCCGCTGGCGCTTGAAGCCCGGGAAAAACTCTGCTCCCTGCGCCCTTGCCTGGGGCGCGGACATTCCGAGCGCCGCAGTTCCGGCAAGGCCGGCCTTCAGGAACTCGCGTCGGTCGTAGCTCATGGCAGGTCTCGTTTACTGTTGGTGCGGTGCGGCCCAGTTCTGGACGATCATCATCGGCAACGTCGTGTCAGGAGAGACGTTGATCAGGAACCTCTGACCGTTAACCGTGGACGTGAAGTGCGTCTGACCGAACGAGCCGAGGATCGTGTCGACGAGAGGCGATTGAAACAGCCGCGACGGACGACCGGCCGACAGGGTTGCGCCTCTGTCGATGGGCACCGCCATCAACGCATGGTTCGCGCCGACGTAGAACAGTTCACGGCCGTCGCCGCGCCACTGCGGTTCCGAGCCGCCCTGCGTCGAGACCTGCGTCTTGTCGCCGCCGGCCGGGAAGCGCTGGACGTAAACCTCGAACCGCCCTGACTCGTCCGACACGTATGCCATCCAGTGTCCGTCGGGGGAAAGACGCCCAGACAGTTCGGTGGCTCTTGAGTTCAGGAACGGCGAGGGCTCGCCCTTCCCGTCCGCGGGCATTGTCCAGATATCGGCCTGGGTCTTCGGGTCGAGACTGGTGAAGACGATGGTGCCGTCCCTGGACCAATCGCTCGGGTATTGATTCCTTGCCGCACTCGCGACGATCCGCTCGGGCGCCGTGCCGGACGTCGGCTTGCGGTATAGGTTGTAGAACCCGGTGCGATCGGAAGCGAACAGCAACTCCGAGCCGTCGGGTGACCAGACCGGATACTGTTCGTTGGCCTCGTCCGTTGTGAAGCGGGTCGCGACGTTCCGGTCGATGTCCGCCAGCCACACATCGTTCGTGGTAACGGCGACCGCGTTGAACGCCACCCTCCGGTCGTCTGGTGAGATTCGCAGGCCGTACGTCGCCAGCCTGGCGACCTCTGTTCCATTCAGGAATTCCCCGACGGGCAGCCCCTGGCGATCGACCCAGCGCTGCCGGATATAGCCCGCAGCTCGCGTTCCTGGCCCGTACGTCAATGCCCCCGCTTTAGACACCGAGAAGCGATAGAAGCCTGAACCGATTCCTGCCTGGTCCACCGGGCCGGCCAC
Source organism: Acidobacteriota bacterium (assembly GCA_043743165.1). GTDB lineage: Bacteria > Acidobacteriota > Vicinamibacteria > Vicinamibacterales > CAVVIG01 > CAVVIG01. The sequence goes on from JAYTXA010000016.1 coordinate 87,119, forward strand.
TTCCATGGCCTCCGATGAGAAACGCGCACCACTGATATCCAGGTTACGGGCCACCAGCATGGAGTTGTCTACGTAGTACAACGTGCCATCGCGAAATGCCGTGTTGGAGTAGGCCGTGGTCAGACGGGTCGACGATTGAGTGTCGGCAGACCACAGGTAGATGCCGGCCTTCGATGGCGACGCCTGCACTTCATACACGATGTGTCGCGCGTCGACGAGTGTCGGAAACCTGTTGCCGGACGTTCCCTGGCCACGCTCCATAGGAAAGACCAGTGCAGGCGCGCCGCCCTGTTCGGCAACCTGATAGAGCGCGCCGTTCGACACCGGCGCGTAACGGATGAGGCCATCTTCGCCCCATGCGCCGCCGCGGCCACTGGAGGCCGGTGCGATCACCCTCGGTGGGGCGCCGCTCAGGGAGACGGTCTTCATCTGCCCGCCTGCGAAGAACCCGACCGCATCGCGGCGGGGCGACCAGAAGGGATAGGACGCATCGTCGGTGCCGGGTAACTCCCTCGACGTGCCACTCTGGATTGAATACAGCCACAGCGAAGGCGCCGTCTCTGCGCCCAGCCCGACGTACACGAAGCTGCGGCCGTCCGGTGAGATGGCCGCGCCGCCACTCATCCGGATTCCTTCAGTAGGCGCGATCGCCAGCGTCGTGCGTTCTGCCGCTGCCACCGGGCTGCGGCCCGCCGGCCAGGGCCACGCGAGGAATCCGATAGCCGCTACCAGGACCGCGCCGACAACGGCGGACACCACGAGCGGCGTGCGGCGGTGCACGGCCACGACCGCAGCCGCCCCTGGCGTCGTCGCCCACATCAGCTCGCGCTTCACGTCGCTGGCACTCTGCCAGCGCTCGTCGGGATCCTTCTCGAGGCAGCGCGCGACGATGTGATCCAACGTGGCGGCCACGTCCGGCCTGCGGCCTGCCAGCGTCAGCGGCCGGTCTTTCAGAATCGCCCCGATCACCGCCGCGGACGACTCACCCACGAACGCCTGCTGCCCCGTCAGCATCTCGTAGAGCACGGCACCGAACGCCCAGATATCACTGCGCGTATCGGCCTCGCGCCCTTCCACCTGCTCGGGCGCCATGTAGTGCAGCGTGCCGAGAATGGTGCCATGCCCAGTGAGGTGCGTACTGACGGCCGTGGCCTGCGTCGAGTGTTCGCTCAGCGCAACGCGGGTGCGGCCGCTTTCGCAAGCCCGAAGTCGAGCAGCTTCGCGTGCGGTGCGCTGCTGGAACCCGCACCGCTCTTGGTGAGCATGATGTTCAGCGGCTTGAGGTCGCGGTGCACAATCCCCTGCTTGTGCGCGGCACTCAAGGCGTCGGCGATCTGCACCGCGATGGTCAGCGCCTCGTCGAGCGGCAGCGCGCCCTTCTTCAGGCGCTCGGCCAGTGTCTGCCCCTGCAGCAGTTCCATCACCAGATACGGCGTGCCGGCGTCGTCGCCGACGTCGTAGAGCGTGCAGATGTGCGGGTGGGTCAGCTTCGAGATGGCGCGCGCTTCGCGGTCGAACCGCGCACGCGAGGCCGGGTCCGCCACGAAGTCGGCCGGCAGCACCTTGATGGCAACACTGCGATCGAGCCGCGTGTCTTTGGCGCGATAGACTTCGCCCATCCCGCCGGCGCCAAGCGGCGCGACGATTTCATAGGGGCCGAGACGGGTACCAGGGGTCAGCGTTGTGGGCGGCAAGCGGGGCTCATGGTAGCGCGAACTCGCGATCGGTTGCGCGCGTGTTCAGAATGAACCCCGGAGCGTCCCCAGGCGCGCGGTGTAGAATCCCGCCAGACTCGATTGCGCACGTTCGCCCGTCAACGCCGCGGTCACGACGAAGGAGGCAGGGAATGGATTCGACACCACCCGATCGGCGTGGGTTCTTGAAACGAAGCGCTGCGCTGGTCGGCCTCGCCGCCTCGGCCGCCAGACCAGCGAGCGCCCAGACGCAGCCCACCCAGACGCAGACTGCCGACGACCATCACCAGGCCACGGACGGCATCATCGCCTACGGTGAGCGCTCGCGGTTCGTCACCTCCAAACGGGTTCCCGTTCCCGAGCGGCACTCGCCCGACGACTTCGGGCTTACCTTCCACGTCAACACGCCGCTGCAAGACGCGGTGGGGATCATCACGCCCTCGTCCCTGTTCTACGTGGCGACCCATCGCGGGTCCTACGTGCCGGAGATTGATCCGCAGTCGCACCGCCTGATGATCCACGGCATGGTGGATCGGCCGCTCACCTTCACGATGGAGGAGCTGAAGCGCCTGCCCTACGTCTCCCGCGTGCACTTCATCGAGTGCAATGGCAACCGCGCGCGCGCCACCCACAAGACGGTGCAGGATACGCACGGTCTCACCAGCTGCGCGGAGTGGACCGGTGTCCCGCTGTCGTTGCTGCTGAAGGAAGTGGGCGTGCAGAAGGGCGCGTCCTGGATCGTGGCCGAGGGCGCTGAAGAGGTGAAAGGCAATTCCAGCATTCCGCTCGCCAAGGCGATGGAAGACTGCATGGTCTGTTACGGGATGAACGGCGAGGCGCTGCGTCCGCAGCAGGGCTTCCCGCTGCGCCTGCTGGTGCCGGGCTTCGAAGGCATCTATCAAATCAAATACCTGCGGCGCATCAAGGTCGTCGACCGGCATTACATGACGTATGACGACTACGGTCACATCAGTGCGGACCCGAAGGCCGCGGCGCTCACCGAACAGATCGGACCGAAGTCCGTCATCACCTTTCCATCTGGAGGGCAGCAGTTGCCCGGCCGCGGGTTCTACGAAATCAGCGGCCTCGCCTGGTCCGGAGCGGCCGCGGTTCGCCGCGTCGAGGTGTCGCTCGACGGCGGCGCTAGCTGGCACGACACGGAACTTCGCTCGCCGGCCTACCCCATGGCGCACACCCGCTTCGGCTTCCACTGGAACTGGGACGGCCGGGAGTGCGTGCTGATGTCGCGCTGCACCGACGAACTGGGTTCGCGCCAGCCGACGCCAGCCGAGGTCGCCAGTTACTTCAACAAGCCGCTCGGCTTCCGACCGCCAGGCACGGACAACACAATTCAACCCTGGCGAGTGGCCGCAGACGGGAGCGTGATCAATGGGCTTACCTAAGGCGTTCGTGCTGTCGACCCTGCTCCTCGGATTCGGATACCACGGCCACGCGCAGTCGCCCACCTACGGTGTCGGGCGCGCACCGACCGTGGCAGAGGAGCGTGCCTGGGACATCGCCATCAGCCCGACCGGCAGGGAGTTGCCCGAGGGCCGCGGATCGGCGGTGGAAGGCGCTCGGCTCTACGTGCAGAAAGGCTGCGCCGGGTGCCACGGCCCGCAAGGCTCAGGGAGCCGCGCTCCCATCCTCATAAAACGCGCGGACCAGTCGACGCCGATGAATTCCATTCCGTGCCTGACACCGTGCATTCGCGACGCCACGGTGATGGCGCTGAACTCACCGTACGCGACGGTCATCTGGGACTACATCAACCGCGGCATGCCGCTGGGGCGAGAGGGTTCGCTGAAACCCGACGAGGTCTTCGCACTGACGGCGTTCCTGCTCTTCAAGAACGGCGTCATCAAGGAGACCGACGCGCTGGACAGGCAGAGCCTGCCGAAGGTGGTGATGCCGAACAAGGACGGCGCTGCGGCCGCGCCCGAGTGGAAGCCCCGAACGCCACGGCTCGTGGGCTACCCCGCTGCGGTCGCGAAGCCGTAGGCCTTCGTTTGAAGCCTAGCCTGGCGAGGCGCCCTGCGTGTTGACGAACACGGCGTAGAGCGACTGTCCGGCGGCCATGAACAGCCGGTTGCGCTTGGGCCCGCCGAACGCGATCTTCGCGCAGACCTCGGGAAGGCGGATGCGACCAATCATCGTTCCGTCTGGTGCGTGCACGGTGACGCCGTTGTAGCCGACGTTGCTGCCGCACCAGAGGTTGCCGTAGACATCGGTGCGAATACCGTCGGGGCCGCACCGCACGCCATCGACGACGAAGTTACTGAACACGGTCGGTGCGCTGATCCTGCTGTCGGCGCCCACGTTGGCGACGACGACTCCGCCGCGCGCAACGATGTACAGCTTCGTGTAGTCGGGAGAGAATGCAATCCCGTTTCCGGCACTGCCAAGGTCCTGCTCGCTGATAACCATGTCGATGCGTCCGCTGGGGTCGACGCGATAGACATTCGACGAGAGTTCGCGCGCGAGCGTACCCGCGCCGACGGGTTGTCCCGCCTTCGCGTTCAGCCGTCCCTGCGGATTGCCGGGTCCGCCCGCCGCATCGACCATGCCTTCGTACAGGGAGCCTCCAAAGGGCGGATCCGTGAACCAGACGCTCCCGTCCTGATGGACGGCGATGTCGTTCGGCGAGTTGAAGCGCTTGCCCTGGTAGGTTTCGGCGATGGCCGTCACCGACCCGTCGTGTTCATAGCGCACGACGCGACGGCCTGAATGCTCGCAGGACAACTGCCGCCCCTGATGGTCGAACGTGTTGCCGTTGCTGTTGTTGGACGGAGACCGGAACACGGTGACGCGCCCATCGTCTTCGAGATAGCGCATCTGCCGGTTGTTGGGCAGGTCGCTCCAGACCAGGTACCGCCCCTGGCTGGACCAGGCCGGCCCCTCGCACCAGTAGCCGCCGGTCCACAGCCGCTGGATGGGCGTATTGAAGAGACGCAGCGCGTTGAACGACGGGTCGATGGTGACGATGTCCGGGTCCGGATAACCCGCGGGCTGAGCGCCCGGCGTGAAGTCCCGCGGTGGGCTCGACACGACGCTCGGCGCAATCGCGCGCGTCGGGGTCTGGCTGCTCTGCGCGGCCTGCGCCGCGAGCGTGCGCGGCAGCAGGGTTGTCGCGCCGGCAGCTGCGCCGATCCTCCGAATCATGTCGCGACGTGAGATCGTGCTCCGCATCTGGTCAGCCTCCCGGATAGCGCGTATCCTCGCACGAAACGGGCACGGCCACCGTCCATGTCGCCGGCGCCGAGCGGCGCGACGTGCTGGGCGATACAGCGGAGCGCGTCTTCGCGGACGTCCGACATCTCGCTGGTCCAGCCGAAGTGCGGGCGATCGACCACCAACTACGTCCGCGTCGGCGATGCCGTTCGAATTCCCCTAGCCCGCGCGAACACCTCACGATTGCGGCCGACGGCGTGACGGGCTTCCCGGACCTGTGCCTTGCCGTCGTCAAGCTGCTCGGCAGAGGCGAGCACGTGGCGGAGCGGCCCCGGGCCGCCTCGCCAGGCCCGTCGGACGTGCCGTGACGGCGGCGACGTCACAGCACGCGCTGCGCGGTCCAGTACAGCGCGATTATCGCGATCAGCGCCGACGAGGGCTGCAGGATCCAGCGGCGGTAGCGATCGCCTTCGAGCGCCCATCGCCCGAGCAGGACGACGACGGCCCCCACCACCGCCAGTTGCCCCAGTTCGACGCCGATGTTGAAGCTCACGAGTGCCGACAACAGTTCGCCCTTCGGTAGCCCAACCTCATGCAACACCGAGGCGAACCCCATGCCGTGGAGCAGCCCGAAGAAGAACACCAGGATCGTCCGTGAGCGCCGCAGGTCGGTGACGAGAAGATTCTCGATGGCGACGTAGGCAATGGACAGCGCAATGATCGGCTCGACGATGCGTGGGGAGAGCGACACAAGTCCGTACGCCGTCATCGCCAGCGCCAGCGAATGGGCCAGCGTGAACGCACTGATCTGGGCGACGATCGCACGCCACTCGAGGCGCAGCAGGCACAGGCTCACGACGAACAGCATGTGATCGACGCCGCCGGGCACGATGTGTGTCACGCCCAGCACGAGATACTGCAGGAAGATGTCCCAGCGGGTTTGTGGCGGCTCGCCGCGTTCGAGCGGGATTGTCTGGCTGGTGGCTTTCGGCTCGATCCAGAACGTACGAGTGGCGGTGCCGAATACCCTCGCGGCAAACGCAAAGGTCCCGCCGGCCCAGTCGTAGCGAACGGTGAGTCCGCGTGCTTCGCTCGGCAGAGTTCCCTTCAGCCGCACGATGGCGGTTCCAGGCGCCGCGCTGGCCGACGCGGACATCCCCAGGTAGTCAAACGACGACGAGAGCGGCACGCCGTCTGCCGTCAGTTCGACGCCGCGGCGATAGACATCGCCCATTGCCGCGAGGAGACGGTCGCGTTCCGCGGCCTCCGGCACCTGCGTCACACTGCCATCACGAGACAGCTCCAGTTGCAGCAGGAGCGCGTCGGGATCTACCGTCACGTCGATGATGTACGAGCCGTCGCGATTGAATGTTGCCGCAATCTGCGTCTTCCCGATTTCGTGCGCGCGCACGAGATGGTTCTGGCCCGCGATGAGCAGGGCGACGCACACCGACACCTGGATCACGCCGCGTCGAATCGACCGGCGACCACCGATCATGACGTTGACCGCTTCGAGTGAATGGTTCGAGCGTGGGCGAGGATGTCTGGGTCGCGAGAACCTGTCCTCGCGGCGCGTGCGCTGACGCGCCGTGCCTCGTCAACGCGGCCGGCGTTGAAGTACGCCCAGGCGAGCGCGTCGTTGGTGAAGATGTCGTCGCGCGATCGGGACGTCTGCTCGGCGATCTGCACCGCTTCCATCGCCCGGCCGCGATCGGCGAGAAAGACGGCGAGATGGCGCGGCTCGGCCCAATCGCCTCGCAACCCGACCTCGGCGATGGCAAACTCGCGCGCCGCCGCAGCGACGTCGCCCTGCGCCTCGAGGATCTGCCCTGACAGGATGTGCACGTCTGGGTTGGCGGTGTGTTCCTTCAACGACGCCAACGCAGCGGTTGCGCCGGCGAGATCGCCCCCGGCCCGGAGCGTGCGCGCGTAACCGAGAACGGCGAACGGATGTCCGGGGTACGCTCCCGACGCGCTGATGAACGCGTCGCGGGCCTCGTCTGCGCGGCCCAGCTTCAGGAGCAGTTCACCGATCTGAGAGCGGTGCCAGGCTAGCGATTCGAGGTCCGTGCCCGGAACCGCGGCGGCCGCCAGACGCATGGCTGCCAGGGCTCCTTCGAGGTTGCCCTGAATTTCGCGCGCGTACGCGACGCGGGCGTACGATGCTGCGCCCGGTCGCAACTGCATCATCTGATCGAACGCATCGAAGGCCGCATCGTAGTTGCCAAGCTCGAGCTGGCCGTCGCCAATGATGCCGAGGTTGACCGGATCGAGCGGTCGGACACGGTTGCATCGAGCGCCGACTTCGACCGCTTGTTGGAACTTGTGAGCCGAGAGCAGGAGGAGTCCGCGTGTCTGCTCCACGTCATAGTTGGTCGGATCGTGTTCGAGGACCTGCTGCAGCGCCTGATCCGCGCGCAGAATCAAACCGCCGTCACCGTTCACTCGCGACTGGCGCAGCAGCGCCTGCGCCAGCTGCACGGCCGCAGTGCTGTCGGCCGGGTTGGCGCTGAGCCGAGTATCCATCGCTGCGATGGTCATGGATAGACCGGTGGCCGACGTGGCGGGCTCGGCCCGGTCGAGCCGTACAACGGTTGAAGCAGGCCGGGTGACCCGGCCTGCCTCCTGCCGTAACCCTCGAACGACGACGGTTGCCGTTGCCCCACCGATGCCGATGACGACAACCGCCAGCGCCGCCCACGGCGCCACCGCACGTTCGAAGATGCGCATGTCCAGCCTCAGGCGTCTACTTCGCCGGAACCGGGTTCAGCTTCCACGGATTGCCACCCGAGTGAGCCAACGCCAGGTAGGGGAACGTTGGTCGGAACGCAACGTCGTTCGTGTTGACGCCGTCGCCGAGCGTCGTTCGGACGCCTCCGAGCGCTCCGACCGCAGCCTGCAGGGTGATGTCGAGCACGTCGTCAGTCAGTCGGCGACCATTCGGGAATCCGGAAATGTCGCCGGCCAGCGCACCAAGCGGGTTGGGCTGCGCTGTCGGCGGAATGTCCGTATTCAGGCGGAGCATCTCGGACGGCTTCCCGCCTGGAATCTGGTTGAGTCCGGGAATGCCAGTGAGGAACACCTGGACGAGGTCGTTGCGCGGCGTTGCCGGCGCCGGGATGTTGTACACCGCTTGCAGAAGCTTGGGCACTTCGGGATCGGTGACGAAGTTGAGGAACTGTCCATCGTCCTGAGGCTTGCTGCCGTTCCACTTGTCCTTCTGGCCGACCGGGATGACTACTTCGTTCACGAGCGGCATTCCAAGTCTCGACACCTGGACGAAGCTGCCGGTGCCTGCCTCGGAGCCGGCCGTGCGCGTGGTTGTCGTCGGACGGCTCGCTGTGGCCCACACGCCGATGATCGGGCTGGCTGCCGAGCGCAGCGACGACTTGGGCACGCGCAACGCAATGCTGTGGACGTTGAAGCCAGCCAGACTGTCGTTGCCCGCTTCGCTCAGGTTCCCGCCGTACAGCAGGTCGAAGACTCGCAGGTCGAGGAAGAACGGATCATCGGTTTGTCCGGCGTAGACCAGTGCCTGGCCGCCGGCCTGGTTGAAGGCGTAGATGCCACTGCCGACGCCACCGTAGCTGGGCGTCGACGCAGGTCCGACGTTGTCGTAGAAGGTCAGCATCGGCCCAGCCGAGGCCACAGTCTGCCCGTTCTCGATACGGGACACCGTATAGGTCTGGTACATGTTGCGGTTGGGGTCGTCGAGGCCCTTGAGGATCGGCCCTGTCGCATACAGGAAGGTGTTTGGGTTGCGCACCTGCGAGGTGAACTGCAGCCGGTACACGATGTCCTCAGTACCATCGCCATTGTTGTCGATCTTGAAGTCGTACTGGACGTTGTCACCGAAACGATAGAAGTTCGGACCGCCGGACGGATTCTCGAACGGGATCCAGGACGAGATCAGGGTGACCGTGTCTGACGCGTCCGGGCTGACGAAGGCGTAGACATCGGTGGTGTCTGCCTGCGGATCGTTGCCGATGAGCGGCGCTTCCCGATGGCTCGACGCGTAGAACGACTTTCCGAAGACCAGCCCGACCACAGCGATCGCGGCGAAACACAATAGCGCTCGTTTTCTCATTCCGTACCCCCCTTTTCCACACTACGCACGCGGCCGGATTCCGGATTGATACTGTCGCGGCTGCCTCGGCAGCAGCTAAGGCACGCTCCTCGCGATTGGCCGTGGCGCTCACAAGTGCAATGCCAGTGCCGTGGTCGTATAATCCCGCCATGTTGTATCGGTCCTTCGCATCTCTCCTTCTTGGCGCCTGCAGCCTGGTGGCGGCTGGCTGCGCAGCCCCGGCTGGGCAGACAGCGACGGCACCGTCTGCCGGCATGCCAGCCAGCGTCATGACGGCCATGAGCGGCACCTGGCGATCGGCTGCTGCCGGCACACCGTCCGGCCCCTGCAGCGGTATCACCTACACCGTGACGCCAAGCGGCGCCACGACGGCATCGGTGACCTACGCCGCGACCTGCGCGGGCATCCCGCTCAGCGGGTCGGGTTCGGGCACAACAACGGGAGACGCGATCGCGTGGTCGACGACCGGCACCGCTGGCGTCTGTCCGTTCACGCTGAACGGCACTGCGGCGCCCGGCGGAACGTCGACGGCGAAGGTGACCTACGCCGGGACCGTCTGCGGCCTGCCGGTCAGCGGTTCCGACACCGTGACGCGCTGACGTTCAGTCCAACCGACCAATGACTCCCCCGTCGGACTGACCCGCCAGCAGCCACGGCGGCGGAAACACGTCGTACACCGTCCCCGATGTGAACCGGTAGGTGCCCGTTGCGATCAGGACCATCTCGGCGCGCGATCAGCAATCCGGTCCGACCGGGTAGAGGGCGTAACTGATCAGTGATGTGTGCGACATGAGCGTGGGCAACTGCGACGTGTCCCCACCCGCCCCACCCCATGCTGCCATCGCCGAGTGAAGACGGAATCTCGACGGGGCCGAGGCGCGTGCCTGGTGTGAGCGTTGTGGGCAATACCCACCCCCGAGGCCACGGCTGAACCGCGCTATCTCGCGCCCATCACATCCTGGAACTGCGCAGTGTCGACGTACTGCTGGAAGCTGGACACCTTCCCGTCCTTCACGCCCCAGACATGGCAGACCTGCGCGTCCATGCTCTTGCCCGTCGCCTTGTAGGTTCCGCGGTAGCGCCCCTCGACGATGACGCTGTCGCCGGCCCCGTGGAACGTACCGGGGATGACCTGGAAGCCGTCCCACTCCGTCCCTAGCTTCATGAACAGGTTGTGCAATATGGCCTCCGGCCCCACCCACGCCTCGCCGCTGGGCATGTAGGGATTGCCTTCGGCTTCATGCCACTGGATGTCCGGGCTCATCGCTCCGAGGACCGCCGGGACTTCTCCGCGGCCGAATGCGTCGTAGAGGTTCTTCAGAAGGCTGACGTTATCCATCGCTCTCTCCTTCAGGTTCTGCCTGACTCTCTCGCCAGACTGGCTGATAGTAACGCGGACGGCGTGAAAGGCGGATTGGTCCGCAGCGATCCGCAGTTCGTCAGATTAATCGGTAGACTTCGCGGAGGCCGAGACGACACCGGTGCCGGCGGTCACGGCTGCCGGAGGCGGACGCGCTGTTGCGGCGGCGGCGTTGCGGCAGAAGGTCTCGAACTTCTACAGGCAGGAAGGTGTCGTGGCGGTCTTCGATCGCGGCAGCCCGCTAGACGACACGGCCGGAATGGGCGTGCCGGTGAGCACACCCAACGGCTTCAACAGGATCGCCGAGATTGCTGGCACCGAACTCGCGTCGCCGCCTGACCCGGACGTCGCTGCGCCGCTACGGCTTCCCGCCTGGCCGCCAGTTCTGGACCAGGGTGATCGGTGCGGTCGCCGCATCATCGAGGACGGTGTTGATCAGAAACCGGCCGTCGCGAGCCACGTCGTACTGGCGCGACTGCGCATTGTCGACGCCGCCGCCGGAGATGCGCGTGTGAAACAGAAGGACGGGCGGTCCTGGCTCGAGCGTTCCGCCCTGTGTTGCGAGGGGGACGGCCATCATGTCTGCATTCGGCGCGACGTAGTAGAGTTCACGTCCATCCGCCCGCCACACCGGGCTAATCCCGCCGGTCGTCGATACCTGCAGCCGCCCACTCGACGCGCCTGACGGCTCGCCCGATTCTCCCCGTGCCGTGAACGGCCGCAGATATACCTCCGTCCGCCCCGACTCGTTCGACTGGTAGGCAATCCACCGACCATCCGGCGAGAACCGCGCATTGCGCTCGTTGAACGGTGTCTTCAGCAGAATTTCCGGCTTCGATTGACCATCCATCCGCACAACCCAGAGGTCGCTGTTGGTCTGCGGGTCGATACTGTGAAACAGCAGGAGCCGTCCGTCTCGCGACCAGTCCGTGGGAATCTTCGTCTGGTCGGAGTCCACGACCCGTGTGTCCCCGCCCGCACCGCTGGCCGACTTCACGTACACATTTCGGTGGCCGCTGCGATCGGATTCGAAGACGAGCCGGTTGCCGTCCGGCGACCACACCGGGTTCTGTACCACACCCGGCTCGAAGGTGAACCGGGTGGTCCTGTTGCCGTCGAGCAGCCAGATGTCGCTATTGGTCTGCGCGAATCGGGATATTGCGACGCGGCGCCCGTCGGGCGCTACTGTGGGCGTACGATAACTGGCATCGTCCTCCGCACCAGCGGCTCCCTGCGGTGTTCCAGTTCTGTCCATCCAGAGCGGCCTTCGCCTGGCCCCTTCACCCACTCGGTAAGCCACCAGCCCGTTGGCTGACGCGGCAACCGCGGCGCCGCTACTCCCGTCGTCGAAGTACACGCCGTCGGCCACGGTCACCTCGTCGCCCGTCAGCGCCTGTCTGGCCACGTCGAGCCGGCGGGCCACGAGCGCGCGCCCCCGCACCCACAGCAGCCATCCGTCGTGGCGACCTGGTCTTGGAGGCACATACACGCCAGCGGTGTTCGCATCGGTCAATCGCGCCACACCCGGCGCCTCCAGAGAGCCGAGGAAGATCCCGCGTGTGGTGGCATCGCCTTGCGCGTAGAACAGGAAGTGCTGTCCATCGGGCAGGAACACGGGGAACCGGTGGCTGCCCTGGCGGTTCAGCGTCGTCGCGGGCGTCGTCGCGCCGCCCGAGGCGGAAACGCGAAATAGGGGTGCGGCGGTGGACGGCGCAAACAGGATCACGCCCTGGGCGTTCCAGGTGCCGCCGCGGCTGGACGTGGCTGCGGCTAACGGCCGCGGTTGCCCGCCGTCCAGGTCGAGTCGCTTCAGTTGCCCACCCGCAACAAATCCCAGCGATCGGCCATCAGGCGACCAGAATGCAGAGCCCGCGCCTTCGGTACCCGGCAGCAACTGCGCCGTCGTGCCGCGCAGCGACCGGAGCCAGAGCCCGCTGACCCCATCGACCGACACCATGAACACGATCCGTCGGCCGTCAGGTGAGGGCGCAAACGATGCGTAATCGTTCGTGCCCGACGCAGGGGTGACAATGTCGACGCGGGTTTCCGGCAGGACCTCGCGAACCTCGCGCATGTGTTGTACAGCAGGGACGGCGAGCGCGGCCACTCCAAGCACCGCACCCGCCGCTACGACCCGTCCACGCCACGTACCGCGGCGAGACGACACAGCCGCGACCCCGGGCAAACTGGTCACGTTGCCCTGGGCGCCCTGCGCATCCTCGATGTCCACACGGGCGGCGAACGCCGAATCGAGACGACGCGTACGGTCTTTCGCCAGGCAGCGTTGCAGCAGCCTGCGAATCGATGCGGGCGTGCTCGCAGGAAGCGAGGCCCAGTCCGGCTCGTCTCGCAGGACCGCGGCAATCACGTGAGACACCGTGTCGCCGGTGAAGGCCTGGCGCCCGGTCAACATCTCGAACAACACCACGCCGAACGCCCAGAGGTCGCTGCGCTTGTCCGCGGGCTTGCCAGTCGCCTGCTCGGGCGACATGTAGGCTGCCGTGCCGAGAATGACGCCGAGGCCGGTCATGTGCGGCGGCGACGTGATCGTCGGCGACTGCGAGAGGTCCGGCTGGCGCCGGACACCACGACCGTCGTCGCCCTCGCGTCGGTCGTGTCCGGCGTCAGCCGGACCCATGGCCTTCGCCAGGCCGAAGTCGAGCACCTTTACCGTGCCGTCGGGCCGCACCTTGATGTTGGCCGGCTTCAGGTCGCGATGGATGATGCCCTGTTCGTGCGCGGCTTCGAGCGCTTCGGCGATCTGCCTCGCGATGGGGAGTGCCTCAGTGAGGGGAATCGGACCGTGCGCGATGCGGTCCGCCAGCGTGGGGCCCTCGACCAGTTCAAGCACGAGGGCCGTCGTGTGGTGCCCGGCTTCAACCGGACCTTCCTCGATCCCGTAGATGGCCGCGACATGTGGATGATTCAGCGACGCGAGCAGCTGCGCTTCACGCTGAAAGCGCGCGAGGCGATCCGTGTCGTTGGCGACCGCCGGCAGCAACACCTTGATCGCGACGTCGCGATTCAGCTTTGTGTCGCGGGCGCGATAGACGGCGCCCATCCCTCCTTCTCCCAGTGACGAGAGGATCTCGAAAGGGCCGAGGCGCGTGCCGAGTGTGAGCGTCGTGGGGGTCAAGCGGGCTCATTCTAACGCGGACGTCGACGTGCCCCGTAGTCACGCTGCTGACCTGACGGCTTGAAGTTGTCCGACGACCCGCCGAGTACGACTCGCGCGCGCGCGGAGCCTTCCTCGGTCGAAGAGATCTGGCAGCGAGCGGAAGTGACACAATCACTGAAATGAAGCTCGCATTGCGGATTCTCTTTGGCCTCGCCTTCGTTGTGGCAGGGGTGACGCACTTCACCAATCGGGCGTTCTTTACCTCCATTGTCCCGCCCTACCTGCCGTGGCCTGTTGCCCTTGTTGTGCTCAGTGGTCTCGCCGAGATCGGGCTCGGTGGCGCGTTGCTCGTTCCGCGGACGTCGCAGTGGGCGGCATGGGGGCTCATCGCGCTGCTGATTGCCGTCTTTCCCGCCAACCTTCACATGGCCAGCCGCCCAGAGCTGTACCCTGGGACGTCGCCGACGGCGCTGCTGATCCGGCTGCCCATACAGGGACTACTGATTGCCCTCGCGTACTGGTTCACGCGCTGACCGCCGGGTTGAGCCCGGGCTGCGGTGCCTCCGCACCGGACGTGCACGGCAACAGCGATCGTTGCGATTACAACCAGGCAGAGGGCGCGCAGTCCGGGCCACGACAGAGTTCTTCACGGTCTTCCCGAAGTGGGTTGGGGCACCAACCCTGGGACAGGCACGCGATGATTTGGTGTGGAATTGCTGAGCAGCGCGTCCGGATTGGGCTAGGATGCACCCGCATCACCTTATGCCCCTATCCGCAGGAACGCGTCTCGGTCCCTATGAGATCGTGTCGCCCATCGGCGAGGGCGGGATGGGCCTCGTCTATCGCGCCGTCGACACCAGGCTCGGGCGCGACGTCGCGATCAAGGTGCTGCCCGACGATGGATCGGTCGACGAGCGGACGCGTGCTCGATTCGAGAACGAAGCGCGACTTGCTTCCTCACTCAATCACCCCAACACCGTCACCATCTACGAAGTGGGCCAGGAAGGCGACGTTCGCTACCTGGCGATGGAACTGATTGCCGGCTCCACGGTGCAGCAACTCTTCGCCGCCGGTCCGGTGCCGGTGCCGCAGGTGCTGCACATTGCCGTGCAGGTGGCCGGCGGCCTCGCCAAGGCGCACGAATCGGGCATCGTCCATCGCGACCTGAGCGCGCGTAACGTCATGGTGACCCCGGACGGCGTCGCCAAGATTCTCGACTTCGGCTTGAGCAAGGTATCGCCGGTCCCGACCACGCCGGATGCGTCGACGCGCAGTGGACACGCGCTCACCGACCCAGGCGCGCTCGTCGGCACAGTGGAGTGGATGTCGCCGGAGCAGGCTTCGGGTCGCGGGGTCGACTACCTTTCCGACCAGTTCTCGTTCGGGTCGCTGGTCTACGCCATGCTGACCGGGACGCTGCCGTTTCACCGTGACAGCGCAGCGCAGACGCTGGCGAACATCATCGACGGCGCACCCGCTCCGCTCGTGTCGGTGAACCCTCGTGTGCCGGCGGCGCTCGAGGCCATTGTGCGTCGCTGCATGATGAAGAATCCGCAGCAGCGCTATGCGTCTACGCGCGAATTGGTGCTCGCGCTGCGCCAGATCGCCAACGGACCACCGCTGCCAATATTCAGGCGACTGCGTCGGCGCGAGTGGTCGGTCGCTGTCGGCGCGACGCTGCTGGTGGTTGCAGGCGTGTTCGGTGTCCTGACGTGGGCTAATCGGCCGTACACACCGAAGCCTGCGGCACTGGAGTGGTACGCCACGGGGACCAATGCCCTCAATTCGATGACCTTCGACGCCGCTCGCAAGGCGCTCGAACGGGCCGTAGCCCTCGACCCGCGGTTTGCGCTGGCTCACGCAAGCCTGGCACGGGCCTACGACGAGCTCGATTATTCCGAGCGCGCCAAGGAATCGATGCTTCGCGCTTTGTCGGTCGCACAGGAGACAAAGCTGACCGAGCTGGACCTGGTTCGGCTGCGGGCGCTGCAGGCGGTGGTGTCGCGCGACTACGACGTCGCCGTGCCGCTTTTCACCAGGCTGGAGGCCGCTGCGACGGGACGCAACCGCGCCGCCGCAGCTGTCGAGAGTGGGTGGCTGGCGCAACAACGCGACGACACACCGGGTGCGGCGGCGGCGTACGAGCGCGCACTGACCGTTGACTACGGCTTCGCCGCGGCCAGCCTCCGTCTCGGCTTCATCGACGGCCGGCGCGGCGACGACGCCAACGCTTTGCAACACTTCGACGACGCTGAACGGATCTATGACGCCGCGAGCGACCACGAGGGCGTGACCGAAGCGCTCTATCAGCGCGCCAACCTGCTCAACCGGCGCAGCCGGGCTGCCGAGGCGCTGCCGGCCATCGAGAAGGCGCTGTCTGTCGCGCACAGCCTCAAGAACACGTATCAGGAACTGCGCCTGCGGCTGCTCGAGGGTTCCGCCGTGCGCAACATCGGCGACGTGCAGCGATCCGTGACGATGACGAAGCAGGCGATCGAGGAAGCCGCCGACGCACGCATGGACAACCTCGCCACAAGTGGACTGATCACGCTGGGCAACTCGTATCTGTCGCGTCTCGATCTGGATGCGGCGGAGCCGGTCTTCCGCCGCGCACTCGACCTCGCCGGGCGTGGGCGCGTGCGCCGGTATGAGGCACTCGCGTCCATCTCGCTGGCGTCGCTGCTCGATCAGCGCGGCAGGCCGGATGAAGCGGCGCCGTTCGCGGAAAGGGCGCTCGCCTTTTACAGGCAGGCCGGCTACCGGCGCGAAGCCGTGCAGTCCATGACCGTGCTCAGCACGGTTCACCACGAGCTTGGCGACTTCACAAGAGCCCTCGCTCTCACGACCGAGGCGCTGACTGCCGCGCAGGCACTGAAGGACGTCCAGGTGGAATTGCGGCTGCGGGAGCGGCTGGCCGGACTCCTTCAGGACCAGGGCGCGCTACCGGCCGCACTCGACGAAGCCGAACGCGCACTGCAGTTGCTCTCGCCACGATTGCCTGGCTGGTTCATCCGCGTGAAACAGGCGGTTGTGCTCTGGCGACTGGGGCGCACGTCCGAGGCCGACCAGACGCTGGCCGGCACCGAAGCCGCGATGCAGTCGGCCGGAAGCGACTCGTGGATGCCGTTCCTGCGTGTGACACAGGCTGAACTCGCCTACGCCTCAGGCCACCTCGGAGAGGCCGCGTCGCGTGCCCAGATCGGGCTGAGCCTGTCGTCGGGTGACGCAGAGAATCAGCAGGCTGCCACGCTGGTGCTGGCGCTAATCGCCATCCGGCGTGGCCGCGTGCCCGAGGGGATAACCCACGCCGACGAGGTTGTTCGCGCGCTCGAGCAGGCGCATCTCGTGGTAGCGGCGGCGAATGCCAGGCTAGCCGTCGCCGAGGCGCTGCTGTTAGCGAAGGAGCACCCGCAAGCGGCCCGCTTCGCGCAGGCAGCCCTCGCCTTCTTTGAACCACGCGATGTTTGGGAATCGACGTGGCGGGCGCATGCCGTGATGGCGCACGCGTCGGCGACCGAGGCCGAGGCACAGACACACCGCCAGGCGGCAGACGCCGCGTTGGCAAAACTGCGGCAGGCGTGGCCGGCAACGAGCGTGGAAGGGTACCTGCGGCGGGCCGATCTCCTGCCGCTGGAGAATGGTCGGACACAGGTAAAGGAGGCGTCATGGCAAAGAAGCAGGTGAGGAAGAAGGCGGCCGGTTCGAAGGCGACAAAGAAGGGGAAGACTGTAACGAAGGGGAAGACCGTGAAGACGGCGAAGAAGAAAGCCGCGCCGCTGGCGAAGAAGACAACGGCATCGAGGAAGGCCGCCCCACGAAAGAAGCCGAAGTCGCCCAGGTTTAGAATTAGGTACGGCGGCGACCCGGTGGTCGTGGACGACGGTGGATCAACTCGGATCGGACAGGCCGGCCGCGAGTTGCCAGGGCTACTAAATAGCAGCGCGGATGCTATCGGCGACTTCGCGACTGGCTCCTGGTGCGGGCTGGCCTATACAACGAGTGGCGGTCGGTTCACCAGATCGGTGCTGCTCAACGAAGGAGATTCCATTAGGGTCTCCAGCGGCCCCAGCCATTGGGTCACGCTGACTCTCAAAGCCGGAAAGGTACTAACTATCGACCTCAGCCACGCGGCGCAGGTCCAGGGACCCCACCCCCCATACACCTACCACGTCGTCAACTCACCAAGGATCAATAAGGTAACGCTCCTTCGGCACGGGACCTTCTTCGACCATCTGATCCCCGCAGGAGTTACCTCAACGGCGGCTACTCTCTTTGTGTTCGGTCATCCCTGACAACGGCGGGTGCGTATCTGGTTCGGGAGCCGGCGAGCCTGAGTTCGGGTTCGCCGGCCCTGGCTCGCTCGCGCTGTCGCGCCATCCTCTTCCGATGCACGCTACCATCCGTCACGGCGAACGCCGTCGACCCCTCAACCGTGAATGCGGTCTCGACCTTCAACTCGTGCCAGGGCCGCGCCTTCCCCGAGAACAATTCCCCAAACAGCGCGAAGAACTACTTCTGGCCTACGTCCACCAATTTGAGCACCGCCAACCAAATTTGTGCGCGCGCCAACGCCGCGTCGCCCTGACGCCAGCGGCAGGCGCCTCCGGGTCTGGCGACGTGCGCGTGTGCTATGGTGCCGATGCTCGACTCTGCGCGTGAGCGACCGGGAGGTCTTCAATGAACCATGCAGATAAACGGGTAGCCCGACTACTTGCCGCCGCCGTGCTCTGCGTGGCAACGCTCGCGCTGCCCACGAGGGCCGCCCAACTTGCACCGCTGCCCAAGGTAAGCCGCCCGCGTCTCTACGTGATTGATTGCGGAACCCTGGTGAACAACAAGCCGGAGGAGTACGGCCTGAGGCGCGATGAGGTCAAGGACACCAACATGGGTGTCACGTGCTACCTGGTCGTCCATCCGAAGGGCGTGCTGCTCTACGACACGGGTCTCAACGATCGACTCGTCGGCCGACCGCTGTATGAGCATGTGGTGGAGGGCTACGGCCAGATCAAGTTCAACACCCTGAGCGGGCAATTGGCCGATATCGGCGTCACAGCTGCCAATCTCGACTACCTGGTGTTATCGCACGACCACTGGGACCACATCGGCAATGCTCGCGACTTCGCCGGCGCGACCTGGCTCGTCTACAAAAGCGACCGCGACCACATGTTCAGCAACGCGGCGCGTGCATCTGCGTGGTTCACCCAGTATGCGCCGCTCGAGCACAGCAACACGACGCTGCTCAGCGGCGACTACGATGTGTTCGGCGACGGAACCGTTGTCGTGATCGCAACGCCGGGCCATACCGACGGGCATTGCTCATTACTGGTGCGTCTCGAGCACACCGGACCCGTCGTGCTGTCAGGCGACCTCTATCACTATGCGGAAGAGCGCGACCTGAAGCGCATGCCGAACGACGAGAAGACGACCGGCACGGTCGACTCGCGCCAGAAGGTCGAGGAACTGGTGACGCGGACCGGCGCACAGCTGTGGATCGGGCACAGCATGGAGTTCTTTCGGACCGTCCGCAAATCACCTGCGTGGTACGACTGACGCGACGATCAGCCTACTCGGACGTACCCTCGCGACTGCAGATTGACCATCGTCACCATCGCCCACAGGTCCGCCTGGACGCCGGGCAGCAGCTGCGACGGCGCCACTTTCTTTCCCATGAGGCCCTGTCCGCACACGCGGAGCTCAACCCCCGCCTCGTGCAGTTCCTTCAGAACGGCGATGTTCGGGTTGTCGACCCCGTTGTGCCGTGACTTGTAGACGTCACTGGAGAACACGGCGTCGCCGCCGCCTTGATGGAACATCGCCGCAATATGGCGATTCTTCGCCGGCACACCATTATGCGCGAGCGTGTTGAGGTACAACCCGATCATCTTCAGCGTCGGGTGCACCTCGTCGTCTTTCACTTTCGCGGATACGGAGAACACGACTTTGTAGTTGGTGCCTGGATCCGGTAGTTCCTTCGCACCGGGAAAGTCCTTCGCTGCCTCTGCGCTGACAACCGGCAGCTTCCCGTCGGCCGCCGGCGCCGCCTTCGCACGGGCAGCGTATCCGACGGCCATCACGCCGCCGGCGAGCGTCGTCATCATCGTTCGTCTGTTCATGGCGTCTCTGTTCATGACGTAAACCTACACTGAATCGAGCCACGCTCGGGCCAGATGCTGATAAATCGTCGTCCGTCGTCAGAATCGGGAATCGGTATCGCTCCGCAGCCGCGTCGCCACAACGCAACTGGGCAGTAGTAGTCTCGCCGCGCGGCGCCACATACAGGTTAGTATCCGCCTGACACGTCTGCATTGGGACCGCACACGTGCCAGATCGGACATCGCCTGGGCGCTCCCGGCGGAGGATGAGTGATGACATCTACCGGATACGTGAGTCGTCGAACCGTACTCCGCCGCGCTGCGCTCGGGACGTTGGTGCTCGCGACGGGGCTCGAGGACGTCTTCGGCCAGCCGAGCGCGCCGCCGAATATCGTCTTCATCCTGGCGGACGACCTCGGGTACGCCGACGTCGGTTGCTACGGTCGTCCGGATCTGAAGACGCCGCACGTCGATGGCCTTGCCGCGAAGGGCGTGCGTCTTCGACAGGCGTATGCGAATTCCGCCGTGTGCACGGCCACGCGCACGGCGCTCATCACCGGCCGCTACCAGTATCGGCTGCGCCTTGGCCTCGAGGAACCGCTCACACCCGGCAACGCCGTCGTCGGTCTGTCGCCGGCGCATCCCACGCTGCCGTCCCGGCTCAAGAAGGCAGGCTACCAGACGACGCTTGTGGGCAAGTGGCATCTCGGCTTTTTGCCGACCTTCGGGCCGCTCAAGAGTGGCTACGACCACTTCTACGGGTTTCGCAGCGGAGGGATCGACTATTACCGACACGAAGGCACCGACCACGTGCCGGACTTCTGGGACGACGACCTGCCCGTCGACAAGATCGGCTACACGACGGACCTGTTCGGCGATCGCGCGGTGGACGTGATCAACGGCTATGCGAAAACGCGTCAGCCATTCTGCGTCAGCCTGCATTTCAACGCCCCTCACTGGCCGTGGGAAGCGCCCGGCGACCAGGCCGAAGCGGAGCGCCTCAAGGGGCGGAGCCTGTTCGCATATGACGGCGGCACCCAGAAGACCTATCAGCAGATGATCGAAGCGATGGACGCGCAAGTCGGCCGCGTGCTGAAGGCGCTCCACGACAACCGCCTCACCAAGAACACCATCGTCGTCTTCACCAGCGACAACGGCGGCGAGCGCTTCGCGAATACGTGGCCGTTCACAGGACGAAAGACCGAGCTGCTCGAAGGCGGGCTGCGGATCCCGGCGATCATCTCGTGGCCTGGTCGTTTGCCGATGGGCAAGACGAGCGATCAGGTGTCGATCTCGATGGACTGGATGCCGACGCTCCTGGCCGCGGTCGGTGGCTCGCCGGATCCGGCCTATCCGGTGGACGGCATCAACCTGCTGCCGATGCTGACCGGCGCCGCCCCGGTGCAACCGCGCACGCTCTACTGGCGCTACAAGGCGAACGCGCAGCGGGCGATCCGTGACGGCGACATGAAGGTGCTGAAGATCCTCGACAACACGTTTCTCTTCAATGTGGTCGAGGATCCAATGGAGCGCGCGAACCTGAAACAGCGGCAGCCCGACGTCTACGAGCGGCTGGTGAACAAGTGGCTCGCATGGAATCAGACGATGCTGCCGGAGGTGGATGAGAGCAACACCGCCGGCAACACCGGAGCAGAGTGGGCGGATCACGTCGGCTCGCCGCCGTCGACGGAGAAAGCAGACAACCCCGGACCCTCACCGGGACGACGCTAGATCCTCATGACTCGGGTCGTGTCTGTCAAGTGGTGGGAAAGCATTTGAGCGCGTGATCCGCCGGCGTGGTGATCGTGCTTACGCGGCCTGCGGCATCACGTCCATGTCCTGATCGCCGACCCGGGCCCGCAGCGTGACCTGGCCACGGCGGAGCAAGCCGAAGAGCAGCAGCAACACGGCATGCTGTCCAGGCAAGCTGGCCTGCGTCTACGTGCGCCTGCGAAACTTCTCGACTTGTCCGACACCCGTTGACGCCCTCGCTATTCGACTCGGCATGCGGCTCACCGGCGGCGCGGCGTGTTGGCCGCGCTGGCTTGTGCCACTGCCCTGCCGCTGATCGACGAGTTCGCATCGCGCGGAACGTTGAGACCGACGCTGTCGCAATTAGTCGACGAAGGATTCATGCGCTCGAGAGACGTCGTCTGCTGCAGCCGGCAGCTCGACGTGCGGAGGGAGTGGCTGGCGACGTTCGCGTCGCAGTGAGCCCATGCGAGTCGGAGCGGCGCCACCATTTTGCATGGCGAGCGCGAACCACGTCCAGGCCTTGGACGCCGAATGGCACGCCGTTCACCGACCGCTCCGCCGGGCCGTCCGTGCGGCGTACCGAGCTGCCGCCGTCAAGCGGTTGTCGAAGCAGGAGAACCGCACCGTCGCTGTGCCTGCCGCGCGCGTCACCTGCAGGTAGGCGGCCAGGTGCACGCTGTCGTAACCCCGCAGGCGGTGGCGCTCCGCCAGATCACCCGCGTCGCGGCAGAGCGCCGCCGTCACGTCGACCGCGAGGTACCTCGGCCAGTCCTCGTCGAGCGCCCGCTTGGCGGCTGCGAAGGCCCTTGGTCGAAGGCCTCCTTCACGTCGACGCCGCGCGAACGCCGCGCGTGCCTCGGGGTAGGCGATCGCGGCTGTCGCCACGATGTCGGCGTTCTCCACCATCTGGCGGACCGCGTCGCTCTCGGCCTCGGCCACGTACAGCTTCACCAGGCTGCTCGTGTCTAGGTACAGGGTCACCGGCGGTCCTCGATCACGGCCTCGGACACCGAACGTCCAGTGACGATTGGCACCGGGTGTCTTGAACCGGCAGGCTTACCGCCGGCCCACCGCGCCTGACCCGACACGACCAGCGCATGGGCCCACTCCAGGTCAGCTGGGACATCAACCGGTCCGAGCATCGCAATCGCTCGGCCACGCTCGGTCACGGTGACCCGGGCGCCTGCACGCACACGTTTCAAGTAGCGGCTCAGGCCACTCTTCAGCTCGCGAACACCGACACTGTCCATGGGTGACGCCTCCTCATGTAGTCACAAGACTACCATGATGTAGTCACGTATGAACGCGGCGGCGTCACGGCGTCGGTGATTTGGTAGACGCCGAGGCGCGTGCCTGGAGTGAGGGCCAACTCGCGTGGCCAGTCACGTCACTTCCCGCGAGACACGAGCCCCGTGGCCTCGTCCATCCGATTCTGGATGACGACGATGCTGTCAGTGGCGGATCTGGCGCCGCCATCCGGAAAGCGCTGCACGTAGATGTCGTATCGATTCGACTCCCCCGAGGCGTAGGCGAGCCAGCGGCCGTCGGGCGACAGCGCGTGTCCTCGGCCGGCGGCACTCCGACGGTGCTGACGACGCCGGACGACAAGACCGAGTCGGCACATCGCTGGCCTGAGGTGCTTCCGGGCGGCAAGGCGGTCGTGTTCGTCGACCCCGTTTGGTCCGTAGGCGACGGTCCCGCTCGGCGAGACCGCGAGCTGGCGGCGCGGCCATCGGCGTGCTGCGCCTCGACACGCTCGAGTGGAGCGTGTTAGGTCTCGGGGGCGGAACCGCCCGTTCGGCCGACGCCGTACAAGCAAAAACCCTGCGTTTCCGCAGGGTTTCAAGCGAAATAGTGGTCGGGGCGAGAGGATTCGAACCTCCGACCCCTCGGTCCCGAACCGCAACAAGCCCAACATTAACGCTCAGTAAACCGCGCCAGTCTGTGGGTTGCTGTGCTCAAAGTGTGCTCACGGACGGGGTCCGCCAGCGCCATGAGTTGTCAACCACATTGCTTGACAACTCATTTAGAATCAACAGTTTACCTTGACTTTTAAGCCGAATCATGAAACACTTCTCAAGTCAACTGCTGGTGACGGTCGTCACGACTCAGCTTGGGTCTGGACGCCTATCATCGGCACCCTGTTGACGCCTCCAAAAACGTTTCTCGCGCCGCGCTTAGGAGAAGTGTGTCTACGAGTCAGGTGCTTAAAGGGTCACGGGATGTTTATCGAATCAGGTCAGATTGCGAGTTCAGCCATTACGCTCATCAAGACGGCTCCCCCGGTCGGGACCACCGTCATCTTCACGGACAAGTACCCTGAGCCCCATCGCCCGTGGTTGACGGTGCAACAGGCAGCCAACCGAATCGGCGTCTCTGCTGATTTCCTCTACCACGCCTTCTCGGTAGAAGGTCTGAAGCATGTCCGCCTCGCGGGACGACGCGGTATCAGGATTAGCCCCAATCATCTCGATGAGTGGATGAAGTTCAACACGACAAGCCGTCGCTCGGGGGTGAAGTGATGCCTCCGAAGAACAAGAAACGGAGCAAGGTCGAAGGGCTCTTCAAGCGATGCAGGCACACTGAGTGGAACGCCTGTGCGTGTCCTTGGTGGGGGCGCTTCAGAGGTGAACGTATGCCTCTTGCAGGGTGGTCGCGCAGACGCGCCTATCGATGACTCCATCGTGGAGCGGTACTACCAAACCCGTGCGATTCGGCGGATTGCGGAGACATTCGAGCGAGACCGGCAGCGCAAGGCTCTCGTGGTGATGGCTACTGGGGCAGGCAAGACCCGAACGGTTATCGCCCTGTGTGACCTGCTGATGCGGTGCAACTGGGTGAAACGGGTGCTGTTCCTTGCCGACCGAGTGGCACTAGTCAAGCAAGCCGTCAATGCATTCAAGAAGCACTTGCCGGATTCGTCGCCGGTGAATCTCGTCACGGACAAACACGAAGAAGGACGTGTGTTCGTCTCCACGTACCCCACCATGATGGGGCTGATTGATGAGGCGAATGATGAACACCGCCGGTTCGGCGTGGGGCACTTCGACCTTGTGGTCATCGATGAAGCCCATCGGTCGGTGTATCAGAAGTACGGTGCGATTTTCGACTATTTCGATTCGATGCTGGTTGGTCTCACCGCCACACCCGTAGACGAAATCGACCGCAACACCTACCGGTTGTTCGACCTTGAGCGGGGCGTTCCGACCGATGCGTACGCCCTTGATGATGCGGTGAACGACGGCTTTCTGGTTCCTGCAAAGGCTGTCGCGGTCCCGATGCGGTTCCAGCGTGAGGGCATCAAATACTCGGACCTGTCGGACGAAGAACAGGAACAGTGGGACGCCTTGGAGTGGGACGAAGACGGGCACACCCCAGACCAAGTGGACGCAGAAGCGGTGAACCGCTGGCTGTTCAACGCGGACACGGTGGACAAGGTGCTGGAACACCTGATGACCCGTGGTCAGCGTGTGGCGGGTGGCGACCGTCTGGGCAAGACCATCGTGTTTGCGAAGAACAACGCCCACGCGGAGTTCATCGCGGACCGATTCAACAAGAACTATCCGAACTTCAAAGGCGAGTTCGCACGAGTCATCACGTTCAAGACCACGTACGCTCAGAGCCTCATCGAGTTGTTTTCGAACCCCGCTAAACAACCGCACATCGCCATCTCGGTGGACATGCTGGACACCGGCATCGACATCCCCGAAGTGCTGAATCTGGTGTTCTTCAAGCTGGTGCGGTCGAAGACGAAGTTCTGGCAGATGGTCGGGCGGGGTACCCGGTTGTGCCCCGACTTGTTCGGTCCCGGCAAGGACAAGGAATTCTTCTACCTGTTCGACTACTGCCAGAACCTTGAGTTCTTCAGCCAGCAGTTGCCCACTGCCGACGGTTCGACCAGTGAATCGCTTGGGACGCGGCTGTTCAAGGCACGGGTAGGGCTGGTCGTTGCACTCGACGAACGTGCCGCCGAAGTGGGCGTCGGAATCGGCATGGGCGGCGTCAGTATCGCTAGCGAAGGGTCAGCCGCGTTCGGTCAGGGCACAGAAGCCGTTCGAGCGGAGACCGCAACGTGGCTCAGGTCGCATATTGCGGCGATGAACCTGAACAACTTCATCGTTCGACCGAAGCGGCGCTTCGTGGAACGCTTCGCCCAAGAAGAACCGTGGAAGACGCTCAGTGAGCCGGACGTCGCGGACCTGCTGCGGGAAGTTGCATCCCTACCGTCCGAGCAGGTGGACGACGATGAGGAAGCGAAGCGATTCGACCTGCTGATGCTGCGGCTGCAACTGGCGGTGCTGAACGCGGAACCGGGGTTCGACCGGCTGAAGGAACAGGTGCGGTCCATCGTCGGTCTGCTGTTGGAAAAAGGCAGCATCCCGATGGTCCGTGAACAGATGGTGCTGATTGAGTCGGTGGCAGGTGAGGAATGGTGGCAGGACATCACCGTGCCGATGCTGGACACCGCTCGAAAGCGTCTCCGGTCCCTCATCAAGCTGATTGAGAAGTCGCAGCGGAAGCCGGTCTATACCGACTTCGAAGACCTGATGGGTGACGAGACGCTCGTTCAACTACCCGGATTTGAGAACGAGTCCGACCGTGGGCGGTTCTTGGCGAAGACCCGGCAATTCCTCAAGCGCCACGAAGACCACATCACGATTCATCGTCTGCGGCTGAATCAACCGCTGACGCCGTCCGACCTAGCCGAACTTGAACGAATGATGCTCGATGCGGGGGTTGGGTCACCAGACGACATCGCCCGTGCGAAGGAGCAGAGCCACGGACTGGGCATCTTCATCCGCTCGCTGGTGGGCTTGGACCGGCAAGCGGCGAAGGACGCGTTTGGGGCGTTCTTGACCGGCGGGACCGCGACCGCAAATCAGGTGGAGTTCGTGAATCTCATTGTGGACCACCTGACGGAGCATGGCGTGATGGAGCCGGGGCTGCTGTACAAGTCGCCGTTCATCGACTTCAGTGCGACGGGACCTGAAGGCGTGTTCTCGTCAGCACAGGTGGACCAACTAGTGGCGGTGTTGACAGACATCCGGGAACGGGCGGCGGCGTAGCCGGATGGTTCGCAACCTACCGTCAGCCAAATCGGTGTTCACCATCGTCAGGATGGTAACCACCGGCATTGTGTTTGGAGCCGCGACCGGCGGCGTTGGTGCAGCAATCGTACTCCGCAACCGGCTGGCAACCCCATTCGACTGGGGAGAGTTTCTCGGACTAACGATTGCCGCATGCCTTGCCCTCTGGGCAGCCGAGACTGCAGTTCAGGGTTACTTTCGGCAACGAGAACGTGATGAGGTATCTAGACGATGGATTGATGAAGGTTTCACGGTGGTGGGAAGGGCGACGACTGCCGACTTCGAGCGCGAGCGTTCCAACCTGTTGGTATGTAAGCAAGTCATCGATGCGGCTCGGCACCCCGACTCACGTCCAGTGATTCCCAGAATGCTGGAACATTTTGACCGAACAATGCCGCAACTGGGATACGAGCACCGCCGGCTACTCGCTATGCTGAATGAGCCACGCATCACCGCCGCCTTCGCAGATGCGTACGGCAGGCTCCGAGTGGCACACATCCTTTTCACAAGCCAAGTCCCGGCGGTGGTGCAGGTCATCGACAAGGTGCCGAAGCCAGATGCCGCGTGGGATGACCTGCACCAGAAGATGGACAAGACGCAGCAGGCAGTTTCCGACTACGAGTTTATTTTGGTGGATTGCATCAGTGACTTGGCCACTGTGTTCGAAGGTCTTCAGTTAGAGCAGCATGAACAGGTCAGACGTGCGCGTGAGGTTGACCACGTCTCGGTGGCGCTCAAAGTGGCTGGGGACCGTTTGGACGAGACGCTGAAGAGGTACGGCGTGTTCGACAAGGTGCCGCCGATGCCGGACGCAGACGGACCACCAAAGGTCTGACCGAGACTGTCCGTACAACCGGTGACCCGACCTGTCATCAGGGCGCCTAGAATCCCGGAATGCCCAACGACGCACTGTTGTGGAACGCCCCACCACCGCCACCGCGCAAGCCCAGACCCGCCCAACGACTCTGGACTATGCGAAGGGGCGTTGATGTCGCCCACGCCGAACTCCATGGGCACGGGGAATATGGGTGGGAGTGGCAGTATTACCGCGACGGTCGATTCCTCTACGGGCGGCTGTGCATGCTGAGGGCACAAGCGTTGGCGTGTGCTGAGGACCAGCGGCAGGACTTGCTGAAGGACGGTTGGACTGCGGTGGTTGAAATTCCCATCTAAGCCCGGCGAACGTCTCGCAGAGACCGGTCGCGGGTAGGGGCACGGTCGGAAGGGCGTTGAGGTTCATAGTGCCAAAAATTGATAGGCGCACCTGACTTCATCGACTTCAAGAAACCATCTGTTTCCAGCGACACTCCTAGCCGCTGAGAACGACAGCGGACGTACAGGTGCTCGACCACCGGCAACCGCTCACGGTCGCTCTTTGACAGTGGCAACTCGCTGTCAGGTTCAAGAAGTCCCTGTTGCCCATGCCGTGCCCGGAGCCACTCACGAACAACCGGAGCCCTCTCCCGCGTGTAGGGAACGACCCCCGCAAAAAAGTCGGCAAGCTGACACAGTGGCGTTGCAGCAGATTCGACCTGTCGAAACGTTGCGACGGTGAAGAGTCCGCGATGTGGAGAAAACAGCGGGTGCTGATGATGGGGACGTGTTCCGACTCGTTGGAGACAGTTCTCAACCGTCGCCCAATCGATATCGACCCGTTCATCCGGGCGAAGGTGCCACTCGGCACCCCGAGTCCTTCCGCGCATCACACGGTGATGCAGATGGAAGAACATCCGTTCGAAGTTTGCAGTGTCGTCGCGTCCATGTACGTTGTGACGAGAGTCGTGCGTGTCCCAGACAATGACATCGACTCGGACGTCCACGGGAAGCAGAGCATCGAACAGATGGTTGAGCAACTTCAGAGCGCAAAGGCGTTCACGCCCACCTTGCAGCTTTTGCCACTTGAACTCGGATACTGAGGATTCCGTGAGGATATCCCTGATGGCACCGGAGACGGACACAACGCTGTCAGCAGGAAGCGTGACCGCAGCGATGCTCCGAAATCGCCCGTCCGAGTGACGGCTTTCATCCGAGAATGCCGCGTAACGCTCTGGATTCATCGATGGACCTACGCCACGCACCTTGCGCGACCATGTCAAACGCAGCCGCCGGGTGGGCGTTGGTGCCCACGTCGGGGTTTAGCCGCCTGTGTTGCGGTCGAAATCGGTGAGGAACTTGCCGGGGTTGAAGCCGATGGCGTGGGCGATGTCCAGAAACTCCACAACATCGACCCGCCGCTCACCCTGCTCAATCCGAGAGATGTAAGCCTGCCGACGCCCAAGCCGTGCGGCAAGGGCAGTCTGGGTCAACTGAGCGTCCAATCGAGCCGACTTCAGCGCTTTCCGCAGTTGCGTGTGCTTGCGCGTGAAGAGCGACTTCGACACCGCGTCATGGTCGCGGTCTGTTGCGGAATACTACAAAACTGAATATTGTTGGGTTTACCCAATGAACCGCCTTATCTGCACTCGCGTCACCGTCCTTTGTGCGCTGGCAGCCTGTTCGGTGGTCGTCGGTGCCCAAGGCGTTCCCGCCGACCCCACCCGCGCACAGCACCTTCGTGCGGCGGCTGAATTTGTCACCCTCAGACTCGGGGCAGAGGCAGGCGCCACCACGCACCAGACGGACGTCCTGAAGGACCTACAACCCACGCTTGCGCGGCGACAATTAGATTTGCCGCCTGACGACAATTAGATCTGCCGCTTCGGGGTCAGCCCGGCCGGCTGTGTCAGCCTGTGACCAATGGTCACGGA
>JAYTXA010000017.1:0-187347 GCA_043743165.1 Acidobacteriota bacterium
GCGCCACCTCGTCACGAACCTCCAGCACGACGTCCCGCGCGAGCGCATCGTGCCGTTCATGACGTCGAAGCACCCGATGGACTACTGCCTCTCGTACGCCGAGCGCGCGAGGCAGAGCGGCTTTCCCGCACTCGTGGTGCTTGGTGGCGACAAGGCCGTCGGCACGCCACGCTCGGTCGAGCACGCCTGGCAACTCCGCCAGATCCTTCGCGAGCACGACAACACGCTGGCGCTTGGTGGCTGGGCCAACCCGCACGCGAACGCCGAGAAGCAGGTCGCCTTCCTGCAGGCGCCGAATCTCAATGCCGAGTTCTACCTCACCCAGGTCGTCAGTCATCACGACATGCCGGCCGTGACGCGCTTTCTTGGCGCCGTGCGAACCGCTGGCGTTGAACTGCCTGGCGTGTTCGGCGTGTTCTATTACCGCAGCGCAAATCCCAGAACGCTCGACGTGTTGAAGGGCTTCCTGCCGGTGCCGGCCGACGGACTGACGCGAGAGTTCGCCGAAGGTGCGACGCCGGAAGAGGTGTGTGCGCGGACGCTGCGCGCGCTGGTCGATGCCGGAGCACGGCACTTCTACATCAGCAACCTGCCCGTCGCGAGAGCCCAGAACGTTCTTGCCTCGATCCTCGCCCGCGCCGGCCTCTGACCCGCGACTCCGAGGCGGCCACGGCGCTCAGCGCAGGTGGCGTCCGCCGTCGACCCGCAGCGTCTCGCCGGTGATGAAGTCGCTGTCGAGCATCGCGAGCACCGCCTTCGCAATCTCCAGTTCACCGCCCCACCGCCCGAGCGGCGTCGCGTTTTCCACCCCCTTGTACTCCTCAGGCGTCGTGCCAGGAGGCGCAACGATGGGACCAGGGGCGATGGCGTTGACCAGGATGTTGTCCGGAGCGAGTTCGAGCGCCAGCGCTTCGCTCAGCGCCTTCACGCCCGCCTTGGCCACGTAGTACGGAACGAAGCCGAGATAGCGCGGCCGACTGCTCGCCGCCACCCAGTCGCTGAAGTTGATGATGCGGCCGCCACCCTGTCGTCGCATGTGCGGGATTGCCGCCTGCGCACACAGAAAGGCCGCCCGGAGATCGACATTCACCACCGCGTCCCAGTCCGCCAGCGTCACGTCCGCGAGCGGCCGATTCACGTAGACGGACGCCATGTTGATCAGGATATCGATCCGGCCAAACTCCGCGACCGTCGACTCCACCACCCGCGCACACGCGTCTGGCGACGCCAGGTCGGCATGGAAGACCGCCGCGCGCGAGCCGGCCGCCTCGACGGCAGTGGCGGCTGCCCTAGCCTCGGCCTCCGAGCGCGCATACGAGAGCCCCACGCGCACACCGTGCGCAGCCAGGGAGTGCGCGACGACCGCGCCGATGCGCCTGGCGCCGGTAATGAGAGCGACGGTTCCTTGAAGCTGCATCGTCGTCCCGATTGTATGGGGCCGCCTTGCTGATTGGGAAATTCCGTCGCCTCGTTGATAATGCCCAGCATGTCTGAGAACGTCGGCTTCATCGGCCTGGGTGTGATGGGGCGACCCATGGCGAAGCACCTGCTCGCCAAGGGGCACTCGGTGGTCGTATTCAATCGAAGCATCCCCTCCGTGAACGCACTGGTAGCCGCCGGCGCTATCGCCGCCTCGTCGCCGGCGGACGTGGCGTCGCAGGTCAGCATCATCATCACGATGGTGCCGGATACGCCTGACGTCGAGGCGGTTATCGCGGGCCCCGCCGGCATCCTCGAGACGATGACCAGCGGCTCCGTGGTAATCGACATGAGCAGCATCTCGCCTGTGGCGACCAGGCGCCTCGCTGCCCTGGTTGCGGCGCGCGGCGGCACCATGCTCGACGCGCCAGTCAGCGGAGGGGAAGTTGGCGCCATCAACGCAACGCTGTCCATCATGGTCGGAGGCGACAGCGCGGCACTCGCGCGGGTGCGGCCGATTCTGGAGTGCATGGGCAATCCAGAACGCATCGTGCACGTCGGCCCCGAACCCGGAGCCGGACAGACTTGCAAGATCTGCAACCAGATCGCTATCGGCGGTGCGCTCGCTGGCGTCAGCGAAGCATTCGCGCTGGCGCGCAAAGCCGGAGTCGACCCCGCGAAGGTGCGGGAGGCGCTCCTCGGCGGATTCGCCGCCAGCCGCGTGCTCGACGTGCACGGCGAACGCATGCTGAAGCACAACTACGTGCCCGGCTTCCGCGCCCGGCTTTACCAGAAGGACCTCCGCCTGGCGAACGAGGCGGCCGCCGCGAGCGGGGTTGCCATCCCGGCCACCGCCGTGGTGTCGCAGCTCCTCAATGCGCTGGTGGCCGCGGGCGGCGCGGACCTCGACTACTCGGCGCTGGCCACGGTGCTGTTCGACCTGGCCGGGCTCGACGCGCCGACGATTTAGGAGTCGGCGCGGCAGCATGGACGTGCCTCCGCCCGGGCCGCCGAGCGGTGTCGGCACGCAAAACGCGGCCGAGGCCGGCACGGCCAGTCAGCGCAGAACTCCACCGCGGTGTGATTTGGGATTGCCTGACTGGCGCAGCCGTGCGAGACTCTGGCGCGTCCGCAGCACCACCCGTCGACTTTCCGAGAGGACCCGTCGCATGTCGCGATCCATCCGTTGGTCATTCCTCGTCGCTCTGGCGGTATGCACCCTGCCGGGTATCGACGCGACTCTGCTTCATGCACAACAGCCCAAGCCCGGGGTTCCCGTTCACGCAGACCCCGTCGCCCACGGCCGCTACATCGTGGAAGACGTGGCGATGTGCTGGATGTGCCACACACCGGTTGATGAGCACGGCGTCCGCGACCGTTCACACTGGCTGCGCGGCGGGCAGGTGGCAGTCACGTCCACGCTGCCTGGCGCCGATGCCTGGGCGATCATCGCGCCGCGCCTTGCTGGCGGGCCGGCCGGCACCGACGCGCAGTTCGTCGCGCTGATGACGACGGGGATCTCGAGGACAGGTCGCGCGCTCCGCGTGCCAATGCCGCAGTTCAGGATGTCGCAGGCGGACGCCGAAGCGGTGCTGGCCTATCTCAGGTCTCTTGGTGTTCCGACGACCGAACACGCGGGTCCCGCCCAGGAACTCACGCGCAAGTGAGGCGCCGTCGCGGCGCCTGCGGCAAGAGGCGGAAATGAAGTCAAGGAGACCGTTGCGACTCGGCCTCCGCTGTGGCAAGATGCGTCGCGCGTTCATCAGGTTGCGCTACTCACACCTTGGGGAGAATCGGTTGATGCAGTGCGCTTCGTCAGTACTCGTGTTCGGAATGGGTGTGTGTCTGGCGGCGGCGGTCACGCTGAGCGCTCAGGAACCGGGCGGCAGCGCCGCCGGAAAAGCCCTGAAGAACCCGGTCGCCGCCTCCGCTGATTCGATCGCGGCCGGCCAGGCGACCTACACCAAGAACTGCCGCTTCTGCCATGGTGCCGAAGCCAAGGGCGATGGCCCGATGGCGCCAAAGGATTCGCATCCCTCCAACTTGACCGACGCGACGTGGGACCGTGGCGCAACCGACGGCGAGATCTTCCTGGTTCTTCGCGAGGGCGCCGGCCCCGAAATGAAGATGAAGGGCTACAAGACCCGCATGCCCGAGAACGACATGTGGAACGTCGTCAACTACCTCCGCAGCATCGGCCCCAAGAAGAAGTAGCGATGCGCTACTACGCGGTTCTCTTCTGTCTCGTGGCCGCCGTTTCAGGTGGCGGCTGCGGCTGGCTCGACGACCGGCCCGAGCCTGTCGTGGGCGCGCCCTATACTGCCTCGGCGCAGACCTCGTCGCCATCGTTGACGACGGCCCATGAGACGTTCGGGGCGGCCGTGAACGATTACTTCTGGGTGAAGTCAACACCCCAGCAGCCGATCGAGTTTCCGCACAACACGCACATCGAAAAGGGGCTCACCTGCACCGACTACTGCCACGAGTCGGTGACCAAGGGACCGCGGGCCGGGCTACCCAGCGTCAATACCTGCCTCATCTGCCATGCGGCGATCGCCACCGACAAGCCGCGGATCCAGCAGATCACGCAGATGCAGGAAAAGGGCCTCGACCTCAACTGGCAGCGCGTCTACGGCTACCCGCAGACCGCGCACGTCCGGTTCAATCACGCGCCGCACATCCGCGCCAACGTCGAGTGCGCGACTTGCCACGGCGACATCGCGCACCAGACGGTTGCGCAGCGCAACGTTGACCTCCACATGGGGTTTTGCGTGAACTGTCATCGGGAGAAGAACGCTCCGAATGACTGTCTGACCTGCCACTACTGATGGACCGCCGTACATTCATCAAGCTCACCGCCATCACCGGGACATCCGCAACGCTCGCCAGCTGCGGCGTTCCGGAACACGCGATCATCCGCTTCGTGCCTGACGAGGAGCTCGTACCCGGCGTCGCCGAGTGGAAACCGGGCGTGTGTCCGCTCTGCAGCAGCGGCTGCGGGCTCAGCGTCAGAGTCATGGAAGCCGACGTCGAAACCACACGCAACGGCCAGCAAGGTGTCGTCCGGGCCGGCGTGGCCAAGAAACTGGAAGGGCATGAGGCGCATCCGGTCAGCCAGGGCGGACTGTGCGCACGAGGCCAGGCGGCGATTCAAGTCACGTATCACCCGGACCGCATCGTCCAGCCGTTGAAGCGCAGCGGCACTCGGGGTGACGGAAAGTTCGAGCTGATCACCTGGGACGAGGCGACCGCGACGCTGGCCGAAAAGCTGAACGGTCTGGAATCAGCCGGGAACCAGAAGGCGCTGGCAATCGTGCGCGGCGGCCGACGCGGCCAGCGTCAGGTACTGCTCGAACAGTTCGCGTCGAAGTTCGGCGCCCCCGCTCCGGTCGTGCACGAACTGTTCTCCGACGACTTGCTGCGGCGCGCGAACCAGATGAGTTTCGGCTTCGCGCAACTGCCGACCTTCGATCTTGGCCACACGAACTTCGTCATCGGGTTCGGGGCCGACTTCCTCGGGACTTGGAACTCCCCGGTCTCGCACGGTGCCGCCTACGGCCGGATGCGTCGCGGCCGTCCGGGCGTGCGTGGCGCGTTCGTGCAGGTTGAGGCGCGAATGACGCCGACTGGTGGAAGCGCGGACGAGTGGGTAGCGGCTACGCCGGGTACCGAAGGCGTGCTCGCTCTCGGGCTTGCGCACGTCATCCTGCGAGACAAACTCCGCCCAGCCGAAGGCAGCCGTGCCACTGCGCTGATTGACGGCTGGTCGGCCGGCCTTCCCGAGTACTCCCCGGACAAGGTGTCGGCGATCACCGGCGTATCGGTGAAGCGGATCGAGCGGCTGGCCCATGAGTTTGGCGAGCGCGCACCGTCGGTCGCCATCGTCGGCGGCACGCCACTCGCTCACACCAATGGCCTGTTTACCGCGCTGGCGGTGAACGCGCTGAACCAGTTGGTTGGCGCCGTGGGCCAGAAGGGCGGCGTCGTCTTCACACCGCAGTTCGTGCGTCCTGCCTCCGGAGCGCCTGGCACGCTGGCACAACTGGTATCTGGAACAACTCCGCAGCTTCTCCTGCTGGACGATGCGAACCCGGTGTTCAGCGCCCCCAACGCGCTGAAGGTGCGCGAGGCATTCGAGAAGGTGCCCTTCATCGTGTCGTTCGCAAGCTTTGTGGACGAGACCAGTGTCCTTGCGGACCTCATCCTGCCGGATCATTCGTTCCTCGAATCGTGGTCTGATGCTGCGCCCGAGTCGGGTTCCACACAAGCGGTGGTCAGCCTCGCTGGCCCGGTCATGAAACCGCTGTTCCAGACCCGCGCAACCGGCGACGTTCTGCTGGACATCGCGCACAAGCTGCAGAAGCCGT
The DNA here is from genome assembly GCA_043743165.1 of Acidobacteriota bacterium. Taxonomy (GTDB): domain Bacteria; phylum Acidobacteriota; class Vicinamibacteria; order Vicinamibacterales; family CAVVIG01; genus CAVVIG01. The sequence continues at coordinate 5,787 of JAYTXA010000017.1, forward strand.
TGGAGCTGCCCTGGCAGAGTTACAGCGAGATGCTGCAGGCGTCGCTGGCGACGCTCGGCGAAGAAGCATGGAGCACAGCGCAGAAACAGAGCGGCTGGTGGGGTGACCTGCCAAAGGGCGCCGCCGTCCAGCCCACTGCCGCGGACACGAAGGTGGTCCCTGCCAGGTACGCTCCGCCGACGTTCGATGGTGATGCCGTGCAGTACCCCTTCCACTTCCTGCCGTACGCGTCGGCGGCGTTGCTCGACGGCTCGCTCTCTCACCTGCCGTGGCTGCAGGAGATGCCGGACCCGATGACGTCGGCGATGTGGAGCAGTTGGGTCGAAGTGAACCCGAAGACCGCGGAACGCCTCGGCGTCGCGCTGGGCGACATGCTCGAAGTCACCTCGAGTGTCGGCTCACTGAAGGCGCCGGCGTTTATCAATCCCGGACTGGCGCCGGACATCATCGCGATGCCGGTTGGACAGGGACACACCAATTTCACCCGTTACGCGTCGGGGCGCGGCCAGAATCCGGTCGAACTCCTCGCTGCCGTCACCCACGCGGAAACCGGCACCCTCGCCTGGGCCGCGACGCGAGTGAGGGTGGCGCGCGTCGGCGACGCGGACGGCTCGTTCATCCTGTTTTCCGCGGGCGGAGAGTTGCGCGAGAACCCGCGCGAAGGGGAGACCCGATAATGGCACACCGATGGGGCATGGCGGTCGACCTCGACAGCTGCACCGGCTGCGGAGCGTGCGTAACCGCCTGTCACGCCGAGAACAACATCCCGACGGTTGGGGCTCTGCAGGCGTCGCGCGGACGCGCCATCCACTGGATGCGTGTCGAGCGCTACTTCGAAGGTGAGTTTCCGGACGTCTCCGTGAAGTACCGCCCGGTGATGTGCCAGCAGTGCGATGCGGCGCCGTGCGAGTCGGTTTGTCCGACCTATGCGAGCCACCACGACGCGGACGGCCTCAACGCACAGGTCTACAACCGATGTATCGGCACGCGCTACTGCGCGAACGCCTGCCCGTACAACGTCCGGTTCTTCGACTTCTTCAACCCCGTGTGGGAGAGGCCGCTGCACCTGCAGCTCAACCCTGACGTCTCGATGCGGGAAGTCGGCGTGATGGAGAAGTGCACGTTCTGCGTTCAGCGCATCACGGTCGGCAAGATCAACGCCGGCGCCGAGAAGCGCGACGTGAAGGACGGCGAGATCACGACGGCCTGCGCGCAGAGCTGCCCTGCCAAAGCACTGGTGTTCGGCGACCTGGCAGACCCGGAAAGTGAAGTGTCACGCCTGTCGGCATCGCCGCGTGGCAGCAAGCTGCTCGAGGATCTCGGCACGGCGCCGAAGGTCACGTATCTGAGTGGCGTGGAGCACGCATGAGCACCACGCCTGGGGATCGCCTCGCATCCGACTTGATGCGGCCGCTCGAGCGCACGGGTTTGATGTGGTTCCTGTTGGTCGGGTTTCTCGCCACTATCGTCGCCGCCGGACTCTTCGCCTGGGGGATGCAGATGTGGCGGGGCTTCGGCCTCACCGGCATCAATCGGCCCGTCTTCTGGGGCTTCCTGATCACGGACTTCGTCTTCTGGATCGGGATCAGCCACGCCGGCACGCTCATCTCCGCGATTCTGCGTCTCGTCAATGCCGGCTGGCGTCGGCCGGTCACACGCTGCGCGGAGGTCATCACGGCGTTCGCGCTGATGATCGGCGGCCTGTTCCCGATCATCCACCTTGGCAAGCCGTGGCTGTTCTTCTGGCTCGTGCCGTATCCCAATCGTCGGCTGATCTGGCCGAATTTCCGGTCGCCGCTCGTGTGGGACTTCTTCGCAATCTCCACCTACCTCACCGGCAGCCTGCTGTTCCTGTTCCTGCCGATGATTCCCGACTTCGCGCTCATTCGTGATCGTTCAACCGGAATGCGGAGGACGATCTACGGTGCGCTTGCTCTCGGCTGGCGCGGCACCACGACGCAGTGGCACCGGCTCGAGACGGCGATGCAGATCATGGCCATTGCCATCATCCCCGTGGCTGTGTCGGTGCACACCATCGTCTCGTTCGACTTCTCGATGGCACCGGTGCCGATGTGGCACTCGTCGATCTTCGGACCGTACTTCGTGGCGGGCGCCATTTTCAGCGGCATTGCCGGATTGATCATTGCCATGGCCACGCTGCGCCGCGTGCTGAAACTGCACGCCTACCTCGAGCCGATCCACTTCGAGAACCTTGGCAAGCTGCTGCTGACCATGAGCCTGCTGTGGGGCTATTTCACCTTCAACGAGCGGCTCACCGCTTGGTACGGCAACGGCACGGCCGAGATCAACACGTTCCAGGTCACCCAGAGCGGCCGCTACGCCCCACTGTTCTGGACGATGGTGCTGGTGAACTTCGTGATCCCCGTGATCATTCTCAGCATCCGCCGCTTCCGAACCATTACCGGGTGTGTCATTGCGTCGTGCGGCGTGGTCGTTGGCATGTGGCTCGAGCGCTACTTGATCGTCGTGCCGTCGCTGGCCACCAAGTATCTGCCCTATAGCTGGGGAACCTACAGCCCGCGTCCGACCGAGATCCTGATCACGACGGCGACATTCGCGGCGATGGCGCTGCTCTACGCGCTATTCGCAAAGTTCGTCCCGATCGTCTCCATCTGGGAGATGCGGGCCGGTGCCCACAGCCCGGTCGTCGAACCGGCACCGAGCACCGAGCGACGCCTTGGAGAGACCCACGCATGAAGGCCATGTACGCGCTCTACTCCACCGGAGAGGCCGCGCAACGCGCGGTCAACAGTCTTCGGGCCGCCGGGTACGACGAGCACGACATCACCGTTATCACCGCCGCGCCGATGGAGGAATTTGAGTTCAGCCACATCGGTCGCCACAGCTATCAGTGGTACATCGCGTGTGCCGGAGGCCTGGTTGGGTTCCTCTTCGGTTGGTGGATCACCACGTCTGCCGAAAAGGCCTGGCCGATTGTCGTCTCGAACATGCCGATTGTGGCGTGGTGGCCGAACCTGATCGTGGTGTTCGAGCTGACCATGCTCGGCGCGATCTTGTCAACGGTGGGCACGCTGATTGTCACCGCGGGGCTGGGCCGTCGGGTGCCGACGCTCTACGATCCCGACGTGACCAACGGCAAGATCCTGGTGGGGATTGCCGCCCCCCGGCAGGAATCCGGTGCGGACGTCGAGCGCGCGCTGCTCTCGGCCCCAGGCGCGGAGTTGAAGACGATCTAGTCCGGCGTCTCCGACGTCTTCTCTACAACGAACTCGCGCTCGCCATGGTGCACGATCAGCACCGGGCACGGCGCCGTCCTGACCACCTTCTCCGCCACACTTCCCTGCAGCAGGTGCGCCACGCCCGACCGCGCGTGCGTGCCGACGACAATCAGGTCGATCCGCTCTTCTGCGGCGTATTTTACGATCTCCTCCGCCGGGGCGTCGGACTTGCGGAGCACGGACACGGGCCTGAGGGTCTGGCGTTCCTCCTCGGTCAACCGGTCCGCCAGCCGGCGTCCAATGCCGGCCTCGATATCCCGCGGGTCGTTGGCCATCGGGCGGAGGAACAGGTTCTCCATCACGTGCATCATGTGCAGCCGCGCGCCGAAGTTCTTCGCGAAACTCTTCGCGTATGACAGCGCCACATCCGAGGTCTCGTCGAAGTCGACGGCCACAAGGATGTTCTTCAGAACGATCATCTGGCTTCCTCCACCCGGTGAGCGCAGGCACGGCACGTGCTGTCGCTGGAGCGATGATTCTATTCCGAAACTGCTGGGATCGGTGCGTGCTTCGGGAGCGGTCGCAGCCGGGCCCCGTCCACTGGCAGTATCGGCGATGGCGCCCGAACATCGGCCCGGGCAGGCCACAGTCGGACCTCCCCGGACGTGGCCTTGCCGAGCCACGAGCAGTGGGATAACGTCGGACGCGATGGCGACCCTGTATCCCTTCCGGGCCCTGCGGCCCATCGTGAGCGCCGCCGCTGACGTGGCAGCCGTTCCGTACGACGTCGTGAACACCGCTGAAGCGCGTGTTCTCGCCGAGGGCAACCCGCGCAGCTTCTTGCGTGTGTCGCGTGCCGAACTCGAGTTGCCCACCGACACCGACCCCTACGCTGACGTGGTGTACGCCCGCGCGGCGGAGAACTACCGCGCACTCACGGCATCCTCGTTCGAACTGGAGGCCGACGCGAGCCTCTATTTCTACCGCCTGCGGATGGGGGCGCACGAGCAGATGGGGCTAGCCGGCTGCTTCTCGCTCGACGAGTACGACCGCGACATCATCAAGAAGCATGAGCGGACGCGCCGCGACAAGGAAGACGACCGGACGCGCCACATGCTCGCGCTGGGGGCGCAAACCGGTCCGGTGTTCCTGACCTATCGCGCCTCGGCCGACGTCAACGATCTCGCGCGGCGGATCAGCGCGACGGCGCCGCTCATCGAGTTCACTGCTCCAGACGGTGTCCAGCACACGCTGTGGCGCGTCGGCGGCGCCGACCGCGATGCCGTGGTCGCGGCTTTCTCGAGAATTGCGACGCTCTACATCGCCGACGGACACCATCGTGCCGCCAGTGCGGCGCGCACACGGGCACAGATTGCGGCCTCGGGCACGGCGCGACCGTCCCTCGGTGATGGCGCCGACTTCAATACCGTCCTTGCCGTGGCCTTCCCGCACGACCAGGTGCAGGTGCTGCCGTACAACCGCGTAGTGCGCGATCTGGCGGGCCTGTCGAGCGAACAGTTCATGACCGCCGTAGCCGAGCACTTCGACGTGACCGCCGGTCCCGCCACCCCGGCAGCTCGCGGCGAGATGTCGATGTACCTTGCGGGCGTATGGCACACCCTGACGCCCCGCCTCGCGCCGAATCCGGACGATGCCATCGCGGCACTCGACGTGAGCGTGCTGCAGCACCAGTTGCTGGCGCCCATCCTGAAGATTGCAGATGTCCGCACGGACAAGCGCATCGACTTTGTGGGTGGCGCGCGCGGCACCGGCGAACTGGAGCGCCACGTCGACGCGGGCACCTTCGCCGTCGCCTTCTCGCTCTTTCCCGTCTCCGTCGCCGACCTGATGGCCGTGTCGGATGCCGACGCCATCATGCCGCCCAAGTCCACCTGGTTCGAGCCGAAGCTCCGCGACGGCCTTCTCATTCACGTGGTGTAGCCATGAAAGTCCTCGTTGCGGACACGTTCGAGCCGAGCGGCATCAATGGCCTGAAAGTCGCCGGCTGCGATGTCATCTTCCAGCCCGACCTGAAAGATGACGCGCTGCGCGACACGATTGCGGAGACGCAGGCCGACGTCCTGGTCGTGCGCGGCACCGCCGTGACCGGTGCCATGCTCGAAGCGGGCGCGTTGTCGCTCATCGTGCGTGCGGGGGCCGGCTACAACACCATTGACGTGGCCGCGGCGTCGCGGCGCGGTATCTACGTCTCGAACTGTCCGGGAAAGAACGCGATTGCCGTGGCCGAACTGGCGATGGGACTGATCCTCGCACTCGACCGGCGCATTCCCGACGGCGTTGTCGAACTCCGGGCCGGCCGGTGGAACAAGAAGGAATATTCGAAAGCGCGCGGTCTCTACGGCAGCACGCTTGGCCTGATCGGATACGGAAACATCGGGCAGGAGGTGGCCCGCCGCGCCCTGGCCTTCGGCATGTCGGTGGTGGTGTGGAGCCGACGTTTTGCGAACGGCGAGGCGCAGCCTGATCTTCCCGTGTCCGTCGTCCATCGTCCCGAAGCGGTGGCAGAGGCCGCCGACATCGTGTCGGTGCATCTTGCCCTGAGCACGGACACGCGCGGGATGCTTGGTGACGACTTCTTCGGCCGGATGAAGGCGGGCGCCATGTTCATCAACACCGCGCGCGGCGAGGTCGTCGACTACGCGGCACTCGAGAAGGCGGTGACGGAGCGGGGCATCCGTGCGGGGCTCGATGTGTTTCCCGGAGAGCCGTCAGGTGGCGCCGCCGACTTCGTCACCCCGTTCGCCGCGCTGCCCGGCGTGTACGGGACGCACCACATCGGCGGCTCGACCGATCAGGCACAGGAAGCCATTGCGGCTGAGACCGTCCGGGTCATCACCGCCTACATGACCACCGGCAAGGTGCCCAATGTGGTGAACCTGGCGAAGGTCAGCCCGGCGTCGCACATGATGGTGGTGCGGCACCGCGACCGTCCGGGTGTGCTGGCGCATGTCTTCGACCAGCTTCGACTGGGCGGAATCAATGTCCAGGAAACAGAGAACACCATCTTCGAGGGCGCTGAAGCCGCCGTTGCCCGGATCAATCTCGATGGTGAGCCCGCGGCCGGCGTGGTCGCGGCCTTTCGTGCAGGGAACAGCGACATCCTCGACGTCCGCGTCGTAGCGCTCTGAAGCTCCGTTACAATCGGATGTTCGCCCGTGCGTAGTGTCCGGCCCCTGCCGGACCCTCCGGCCTGAGCTGGAGCCTTTGCGGAGATTTTCATGACCACCGTGCATCGCGTATTCAACTTTTCGGCGGGCCCCGCGGTCCTCCCCGTGTCCGTACTCGAACAGATCCAGGCGGACCTCATTGCCCTTCCTGGCGTGGGCATGTCCATTCTCGAAATCAGCCACCGCTCGAAGGCGTTCGAAGCGATTCTCGCCAAGGCTGAAGCGGACATCCGCGCGCTGGCGAACATCCCGTCGAACTACAAGGTGCTGTTCCTGCAGGGCGGCGCCAGCCTGCAGTTCTCGATGGTGCCGATGAACCTGCTCGGTGCCGGCCAGACGGCCGACTACATCGACTGCGGGTCGTGGGCGGACAAGGCGCTGAAGGAGGCAAAGAAGGTCGGCACGGTCAACGTGGCTGCCTCCACGAAGGGGGAGACCTACTCGCGTCTTCCGCTTCAGTCGGAGCTGAAGCTCACTCCGGGCGCGGCATACGTGCACATGACCTCGAACAACACCATCGAGGGCACCGAGTACTCGACGCTGCCGGACGTGGGCGACGTGCCGCTCGTCAGCGACAACTCGTCTGATATCTTCAGCGGTCCGATCGACATCGCGAAGCACGGGCTCGTCTACGCTGGCGCGCAGAAGAACATCGGCCCCGCCGGTGTCACGCTCGTCATCATCCGCGAAGATCTGGTGGCGCGCTCGGCCGGCAACAAGGCGCTGGCGACGATGCTGAATTACGGCACGCATGTGGAGAACACGTCGCTCTACAACACGCCGCCGGCCTTCGGCATCTACGCCGTGGGTCTGGTCATCAAGTGGTTGCTCGACAACGGCGGCCTGACCGGCATCGCCGAAGTGAACAAGCGCAAGGCGGGGAAGCTCTACGCGGAAATCGATCGCACCGGCTACTACCGCGGCACGGCGAAGAAGGACGATCGTTCGCTGATGAACGTGACGTTCCGCCTGCCCAGCGAAGAGCTCGAGAACACGTTCGTGAAGGAGTCGACGGCTGCTGGCTTCGACGGCCTCAAGGGGCACCGCTCGGTTGGCGGCATGCGCGCCTCGATCTACAACGCGTTCCCGGAAGCGGGTATCGACGCGCTCGTCTCGTTCATGCAGGAGTTCGAGAAAACACACGGGTAAAGTCGTTGGTCGCTGGTCGAAAGGCCACGACCTCGCGACGCGTCGGGGGGCAGGAGGAGTCATCCTTCTGCCCCTTTTGTCGTAGGTGGGTTGTGCGGCTATGCGGTCGGCGGCCGGAAGGGACGCCGACGGCGACGGCGCCTGCGACGCTTCGGGAGATCGGCGTCGTCCTCGGAGCCGTGTCCTACCGGTTCTTCCGCGCCGCGTTCGGCGAGCACGCTGATCCAGTGTTCGATTGTCTCCTGGGTATTACCGTGGATTTCCAGCCAGGTCAGGGCTTCGCGGAAAATGCTGCGATGCGTCAGCGCGCGCTGCGCCCGGACGGTCGCGGTGAGGTCGAGCAGTCGTCGCTGCATGCTGAGGATCTGGCGTAGTCGTTCCAGATCGCGACGGGCCAACGGCAAGTTGCCCAGCTTCACCAGCGGTTCGCGGGAACGCTTGTCCTCGTCGCGCCTGGGGGCACGGCCAGGCTGCGGTCCAAGCCCGAGCGGCACCAGCAGGCTGCCGAGCAACATGGCGTTGGTCAGCGTGTCTGGCGTGGAGGTGAACTTCGCGCGGTAGGCATCGATGTTCCGCAGTGACTGCCACAGCGCGGCGCCCGCGCCGTCGTGCAGTTCCTGCGACACCGGTTCGAGAAGGCCGGCCGCCGAGAGCCCCTGGAAGGTCTTCTCGGATGAACCCGCGCGCAGAATCTTGTAATACTCCTCGAGCAGGCGTGGCGCCGAGCTGTTCGCGATTTCGTGGCGCAATTGGCCGATCGCGTCGTAGATCGGGTCTTCAATCGTGAAATCGAGCCGCGCGGCCAGCGCGAGCGCGCGCAGCATGCGGACCGGATCTTCCTTGAACCGGATTTCCGGGTCGCCGATACAGCGGATGACCCCTTCGCGCAGGTCGTCGAGTCCGCCGACATAATCGATGATCGCGAAGCTCGCGATGTCGTAGAACAGGGCATTGACGGTGAAGTCGCGGCGGAATGCGTCCTCTTCCGGTGTGCCGAACGTGTTGTCGCGGTGTATGAGTTGCGCGTCTTCCCGTGCGCGCGCCCCCTCGTCACTGTGGCCCGCATCGAGCGACCGGTCGTCAGGATGGCGATGGTCCAGGGCAGGCACACCGTCCTGCACGATCTCCTCGCCAGGCTGCACCTGCCGTCGGAAGGTGGCGACCTCGATCACCTTGGTGCCGAACTTCACGTGGGCGAGACGGAAGCGACGGCCGATGATCCAGCAGTTCCGGAACAGCTTCTTGACCTGGTAGGGATGTGCCGACGTCCCGATGTCGAAGTCCTTGGGTCGGCGTCCCAGCAACAGGTCGCGGACGCTGCCGCCTACGAGGTAGGCGACGTACTCACCCTGACGCAGACGGTTCAGCACCTTGAGTGCATCGGGGTCGATATCTGCCCTGGAGAGCGTGTGCTCGGCGCGGGGAATTACCCGGGGTTCGGCCATCGGTCGGCATTGTACCAAACGGTCAAGGACCGGTGAGTAAGTTACGCCGGGTCAGCGTGTTAGCCAGAAGTATCCGCCGTGCTACCATCGTGTCCATGGTCCGTCTGGCCGTGCTGCTCGCCTTTTTCGTCGGGGTCGGTGCCCCGGTAGCTGCCGCCGATGACCGAACCACCGCCGATCTGGCGCGTGCTCGTCAGCTCTACAACATGCGCGATTTTGCCGGCGCGGTGACTGCCGCCGATGCCGCGCGAAAGGCCCCCGAGCGGGCCGACAGCGCCGACCTCATCGCAGCCAGGGCGTTACTCGAGCGTTTCAGGGAGAGCGCGTCGCCGGACGACCTGACGCTGGCCCGCGAACGACTGCGAAGTCTGGCACCCGAGCGGCTGGTGGACCGCGAGCGTCTCGAGTACGTAATCGGATTGGGTGAGACGCTGTATTTCGAAGATGCGCCCGGGGCTGCGGCGCAGGTATTCGAGTCTGTGCTGGACACCTCACCTGCCTCGCTGGTCGACGAACGCGATCGCGTGCTCGACTGGTGGGCGAGCGCCGTGGAGAGCCAGGCGCGCACACGTGCCGACGTCGAGCGTCACGGACTCTATCGCGGCGTACGCACGCGGATGCGCAAGGAACTCGCGACGCGTCCAGCCAGCACCACTGCGGCGTACTGGATTGTGGCCGCCGCACGCGGGGAGGGCGACCTGCAGGGCGCCTGGGACGGCGCCCTCGCCGCCTGGACCCGTGCGACGCTCGCCCCCGACCACGGTGCTGAACTACGCGGCGATCTCGACCGCCTCGTGCAGCGCGCCATCATCCCCGAACGCGCGCGGACGACGAATCAGGCGCCCGAGACGCTGCTGCAGGAGTGGGCGACGTTCAAGGAGCGCTGGAACCGGTAGTCAGCTCTTCGCATCGGCCCAGTTCGCTCCAATTCCCACATCCACCGTCAGCGGCACGTTCAAGTGCGCGGCGCCCTGCATGGACTCGCGGACGAGTGCCACCGTCTCGTCGGCGTGCTCAGCGGCCACCTCGAACAGCAGTTCGTCATGCACGGTCAGGATCATCCGCGCCGTCGGAATGCGGGCCAGCGCCGCGTGTGTGTCGATCATCGCCAGCTTGAGGATGTCCGCCGCCGTCCCCTGGATCGGCATGTTCACGGCTTCGCGCTCGGCCGCCTGGCGAATCTGAACGTTGCGGCTGTTCAGGTCCGGCACCAGCCTGCGCCGGCCGTACAGTGTCTTCACCACCCCTGAGGTTCGCGCGGCGTCGAGCGTGCCGTCGATGAACGCGCGCACTCTGGGAAAGCCGGCGAAGTAGGCGTCGATGAATTCCTGCGCCACCTGCGGCGTGACGCCGATGTCCTTGGCCAGCGTGAACGCCGTCTTGCCGTAGAGCAGCGCGTAGTTCACCATCTTCGCCGTGCTGCGCAGGGCGTGCGGATCGCGACCGCTGTCGCTGCCGAAGATCTTCAGCGCCGTCCGCTCGTGGAAGTCGGCCCCTTCGCGGAACGCATCGACCAGCACCGGATCGTCGGCGAGGTGCGCCAGCACACGGAACTCGATCTGCGAGTAGTCGGCCGAGATGAGGACGCAGCCGGGCTCGGCAATGATCGCGCGCCTGATCTCTCGCCCCAGTTCGGTTCGCACCGGAATGTTCTGCAGGTTCGGGTCGCTGCTGCTCAACCGGCCGGTCGCGGCCACGGCCTGGTTGAAGCAGGTGTGCAGTCGTCCTGTTTCGGGATTGACCAGCAGCGGCAGCGCATCGATGTAGGTGCCCTTCAGCTTCATCAACTCGCGCCACTGCAGGATGAGGCGCGGCAGGTCGTGCGAGTGCGCGAGTTCCTCGAGCACGTCGGCGGCGGTCGAGGCGGTCTTCGTCTTGGCGTTGCGCCGCAGCGCAGGCAGCTGCAGCTTCTCGAACAGAATGCGCGACAACTGCTGCGGCGAGGCGATGTTGAACGGCTCGCCGGCCAGCTCGAAGATCCGCGCGTTGTAGGTAGCGAGGTCCTTCTCGAGCCGCTGCGACTGCGCGGCCAGCGCCACGGAATCGATCTTCACGCCAGCCCGTTCGATGTCCACCAGCACCGGCACCAGCGGACGTTCGAGCGTCGCGTAGACGGCGTCGAGTTCCGCCTCGGTCAGCTTCGGCGCCAGCGCGTCGGCAAGCTGCAGCGCCAGGTCGGCCCGTTCGCCGGCGAAGTTGAGCGTCGCATCGGGCGGCAGGTCCACCACCGGCGTCGCCTTCGCGCCGCGCCCACAGAGCTCGTCTTCGGTCAGCGCCTTGTAGCCCAGATGCTCGAGCGCCGTCGCTTCGAGTGGATGACCGGACCGCGTCGCATCGAGCAGGTAGCTCGCGAGCATGGAGTCGAGCCCGAGCCCGCGCAGCGCCACACCGTGGCGTGCCAGCACGATCGCATCGAACTTCAGGTCGTGCCCGATCTTTTCGACGAGCGGATCTTCCAGCACCGGCCTCAGCTGGGCCAGCGCATCGGCCACGGTCAACTGCGGACCCGTATGCATCCCTGCGTGCCGCATCGGGATGTAGCGCGCCCGGCGTGCGTGTGCCGAGAGCGCCACGCCGACGATGCCGGCTCGAATGGCGGCGTCATTGTCAGGCAGTACGCGAATGGCGACGCGTCCAGCCTCACGAATCTCGGCGACGAGCGCGCCGAGCCCGTCAGCGTCGGTGACCAGGGCATAGTCCTTCGTCACCGTGTCTGCGGTCGGCGCGAACTCCATCGTCAGCGACCGGAAGCCGAGCTCGGTGAAGAGCGCGTAGCACGCGTCGCGGTCGGGGCCGCGGTAGCGGAACTGGTCGATGTCGAACGCCACGGGCACGCTGGTATGGATGCGCACCATCTCGCGGCTGTGGATGGCCTCGGCGGCGTGCGCCAGCAGCGCCTCGCGGTACTTCTTCTGCGGTACTTCGGCGGCGTGCGTCAGCAGCGCGTCCAGGGATCCCCAGGTGGTGATGAGTTCGCGCGCGCCCTTCTCGCCGATACCAGGAACCCCCTTCACGTTGTCGATGGAGTCGCCCATCAGCGCCAGCACGTCGACCACCTGCTCGGGCGGCACGCCGAACTTCTCCTTCACGCCGGCCGGGTCGTACCACGCGCCGTCATCGCGCGGGTTGAAGATCCGGACGTGGTCCTGTACCAGCTGGTAGAAGTCCTTGTCGCTCGTGATGATGACCACGTCGTAGCCATTGGCGACGCCGCGCAGCGCCATGGTTCCCACCACATCGTCGGCCTCGTAACCCTCGAACGTGATGATCGGCACGCCCAGCGCCTCGCAGGCCTTATGGACGAGCGGGATCTGGCTCGCGAGGTCGTCGGGCATCGGTGCCCGGTTCGCCTTGTAGTCGGCGGCGAGGTCGTCGCGGAATGTGCGACCGGGCAGGTCGAACGAGGCGGCGATGTACGCGGGCGTCTGCTCCTTGATCAATTTCCGGAGCATGTTCACGAAGATGTAGACCGCATTCGTCGGGATACCGCCGGCGTTGCGGAGCAAGGTGCCCTCGCCGGTCCGGATCTGCGCGTGATACGCGCGGTACATCTGCGAGTTGCCGTCGATCAGGTAGAGCGAGGGTTTTGAGGACATCAGGAAGGTCGGATTTGACTATATCATTGAGGATAATGCAGATCCGGTCGGCGTTGGCCTTGCTCGCGGTGGTGATGCTCTCCGCGTGCGGCGGTAGTGGGGGCCTGTTCAAGGCGTACGAGTACGAAGAGGAGATGTACCTGTCGCTCGACGGTACTGCGACGCTCTACGTGAACAGTTCGGTCCCGGCGCTCAACGCGCTACGCGGGTCGCACTTCGACATCGACCCCACCACACCGCCCGACCGCGAGGTTGTCCGCGCCTTCTTCGAGACACCGCAGACGAAGGTGACGCGCGTCACCTTCTCACGCCGCAGCAACCGCCGCTACATCCACGTGCGGCTCGACGTGGCCAGCATCGCGGCCCTCGGATCGGCCGCGCCGTTTGCGTGGTCGACCTACAGCTTCCAGCGCGACGGCGAACTGTTCTACTACAAGCAAACTGTTGGCGTCGCCACGGGCGCGCCGGTCGGCAACATCGGGTGGGACGGGGACGAGATCATCGGGTTCCGCATACACCTCCCGAGCAAGATCGCCTACCACAATGCCGGCGCCGGCAACCCGGGACGCGGCAACATCCTCACCTGGGAACAGTCGCTGACGCAGCGCCTCGGTGGCGCACCTCTGATGCTCGATGCGCGGATGGAGACGCAATCGATCCTCTACCGCACCATCGCGCTGTTCGGCGCCACGTTCGTCGTCGTGGCTATCCTGTTCGTCATCATCATCTGGCGCGTGCTGCGCCGCGGCACGAAGGCGGCCGCGCGCTAAAGGTGTGAGCGCCGCGAGAGGCTCGCCGTCCTCGGGCTCGATCGGGTCAGGACTTCGGCGTGCGGCGGGCGAAGAGGTCGCGCGCCAGAATCAGCTTGAACGTCAGACCGTCGGTCGCGTTGGTGAGGCCGACGCCGACGCCCGCCTCGAGTTCGAGTCCGTTCTTCAACGCGTAGTCGAGGACGCCGAACAGCTGCTGCCCCTGGTCGCCGCCCTCATAGAATCCGTTCAACGGACCATAGTCGGCATACTGCTCGACTCCCAGCCCCAGCCGCTTCGATTTCCTGTAGAGGACCCGCGTCGATGGCGCAAAGTCGAGGCGCTTCAGGCCATCGTACGCCGTGTCCAGAATCGGATTGAACACGATGTCCCACGAGGACAGGTGCCAGCCTACGATCGGGCGCAGCTCCGAGGTGTAGCGTTTGGTGTCCCAGCGGCGGTTGTTGACGCTGAACTCGAAGTTCAAGCCGTAGACGAAGGTGCGCGAGTCGGCGTCTGGCACTGCCAGCAGCACGCGCGGCTTGAAGCCGTCGATGCCCCATCCCATCTTGTCGTCCCGGCTGTACACGGGCAGGTAGAGGCCGAGTTCCATCCAGCGGGTAACACCGATGGCCCACTCGGGCACGCCGTTCAGCGAGCGATTCGCCGTTACTGCACCAGGGAACGCGGGCGCTTCCAGGCCCGACGCGATGAAGTTGGTGTGCAGCGTGAGGTTGAAGGTCCCCGGCGCGGCGAGGCCACCGTCGTAGACCTGGATTTCGTCCGTCTGAGCTGCGGCGGGTGCGGCGCATGCGGCGAAGGCGAGCAAGGCGAAGAGGGCACCGAGGGCACGACGCATCGAGAAACTCCTGAAAGATACGCCAACGACGGCACGAGTCTGACCCAAGTGGATCTCGCGCCTTGCTGACGTGCTCGGGTGTCGTGTCCGGCGCATGTCAGGCCGTGCGTCTCTTGCGGGGCGCCACGCGCCTGGCCGCTGCCGGCGACTCGTCCGCCCGCGCCGGCAACGCTGCAGGCTTCTTCGCCGTCGCGCTGATCGAGTCGAGGCTCCGGCGCAGCGCGTCCATGAGGTTCACCACCTTCGGCGGCTCCTGCACCTCCGGGGCGACGACCTCGCGACCGGCGATCTTGGCGTCGATGATCTCGCGCAGCCCTTCCTGGTAGTCGTCGCGGTAGTCGGAGAAGTCGATCGAACCTTCGAAGGTGCCGATCACCTGCTGCGCGAGGGCGACTTCGGCCGGCTTCACCGTTTCGGGCATGTCGGCCAGCTCGTCGATTGCGTCCATGCTCCGGATCTCGCTGGCGTGGCGCAGGGTGTACATCACGAGGCCGCGCTCGCGCGGTTGCACCTTGATCAGGTACTCGCGGCCGTAGAGGGCCACCTTCCCGATACCAGCCTTGCCCTTCATCCCTTCGCGGATGACGGCAAACGCCTCCTTGGCGACCGGGCCATCAGGTGCGAGGTAGTACGGCTTGTCCAGGTAGATCGGATCGATCTCGACGTCGTCGGTGAACTTCTCGAGGTTGATCACGCGGGTCGAGTCGACGCGAACCTTGTCGACGTCGTCGTCATTCATGACCACCCAGCGCCCCTTCTCGAACTCGAACCCCTTCACGATGTCGGTGTTCGGTACGTCCTTCTGGCAGGTGGGGCACCAACGCTTCTGCTGGATGCGCGTCTGGCACTCGACGTGAAGCTGGTTGAAGCTGATCGTTGCGCTGGTGTCGGTGGCGGGAAACACCTTGACCGGGATGTTCACGAGGCTGATCTTGAGGTAACCCTTCCATGTGGGTCTTGCGGCCATGTCAGCGAACCTGCTTTCCCTTGTCGTCAATTGGCGCGATGTCTTCGTCCACCGCTACCGTGAATTCACGGAAATTCGAGTATGTGGCGGAGCCTTCGACGCGGGTGCCGTTCAACTTGTTCTCGTAGCGCTCGAACATCTCGATCGGCACCGGCAGGTTGATACCAGCCACCGTCCCGTAGGCCACGAAGATCTGGGCGCGCAGCCAGAGGTCGTCGATGCCGATCTCGGTCATGTAGACCTGCGAAGTGCGGCGGTCGAGCCAGAAGTGGCCGCTCGAAGGCAGATTCTTTCCCTGGGGTGACGCCACCATCGTGCGGGGCTGCGTCTCGGTGAACGACACCACGACCGCGTCGTCCGGCGGTGCGAAGGCCGGACGCTTCGGCAGGGCGGGTTTGTCGACGCCCTTTGGATAGCTGAACTCGAAGCCCTGCTGCATCCGGCGATCGAGTACAGCGAGCGCCAGGACCGGGAGGTTGATGTTGCGTTCGATGTCGCCGATGTTGTAGCGCGCGCTCTCGGTCATGATCTTCCGCGATTGGGTCGCTGTCGAGTTCGACGGTGCGAGGAAGAGCGTGGCGAGGCGGTCGTTGCGGTCCTTCAGCTTCTTGCCGTCGACGTCGGTGACATCGCGGAATTGCATCCACCCGTCGGACCCGACCGGACGCACCAGCAGGAGGTCGGCCTTCAACTCGCGGTGCGTCGGGCCGTTGTAGGGGCGCGGGCCGCCGGGCCTGGCGCCGAACCGGTTCATCGGCATGAACACGTCCTGCACGTACGACTCCGCCGTCACGAAACCGGAGACGCGGTCGGCGAACCGTTCCACGTACGTGGCCGCCCGCGACAGGACCGGGGGCAAAGCCGGGAGCACCGGCTCGACCTGGGCGGACAGATGCGAGAACGGGAGCCACGCTATCGCTGCCAGCACCGCGAGCGCGCACGTTGCCTGACGAAGCATCAGACGGACTGTAAAGGCTGCGGTGGCGGTTTGCAAGATGGCTCAGCGGTGACCGGCTACCTGGCTGGTCGTGGCGAGAACAACATCGAAATGGTCCAACCTAGGGCAGCCGTCAACAGGCCGGCCGCTGCCGGGCCGAGCAGGCCGATGCCGGCGCCGCCGGTTGCCCCCTGCACGACGAGCATGCCGCCAACGCCGCCGAGGATGGCCGCGATCGCCGCGTCCGCATGGCTGCGGCGCACGTAGAGCCCGGTCATGACCGGCACGAAGAGGCTGACACCGAGCAGCGCGTAGAAGATCTTGAGGGTCTCCACCAGATCGCCGAAGTAGAGCGCCAGCCACACGCCAAGCGCGCCGCTCACCACGGTAGCCAGGCGTGCCACCAGCAGCACGCGGGTGTCATCGGCCGCCGGGTTGACGAACCGCTTGTACAGGTCCTGCGAGAACGAGGTGGTGAGCATGAAGAGCACCGCGTCGGCTGCGCTCACTTCGGCGGAGAACACCGCGGCCAGTGCCACGGCTCCGGCAAGGGGCGGCAATCCCTGCATGAAGATCATCGGCAGCGCCATGTTCGACGTGGCCGCAATCTCCGGGAATTTCGATCTCGCCATGATGCCCAGCATCGTCGGCACACCGGCAAACAGCAGCAGGCCAAGCGCATTGAAGCCCACGCCCACGCGCACCGCCCGGTCGTCGCTGGCGCCGAAGATCTTCTGAAGCAGGCCTGGCGAGACGATGAAGGCCGGTGCGAACAGCGCGATGTACTTCACGGCGTCCGGGCCGGCAAACGTCCAGTAGCGCGGCACGTCCGCATTGACCGCGCGCACGGCGTCCCATCCACCGAACCAGTGCAGCGCAATCGGCAGGGCAATCGCAAAGCCGACCAGCTTGACCGTGAGCTGCACGACGTTGACCCAGGCCGACGTCAGCAGGCCGCCGGCGGCGAAATAGACGGTGATGACGAGACCGCCGATGGCGCAGCCGATCGGCTTGGGGATACCGGCGACCACCTCGAGAATCCAGCCGAGCCCGATCAGTTGCGACGCCAGGATGAAGATGGAGCCGACCCAGAGCAGCACCGCGATGATGCCGCGCACCCGCTCGTCGTAGCGGAACTCGAGATAGTCGCCGACGGTTCGCAGGTTCTGCTCGGCGGCGATCCGGCGCATCGACGGCCCGACCCACATCGCGAGCACAAAGCAGCCCAGCGCCGCCGAACCGACCCACCACCAGGCGGTTACGCCGTTCGTGTAGGCGTCAGAGGTGGCTCCTACGGTAGAGCCCGCACCGATGTTGGCGGCCAGCATCGTCGAGAAGATCAGCCCCGGTCCGAGGCGACGGTTGGCAACGAAGAAGTCAGCCGCTCCGGCATTGCGGCCGATCCACAGGCCGAGGCCCATCAGCCCAAGCGAGTAGGACGCAAGGATGACGAGGTGGAGATTCAATTACCTGAGGTCGCGCAGCGCGGGAAAGCCCGCGACGGAGGTAGCCTGCCGGGCGGCGCGGACGATGGCCAGGGCCATGACGTCGGCAGCGAGCGCCCCGACCTGGCCGGCAGGCGCCGAGGCGGCATGTCCGCCAGTGGCGAGCACGAAGATGGTGTCGCCGTCGACCGGTGTGTGCACCGGCGCGATGGCGCGGGCGTAGCCGTCGTGGGCCATCTGCGCCACGCGCGTGGCGTCGGTCTTGGAGAGGCGGGCGTTGGTGGCAACGACGCCCAGCGTCGTGTTCTGCGCGCCGCCGCCGAAGGTGATCGCGCCTGAGCGCAGACGCACCCGTGCGTCGGCCATCGAGCGCCCGTCGGCCGCCCGCACGCCAGCGACCACCGCTCCGGTTGCCGGGTCGATGATGTCGCCGAACGCATTGACCGCCACCAGCGCAGACACGATGAGGCCGCTTGGCAGTTCGATGGAGGCACTGCCGATGCCGCCCTTCATGGCGTGCGTCGAGCCGTTGGATTTGCCGATGGTGGCACCGGCGCCCGCGCCGACACTGCCCTCGATGACCGGCGCCGTGCTCGCCGCCCCGGCTGCCGCGTAGCCGCAGTCGGCCGTCGGCCTGGACAAGCCGTCGCCCACGCCCAGATCGAAGAGCGCCGCCGCAGGGACGATCGGCACGCGCGCCGGGCCGAACACGAAGCCGATCTTCCTCTCTTCGAGAAAGCGCATCACCCCCGAGGCTGCGTCGAGCCCGAATGCGCTGCCACCGGCCAGCACGATGGCGTGCGCCACCTGCACCGAGTTTACCGGGTCGAGCAGATCGGTTTCGCGCGTCGCCGGAGCCGCGCCGCGCACGTCGACCGCCGCTGTCACGCCTGCCTCGGCCAGGACCACGGTGCAGCCGGTTGGACGTTCGCGCAGCGTGTGATGACCGACCTTGATGCCGGGCACGGCGGTCAGCGTCGCGTTCGTCGAACGCGACTGTGCGGCAAGGGTGGTCGCCGCGATCGCGGCCAGGGCAGCGGCGACCGGCAGACGCATGGCTCTCATTGGTTGGCAATATTGTAGAACGCCAGCAGAATAGACGGATGCACAAGACGGCTCTTGTTCTGGCGTCCGTGCTGCTGTGTGCGGCTGCGTGTTCGACGCGCGACGAGCGACCCGCGGCCGAGCAGGCACCCGGTCCGACGCCCACGGTCCAGCGCACCCCGATCGACGATCTGCCCGAGCCAGACATCGACGCCGTGCTGGCCCATACGAAGACCCTTTCCTCCGACGAGTTTCAGGGCCGTGGCCCTGGAACCACGGGCGAAGACCTGACGGTGGCCTACATCACGGACCAGTTTCGCAAGCTCGGCCTCAAACCGGGCAATAGCGATGGGACGTTCGTCCAGAAGGTGCCACTCGTCGGCATCACGCCAGCACCGGCACCGCTGACCTTTCGCAAGGGCGCGCAGGAGCAGCAGCTCGTCTGGAAGGACGATGTGGTGGCGTGGACGAAGCATGTCGCGCCCAGCGCGATCATCGACAACTCCGAGGTGGTGTTTGTCGGCTACGGCGTCGTGGCTCCCGAATACGACTGGGACGATTACAAGGGGCTCGACGTCACGGGCAAGACGCTGGTCATGCTGGTGAACGATCCGCCGGTGCAGGACCCCGACAATCCCGGCACGCTCGACCCGAAGGTGTTCGGCGGCCGAGCCATGACCTACTACGGCCGGTGGACCTACAAGTTCGAGATCGCCGCGTCGAAGGGCGCGGCTGGCGTGCTGCTCGTGCACGAAGCCGAGTCTGCCGGGTACCCGTTCAGCGTCGTGCAGGCCAAGGTTCTGGAGCAGTTCGATCTCGTGACACCGGACAGAAACCTGAAGCGCGCCGCCATCGAAGGGTGGATCACCATCGACAAGGCGCGTGATCTCGTGCGGCTCGGCGGGCAGGATTTCGGCACGCTGAAGTCACAAGCGTCGACACGGGAGTTCACGCCCGTGCCTCTCGGCGTGAAAGCGTCGATGACCATCACGAACACGCTGCGCACGATCGACTCGAAGAATGTGGTGGCCAGGCTCGACGGCCGCGATCCGAAGCTGAAAAGCGAGTACGTGATCTACAGCGCGCACTGGGATCACCTGGGCGTGGGCGCTGCCGTGGAGGGCGACACCATCTACAACGGAGCCAAGGACAACGCCGTGGGCGTGGCCGGCATCATCGACATCGCGCGCGCTTTCACGAAGCTGCCGGCACCGCCGAAACGCTCCATCGTGTTCCTGGCGCTCACCGCCGAGGAGCAGGGGTTGCTCGGCTCCGCTTACTACACGCTCACTCCCATCTATCCGCTGGCTCGCACCGCTGCCAACATCAACATCGACGGACTCAACGTAGCCGGGCGCACGCGCGACCTCACGCTAGTCGGCTACGGCGCATCCGAACTCGACGACTACGCTCGCGATGCCGCTGGCGAGCAGGGGCGCATCGTCCGACCTGAGGCGGAGCCCGAGCAGGGTTTCTACTATCGGTCGGACCACTTCAACTTCGCCAAGCAGGGGGTGCCGGCGCTCGATCCCGACGAGGGGTTCGATTACCTGGGCAAGCCGAAGGAGTTCGGGGCGCGGGTGCGTCGCGCGTGGAACGAGCGCGACTACCACCAGCCGAGCGATGTCGTCCGCCCCGACTGGGACCTGACCGGCGCCCGCGAAGACCTGAAGGTATTCTTCGCGGTCGGTTACCGGGTGGCCGAGTCGGAGACGATGCCCGAGTGGAAGGCGGGCAACGAGTTCAAGGCGAAGCGCGATGCGATGTTGAGGGAGCGGAAGTAGCGGTCGTCAGCGGTCGCTCGCGGCCACCTGTGGCGAGCGTGACAGGTAGACAAGCCAGCCGCCGTAGTAGGCGAGCGTGGCCGCCACGTACAGCGGCGTGTCCCCGGGCATGCGATTGCTCGGAAAGTACGGCGTCACGTAGGCAAACACGTGGATGGCGCCCGACAGTCCCAGCGCGGCTTTCGCCAGTGTCGGTCCCGATGGGCGCCGGTCGAGCAGGGTCCGCCCGGCCGCGACGCACAGCGCGGCAGCAACGGTCCGCGCCGCCAACACGAGAACAACCGGCACCCCTCTCACGCTGATGGCGTTGAAGGCACCCGCGGCGACCATCGCGAACATGATCGGTTCCCACCACATCAGCAACCCGCAGAGCAGTCGCAGCCATCCGGATACGCCGGCTTCGATGGAGTCGCGATTGTCGAGTGCGCCGGTCATACGTCCTCGGGGAGGGTCGGTGCCGTCGTGAGCCAGGCTCCGTGTGCTCTGCTAGGATGCCATGCTTGCGCCTGTACCTGGTTCATCACGGCGACGCCGTCGGTCCCGAGGTCGACCTTCGGCGTCCGCTGTCAGAGGCCGGCCGCCTCACCTCGGAGCGCACCGCCGCGGCCGCTGCCTCGCGTGGCGCTCGGCCGGTGGTGGTCTGGCACAGCGGCAAGTTGCGCGCGAAGCAGACGGCCGAGGTCTACTGGCGTTCGTGTAACGCGCTGGCAGACTTCGCGGCGTCGCGCGATCTGCAACCCGACGACAGGCCGATGTTCATGCGCGACCGGTTGCGCCACGAGTCTCGCGACATCCTCATGGCGGGGCACTTTCCGTACCTGCCACGGCTGTTGACGCTGCTCACGGGTGACGTGGACGGCCCCCAGGCCGAATTTCCTCTGCACGGCATCGTGGCACTGCGAACCACCGACGACGGCCAGACGTGGACGGAAGAATGGCGCATCGCTGCGCTGACGGGGTGAGGACGATGCCGAACGCACTGACCTGCCGAAACGGTGTGCCTGCCGTCGTCGAGCGGTTCGCCTATGCCGTGGTTGGACCGCGACAGGCGGCGGGACGATGGCAACAGGATCGTGGGTGAGGAGGCGGGCAGGACGCCGCACGGGCGACCTGTCCCGCCTATCTGTTCTGCGAGTGAGCGCTAGCGGATGACTACACCAACCGAGGCCCGCCAGAAGTCGAAGCTGCCGAGGTCGAGGTTGACGTCACTGATGCTGCTGTCGTTGTTGTTGATGGTGCGGAAATAGCGCACATCGCCGCGCAGCCCGACGTGATCGCTGAAGAACCCCATGGCTCCCGCCCCGAGATTGAAGCCAAAATCCTTCTGGTCGTAGTCGGCCACGCCGTTGATGCCTGAGCCGATCACGGTCTGGATGAGACCAAGACCACCGGTGACATAGGGCTTGATGCCAGGGCCGCGCGTGCCACCAACCGGTACGCCGACGATCAGGTTGGCCAGGAGATCCGTCACGTGGTTGTCCACCGACTCGCCGAATGCGTTCGGCGCCCAGCCGAAGTCGATTTCACCGCCGATGATGCCAGCACCCATCCATCCGGCGTCGACACCGTAGACCGCCTTCTTCTCGAGCTGGTCGTTACCGAAATGTACGCCGGCGAACGGGCTGATGTAGCCCTCTGCCCGCGCCTGAGCCGGCGCCCACAGCATCGCCACTACACCTGCCGCCACAAGAGCTTTCATTACACCTCGCATGATGAGACCACTCCTTTACGCACCGACTGCCGGTGCGGTTCAAGAGTGATGTTGCAAGCGTGATGCCCCGATGCCTCGAGCCAGCTGGACAGGAGTGAGGCTGAGTTGGATGTGACCGTTTCAGCGGTCGACAGTAACCGAGATGGGCGCGAGGATGCGCGCCGTGATCTGCGCGCCCGATTGGAACACTGCTTCGCTGCGCTCGCCGGCCATCACCGCAGCGCTGCCGCCTGCTGCGCCGGTGGTGGCGCCGATCGCCGCGCCTTTGCCGCCGCCGATGATCGCGCCCAGGATGGCACCGGCGACTGCGCCGCCGCCGATCTTTTTGGCGCTGTTGTCGCTTGCTCCTTCACCGAAACGATAAATCGTTTCCGTGGTGATCGGCACGCGCGTGCCGTCACCGAGGGCCAGGGTATGGAACCGGATGCCGAGCCGCGCGCGGTCGCGCATCTTTCCGCCGCGCTCGACGAGAACCACCGAACCCAGAACGCGACTGCCGGCCGGAATCGCCACGCGTCCACCCGCGCGCACGTCGCGCACGACGCGAGCCTCGACGCGGTCCTCGACGCGGGCCCGCTCACTGGTCAAGGTGGTTTCTGTCTGCAGGCCGATCACCGAGTCGGCCGCCACGGTGAGTTCGTCGAACGTGGGCGCTGGCGGTTCGACCTCGCGCACTGGCTCGGCCGCTCGCTCGTCCATACGGGCGATGGTTGGCGGGTCGACAACGACAGGGGACGGAGCCACGGATGCTGGCGTGCGTTCGAGCGCTGGCGTGCCTGGTTCGATGCGAGCGGTCGATGCCGGCAGCGACCGGGCCGAGGGGCGCGCCGCCTGGCGGAGCGGTTCGGTCGGGCGACTAGCAGGGAGGGGTCGCGCGGCGGCGATAGGCGGCACCGGCGCGGACGACATCGACTCGCTGTTCACCACAGGCGCACCCGGCGCGACCGCTGCGCCAACCAGGGCGGTGGGCGCGGATGTGGCCAAGGCTGGCGGCATCGCGCGTTCCGCCACGTTGTGTCGCGTCGCCAGATAGCTCCCGCCAGCTGCGGCAGCTACGCAGGCGAGACCGAGGGCGGCAAAGGCGAGTCGATGTGGAACCATTGGAGCGTGTCTCCTTGAAGCCGAATCAGGCTCTCGCAAGGCGCATGCCCGGACCCGGCCGTGGACAAGTCCGCTAACTTACTCTAGATACGTAGCTTACCTGAATGGTTCAGCGTGGGGAGGGTGTCACCTGCTACGGACCTTGTCACCCGATGAAGGCAGAACGGGTGCCGTTGCGGGGACGGCTCGCGCGCGAGGAACCCCGCGAGCAGGTCGGCTCGCGGGGCTTCCGACGACGTCTTCAGTAGCGGTAGCGTTCCGGCTTGTACGGGCCGGTCACCGGCACTCCGATGTAGTCGGCCTGCTCTTGGCTGAGCTGGGTAAGCTTCACGCCCAACTTGGAAAGGTGCAGGCGCGCCACCTTTTCGTCGAGGTGCTTTGGAAGGGTGTAGACCTTCTTCTCGAGGTTCTGCGCGTTGGTGTGCAGTTCGAGCTGTGCCACGACCTGGTTGGTGAACGAGCAGCTCATCACGAAGCTCGGGTGGCCGGTCGCGCAGCCCAGGTTCAGCAGGCGGCCTTCGGCCAGGATCATCACCGAGTGGCCGTCCGGGAAGGCGAACTCGTCGTACTGCGGCTTGATGTTGATGCGCTCGATGCCGCGCTTCTTCAAGCCGGCCATGTCGATCTCATTGTCGAAGTGGCCGATGTTGCCGACGATGGCCTTGTCCTTCATGCGGGCCATGTGGTCGACGGTGATGATGTTCTTGTTGCCGGTCGCCGTGATGAAGATGTCGGCGGTGACGACAACGTCTTCGAGCGTGGTGACCTGGTAGCCTTCCATCGCCGCCTGCAGCGCGCAGATCGGATCGACTTCCGTGATGATG
The DNA here is from genome assembly GCA_043743165.1 of Acidobacteriota bacterium. GTDB lineage: Bacteria > Acidobacteriota > Vicinamibacteria > Vicinamibacterales > CAVVIG01 > CAVVIG01. The sequence goes on from JAYTXA010000017.1 coordinate 29,786, forward strand.
ACGCGCGCGCCCTGGCCGCGCAGCGCCTGCGCGCAGCCCTTGCCGACGTCGCCGTAGCCCATCACCACGGCAACCTTGCCGGCCAGCATCACGTCCGACGCGCGCAGGATGCCGTCGGTCAGCGAGTGACGGCAGCCGTAGAGGTTGTCGAACTTCGACTTGGTGACTGAGTCGTTCACGTTGATCGCGGGGAACGCGAGCGTGCCGGCGGCCATCATCTCGTAGAGGCGATGCACGCCGGTCGTGGTTTCTTCGGACACGCCACGGATGGCGGCGAGCACCTTCGTCCATCGGCCCCGGTTCTTCGTGGCTTCCGCACGCAGCAGGTCGAGGATGATGCCCCATTCCTCAGGCTCGGTCTCGGCGTCGAAGCCCGGAATCGTGCCGGCCTTCTCGTACTCGGCGCCCTTATGCACGAGCAGCGTCGCGTCGCCGCCGTCATCGAGCAGCAGGTTCGGACCGGTGCCGTCGGGCCACATCAGCGCCTGCTCGGTGCACCACCAGTATTCGTCGAGCGTCTCGCCCTTCCACGCAAACACGGGAACACCCAGCGGGTTCTCCACCGTGCCGTGCTTGCCGACGACGACGCCAGCCGCCGCGTGGTCCTGGGTCGAGAAGATGTTGCACGACACCCAGCGCACATCGGCGCCGAGTTCGACGAGCGTCTCGATGAGGACGGCGGTCTGCACGGTCATGTGCAGTGAACCCATGATCTTCGCGCCCTTGAGCGGCAGCGTGCCCTTGTTCTCGGCGCGCAGTGCCATGAGGCCGGGCATTTCCTGCTCGGCGAGGCGGATTTCCTTGCGGCCGAACTCGGCCTGCGACAGGTCGCGCACCTTGAACGGTTCGCGGCCAGCGGCTTTCGCCGCAGCGAAGGGGTGAAACGTTTCAACGACAGTGGCCATCAGGGTCTCCTTGGAATTGCAGATTGCAGATTGCAGATTACAGATTGTCGATTTCAGGTTGCCTGGTCGGTGCCTTTCGTGCCGGTCGCCACGAACAGCGCCGGACCTTTCACTTTCGGGTCGGTCGACAGCGGCACCACGCGCGTCTGCGCGAAGCCCGCCTCGTGCAACATCCGGCTGGTCTGGTCCTCGCCGAACCCCAGCCACACATGTCCCATCTGCTGGCGGTAACTCTCACGGTCGTGCGGCAGCATGTCGACCATGATGAGACGTCCTCCCGGCTTCAGCGCCCGCGCGACGTCGGCGAGGGCTCGGGCGGGTTCCGGCACGTGATGCAGGACGAGCATCACCGTGGCGGCATCGAGCCGGCTGTCGTCGATCGGCAGCGCTTCGAGCTCGCCGCGCCGCAGCTCCACGTTCCGATGGTCGTGCAGCCGTTTCCGCGCTGCCTGGAGCATGGCCGCGGAGCTGTCGACGGCAATCACCTGCGCCACGAATGGCGCCAGCGCCTCGCTCACCTGCCCGGTGCCGCAGCCGAGGTCGCCGACCACCGCCTCCGAGGACGCGAACGCGGCGAGGGCCGACAGATGGAACCGATCGCCGAACATCTCGTCGCGCACGCGGTCCCACTGGCCGGCCGAGGACGAGAAGAATTCAACCGACTTGGAACGTCTGGCCGCCATGGCGCTCTGCAAGCGTCGCTGGTCCTGCAGCGCCGCGGCCGACTGTCCGACCTGCTCGCGCACGAGCGACCACAGGCGGCGCGTCGGTCCATCGAGGCTCTCGCGCGCCATCACGTAGACGTTGCTGGTGCCTTCGGCACGCGAACGCACCCAGCTGGCGTCGGCCAGCGCCTTCAGGTGGCGGCTCACCGTTGACTGCGGCAACTGCACAACGGTGCACAGCTCCGACACCGTGAGCTCCTGCCCATCGAGCAACAGCAGCAAGCGGCTGCGCGTGGTATCGGCGAGCGAGGCGAGTTGGTCGTGAATCACTGGGACCCGAACATTAATCCGTATAGCCGGATGAAAGGATAACACGACCGGCGGCGTCGGGCGGCGCAAAATCCGGTCTGGCGCGGAGTGCCGGGGTCGAAGCGACGCGCGGCGTTCAGCGCGCGCTGGGATTGACGCAGAGTTGGATGTCGTAGCGGTCGGGGCGGCTGGCGCAGTAGTCGGCGATGGCCTGGTCGACCTCCGCCCGTGCACCGGCCTCGTCGCGCGCCCTGGAGCGGGCCGCAAGTCCGTTCTTCAGCTTGTCGCCCAGATAGACACGCAGCAGGTTTTCGATGGCGATGGTGAAGAACTCGCCGCCACTGTAGGCCGCATACGGTTGCTGCAACGGGCGGCTCGAGGGTTTGAAGAGCTGGCGCTGTTGTTCGTAAGCGTAGAGTCCACCGGCGGGAGCCGGTCCCGACTTGAAGTCGAGCTTCGACATGATCTCGTCGATATGCCGTTGTTCCTCGATCCGGAGGGAGAAGTCGGCCTTGACGTCCAGGTTTCTCAGTCGCGAGTCGACCGGTTGGCTGAGTCCCTCGCGAATGCGGTCGAGCGAGACGGGCAGCGTGTCGGCGGCGGTGGCACCAACCGCCGACTGTTCGGCGGTCCCTGAGGACACCACCGGGTCCTGCGCCCGGGCCGGAGCTCCGACCGCGATCGCCGCAACCACTAGCAAGGCAAGACGCATGTTCATTTAGACGGGCCTGGCGGCGGTTCAGCCTCCAGGCCCTGCTGGCACACGGTGCATGAGCCAGACCAGCCTCGCTGCTGCCGTCTCCGAGCGTAGCGAGTTTGGACTTTGCGGCAGCCAATCTACTAATGTAGATTTATAGATATGAAGCAAGCGTCAGCCCTGTACAGGCTGCTTGGCGACGAGGCGCGGCTGCGCCTCCTGCGGGTTCTCCGGAAGGAGCGCCTGAACGTCACCGAACTCACGGGCATCCTCGGGTTGGCGCAGTCGGGCGTGTCCCGCCATCTGGGTCTGCTGAAGGAAGCCGGGCTCGTTGTGGAAGAGCGAGATGCCGGCTACACCTTTTACCGCGCGCCCGTGTCGCAGGCAGACGCTCCGAATGCCAGCGTCTGGGCTGCGCTCGAAGAACAGTTCGAGGCGTCGGGCGGTGAAGCGTCGGTCCGGGCAGACGAGGCCCGCCTCCAGGAAGTGCTTCGCCTCCGCAAGGAGAACTTCGACAGCCATGACGGCGCGGACGCCCGCGATGCCAGGCAGCTCGTGCCCGGCCGCAGCTGGGCGGCGTGGTCGCGTGCGCTGGGCATGTTACTGCCGCCCTTGCGCGTGGCCGACCTTGGCTGTGGCGAGGGTTACCTCACGATCGAGGCCGCTCGGTGGGCGACGCAGGTCATTGCCGTGGACCGCTCCGACACCGTGCTCGACCGCGCCAAGGCGATGGCCGCTCGCCGCCGCGTCGACAATGTCGTCTGGAAACGTGGCGAGCTCGAGAAGCTGCCGATCAAGGACGCCACCGTCGACGTCGCTTTGCTGTCACAGGCGCTGCACCATGCGGTGAGCCCGGCGCGCGCGGTGGCTGAAGCCTCGCGCATTACCGTGCCCGGCGGCCGGGTGCTCATCCTCGACCTTCGCGAGCATCGCGAGGAATGGGTGCGCGCCAAGCTGGGCGATCGCACCCTGGGATTCAACGACGGCGAGCTGAAGCACATGCTTGCCGAGGCCGGCCTCACCGACGTCCGTGTGGGTGTCGGTGCGCGCAAGTCCGGCGACCCCTTTATTGTCTTGATCGCATCCGCCTCGAAGCCAGCTGCTGTCGCGTTGCCGAAGTCCGCGGCGAGTGCGGCTCCCCGCGCCGTGCGTGCCCATAAGGAATGACCATGATCGATCGCACCCAAGTCCTGCAGGACCTCCTCTCCCGTCGCATCCTCGTGTTGGACGGTGCCATGGGCACCATGATCCAGCGTCATGCGCTGACGGAGGAGGACTTCCGGGGCACGCGCTTCGCGGACCACAGCCACGATTTGAAGGGCGACAACGACGTGCTCGTCCTGACACGCCCCGATGTCATCGGCCGCATCCACCGTGAGTACCTTGCGGCTGGCAGCGACATCATCGAAACCTGCACCTTCAACAGCAACGCGATTGCGCAGGCCGACTACGGGCTCGAGCGGGCGTGCTACGAGCTGAACGTCGAAGGGGCGAAGCTGGCACGGGCGGCCGTGGACGAGTACAACGCGAAGACGCCCGAGCAGCCCAGGTTCGTTGCCGGTTCAATCGGGCCGACCAACCGGATCTTGTCCATCTCGCCCGACGTGAACAATCCGGCGTTCCGCAACATGACCTTCGACGAGCTGCGCGAAGCGTTCAAGGAACAGGTGCGGGGCCTTATCGATGGCGGCTGTGACCTGCTGCTGTTCGAGACGATCGTCGACACCCTCAACATGAAGGCCGGCATTGTCGCGACCGAGGAGGTCTTCGACGAAAAGGGTGTGCGGCTGCCACTGATGATTTCGGTGACGGTCACCGACCGGAGCGGCCGAACGCTGTCGGGACAGACGATCGATGCGTTCTGGGTGTCGATTGCGCACGCACGGCCGTTCAGCGTCGGGGTGAACTGTGCCCTCGGCGCGCGGGACATGCGGCCCTATGTGGAAGACCTCGCCCGCAATGCCGGCTGCTACGTCAGCTGCTATCCGAATGCCGGCCTGCCGAACGCCTTCGGTGAGTACGACGAGTTGCCCGACGACACCGCCAGCGCGCTCCGCGAGTTCGCGGACAGCAACCTGGTGAACATCGTGGGTGGTTGCTGTGGCACCACGCCAGACCACATTCGCGCGATTGCGCGGACCGTGCAGGGCCTGCCGCCGCGCGTGCCGTCGACCGAGTCGGCGACGAGCGGTTTCACGCAGCTGGCCGGGCTCGAGACCCTCACCATCCGCCCCGAGAGCAACTTCCAGATGATCGGCGAGCGGACGAACGTGACCGGCTCGGCCAAGTTCGCGCGTCTCATCAAGGCCGCCGACTATGCCGAAGCCGCGAGGGTCGCACTCGAGCAGGTCCGCGGCGGCGCGAACATCATCGACGTCAACATGGACGAAGGCATGCTCGACTCCGAGCGCGCCATGACCGACTTCCTGAACTACATCGCGACCGAGCCGGACATTGCCCGTGTCCCGATCATGGTCGACAGCTCGAAGTGGTCGGTGCTGATTGCCGGACTCAAGTGCGTGCAGGGCAAGCCGGTCGTCAACTCGATCAGCCTGAAAGAAGGGGAAGCCGACTTCCTCGCCAAGGCGGGGACAGTCCGCCGCTACGGCGCCGGCGTGGTCGTCATGGCTTTCGACGAGCAGGGACAGGCCGACACGATCGAGCGCAAGGTCGCCATCTGTCAGCGCGCTTACGCGCTGCTCACGACGCAGGCTGGCTTTGCGCCAACCGACATCATCTTCGACCCGAACGTGCTGGCCATCGCCACTGGACTCGAGGAGCACAACGACTACGCGATCAACTTCATCGAGGCGACGCGCATCATCAAGGCGACGTGCCCCGGCGTGAAGATCAGCGGCGGGATCAGCAACCTGTCGTTCTCCTTCCGCGGCAACGACGTGGTGCGCGAGGCCATTCACTCGGCGTTCCTCTACCACGCCATCCAGGCCGGCCTCGACATGGGCATCGTGAATGCCGGCCAGCTTGCGGTGTACCAGGACATCCCGAAGGATCTCCTCGAGCGCGTGGAGGACATCCTGTTCAACCGCCGCCCGGATGCCACCGAACGACTCGTCGACTTTGCCGCCTCGGTGAAGGGCGCCGGCAAGCGGCAGGGGCTCGACCTGGGGTGGCGCGAGTCGACGGTCGAAGCGCGCCTGTCGCACGCGCTGGTGCACGGCGTGATCGACTTCATCGAGCAGGACGTCGAGGAGGCTCGCCACAAGTACGCCCGGCCGCTCGAGATCATCGAAGGTCCGCTGATGGACGGCATGAAGGTGGTGGGCGACCTCTTCGGTGCCGGCAAGATGTTCCTGCCCCAGGTCGTGAAGAGCGCCCGAGCCATGAAGAAGGCGGTCGCCTACCTCGAACCCTTCATGGCAGCCGAGAAGGCCCGCCTGCTCGAGGCCTCGGGCGGGTCACCCGCTGATGCGGCCACCGGCGGCACGACCATCGCGCAGGGCGGCAAGGGCAAGATCGTGCTCGCGACCGTCAAAGGCGATGTCCACGACATCGGCAAGAACATCGTCGGCGTCGTGCTCGGCTGCAATGGCTACGACGTGGTCGACCTTGGCGTGATGGTGCCGGCCGACCGGATTCTCAAGGCGGTCGAACAGAGCGGCGCAGACGTGCTCGGGCTGAGCGGCCTCATCACGCCCTCGCTCGACGAGATGGTGTTTGTCGCTCGCGAGATGGAGCGCCGTGGCATGAAGTTGCCGCTGCTGATCGGCGGCGCCACGACGAGCCGGCAGCATACGGCGGTGAAGATCGCGCCGGAGTTCAGCGGCACGACCGTGCACGTACTCGACGCCTCGCGAGTCGGCGACGTCATGTCCAGCCTGCTCAGCGAGACCCAGCGCCCGCAGTTCGACTCCTACAATCGCGCGCTCCAGCAGCAACTACGCGAGCAGCACGCCGCCCGCAAGGAACGGCCACTGCTGTCCTATGACGCCGCGCTGAAGAATCGGCTGAAGATCGACTGGGCGCATGAATCGTTGCCGACGCCGTCGTTCACCGGCCGTCGCGTCATCGAGGTTCCGCTCGAGGAACTGCTGCCGTTCATCGACTGGACCTTCTTCTTCGCTGCATGGGAGCTGAAGGGGCGGTTCCCGGCCATTCTCGACCACCCGGAATACGGCATGGCCGCCCGCGAGCTCTACGACAACGCCCGCACCCTGCTCGACCGCATTGTGACGGAGAAACTACTGGTGGCACGCGGCGTATACGGCTTCTGGCCCGCGGCCTCGGAGGGCGACGATGTCGTGGTGTTCGCCGACGAGCATCGCTCGGGCGAACTCCTGCGCTTCAACATGCTCCGGCAGCAGGAGCTGGTGGCCGACGCCAAGCCGAACCTGTCGCTCGCCGACTTCGTGGGCGACCGGAACGCGCCCGTGTCCGACCACATCGGCGCGTTTGCCGTGACGGGCGGGCTCGGTGCCGAGTCGCTGTCGAAGCAGTTCGAGGCCGATGGCGACGACTACAACGCCATCCTGGTGAAGGCGCTGGCCGACCGCCTGGCCGAGGCCTTCGCCACCTACCTGCACGCGCGCTCGCGAGCCGACTGGGGAATCACCGAAGCGGTGACGACGGACGACATCCTGCACGAGAAGCACCGCGGCATTCGGCCCGGCTTTGGGTATCCCGCATGCCCCGACCATAGCGAGAAATTCAAGCTCTTCGAACTGCTCGGCGCCAACGAGGCAGGTATCGAACTCACCGACCACGCCGCGATGACGCCAGCCGCAAGCGTCAGCGGCCTCTACTTCGCGCATCCGCAGTCCCGCTACTTCACCGTCGGCCGAGTCGGTGAAGACCAGGTCGTGAGCTATGCCCGGCGAAAGGGCAGCTCGATTGGCGACACGGAACGCTGGCTGACCCCGTCGCTCGGATACGAGTCGTCACGCTGTTGACGTCCTGGGGGTAGGGCGAACCCTCCCTGGGTCCGCCCTCCCCATGTATTTCTCGTCGTGATGACGAGCCGGCCTGCACCACATCCCTGAAAGTGTTCCTTTTTGGCGCATAAGTGCGCGCCACCGACCGAATATTGCACTTGCGAACTGCCAGCCGAGCTGCCGATCAGGCATGTGGCCATCGATTCAGGCACATTCTGACGGTTCCGTGACGGCCGTTCTAAGGATGTGTTCTCAAACGGCACACTTCGCGTCTGAGCGACCTCGTTCTGCTCCGACTGCAAGTTCTTTAACTCCTGTCAGGTCATGTAGATAAGCTGCTTTTAGCTCATCTGGTGTACCGCTTGCTCAATAGCGCGGTGCCATGACCTTAACGCCCATCTCCCAGTCTGTGCAGCCGGTGTCGGTTGCGACCTCACGCCGTTCGAAGGTTGTCCGGGGCCTGCGCCTCTGGACCATCGCCCTGGCTCTTGTCGCGCTCGTACTGCCGTCTGGCGTACAAGCTGCCGATCGGTTCCAGAAGCTCGACCCCGAGTTGAACCGGCGCGCCTCGGTCGGCGCACCGCGAACCTCGCAGGTCGTCGTCAGGCTCGCGCCTGGCGCCGAGCTGCCCAATTCCCTCCGCCGCTACGTCCGCGGAGCGAAGCTGAGTCTGATCGATGCGTATGTCCTGCAGATGCCGGACAGTGCGCTGCCGCAGCTCGAAGCGCTCCCGCAGGTCACCAGCGCGCATCAGGACCGTCCGGCATGGGCGGCCGACTACCTCTCGACGCGCGCCACCGGGGCTGACGTCGTTCAGGAATCGCTTGGCCTGACGGGCCGGGGTATCGGCGTCGCCGTTGTCGACTCGGGCATCACGTCGTGGCACGACGATCTCACCTCGAATAACCGTCGCACCTATCCCTACGGCAATCAGCGCGTCTCGAAGTTTGTCGACTTCGTCAACGGCCAGACGATGCCGTACGACGATCACGGCCACGGCTCGCACGTCGCTGGCATCCTGCTCGGCAACGGTTACGATTCGCGCGGCCGTCAGTCGGGCATGGCGCCCGATGCGTCGCTCGTTTCGCTGAAGGTGCTCGACGCCCAGGGCAAGGGCACGATCAGCTCCATCATCGCGGCGCTCGACTGGGTCGCGGTCAATGCACGCACCTACAACATCCGCGTCGTCAACCTGTCGGTCGGTGCGGCGGTCACGCAATCCTACTGGATCGATCCGCTGGCGCTCGCAGCGCGGCGTCTCACCGAGCGCGGCATCCTCGTGGTGGCCGCGGCAGGCAACCTCGGCAAGAACGCCGAAGGGGCGATGCAGTACGGCGGCATCCTCGCCCCCGGCAACGCCCCCTGGGTGCTCACCGTCGGCGCCTCCAGCACCGAAGGCACCCCGCGACTGCAGGACGACATCGTCGCCGACTTCAGCTCGATCGGCCCAACCCGCGGCGACTATCTGGCCAAGCCCGACCTCGTCGCTCCCGGCCGCGGCGTCCTGTCGCTGGCTGTCCCCGGCAGCACGCTCTACCAGGCCAGCGCCGACTACCTCGTGTCGGGCAACGTCAAGACCGGCTACCCCGCTTACCTCAGCCTGACCGGCACCAGCATGGCGGCGCCGCAGGTAGCTGGGGCCGCGGTGCTCATGCTGCAGGCGAACCCGCGGCTCACGCCGAATCTGGTGAAGGCGATCCTCCAGTACACCGCACGCGCCGACAACAGCTACGGTGCGCTTCAGGAGGGCGCCGGCTTCCTCGACGTGCAGGCCGCGGTCCGGCTCTCGCGTTTCTACGCGCAGAACCGCGTCGGCAGCCGCATGCCGGTCGAGCGCTCGTGGAGCCAGAAGATCATCTGGGGCAACCAGGCGATTACGGGCGGCTACATCAACCCGCTCGCCAACGCCTGGGCCACCAACATCGTCTGGGGCACCGCGCTCGCAAATACCGAGAACATTGTCTGGGGCACCGCGACCGACGCCGAGAACATCGTCTGGGGCACGCTCTGCGGCAACGGCAATTGCTCGAACATCGTCTGGGGCACCGCCGATTCGAGCGGCGCCAACATCGTGTGGGGTACCGCCGACAACATTGTCTGGGGCACCACCACCGCCGACAACATCGTGTGGGGCACGTCCGGACCCGAGAACATCGTCTGGGGCACGAGCGGTGTCAGCGACAACATCGTGTGGGGCACGGCCTGCGGCGGCGATAACTGCGCCAATATCGTCTGGGGTACCACCACCGCCGAGAACATCGTGTGGGGGACCGCGGGCGACAACGCGAACATCGTCTGGGGCACGGCCGACAACATCGTGTGGGGCACCTTCGACGCGAACGGCAACATCGTGTGGGGCACCGCCGGTGAAGCCGGGAACATCGTGTGGGGCACCGCCGACAACGGCAACATCGTGTGGGGCACCGCGGACAGCTCGAACATTGTCTGGGGCACCGTCGGTGTGAACGACAACATCGTCTGGGGCACCGCCGACAACATCGTGTGGGGCACCGTTACCTCGGACAGCATCGTGTGGGGAACCGGCGCCGTTGGCCCGGATAACCGGAGGTAGGGCCGATGGATAAACCTGCCATCCTCGTTGGCGCGGCTGAACTCGAGTCCGATCGGCGCGAATCGCGTCGTGCCGGGGACGATTGGCGCTTCTCGCTGCCGGTCCTCTCCGCGGGTGAAGTGGTGTTGCGCGAGGTGAAGCCCGGCGATGCGCCCGCCCTCGTCTCGCTCCTGACGTCGCCCGAGATCACCCGGTACATCTCGCCGCCGCCGCAGAACGCGGACGGCTTCGAGCGGTTCATTACGGCGTCACAACGACTGCGGTCGTCTGGTGAAGGCGCGTGCTTCGCGGTGACGCTGCGCGACTACGACACGGCCATCGGCATCTTCCAGGTGCGGCAGGTCTCGCCCTCGGAAGACGAGGCTCGTCAGATTGGCGGCGCCATGGACACAGCCGAATGGGGCTTCGCCCTCGGCTATCCGTTCTGGGGCACCGGGGTGTTCGAGCAGAGTGCCGCCCTTGTGATGGAGTTTGCCTTCGAGCGTATCAGGGTGCATCGGCTCGAGGCGCGATGCGCGGTGAAGAACGCGCGCGGCAGCAAGGCGCTGCTGAAGGTGGGAGCGGTGCCCGAAGGCATTCTCCGGAAGGCGTTCATGGCAGGCGGGGAGCACCTCGACCAGGTCCTGTACGCCATCGTCGAACACGACTGGCGCACCTGCCGCGACCGAGCGCGCGCGGCTCGACTCACGCTGGTGCACTAGCACCGCGGCTACGGATGACACGGGTGGGCTTCGGCCCGCCCGTGCGGTTCAGCCCTTCGCGACCGGCCTCGAGGGGTCGGACACCCACTCGCTCCACGACCCCGGATAGAGCCGGGCGCCCCGCAGGCCCGCGTGCTCGAGTGCCAGCAGGTTGTGGCAGCCCGTCACGCCAGAGCCGCAGTAGCTCACCACCTGGTCGGCCGCCACACCGGCCACGAGTGCCCCGAACTCCGCGCGCAGCGCATCCGCCGAGCGGAAGCGACCGTTTTCCATATTCCTCACGAACCAATAGTTCACCGCGCCGGGAATGTGCCCGGCGATCGGATCGATCGGTTCGACCTCGCCGAGATACCGCTCCGGTGCTCTCGCATCGATCACGCGCGACGCACGCGAGGCGGCCAGCACGCCGACCGTGTCGGCGTCCACGGTGAAGGCCGAATTCGGCGCACCGCTGAAGGCGCGCGCGGTGTGAGCCTCGACGCCCGCGGTGATAGCGTGCCCGTCAGCGACCCAGGCCGCCAGGCCACCGTCGAGCACCGCAACCGCGTCGTGCCCCATCCAGCGCAGCAGCCACCACAGCCGGCTGGCGTACATGCCGTTGTCCTGATCGTAGGCAATTACCTGCGTGGAACCCTCGATACCGAGGCGCCCGAGTGTGGCAGCCAGAACCGCCGGCGCGGGAAGCGGATGCCGGCCATTGCGGCCAGTCTTCGGGCCGGACAAATCGCGGTCGAGGTGTGCATAGGCAGCGCCGGCGATGTGCCCGTCCGCATAGGCGAGTTCACCCGCCTCCGGCCTGGCCAGATCGAACCGGCAGTCGATGACGACGATGTGGGGATCGGTGAGCTGCGAGGCAAGCGAGGCAGCATCGATGAGAGTGGTGTGGAGGCTCACGCGCCCACCATACCACCGGCGTTCACTCGATGGAGATCCGGGGCGGAGGCCAGGGTGTGGGCTGCGCGAAATGGCCCAGGAGCGCTTCGTGCCGGTGCGTGAAGATCTTCCGGAGATCGCGCGCCACGAACGACGCCACCAGCGCGGCGCCCAGCATGTCGAACTCGACGTGGTCGAGCAACAGCGTCCCGCCGCGATCGGACCGGAACTGGTGCGTGTGAATCCAGGTGCGATAGGGTCCGCGCAGTTGCCGGTCGACGAACATGACCGGCGGCTCGTAGGCCGCGATCTCGGTCAGCCACGACATCGGCAGTCCGTGCAGGCTGATGCGGTATTCGATGCGCGCGCCGGTGCGCATCGTGATTGGCGGCCGCGTCTTGATCTCGAAGCGCAGCCACGGCGGCGTGAGTTGCTGCAGGTTGGCGGCCTCGGCGAAGAAAGGAAACACGTCTTCCGGCGGCAGCGAGACCCAGGTTTCAGCGCGAAGATGCATCGGTTATGGAAGAAGAGACGCGTGGTCGAGCCGGCACGGTTCGCTGGAGGAGTATCATCGGCGGCCACGGGGCACTGAGGCGCCGTCGAACCTTGGAGGACGAGGATGAAGGCAGCACGCACCGTGAGCCTGGCATGCGCAGTGGTGGCCACCGCGCTCGGTAGCCAGGTCGGGCACGCGCAGGCCGGCGCCGCGCAGCAGGGCATCACGTACCGCTCGCCAAGCGGCACCACCCTGCGATTGATGCTGGACGAGACGAATCTCGGCAGCGAGGTATCAGTGGGCGAAATGCTCTTTCCGCCCAATCAGGATTCCGGCGAACACAGGCACGACGCCATCGAAATCTTCTACGTCGTGTCGGGAGAACTCGAGCACGTGGTGAACGGCAAGAGCCAGCTCCTGAAGCCCGGCATGTCCGGGTTCGTGCGGCCGCCCGACACGGTGCGCCACAAGACCGGCCCCGCCGGCGCGAAGGTGGTTGTGGTGTGGGCGCCAGGGATCGAGGGCCGCCGGGTGGCCTCCCGCTGGACACGGGAGCCGTAGCGCCGCAGCGGCGGCCGTTCCCCTATAAAATGACGCGTAACCATGTCGACATCAGAAGAAGGCACGCCGACCGCCCCGACGGCGTCGGTCGATTTCATTCGCTCGATCATCGACGAAGACCTTGCCGCCGGTAAGCACCATGGCCGGCTGGTCACCCGTTTCCCGCCGGAACCGAACGGCTACCTGCACATCGGGCACGCGAAGTCGATCTGCCTGAACTTCGGCGTTGCCGCCGAGCGCGGCGGTAGGTGCCACCTGCGGTTCGACGATACGAATCCGGCGAAGGAAGACGTCGAGTACGTCGACTCGATCAAGGCAGACGTGGCGTGGCTCGGCTTCACGTGGGACGCGATGTTCTACGCGTCGGACTATTTCGAGCAGCTCTATCAGTTCGCCGTCGAGCTCATTCGCCGGGACAAGGCGTATGTGGACGAGCTCACCGCCGATCAGATCCGCGAGCATCGGGGCACCCTGACCGAGCCTGGCCGAAACAGTCCCTATCGCGATCGCCCGGTCGCGGAAAGCCTCGACCTGTTCGCGCGGATGCGCGCCGGCGAGTTGGAGGACGGCAGGTGCATCCTCCGCGCGAAGATCGACATGGGGTCGCCGAACTTCAACATGCGCGACCCGACGCTCTACCGGATCCGCCGCGCCCATCATCACCGTACGGGCGATACGTGGTGCATCTACCCGATGTACGACTACGCCCATCCGGTTTCCGACGCGCTCGAGCAGATCACGCATTCGCTCTGCACGCTGGAGTTCGAGGACCATCGTCCGCTCTACGACTGGTGCATCGACAACCTCTTTGCTGGCGACCGGCCGCAGCAGATCGAGTTTGCGCGTCTCAACTTGAACTACACAGTGATGAGCAAGCGGAAGCTGCTGCAACTCGTGCAGCAGCGCCATGTGTCCGGCTGGGACGACCCGCGCATGCCGACAATCAGCGGCCTGCGCCGTCGCGGCTACACGCCCGAGTCGATCCGGAACTTCTGCGCGCGCATCGGCGTGGCGAAGAAGGAGAACGTGATCGATGTCGCGCAGCTCGAGCACAGCATCCGCGAGGACCTGAACAAGCGCGCGTCGCGGGTGATGGCGGTGCTCAATCCGATCAAGGTGACACTCACCAACTACCCTGAGGGGCAGGTGGAGGAGGTCGACGTCATCAACAATCCGGAAGACACGTCGGCGGGCACGCGCAAGGTGCCGTTCTCGCGGGTGCTGTTCATCGAACGCGACGACTTCCGCGAGGATCCGCCGAAGAAGTTCTTCCGCCTGGCTCCGGGCCGCGAAGTGCGCCTCCGGTGTGCCTACTTCATCACATGCACGGACGTGGTGAAGGATGCGAACGGCGAGGTCGTCGAGCTGCGCTGCACCTACGACCCGGCGACGCGCGGCGGCGACGCGCCGGACGGCCGCAAGGTGAAAGCCACCATGCACTGGGTGTCGGCCGCGCACGCCCTCGATGTCGAGGTGCGCCTGTACGACCGGCTCTTCAGCGTGGAAGACCCGGAGGATGTGCCGGAAGGGAAGACGTTCCTCGACGTCATGAACCCGGAGTCGCTGCAGGTCATCAGTCGGGCCAAGGCGGAACCGAGCCTCGCCGGGTCCACGCCGCTCGCGACGTTCCAGTTCGAACGCCTGGGGTACTTCTGTGTAGACCCCGACACACAGCCTGAGCGCCTGATCTTCAACCGCACCGTGTCGCTGCGCGATGCGTGGGCGCGAATGGAGCAGCGCCCGGATTAGCCCGCTTCTCCCGGCGGTGCCTGCTGCCGGAATCTCTCTTGCACCTCGTCCGGCGGTGGAGCCTGCAACTCGGCGGCAATCTCTTCGTGAACAGCTCGGCCGTGCCCGTGAGGCGCTCGATCGTGGCGAGCCCGACGAGGCACTGGCTGCGGTCGACCGTGCTCTGCAGATCGATCCCGACTATCTCGCTGCCCAGGCGTTGAGGGAGCACATCCTGCGGCAGCCGGTGCTGGCGGTCGTACCGGCGCTCGACGCGGCGGCGGGCGAGCGGTCCGGAACTCGGTCGTCAACCGCTGCCAGGGCGTTCACCTCAGGCGTACAGCGTCTGGAGGCACGCACCCGTGCTCGCCGCATCGAGAAGCGGGCCGCGGCGGCGCGGGCAGCGCTCGCCAGCGGTCGGATCGGGCTGGCGCGTGCGGCCGTCGACGAGATTGCCGGGATTGATCGGCAGCATCCCGAGCACAGCCTGCTGTTGGCGGAACTCGATGCCGCCGCTCGTGTGCGCCGTCGGCCGCGGTTCGGACTTGCGATCGCAGCGGTGGCGGTGTGTGGCGCCTCCATCCTTGTGGTGCGCTATGCAGACCGCCCGCGCCTCAGTGCGCCGCCCGCGTCGATGCAGCCGTCAGCGCCGGCCGTCGATGTCACCGATACGGCTGTGCCGTCAACTGCCGCCGCGATTTCCGCGGTGCCGGATGCCGAGCCAGTGGTCGATGCCCATGACACGTCTCCCTCGCCGCCGCCGATCGCCACCGTGCCCGCGTCGGCATCAACGGCGACCCCCACGCTCCCGGTCTCGACATCCGGCCGCTCGCTGTCGTCACCCCTTTCGGTGACGCTTGGCGCGAACCGGCCCGACATGCCGGCGCCGGTGGGTGCCGCGCCAGCCTCCGTAGACCGCCGCGACCCGGCTTCGCAAATTGGGCCGATCGAGCCGCCCGATCCGGCGCAGCTGCCAGGGGCGCTGACGCTCGCCGGTGCCATCGCGCCGCCGCCTGGTACGTCGGCGATGCGCGACGAAGACCTCGTCCTGCGCACACTGGGACAGTACCGGCGTGCATACGACACGCTCGACGCGCGGGCCGCGCAGGCGGTGTGGCCCGCCGTGGACAGCGCAGCGCTGCAGCGCGCGTTCGACGGCCTGGTCTCGCAGCGCCTGACGTTCCAGTCGTGCCAACTGCAGGTGACTGGCGCTATGGCCAGCGCGGCGTGCCGCGGCACGGCGCGCTACACGCCGCGCGTCGGCGGCCGCGAGGCTCGGGACGAGCCTCGCAACTGGCGCTTCACGCTGCGCAGGACGGCGAGCGACGAGTGGCGGATTGAGTCGGCAAGCGTCGCCCGCTGATCGACTATCGCCCGAGCGAATATTCCAGGCCGGCGAACGGCAGTATCGGCGCGCGAAGGCCACCGCGCAACAGTGGCAGACCGACCGTGCCAACCAGTACCCATGTGTCCGTGAGGTTCCAGCGGATCCCCGGCGCGATGGTCAACGTGTGCAGCCCCCTGGATCCCGGGAGCAGGCGCAGGGTCTGGACGCCAGCCAGCGACGGATGCGGCTGAGCCGTCGTCACGATGTCGCCGGCTGTATCGACCCGCCGGCCAAACGCCTCGACGTCGATCGTCAGCACAGGCGCCGCGGCCACAGCGAGCGCCGCACCGTACGTCATCTCGCTGGCCAGCCCGCCTCGCGCGATGCCGACGTTAGCGTGTACTGCCGTGTTCGGTCCCTCGAGTGAACCAAGCGCCGCGATCCGCACGGATGCCGAGCCGGCGCCGAGGAGGTCGGCAGATCGGCCGGTCGGCAGCCTCGCATCCACTGCAGCCGCGAGGGCACCGCCGTCCTGTTCGAACAGGGTCGCCTTGGCGCGTAGCAGAACGTCGGCCAGCCCGACCGCCCTCGCCTGTGCGGTGGCCTGGGTGAACTCGCGGCCGCGATACGTGTTCACGCGGGAGCCGTTGACGCGCAGCCAGACGAGCGGAGCGGCGGCGCCGATGTCGATGCGGTTCCCCAAGCCGACGCTGCCGTAGAGAGTGGCGATATCCGCGTCCATCTGTAACGTGAGGCGGTCGATGTCGAACGGCTCCGGTTCGTCCACGAACTGGTTGGCCGTGGTGACCAGCGAGCCGTCGCGCAGGTTGCGACCATCGAGCGCCGTGAAGTGCAGGTGCTGGAACGTCACCCCGAAGCCCGCCGTGCCAGCACCCGAGGTGACGGCGCGGTCGACGAACATCGGCGCGAACGTTTGCGTCGAGCGCTCAACCGTGCCGAGCGCCGGGTTCAGGCGGTAGGTGAACGCACCGGAGGTTGAACTCACCGGGAGCGTGGCCAGGTTCACCAGCATCGCCCGCGCTATTGTCCGGCTTGTGGCTTCGGCAGCCGCACTGTCGCGCTCGATGCTGCCGGTGGCCACGGACTGGTTGGTGACGAGGAATGTCAGCGCGTCCTGAACACGCGACTGCGCCCGCGCCGTGGTGGCGATGGCGAGCAGGACGATGACCGACAGCGTGAGGCGTCTATGGTTCATTGCGGGTGATCTCGACGTCGGAGGCGAGGATGGGTCCGGACGGCTGGGTGAGCCCCGAGAGCCTCACCGTGTCGCCATTCGACAGGTTGCGGCACGTGTTGCCCCGGCTGAAATCCGTGGTGCGGTCCGTGACGACGTCGCGGCCATCCACTCGGAACCTCAGCGACGGGCACGATCCACTCAGCCCTGACACCGTACCCGACACGGAGACGGGGCCGGGAGGGTCAGTCGGCGGCGGTGTCGGCGGCGGTGGTGTTGGTGGCGGAGAGGTCGGGGGAGTCGTGGGCGTGGTGCCGGCCGCTTGGGTAATCGTGTACGGGTGTCCGCCCACCGTCACGTTGTCGCTCCGGGCCGCGCCCGTGTTCACCTCGACCGTAATCTGTAAGCTCCCGCTCGACTGGCCACTCGACCGCGACAGCGTCAGCCACGTCGCCCCGGACGACGCGGACCAGCCGCAGCCGGTCAGCGTCGTGATCTCCACTGACAGCGTGCCCCCGGCCGCACCGACCGAGTCGCTAACCCGACTCAGGCCGAAGTTGCACGCGGCCGCGGCCTGCGTCACTCCCAATCGCGCATCTTCCACCCGCAGGTCAGCGGACCTGATGGCGGGAGCGGGGTTGCTGGCCACCGTGAACGTCAGGGTCGCGTCGCCATTGCCGGCTCGCTCACCGCTCACTGCCACCCATCCAGCTGGTGAATCGACCGCCCAGGTGCAGTCGCGGGCGGCCGTGATGGTCAATTGTCCAATGCCGCCAGCGGCCGCGAACTCCAGCGGCGTTGCCGCCGCACTGACCTGGCACTTGCTAATCGATGGGGTCGTCGCCGACGTGGTCGTCGACGTGCAAGCGGCAAGCAAGACCGTGCTCGCGGTGGCAGCGAGTGCCGCAGCTGCCAGAAGGGGACGACGATTCAGCTTCACGCGCGCGTGTGATGCACACGGCTCGCCAGACCGCAGCGGATGGGCTGTTGATGCCTGGACCCGGCGGGAGCGTGAAGTACAATGCCCGCACTCCCGTGGAATATCACATCACCCAGTACGACCTCGAGCAGGGGGCGCTCGAGATACAGTACATCGAAGAGTATTTCGGAGAGTTCCCCCGCAAGAAGACCGCCGCCGAGATCGTGCGGCGCCTGAGCGATCGGGCCCACCTGATCCTGTTTGCCTCCGGGCCGGCACCGGACGACCCAGGCATGATCGTGCCCGTGTCGTACAAGGTGGCGCACGAGATCCGCATCGAGGAACTGGACCCGACGCTGCTCGAACTGGTGCATCGCCTGCGAGGGCACGTGCAGTTCGATGGTCGTCGTGTGCTCTACACCTGGATTGGCGGCACGCGTCGCGACTGGCGCGGCCAGGGGCACTTCCGTGCGCTCACCGAGCAGCAGGAGTTCTGGGCCGTCGAGCACGGCTTCGACGAAGTCGTGGTGAAGACCAAGAACAAGTTCTACGAGATGCGCGGCACACTCGACCACCTCCGCTTCGAAGTGATGAAGTACGAGCGCAACCCGCTCGATAATGCTGAATCGAAGGTGTACCTGAGCAAGCGTCTGCACCCCGACCTGCTCGAGCGGCATCGCAGCTCGCGCACGGTCGTGCAGGCCACCATCTGAAACCATGCCGCCACAGACGCCTTACCGCCACCACCTCGATAATCGCGAGCCACTGGTAGTCATGCGCGAGACGATCCCCGCCATCTCGAACGCCGTGGGCGGGTGGACACCGGAGCAGTTCGAGCGGCCTGTGGCGCCTGGCAAGTGGACCGCCCGTCAGGTGCTGATCCATCTGGCGCAGACCGAGCTCGCACTCGGTACCCGCTCGCGCATGGCGCTGACGCGGCCGGGCTTCATGGCCACTTCGTTCGATCAGGACAAGTGGCTGGCGCGTGAACTCGGCATCAGCGGCCCCGATGCCGTGAACGTCTTCGTCGCATTGGCGTCGATCAACCTGGCGCTCTACGCGTCGTTGACGCCGGCCGACCGCGAGACTCCGCTGACCCACGACGACTACGGCCCGATGACCGTTGACTGGATCATCTATCAGGAGGCCGGTCACCAGGTGCATCATCTCGAGCAGTTGACGCTGCTTGGGAACCAGACTCCTGAGTTCTCACTTCCTTGAAGATGCCCGCCGCCCGGTCCTTCATCACGGCGTCCCAGTCGAAGCACTGGCCGTTCATGGCCAGATAGACACCTGCTGGCAGCACCTGCACGAACGACAGGGCGCTACCGAGGTTGAACAACCCGTCGGAACTGCCGAAGGCGTAGGGCAC
The DNA here is from genome assembly GCA_043743165.1 of Acidobacteriota bacterium. Taxonomy (GTDB): domain Bacteria; phylum Acidobacteriota; class Vicinamibacteria; order Vicinamibacterales; family CAVVIG01; genus CAVVIG01. The sequence continues at coordinate 48,995 of JAYTXA010000017.1, forward strand.
CATTGCGCCGGTCAGGACGATCGTCTTGGCCGCCAGCGCCGCGTCGCCGGCGGTGGCCAGCGCGCGGGCGGTGTCGACCATTGTGTCGGTGCCGTGCGTCACCACCAGCCTGGTCTCGGCCGCGTCGCGGCAGGCGCCGACGATGCGTGCGCGGTCAGCGTCGCGCATGTCGAGGCTGTCCATCATCATCAGCGTGTCGACCTCAACCTCGACGCGCGAGCGCCCCAGCCGCAGCATCTCGGGCACGTGCGTGTCCTTGAAGAACAGCGTGCCGTTCAGCTCGTGGTATTCCTTGTCGAAGGTACCGCCGGTGACCAGGACGCGAATCATTGCTGCTGGTTCTCGGAGGCGATCGACGTGCCGTCGGCCGAGAGGTACAGCGCATTGAAGAGCATCGGGAACGTGGCGTGTGTCTGGGCGCGGTGCTGCGGCCGCAGGCCGAACAGCAGGATGTGACCGGGGCGCAGGTCCACTTCCACCACCGCCGCGCGGCCGGCCATGGCGTCTTCGCCGCGCAACCAGCCGGAGGCCACGATGTCCTCGTTCGGATAGCGCGCGATCACCGAGGCGCGCGTGGCGTTGAAGCCGTCCACCAGCGTGAAAAACGGGCTGTTGTTGTAGAAGCCGTACGTATCCGACGCCATGCCGTAGCCGACCGGGTTCGACGTGTCGACCTGGATCCGCAGGATCGTGCCGGGCGCGAAGTGCTGATCGCGGCGCAAGGCGCGCTTCTGGTTGCGCACCGGCACCGGAAAGCGATCGATCACGAGGTCGGACGCCGCGCCGAGCGCGATCAGCGTGCCGCCGTCACTGACGAAGCGCTGCAGGCTGTCGACGCCGATGTCGCCGATGCCGCCGCGATACTCCGGCCTGATGGTGGCGCCGAGGTTGCCGTCCACGATCTCGCGCGGCGCCTGATCCGCGAGGATGATGGCATCGAACCGGCGGCGCAGGCCGCCGGCGCGGATGTCCGCATTGTGCACGGTGGCGTACGGGAACTCGTACTGCTCGAGCACCCAGCGCGTCCACCCCTCGTCGATGTTGCCGCTGGTCCACGGCGCGTAGAGCGCCACACGCGGCGCGCGCAGCGGCTGCTTCGGCTCGTCCGGTACGCCCGGCGGTGGCGCCTCGACGGTGGAGAACGACACACCGAGATCGCGAGCCAGCTCCTCGAGCTGCGCGCGGCTCGCGCCGTCCACCAGTGCGTGCGACGACGGGGTGAAGGCCACTTTTACCCCGTCCTTCAGCAAGCGGTTCACCACCACGGCACTGTCGGCACCCGTGTACTCGAACATGAAGCGTGGGCCGTTGCCGGTGACCCGGCCGGCGCTCCGCAGCGGAGCGGTGACGCGCGTCAGCTTCACGTTCGGCAGCGGCTCGTTCGCGAAGTCGACCGTGACCCCGAACTGCATGCCGAGCGACCACGCCGTCATGTCGTAAGGCGGTTCGGGCGGCAGGTTCGGCGCGCGCCGCACCTCGGGGTAGGTCTGCTTCTCGAGCAGGTCTTTCGCGTAGCGCGCGAACACCTGCGTCATCGGCACGACCAGCGTACCCGCCGAGTACGGCGTGTCGTCGACGTTGAACGCCGTCTCCGCCCGGTAGACCTCGACGCCGCCCATCATCAGTCGCTCCGCCAGGTGCATGGCTTCGCGCGAATCCTGCTGCAGGTCGAGCGGAATCAGGATGGACTTCACCACGCCGGTGCGCCCGTCCTCCACCGTCTGCCGGTTCACTTCGTAGATCTGGCGGAGCACCGTTTCGCGGCGGTCGGCCGCGGTGTCCAGCAGCGCGAGCGTCGAGATGAACTGGTAGTCGACGATGTCGCGCAGCGTCCAGCGTCCGCCGAGCCACGGCCGCGGATACTCGGTGCGCGGGGTCGTGTCGGCCGGTGCACCGAGCGTGGCCATCCCGGGGACGATGGCGTCCATGGCGGCCTCACGCACGAAGTCGCCGGGGCCGCTGCTGCGAGCGGCGGTCTTGATCTGATCGGTCGGGGACGCGATACGAACGCTCGCGATCTCCGTCAGCAGGCCGATCTGGTTGTGCCACCACCCGGCCCAGGCCATCGCGCCCTGCCAGAAGTTGGTGTAGGTCGAGTTGTAGATGATGCCGTCCTTGCCGGCCGCTTCGAGCGCGGCCGCCTGCGACTGCCCCATGATGGCGTTCCACCGGTAGATCAGCGGATGCACGTTCGGGTTGATCGGGTCGGTCGCCGGCATGACGAAGATGCGCGGGCCGCCAGCGCCCATCTGGTGCTGGTCGAGCCATACCGCCGGCAACCAGTCGTGCCAGGCCACCTGCGCCACGTACTGGCTCTCCTTCTGGGTGAGCATGTACATGTCGCGGTTGTTGTCGTGCCCGATGTACGGGTGGTACAGCACGGGCAGCGGACTCGCCTCGTACGGGGTGCCGAGGTTCTTGTTGAACCAGTCGGTGACGAGCACCTGACCGTCCGGGTTCAGGCTCGGCACGAGCAGCAGGATGACGTTGTCGAGGATGTTCTTCGTGGCGGCGGAGTCGTCGGTCACCAGATGGTGTACCAGTTCGAGCGCGGCCTGGGTGGGACCCACCTCCGTGGCATGGACGCTCGCGCCCACCATCACCACCACCTTACCCTGCCGGAAGATCTCGTCGCGCTCGCGCGGCGTCGGCGCGCCGTTCTGGAAGTAGAGCTTCTTCTCGTACTGCTTGAAGCGGTCGAGATTCTTCAGCGTTTCCGGCGCGGCGATCTCGAGCATCACGAAGGCGTTGCCGCCATTCGTCTTGCCCAGCTCCCGCAGCCGCACGCGGTCGGACGCCGCCGCCACGGCCTTCATGTACTCGACGATGCGATCCCAGCGGGCGAGCTTGTTGTCGGCGCCGACCTTGAAGCCGATAAACTGTTCCGGCGTCGGCACGCCGGCAGCGGCCAGTACGCGGCCCGGCGTACGCAGCAGCGTGACGGCGGCCAGCAGGGCAACCAGGCAGACGGAGAACCGGGCGGCGCGGCCGGCGGGCATTGGGGAAGAATAGTGGTCGCACGTCACAAGTCGCAAGTCGCAATTAGTTAGTCGCTAGTCGGACGGGAGCAGGCATGTCAGGACGGGCAGCGGAGGTGGGGCGAGCTGTCACGCGGATGGACGCGGTGCAGTCGCCGATCATTCCCGTGATTGCGGCGATGATCCGTGAAACGCCGGGCACGATCTCTCTGGGACAGGGCGTGGTGCACTACGGCCCGCCCCAGGCGGCGGTTGACGCGGTGCGCGACGCGCTCGGCTCCCCCGAGTCGAGCCGGTTGCTGCACGGCTACGGCGACGGCTCGGGCTATGCCCCGCTCGTCGTGGCGATTACCGCGAAGCTGCAGGCCGAGAACGGTATCGACGTTGAGCAGGGGAGCCGCGTCATGGTGACGGCCGGGGCGAACATGGCCTTCATGCACGCGGTCATGGCCATCACGGCGCCAGGCGACGAGGTCATCCTTCCGGTTCCGTTCTATTTCAACCACGAGATGGCGGTCGAGATGGCCGGGTGCCGCGTCGTGCGCGTGCCAACCGACGAGCGCTACCAGTTGCGCGTCGACGCCATCGCCGCCGCCATCACCCCGCGCACCCGCGCGGTCGTCACCATCTCGCCCAACAACCCGAGCGGCGCCGTGCTCAGCGCAGACTCGCTCCTGGCGGTGAACACGCTCTGCGCCGAACGCGGGCTGTATCACCTCTCCGACGAGCCGTACGAGTACTTCACCTACGGCGTGCCGCACACCTCACCGGGCTCGTTCCCAGGCGCGGCGGCGCACACCATCTCGATGTTTTCGCTATCGAAGGCGTACGGCTTTGCGGGCTGGCGCATCGGCTACGTCGTCTATCCGGCCGCGCTCTTCTCCGCGATGATGAAGAGTCAGGACACGATTCTCATCAACCCGACCATGGCGGCGCAGGTCGGCGCTGAAGCCGCGTTGCGCGTTGGCCGGGCCTACGCCGACCCGTACGTGCGCGAACTGGCCTCCATCCGCGACATCGTGTTCTCGGAGCTGAACGCGCTCGAGCCGCTCGCCCGCGTGCCGGCAGCGGACGGCGCCTTCTACGCGCTGATGAAGGTGGAAACGACCCAGGCGCCGCTCGCGCTGGCCGAGCGGCTGATTCGCGAGCACAAGGTGGCCGTCATCCCGGGCGACGCGTTCGGCATGACCGATGGCTGCTATTTCCGCGTGGCGTTCGGCGCGCTGCAGAAGGCGACGGTTGCAGAAGGTGTAGGGCGGTTAGTGGAAGGGCTGAAGCAGATAGTCGTTGGTCAATCGACTATCTAGACGTCCAGTTCTTCCGCTTCTTCCGCGCGGTCCATGATGAAGCGGAAGCGTGCCGACGCGTCCTTACCCATCAGTTCGTTCATGACCCGGTCGGTCATGATCTGGTCCGTCACCTCGACCCGCAGCAAGCGGCGCGTGCGCGGGTTCAGCGTCGTTTCCCACAGCACCTTCGGATTCATCTCGCCCAGACCCTTGAAGCGCGTGATCTCCGGCGTCGAGCGGCTGCTGGTCTTCGCGTGCGCCTTCAGGATCTGCGCCTTCGCCGCATCGTCGAGCGCCCAGTGCGTCTCCTTGCCGATATCGATGCGGTACAGCGGCGGCTGCGCGAGGTAGACCTTACCGGCCGACATCAGCTGCTGCAGGTGGCGGTAGATGAACGTCAGCAGCAGCGTGGCGATGTGGTTGCCGTCCGAATCGGCGTCCGCGAGGATGATGACCTTGCCGTAGCGAAGCTTGTCGAGCTCGAAGTTCTTCCCCAGTCCGCAGCCGAGCGCCGTCACCAGGTCCGACAGTTCCTTGTTCTCGAGCACTTTCGCGAGCGAGGCGCTCTCGGTGTTCAGCACCTTGCCGCGCAGTGGCAGGATGGCCTGACGTGCGCGGTCGCGTCCCTGCTTCGCCGAGCCGCCGGCCGAGTCGCCCTCGACGATGAACAGCTCGCTGTTGTCGGCCGACGAGTTGGTGCAGTCGCTCAGCTTGCCGGGCAGGTTCAGGCGCGATGAGGTGGCGCTCTTGCGCGACACTTCCTGCTGCGCGGCGCGGCTCGCCTCGCGCGCCCGTGCTGCGAGGATGATGCGCGCCACGATCGACTCGGCGACGCTGATGTTGTGATTCAGCCAGTGCTCGAGCGCCGGCCGGACCACACCGTCTACGGCTGAGAGCACTTCGGCGTTGTTCAGGCGGTCCTTCGTCTGCCCCTGGAACTGCGGCTCGCCGATGAAGATGCTCAGGATGCCGGTGAGCCCCTCGCGAATGTCCTCCGCGGTGAGCGTCACGCCCTTGGGTGACAGGTTGTGCGTGTCGATGAAGTTGCGGACCGCCTTGCCGATGCCGGCGCGCAGACCGTTCTCGTGCGTGCCGCCAGAGCCGGTGGGGATGCCGTTCACGTACGAGCGGATGTGCTCGTCGGTCGCCTCGGTCCACTGCATCGCCAGTTCGATGCGCAGGCCGTCGTCTTTGGCGATGGTGAACATCGCTTCGTGCACCGGCTTCTGGTTGCGCTCGCCGACCACCTTGCGCAGATAATCGACCAGCCCTTCGGCGTGCTCGAAGACGTTGCGGCTCGTCGTCGTCTCGTCGTCGAAGCTGACCTTCAGCCCCTTGTGGATGTAGCTGGCAATCTCGAGGCGCTCGCGGATGATGGCCGGGTCGAATTCGACCTTCGGGAAGATCGTGGCGTCGGGATGGAAGAACACCGTGGTGCCGGTGCCGCGCGCCGGGCCGAGCTTCTTCAGCGGACCGTCCGGGCGCCCCTGGCGGAAGCGCATCTCCCACGCCGTGCCGTCGCGCTTCACGGTGCAGACCAGTTCCTTCGACAGCGCGTTGACCACGCTGGCGCCGACGCCGTGCAGGCCGCCGGCCGTCTTGTAATTGCCCTGCTCGAATTTTCCGCCCGCATGGAGCACGGTGAAGATTACTTCGAGGGCGCTCTTCTTCGTCTGCGGGTGCATGTCCACCGGAATGCCGCGGCCGTCGTCCTCGATGGTGATGGAGGAACCGTTCTCGTGCAGCGTCACGCGGACATTCGACGCATAGCCGTTCATGGCCTCGTCGATCGCGTTGTCCAGCACTTCCCAGACGAGGTGATGCAACCCGGAGCTGCCGACGCCGCCGATGTACATGCCGGGACGTTTGCGGACGGGTTCCAGCCCTTCGAGGACCGTGATGTCTTTCGCGGTGTAGTTCGCCGATGCCATGTATATACTTCAGCTCTTTTGGGGCTTGCCTGATGCGGCGTGCGCTGTGGTGGTGCTCGACGATTGTAGCGGCATTTCAGTTGCAGCTCGCCGCAGCCGAGCCGCCGACCACGCGTGTGCCGGTGTTGCCATCGGTGGCCGCGCTGGCCGTGCGAGTCGACCTCGATGTGCGCCGTGAGCGCGGGCGCTTCGCCGCGGAAGTCATCCGCCGCGTGTATGCCCCGCCGGCGAGCCGGCAGGTTCCGCTCGATTTGCTACTCACCGAGCCGCCGGCCGCTGCGCCGCTGCTGGTAGACGTGCCGCTCACGCCAGACATCTGGAGCCGCGCGATATTCAAGCGCCCAGTCACCACCGAGCAACTGCTGGCGTCGATCCTCGCCGACCGGCGCGCCGCGCTCCTCTGCCGCGGTCTGCTCGGTGCCGACGACGACACGCTGGCGTTCTACGCGTCGCATCCGGCGCTGCTGACGTTCATCTACGAGCGCGCGCCAGGCGCATTCGCGGCGTTTGCCGGCAGCATCCGAATCCGCGACGGCCAGCTGGTGGTGCCGGGCGGTGAACCGGCGCGTGTGCTGTGGGACGTTGCCGTGGCCGCGCCGACGGACGATCCTGAGGCATTCCTTCGCGCCCTGTTGTTCGAGCCCGAGGCGCGGCCGGCCTATATGTTCGACGTGCTGGCGACCGCGTCGCCCGAGTCGCGCGCCTTCGCGCTCGGGCTGTGGATCGCCGACCCGTCGCTCCGCGCCCGGCGGTTCCAGGCGCTGCTGGCCGAAGTGCGCACGTCGTTTCGGGAGTGGCACGTGGAGGAGCTGCCGTTCGGGCGTCCGCTGAACGATCTGGCGCTTCTGCTCCTGCGCATCCGAACCGGGTCGGACGGCGCACCGGCCGCCCCCGCCGATCGCCGCTTCTGGGCGTCGGTGTTCGACGCCGATCCGTTGGCGGTCGCGCCCGGCGACATGGCTGCGGCCGCGCACACTCGCATCGACGCCGCGTGGCTGCTGCGAGCGACCAGCGGCGACATGTACGCTCGCGGCGATCGCCTCGACCAACTGGCATTCGGACAGCGCGTCTTCGGCTCGCGCGCGGCTGCGGCGTCCGAGCCGTCGGCGTCGGTGCTGCACGAGATGACAACGAGGCGAATGCTGCTGCTGGAACTCGAGCGGATGGGCATCAGCAGCCCGGACGTCTACGCCGCGGGGCTGCGTCAGGCGCGCCTTGCCGGCGCCGGTGGCGGCGATCGCTTCTGGACACTGGCGCAGCTGCAGGGGGCGTTCGCGGTGGTGGCCCGCATGACGTGGACCGGCACGCTCGATTCACCGTCCGCCGAGGCGCTGATGCGCTCGCTCTTTGCCCTGCCGCTTCAGGACGGCGACGTGCGAGGTGCGCTGGCGGACTGGTATCAGTCGATGCTGTCCGCGCACCTCCCGGCTGGCGAGAATTGGCAGGCGCGAACCGTCGCGGGTGTGGCTGGTGGTCCCACGCCAGGCGATCCCATCGTCGACTGGGAGGGCGAGCGCTACCGCATCGATCTGGCCGGCGCCGAGCGCCGCCGCATCGAGGCGATCCAGAGCCGGCAAGGCGGACCCGATCTCGACACAGCTTTTGCAGTCGCCGGGCTCGCACGGAAGGCGGCGCAGGTGGTCACGCCCGAGGCCGCGCGTGAGGTGGCCGGCGAGGCTCGGCAGCTCGTGTCAACTGCAGGTCGACTCCTCGCCCGTCCTCCTGTTGCCGGGATGGCCGCCGGTGTGGCGCTGCCCAGGGACGGTCGCGAGTGGCTCATGCGAACTGCCAGCGAACTCGAACGTGCAGTGCGCGAGAACGACCTGCGCCGCGCGAATCGTGCCGGCGAGGCGTTGCTGCCACTCGGCGACATCGCGCTCGGACAGGCGCTGCTCTCCCTCGTCTACGCCATCCATCTGGGCGATCCCGACGGTCCCGCACTGCTCGGCGCCAACGTCTCGCTGCGGCACGACTTCGGCTTCGGCCGGCGCGACGGCGAGAATCGGGCGCGCGGGCCGTGGGCGCTGCCGCGGCAGGACTTCCAGCCGGGCGTGCCGTGGCACGTCACCGGGTCGCTGGTCGGGCTCGACATTGCGCTGGCGCCGCTCTCCCTGCGCCGGATGAGCATGGACAGCCTGGCGAACCCGCCGCGGCTGCAGTCGATCGAGCGCGAGGCCTTTGCCGTGAACGTGGCCCTGCTTGATCCACGCGCACTCGGCGACATCGATCGCGACCGCATCGTTGACGCCATCGGGCGAGGCCGCGCCCGCGTCAGAACACTTGGCGCCGCTCCTGCTGCTGAGTTCGGAAAGTTGGAGAACGAGCTGGCGCTCGACGGCTGGCGGGTACGAACGTTGCGCTGGGTGCTGCACAATGAACCCGCTTCGATCGAGAATCAGTTCTCGCTCGCCGAGCTCGCCACGCTCGGCGGTCTCGAGCCGGCTGCCTTCGACACGTGGGGCGCGAACAGCCTGCTGTCGGTAGGCTGTCTGTGCACCCGCTTCCCACTGCCGCGCATCTGGCGCGTGCTGGCCGGGCGAACCCAGTTGGCGATGATGGCCGCTTCAACGGTGGAGATGAACCTGGAACTCGCGCAGCGTTTCGCCGTCCTGCATCTGCCGGCTGCCCTGCTGCCGTCGGTGCTCGCGACGGCGATGCAGGACTTCGTGGACACGGTCGACACGGCAGACGCCAACGATCTGACGGCACTGTCGGGTCATGCCCGCGCGCTCGGTCGCAACGCGGTGGACGACTATGTGGCTGCGACCGCCGCGAATGGTCCGCTCGTTCCTGCACACGAGGTCAGCTTCGAACCGTAATGCGTGCTTCCGTTCGCGCCTCCGCGCTTGCGCTCCTGCTGGCACTGACCGTCAGCGTGCTCACGCTCGCGACGGCACAACAGGGCGGCCCCCGCGAGACCCCGGTTCCAGCCGCGCCAACCGCGCCCTCGCCAACCACGCCGGAGTCGCCTGTCGTCATCAGCTCGCCGTCGGCCAGCGCCTACACCAGCGGTGTCACGCCGCTTCGTGCCGCGATCGACGCGAGCGTGCCGGTGCAGAGCGTCACCTTCTTTGTCGATGGCCGGCAGTTCTGTTCCTTGAACGAGCCGCCGTTCGAATGTGAGTGGGACGCGGGCTCGGTCATCAGCGCGCATCTGATCCGACTCGTGGTGCAGCCGGTCAGCGGTGACCGCGTCATCAGGACACTGCGCACCAAAGGCATCGGCTACGCGGACCGCGTGAACGTGGAGGCCATCCAGGTGACGGTGACCGTGGCGGACGACAGCGGCCGGTTTGTCAGCGCGCTGCCGCGCTCGGCGTTCACCGTGCACGAGGACGGCAAGCCGCAGCCCATCACCTACTTCGCCTCGAAGGACGTGCCGCTCGAGCTGATCGTCGCGGTCGACATCAGCGGCAGCATGACCGCGTCGATGCCGAAGCTGAAGACGGCGGTAAGGGATTTCCTGGTCGCGGTGCCGTCGAAAGATCAGGTGACGCTGCTCGGTTTCAACGACAGCGTCTTCGCGCTGACCCGCAAGACCACCGAGCCATCGGAACGCGTGCGTGCGGTTGAGCGTCTCGCGCCGTGGGGCGCCACCGCGCTTTACGACGTCATCGTGCGCGCCGTGGACATGCTCGGCCGGCAGGTGGGGCGGAAGGCGCTGGTGGTGTTCTCGGACGGCGAGGACCAGGGCAGTCACGTCTCGCTCGACGACGTCGAGCGCAAGCTGCAGGCGAGCGACGTCACCCTCTACATGATCGCGCAGGGGCGCGGCATCAGCCAGGATTACCTGCGGAAGACGATGCAGCGACTGACCGTGCCGACAGGCGGCCGCACCTTCACCACTGACAGCGTCGATCAGCTGCATGTGGCGTTCGAGGAACTGCTCGACGAACTCTCGAATCAGTATTTGCTCGGCTACCAGCCCACGAACGGCGCGCGCGACGACACCTGGCGCGAAATCAAGGTGCAGGTGGACGGCTACCCGAACGTGCGTGCGCGACAGGGTTACAGGGCGGCCCCTTTCAAATGACCCCACGACGATGGGCAGCCGCGGTGCTGGCGGCGACGGCGATATCGGGAGTGGTGCTCCGTGCGCAGCAACCGCCACAGCCTGTCTTTCGCTCGTCGGTCGAGCTGACCTCGATCGACCTGTCGGTGCTCGATGCCAAGGGGCGGCCGATCCGCGACCTGAAGCCTGAGGAGTTCAGCATTCGTGTCGACGGTTCGCAGCGCCGCGTGATGACCGCGGAATGGGTGGGGCTCGAGACGAAGGAGTCGGCGCCACCTCCGCCCGCGCCGTCGGGCTATTCGTGGAACGAGAACGCGACGGGAGGCCGCCTGATCCTCCTCGTGGTCGATCAGCCGAACATCCGGTTCGGTGGCACGCTTGGCATTCGCGGCGCCGTGAACGCGTTCATCGATCACCTGCAACCGACCGATCGCGCGGCGGTGATCGGGCTGGGGCAGGGCGCGCCGTCCACGCCGTTCACGGCCGACCGGTCGCGGCTGAAGCGCGCCGTCGAGCGGCTGGTCGGGCAGCACCAGTCATCGCTGCTGTCGCAATTCACCATCTCCACCTTCGAGGCGCTCCAGATTTCCCGCGGCATCCCAGGGGTGCTCGAGGAGGTGATCGTCCGCGAGTGCTCCGGCATGGCCGGCCCGGGCTTCGAGGCCTGCGCATTGGAAGTGCAAAGTGAGGTGCAGGAGAAGGCGATGACCGGCGCTGCCGCCGGCGAGAGCACCATTCGCGTGCTCCGCTCACTCCTCAACGCCCTGAAGACGATCGACGGACCGAAGACGATGATCTTCGTATCGGAGGGGTTCGTCATCGACGACCAGCGGTCCGCGGTGATCGAGCTCGGCGCCATCGCGGCGGCGTCGCGCACGAGCATCTACACGCTCAAGCTCGATGACCAGCTGTTCCAGTCGATGGCGTCGCAGCAGCGTAGCTCGCCGATGGCGACGATGGACGATCGGTACGTGCGCGCCGAGGGGCTCGAACTGTTGTCCAGCGCTTCACGCGGCGCCATGTTCAACATCGTCGGCACGGGCGCCACCGTCTTCGATCGCATCGAAGCCGAGCTGTCTGGCTACTACCTGCTCGGCGTGGAATCGAGCCCCGCCGACCGCGACGGCAAGACCCACTCCGTGCGCGTGGACGTGGCGAGAAAGGGGCTCACCGTCCGCTCACGCCGTGCGCTGGTCGGTAATCCTGACGCGGGCGCGCCGAAGAGCGCGCGCGACCTGGTCACGGCTGCAGTGAACACGCCGCTGCCGATTGCGGCGCTGCCGCTGCGGGTGACGACGTTCTCGCTGCCGGAAGAGGAAGTGGGCAAGCTGGCCGTGCTCGTCCATGCTGACATCGGCACCGACTACGCCGCGCCGCGAATGGCCACAGTCGGCTATTCGATCACCGATCGTGACGGGCGCATCGTCGACAGCCGCGTCGGCGAGGCTCGCCTGCCGCCAGTGATGAATGGTGTGCCGTCGGCGCTGCAGTTCACGGGGACGGTGAACGTGCCGCCCGGCGAATACACGCTGAAGCTGGCCGTGAACGAAGGCGACCGCATCGGCACGGTCGAGCACGAGTTCCGCGCTGGCGTGATCGAGTCCGGTCCGCTCCGCCTCAGCGATCTGATGGTGGGTGGTCCGCTCAACGGCGCCGAGGATCTGCTGCAGCCCGCCGTTGGCTACACGGTGGTGTTCGGCACCGTGCAGGGCTATATCGAGGTGTTTGGCGAGGGTGCGGCGGCGCTGAAGACAACGTTCGAGCTGGCGCAGGCGGAAAGTGGTGAGGCATTGCTGACGCAGGCCGTGCAGGCGCGCACGGGCTCCGGCGGTACCCACGCGGTCTTCTCGCAGGCACTGCCCGTACGCCAGCTGCCACCAGGGAAGTACTACCTGCGGGCGCGGGTGTCGGGTGAGCGCGGCATGGTGCAGACCTACGCGCGCGCGTTCGAGGTGGCGGCCCCGGCCGTGCTGATGACGTCGGCGGACAGCGGCGCGGTGCTCTCAACCGCCGATGTGTTCCTGCCGGTGCTCGACACGATGATGTCGCGACGCTTCGATCGGGTCGCGGTGCTCGACGCCGACACGCGCAAGGCCTTCCGCGAACGCGTGGCGGTGCCGGCGCGTGCGGCCTTCGACACCGGGGCGTCGGCATTCTCATCCGGTGATCTGGTGCAGGCCGAGGCGAGCCTCAAGTCGGCGCTCGACACAGACAGTGAGAACGCCTCCGTGCTGGCCTACCTCGCGGCGGTGTTTGCGGCGGCCGGACGCGACGACCAGGCGACCGGGGCGTGGCAGACGTCGCTCATCGACGGCTCCGACTTTCCGGAGATCTACGAGTGGCTTGCGGACGCGCTCATGCGCGAACGACGCATGGCGGAGGCGCGCAGCGTGCTGGAAGAGGCGATGGCCAAATGGCCGGCCGACCTCCGCTTCGTCAGGCCGATGGCGCTCATTTCCGCCACGTTCGGCCAGGGGCAGCTTGCGGTGCAACTGCTGGCGCGGCATCTCGAGGCGAACCCCGGCGACGTGGACTCGTTGCAACTCGGCGTCGAGTGGGTGTATCACCTGAAGCTTGCCCGCGCGGCGGCCCGGTCGCCGGTGGAGGACGTGAAGCTGGCTCGCACGTGGGCCGATGCGTACATCACGGCGAAAGGGCCGCAGCAGCCGCTCGTTCGCCGGTGGATGGACTTCCTCGAAAAGAAGTAGGGAAGGGTCGGGCCGGTCAGGAGGGTCGCGTGCGCTGCACCTCGACGCGGTGCGCGCTGTGCGCTTCAAGATGAAGGGTGGCATGGCACCGTGGTCAGGCAACCGTAACGTGGCGGGCCGAGGGGACTCGCCAGCAGAAGGCTGCCAGCGGGAAGTAGACGACGAGAACGCCGTCTTCGAGGCTCGCGCTGAAACCGAGCGCATCGACACCCACGTCGTCGCGCAGCAACTGCTCGAGCGATGCGCGTGCTTCCGCTTCAGGGAAGGCGTGAGACAGCAGCGCGGTGGCTTCCATCCGCAGGCTGAAGCGTTCCACTGTCGCCGGGCCCAGACCCAGCGCCTCGCCCATCGCCATCCATTCTTCCAGCGTCAATGCCGTGGTGTGCGACGGGTCGCGCCGTTGCTCGAACCGGTCGTAGGCGCTGCGATGCCTGCCCAGCGGCACGGCATCGAGCGCAACCACGCGTCCGCCCGCCCGAGTCACTCGAACCATCTCGCTCAATGCGGCGATGGGCCGGTCGAGATGATGCACCGTGTAGCGGGTGACGGCCCCGTCGAACGTGGCATCTCCGAACGGCAGCGCGGACATGTCCGCCACTTGGAACGCCACGTTGCCGAGTCCGTCGGCGGCCGCGCGCTGTTCACCGAGGGCAATCATGGCTGGCGTGAGGTCGACGCCGTCGACGTGCGCCACCTGTCGCGCCAGCGCCGTGCTTACGATCCCAGGGCCGCACCCCGAGTCGAGGAGCCTGTCGCCCGGCAAGAAGCCGCCCAGTTCCGAGAACACCGCCACCGACTTGTAGTCGGCGTGTGCGGGGCATCGGGCGAACGCGTCGGACTGGAGGGAGAACTGGCGGACCACGGTCTCGTTGTGAGAAGTCATGCCGCCATTGTGGCCAGGCGGCGCCTTGTGCGTCTCACGACAATCGGCCATAGTCTGTGGCGAATCGGCCAGTGCCCACACACCTCTCGGCGCAGCAGACCCGCGCTGCAATTGCCAGCCTTCGCATCGAGCGCCCACTGCTCACGGCATTCGCGTTGTCGGACGGGGCGCGTCATCTCCGCTATGCGATGCACGCCCACACCAGGCACCAGCTCATCCTCGCGACGGTCGGTTCGTTCTGGGTAGAGTCGCGTGAACGCCTGCACATGTGCGATGGGTCCGTCGGCGTATGGATTCCAGCACGCTGCCGACACTCGACGACGATACAGGCGCATGCGGCGGTCTCGCTGTTCTTCTCGCCGGGCCGTTATCCCTCACCTGTCCGGACGGCCGTCGCTGTCACCTCGACGCCGCTGCTTCGGGAAATGGCGGTCGTCGCCGGGCAGGACGAGGACCACGTGCCTCGACGGGTCAGGCGGCAGTTCTTCGATGTGCTCTTTGCCCTCGCTATGGACGGTTGCCGGCCAGATGCCTCGCCCGTGCTCCGGAGTCCGGCGGACCCGGCGCTTGTCGCGGCTGTACAACACCTCCTGGCGCATCTGGCGTCGTCCTCGGTGCGCGACCTCGCCAGGGCCGCGGCGTTGAGCGAACGGACGCTGCGTCGCCGCTTCATCGCGGAGCTTCATCTGACGCCGGAGCAGTACATGCAGCGTGCCCGGCTGATCCGGGCGGCGCAGGTGCTGGTGAGCGAGCCGCAGGCCCGGATGACGGAGGTGGCCGACCGCGTCGGCTACTCGAACCAAAGCGCTTTCGCCGCGGCGTTCAGAAAAGTGTTTGGGATGTCGCCTGGGGCAGTGCGACGGCAGGGCGGAGGCCGAGAGGGCCAGTAGTGCGATGGGGCGGTGGCTGGTCGGGCAGGGCAGGCAGGTCAGGCCGGTAAGGCAGGTTGGACTCAATCAGCCCACCCGGGCCACCTGCCCCTCCCGCCTTACCTGCCCTGAGGACTACCGGTTCCCGAAGTCGTCGTCGCCTTTGTTGACCGGCTTGCGTGACCGCGGCGCAGCCTTCTTGGCTGCGGCCGGCTTCTTGGCCGCCACCTTCTTCGCGCCGCCACCACCGGAGCGGCTGCGTGCGGGGGCCGGAGCAGCCGGGGCGGCAGCGACGCTGCCTGTGCTGCCTGTGCGGCCGGCGCGAGCCCGCGGTGCACGCGGCTTGGCGCGACCGAGCAGTTCGGCCGTCGTGTCGACCACCGACACCGGTTCGATCTCGATGACGTCCGGCTCGCTGCCGTCCGCGTCCATCAACACCGGCTGCATGTCGTCGACGAGTTCCGCCAGCAGTGCGTTCGGGTCGGCGACGTTGCCGTTGGCTTCCTCGGGTTCGGGCTGCGGCGCGTTTGCCGGCCGCGCCATATTCGTCCCCTGGAAGACGCGCAGGCCGCCGCGGCGGTCACGCTCGATGCGCACCAGTCCGTCGCGCTGGCAGGCCTTGAGCAGGTCCATCAGCCCGCCGAATCCGTAGCGGCGCTCGTCGAGGCCGCCGGCGCGGAGAATCTGCTTCACATTGCGCAGATACATCGGCCAGCGGGCGCCGGTCGCGGCGCCCAGCAACTGCGCTGCGGCGCGAACACCGTCGGCGTTCTCGCCCAGCTTCGAGACCGGCTCGGCACCGGGAGCGGCCGGGGCCGCCTCGGCCTGCGCCGGCTGCGCCGGTTCGCCGGCCGGGCGGAAGGCCACGACGTTGTCCGGCGTGTCGACCGCCTGCGGCGCGTCGCCTTCGAGGCGCGGCTTCGGCCCGTCGCCCTCGTCGGTGAAGGCCGGGTTCAGTTCCACCATCACGCTGCGTCCCGAGTGCTTCAGCAGGACGAGCCCGGCCTGCGACAGCTTCTCGACGAAGTCGAGGAACGACGAGGCGCCGTAGCTGCGCTCGGAGAAGGTGGAGTCGAGCTGCAGCAGCGTGCTCTTGAGGAGGCCCGTCTGCGGCGACACTTCGCGGTCGGCGAGGATCTTGAGCGCGCGGCGGACGATCGGAATCGCCTGCGCCATGGGGAACGCCTGGGTGCTGTTCTGCTGAGCCTGGGTCGGCTTGTCGCCCGAGCGCGGTGGGCGCGAGGACGAGGGACGGCGAATCAGGTTCTCGTAGGCGATGAATTCGTGGCAGTTCCGCTGAAGGATGACGCTCGTGAACGAGCGGCCGCCCACGACGAACACCTTCTTGTCGTACTGCTTCAGCTTTTCGACCAGGGAGAGGAAGTCGCTGTCGCCGCCCACGATGACGTAGGCGTTGATATGCGGGTGGGTGAACGCCATTTCGAGGGCGTCCAGCGCAAGGTTGATGTCCGCGCCGTTCTTGTCGCCGCCCGGGGTGAGGTTCCTCTGCACCAGCCGGATGGCGTGCTGCGTGAGCGCACGGCTGTATTCGCCGGCGCGGGTCCAGTCGGCGTAGGCAATCTTCGTCACGACCTCGCCGCGCTCCTTGAGCGCCTCGAGAATGATGCCGATGTCGAAGTGCTCGCCAAGGGTGGTCTTGACACCGATTTCGATGTTGTCGAAGTCGATGAAGACCGCAATGTTGGTGCGTTCCTGATGGGACAAAACGAATCCTTGTATTGGATGTGTGCTCCCGCGTGGCAGCAGGGTGCTGCGAGCCGGGGCCGACCGTCAGCCGCTGGAGTCCAGCGATCGTGCGCAGCGGTCGTAGCGCCGGGGCTCTCACCGGGGCTTCCCGATTCTACCCGAAGTTCGGGGCTGTCAAGGGTCGAGATCCGGGCCAGACGGGATCGACCCCATTTTCCGCACCGGGACCCACCGAGTGCGTAAGCTACACGGCCTCCGGTGTAAGAAATGCACGGTATGGCACCGCCCCACCCGGGAATGCGCAAAAGGCCCAGCAATTCGACCTGGCGATCCTGACGAGCCGTGGGCACGGCGCTCGCTACGGAGAGGCCAGCGGCGGGGCACGACAACCACCGCGCGGCCGCCACGTCACCTTCGTGGCCAACAGCGCCATGGCCATGATTGCCCGGCACAACGCGCAGGTGCTGGCAAGGCTCGAGGGCCGGTAGCACAGGCGCTACGTACGACTTCCTCTTCGGCACGTTCTGTCTGGGTAGGCGAACGTGGCGCCCCGGGAAATCGTACGTAGCGCCAGTCCTAGGTGAGCGGCTGCGGCACCGGCGGTGTCGGCCACAGCACGCGCGCGAACCCGCCGCGCTGCAGCAGTTCGCGCCCGCGCCCGCCGCGCCCGGTCACTTCGTACTTGGTGGTGCTGATCGTCTGTTCAGCGCCGCGCGTCGTCTCCACCGTCAGCAGGTCGCGGTCGCCCGTGGAGGCGATGAAGCCCAGCACCTTGTCCTCATCCGACAGCTTGATGAGGATGACGCCTTTGCCCGGGCCGGCCAGGTAGTTGATCTCCTGGATATCGCATAACATGCCGCGCGCTTGGGCCGTGGCGGCAATCATCGTTTCCTTGCCGGTGACCCTGTCGACGCCCACGACTTCGGCGCCGTCCCCGGGGCGTGCGTAGCGCCGGCCGGCACGGGTGCTCACCTCGACGAGGCCGTCGAGGCCAAACCGCAGCGCGTAGCCGTCGCTCGTTACCGCCACCGCATGCACCGGCGCCGGTTCACCTTCCCGTTTCGGCGCGATGTCGCCGATCACCCGCGCGTCGAGGCTCATCGCGGCAATCACGCGTTCGCCGTCCTTGAACTTGAAGAGGCGCTGGATCGGTTCGCCGTAGCCGGTAGACGCCGGCACGTCGACGATACGGCACGTGTAGGCCGCGCCGAAGTTGCTGAAGAAGACGCACGAGGCGCGCGTGCTGCCGGCAAACGCGGCCAGCACCAGGTCGCCTTCGCGCATGCGCGTCGTCGTCAGATCCTTCACTTCCTTCTGCCGCTTCACCCAGCCGTCGCGCGAGACAATGACGACGTTGTCCTCGTCGATGATGAAGTCGTCGGCCGAGTACTCGGGTTCGCCCGTGTCGCTGGCGATGATCGTGCGGCGCTTGTCGCCGTACTTCGTCATCACCTCGTCGAGTTCCGTCCGCACCATGGTCCAGCGCCCCGGCTCGTCGCCGAGCAGCGTCGTGATCTCGCGGGAGCGCCGGCGTTTGGCGTCGAGCTCCTGGCGGATGATCAGGATTTCAAGGCGGGCCAGCCGGTAGATCTTCAGTTCGAGGATGGCGTCGGTCTGCTCGGCGTCCAGGCCGAACTGCACCATGATTGTCTGCGCCGCGTCGGCCTTGCCGTCCGACTTCCGGATGATGCGGATGATCTCGTCGAGCGCGTCGAAGACCTTCTCGAACCCCTCGAGGATGTGGATGCGCTTGTCGAGCGCCGCCAGTTCGTGCTCGAGCCGCCTGGTGACCACTTCCAGGCGGAAGTGGAGGAAGTGCCAGAGAATCTGCTTCAGGTCGAGACGTTCCGGGCGGCCGACCTCGGGATTCTGCTCGACCGGCACGAGGCAGGTGAGGTTGACCGCGAAGTTGATCTGCAGCGGCGTGTGCTTGAAGAGATACGCCATGATCATCTTCTCGTCGGCGTCCTTCTTCATCTCGAGCGCGATCCGCACGTCCTCCGTCGACAGGTCGCGCACGTCGGTCAGCTGCGGTAGCTTCCGGCCGACCACGACGTCGGCGATGCGTTCCACCAGCTGCGACTTGTTGACCGTGTACGGAATGCTGTCGATGTAGATCGTCTTGGTGGTGCGCGTCTCGGGACCCATGCTCCACGTGCCGCGGAGGCGGATGGAGCCAGAGCCGGTGCGGTAGACCTCCTGCAGTTCCTCGGTCGAGTTCAAAATCTGTCCGCCGGTCGGAAAGTCCGGACCCTTGACGTAGCGGCACAACTGCGCGTTCGTGATGTCCTCGTTGTCGAGCAGCTTGCCCAGGGCCGTGCACACCTCCTTGAGGTTGTGCGGCGGGATGTTGGTCGCCATGCCGACCGCGATCCCGGTCGTGCCGTTCACGAGCAGATTCGGGATGCGCGCGGGCAGCACCACCGGCTCGATCTTCGTGCCGTCGTAGTTCGGACGGAAGTGCACCGTCGACTCGTCGATTTCGGTGAGCATCTCGTCCGAGATGCGCGCCAGCCGGCACTCGGTGTAGCGCATGGCCGCGGCGCTGTCGCCGTCGAGCGACCCGAAGTTGCCGGAGCCGTCGATCAGCGGATAGCGCAGCGAGAACGACTGCGCCATGCGGACGAGCGTTTCGTAGAGCGCCGAGTCGCCGTGCGGGTGGAAGTTGCCCATCACCTCGCCGACCACCGTCGCGCACTTGCGGTGCTTGTTGTCGGCCGTCAGGTTCTTCTGCCACATCGAGAAGAGGATGCGGCGCTGCACCGGCTTCAGGCCGTCGCGGACGTCCGGCAGGGCGCGAGAGGTGATGACCGACAGCGCGTAATTCAGGTAGCGCGATTGCGCGGCTTCATGGAGGGCGACCTGCGTCGTCGAGCCGGCGCCGCCGCTCGTGGCCAGCGGCGGGCGGCCGGGTTCGCGGCTGCCACCGTCCTGTGGATCTTCCGCATCGAACAGCGTCGGGTCGTCACTTTTCTTGGCCACAGCCGGTCATTGTACCAGCCGGGTCGCGGACGCTTTGACCCGATCGTGCCGACGGACTACGCTAAACACTCATGAACAACTACGAGATTGCAGTCCTGGCCGGTGATGGCATCGGTCCCGAAGTCATGCAGCAGGCCCTGCGCGTCGTCGACGCCGCCGGGAAGACGTTCGGCTTCGCGCCGACATGGCGGCCGATGGATGTGGGTGGCGCCGCCATCGACAATCACGGCGAGGCGCTGCCGGCGGCAACCCTGAAGGTGTGCGAAGAGAGCCAGGCGATCCTGTTCGGATCGGTTGGCGGCCCGAAGTGGGAATCGTTGCCGCCCGAGCGGCAGCCGGAGCGGGCGTCGCTGCTGCCGCTGCGCAAGCACTTCGACCTCTACTGCAACTTCCGCCCGGCACGCGTCTACTCGGCGCTGACCTCTGCCTGCCCGTTGCGCGCCGACATCGTCGGGGACGGCTTCGACATCCTTGTGGTGCGTGAACTGACCGGCGGCGCCTACTTCGCGCAGCGCGCGGACGGGAAGGGGCGATCGGGGAGCGGCCCCGACGAACGTGCGTGGGACACCAAGGAGTATTCACGCAAGCAGATCGAGCGCATTGCGCACAAGGCGTTCCAGGCGGCGCGGACGCGGCGGAACAACGTCATCTCGATCGACAAGGCGAACGTGCTCACGAGCATGGTGTTCTGGCGCGAGATCGTCACGGCGATCGGCACGCAGTACCCGGACGTTACGCTGTCGCACATGTACGTAGACAATGCGGCGATGCAGCTCGTGAAGAACCCGCACCAGTTCGACGTCATGCTGTGCGGCAACATGTTCGGCGACATCCTGTCGGACGAGTGCGCGATGCTGACCGGGTCGATGGGGCTGCTGCCGTCGGCCAGCCTGGCGGAAGGGTCGTTCGGGCTGTACGAACCGGCGGGAGGGACCGCACCCGACATCGCTGGCAAGGGCATCGCCAATCCGATCGCCCAGATCCTGTCGGCCGCGCTCATGCTGCGCTTCACGTTCAACGAACTCGAGGCAGCCAGCGCCATCGAGGCGGCGGTGGCGAAGGCCGTCGACGGCGGCATCCGCACCGGCGACATCATGACGCCCGGTGCCACCAAGGTGGGCACAGCGGCGATGGGCGACGCGATTCTGGCCAACCTCTAGCTATCGACGAAGGTCTCACGTAGTGCCCGGCTTCAGCCGGGCCGATGTGCGGCCCACCTGAAGGTGGGCACTACGTACGGCCCGCCCGACCTGCCCGACCCGCCTTCACCCGCCCCCGAGCCGTGCGGTCAGTCGTGCATGGCCGCTGCGGCTGACCGGCACGCGGTCGCCGGTGGTTAGTAGCGCGATGCGGTTCTCGCGGTCATCGAGCTCAACGCGTGTCAGTCGATCGAGATTGATGACATACGAGCGATGGACGCGGACGAACCGCGTCGGATCGAGCGAGGCTTCGACCTCGGCGAGCGTCTGTTCCTTGAGGTAGTGGCGGCCCCGCGCCGCATAGGACACGTAATCGTCCTGCGCCTGGATGAAGTCGATCTGATCGATCGGGATCACGTCCACCCGGGCTCCGTCCCGCACGAGCACGCGGCTCGTCGTGCCCGGTGCCGGCCTGACGGCAGCGCTGAGTCCGGCGAGCGGCGACGGGTCGCGACGTGCACGCCGCTCGCGCGCCCGTTCGACGGCCGCGGCCAGCCGCTCGGCGCTGAAGGGCTTCATCAAGTAGTCGACGGCGTGCACCTCGAACGCCTGCAGGGCGTAGGCGTCGTGCGCGGTGGTGAAGATGACCGCCACCTCCCGGCCAACCAGTTCCAGCACCTCGAAGCCGTTCAACTTCGGCATCTGCACGTCGAGCAGCAGCAGGTCGGGCGCGAGTTCGGTCACCGCCTTCACCGCCTCGAATCCGTTGGCGCACTCCGCGACGACCTCGATACCGGCGAGGCTGCCCAGGTACTCGCGCAGCACGCGGCGCGCCAGTTCCTCGTCATCCACAATCGCCACGCGCAGTGGGGCGTCATCATGATGGGCCACGGTGGGTGCTACTCCTCTTCGGCGGGCAGGTTGAGATCGACGCAAAAGGTGCCCGCGTCGGCGACGGCGTCGAACCTGGAGCGCTCGCCGAAGGCGGTCTGCAGGCGACGGGTGACGTTCTCGAGCCCGACTCCAACATGGCGCTTCGGTGCCACCTCGGGATCCCGCGGGTTCTCGACCCGAATCAGCAGCCGCCCGTCACGGCGCGCCAGCGCCAATCGGACGGTACCGCCGTCCAGCAACCCCGCGATGCCGTGCACCAGCGCATTCTCGAGCAGCGGCTGGAGAATGAGCGGCGGCACCCGGCAGGGCAGCGCCTCGGCGTCGACGTCGCGGTCGAGCACGAGGCGATTGCCGAAACGGATCTGCTCGATGGCCAGGTAGGCGTCCACCAGGGCCAGCTCCTGCGACACCGTTACGCGATCGAGCGCGCTCACCTTCAGCGTGCTGCGCAGGAAGTCGCCGAGCAGCACGCACATCCGTCGTGCGCCAGGCGGATCAATCGAGGTCAGCGCGCTGATCGAGTTGAGGCTGTTGTAGAGAAAGTGCGGATTCAGCTGGGCTCGCAAGGCGCGCAGCTCGGCGTCGCGCCTGAGCACCTGGAACTGCAGACGCTGCGCGTCGGCAGCGCGTGCCGCATCGTAGGCGAATGCCACGTGGCAGACCGCCAGCGCCAGCAGGTACACCACCACCGCTACGGAGAAGAGCAAGGGCTCGAGTCCGGCGACGCCGGCGAAGGACTGCGCGGGTGACAGGAACTCGAGCAGTGCGCGCCAGCTGCGTGCGAGTGCGTACCAGAGCGCTCCGGCAGACAGCGCCGCGGCGATCGACGCCGTGGTCACGGCCACCGCACCGGCGGCGGTGAGCGGCACGGCGCGGCAGACGTACCACGCCGAGAGGCAGACGAACGCGTAGCCGATGGACGGAGGGATTACCAGCACGAGGGCGTCGGGAGTGCCGAGCCCTTGGCGCGTCAGCGACAGCGACAGCGACAGCAGGAGGGCGGCTGCCACCCAGGCCGCCAGGTACCACGCGATCCGCTCGAGGCGGGAGAGGAGCGGGTGCATCAGCTGCGGATGGTAATCCCGCCCATCAGCACCAGGCCGCGAATCACCAGTCGCGGCGGCGGCCCGGCGTTCGCGGTGTGGTCGATGATCGGCGACGGCTGTGCCACGCGCTGGTCGTCGATACCTCCGAGGATGGTGGTGGCCGGCGCCGACACCACCCAGTGCGGCGGCACGAAGATTTCACAACCGCCCATGACCGCCACGATGTCGATGACCGCCTCACTGCCAGGCGCCAGGATCGCCGGGCGGTAGTCGAGCTGCGCGCCGCCCATGAACAGGGTGACGTCGAGCCCCTTGAACGGGTCTGGCGGACTCACGCGCTTCACGCCGCTCAGGACGGCGATCGCCGGTCCGCCGTCGCGGCTGCCGTCGCCGGGGAGTGCAACCGTCTCGTCGCGGAAGCGGAAGCCGCGGCCGGTGCGCGTCAGCAACCGGACACCGACGCCAATCAGCACCATCGGCCAGAACAGCTCGAACACGTTCGCGTGGGTGATGCCCAGTGAATTGAGCAGGAAGATGCCGCCAATCGCAATCCAGGCGAGGCCGCCCAGCATCGACGTGCGGGTGCCGTCGGCGCGACCACGACCCCACGCCAGCTGTTGCACGCCGATCGCCACCAGCACCAGCGGCCAGAACCGGAGGACGCGAGCGGCGTCCATGAGTCCGGAGCGGTCGATGAGCATCACGACGCCGAACAGCATCAGGCCGATGCCGCCCAGGAGGCGCGGCGTGATTGAACGGGGATTCTCGAACAAGGGCGACGTCATGAGTTGACCTGTCTGCTTCCTGGCTACGGCGTGACGGACACCGTGCCCATCAGCACGGTGCCGCGAACCACGAGACGGTGCGGTGGGCTTGACGGCGCATCGAACTCACGACCGATGGCCCGGTGCGTGTCGCGCGCGCGTCCCATGATCGTCACCGCATTCATATCGACGATCCAGTCCTGTGGCACGCGGATGACGGTCGTGCCCATGGCCGTCAAGCCGTTCACGGTGATGGTCGTGGGCGCGGAGGCCGGCAGATCGCGCAGGTCGATGGTGTTCCTGCCCATGACCGTCCAGACCTCGGCATCGCGCAGCGAGGACAACTCGACGTGATGCTCGGTGCGCGCGGCCACCGAGATGCTCCGGAACTGACCGTTGGGATCGATCATCTGTGACCAGCCGCGTCCGCCGCCGGCGCTGATGAAAGACCCGATGACAATTGCGGCCAGGACCCATCCCAGGCCGCCGGAGCGACGTCTCGAGAAACTGCCGGCCGGTTGCCCTGGCTGGCTGGTCATGGCCGCAAGCGCCACCCCGGCACCGTATGCGACGACCAGCAGCGGCCAGGTCCGTTCGAGCGACAGCCAGCCCGAGAGCACGGCGAACCACCAGGCGCCGGCAAGGACGTAGAAGAGCCCTCGCCGCCCTCGCCGCCGCGGCTGCAGCAGCCTGGCAATCCCAAACGCCATCAGCAGCACCGGCCAGATCTGCAGGCGCCACGCCTGCGGCAACAGGTCGAGGCGCTCGGCGAGCATCGCGCCGCCGATGCCGACGAGCAGCACGCCGACCGCGACCGGGCCAACCGGCATCGTCTCGGCCGTCTGGTCATCTCCGAGACTCGCGCTGAATTTCATGTCTGCCATGCTCTCTCTCCGCTACCTGCCGACCAGGGCCGCCGCCCACATCAGTCTGTCGGGATCGGTCATCAGCATCCAGGCCGCGATCGCCGCGGCCACGGCACAGATGAACCCCATCCCTGCCGCCGCAGTGACGACAACCTCGGCCCGGCTCGGAGCCGTCTCAGTGACGGTCCCCCGCTCGGTTCCGCCACCGATGTCTGCCCCTGCGGCGCGCTCCATGCTGTGACCGTAGCGCGGACCCGGCGCGCCATTCGCCGATTTCGGCGAACAGCCGTCTGGACCCGGCGAGTGACCGCCAGCTGCCAGCGGCAGCAGGCTTTCGGCTATGCTCTTCCGTCATGAACCGAATCAATCGACTCATCACCGTGGCTGCCGCGGCCCTGTTCGTCGCCACCGCCACCTTAGCCGTGCAGGCCCAGGACGTGCCGACTGAAATCCTCGCGTGCATCTCCAACGGCAGCACGAAGATCGGGCGCTCGTTCATCCAGCATCCCGATCCGGCGAAGCTGGCTGTGGCGCTCAAGGCGTACGAGACGAAGAGCACCGACTATCCCGAAGGCACGATCGTCCGGATGATTCCGGGCGAGGCCATGGTGAAGCGGACCAACGCGGCCTTCCCGCAGAGCAACGGCTGGGAGTACTTCGCTCTTGCCGTGACGCCACAGGGCACCACCGTACGGGCGCGCGGCTACGAAGCGTCCAACGGTCTGGGTACCTGCCAGAACTGCCATTCCGGTGCGGCGAAGGGCGATTACATCTGCGCCAGCGGCGGCTGCACGGCGGTGCCGCTGACCGACGAGCGGATCGTGGCCATCCAGAAGGCCGACCCGCGCTGCGCCAAGTAGCCTATTTTTCGAACGGAGCCGTCGGCAGGTCCATCCGGCGGCTCCACTCGTCCCACGACCCCAGGTAGTTCCGCAGGCGGTTGAAGCCGATCAGGTGCAGGGCGAACAGGTCCACCGCCGAGCGGTGCCCTACCCAGCAGTACGCAATCACCTCAGCGGACGGCGCGAGTCCCTTGGCGGCGTAGAGCGCGCGCAAGTCGTCGGCCGGCTTGAAGGTCTTCGTCACCGGATCCAGCAGATCTTCCCAGTAGACCGGGATAGCCGAGGGGATGACGCCGCCGCGGCTGCTCAGGCGCGTGTCGGTGCCGTCCATTTCGGCGATCGTTCGCGCATCGAGCAGCCTGGCCGTGCCGATCCCCGCCTTCACGTCGTCGAGCGTGGCGAGCCACGCCCGGTTCATCGTGGCTGTGAAGGAGGCCGTCCGCACCTGCGGCACGGCGGTGCTGACCGGCCGCTTCTCCGCGAGCCAGGCCACCCATCCGCCGTTCACCAGCGCGACCTCCTGGTGTCCGTAGGTGTTCAGCGCCCACCACAGGCGCGCCGCCAGCAGTCCGCCGCGGTCGTCGTAGAGAACGATGCGCGTGCGGTTGGAGATGCCGAGGCGTGACATCGCCTGCTCGAACGCCGCCTGCGGTTGCAGGAAGGTCGGCGCGTTCGCGGCGTCACGGATCGACTCGGGGTCGAGCCAGAGCGCGCCCGGGATGTGCCCATCCGCGTAGCCCGAGCGGCGCACATCGAGCACGCGCACGTTCGTGTCCGCCGTATGCGTGGCGACCCAGGCAGTATCGACCAGTTGTTCAGGATGCGCGTAGCCGAGGGCGGCGGCGAGAGCGATGGTGGCAAGCATGGCCGCAGTGTAATGCAGGCGCGCCAGGCAGTCCGCGCTCTGTCGCGACCGGTTTATACTCCGGGCGTGATCACTCGTTTCACTGCTGTCTGTGTCCGCATCGGGTGGACCGCGCTGGCGGCCGCTTCAGTGGCCAGCCTGTCCGCGCAGGCGCCCGTGCAGGTGAAAGCGGCGATTGCTCCCGGGGCAAAGCCGGTGTGGGGCAAAGGTATCCTGCCGATTGACCCGGCGAGTTACTACAACGCCATCGAGTGCGGGAAGCAGGGCGGAAACCCGACCTGCGTGTTCTGGGACACGGGACTGTGCAAGAACGCCGACTTCGAGATCGCCATGTACACGCCGTACAAGTCGGTGGCGTACGAGGTGTGGCGCGTCGTGAGCCAGAAGCAGCCGGCGCCGCAGCCGAACTATGCCGAGGCGCAGCGCACGCGGATCACCGTGGGCCTGACGCGAGCGCGTGGGTCGAAGAACACGCTCACCGACTTCGTGCTGACGCGCGGCGGGAAGCCGGTCACGCCGACCGCGCGCGAACTGTCGATCGGGCGCTTCACCTTCGATGTCGCCGCGTTCGCACCGACCGCCGCCATCACGTTCGACATGGTGGGCAAGACCGGCACTGTGTCCTGCGCGATCGATGCCGCGACGCTGAGGCAGATGCGGTAATCATTGGTCGTTGGTCAAAAAAAGAAGGGCGCTGCGGTCGAAAGCCACAGCGCCCTTCTTGTCTCGCCCAGAGCCCAGAGCCTGAAGCCTGAAGCCTCGCGAGATGCTTACTTGATAAACAGCATCTCGCGGTACGTGGCCAGCGGCCACAGTTCGTGCGGGATGATGCTTTCGAGTGCATCGCTGGTGTCGCGGAGCGACACCATGGCCGGGATGACCGCATCGCGGAAGTGCTTCGCGTGCTTCTCGGCCGACGTGCCTAAGTGGTCGAGCGCGGCCTGGAGCTTGTCCGTCCGCTTCTTGAACTCGTCGGTGAGCTTGGTCATCTTGTCGAGCAGCTTCTTGGCCTCGACGCTCTTGCCGCCACCCGCCTTGATCGCCGCCACCGTCTGGCCCACCTGCTTGGTGTACTCGAGCGCGGCCGGCAGGACGTAGCGGTTCGCCATCAATACCGTCAGCTGCCCCTCGACGTTCACGGTCTTGTTGTAGGTCTCGACCATGATCTCGTAGCGGGAGTGCACTTCGCGGTCGTTGAGCACCTTGTACTTGTCGAACAGCGCGACGGCATCCTTCGAGGCCCACTGCGGCAGCGCGTCGACGGTGTTCTTCAGGTTCAGCAGGCCGCGCTTGGCCGCTTCCTTGGCCCACTCGGCGGAATAGCCGTTGCCGTTGAAGATGATCCGCTTGTTCTCCTTGACGATCTTCGGCAGCAGTTCGCTGGCGGCAATCTCGACCTTCTTGCCGGCCGCGACAGCCTTCTCGAGTTCGGTCGCGATGAAGTCGAGCGACTCCGTGACCGCCACGTTCAGCGCGATGTTCGGGTAGGCAATGCTCTGGTTCGACGACACCGCGCGGAACTCGAACTTGTTGCCGGTGAAGGCGAACGGGCTGGTGCGGTTGCGGTCACCCGCGTCACGCGGCAGCTTCGGCAGGACGCCGACGCCGGTGTCGAGCATGCCGCCGCTCTTGGTCGACTTCGCGCCACCCTTTTCGATCTGCTCGAAGATGTCGGTCAGCATGTCGCCGAGGAAGATCGAGATGATGGCCGGCGGCGCTTCGTTCGCACCGAGGCGATGATCGTTGCCGGCGCTGGCGATGGTCGCGCGCAGCAGGCCCTGGTACTTGTTCACGGCGCGGATGACGGCGGCGCAGAACACCAGGAACTGGATGTTGTCGTGCGTGTTCTGGCCCGGCGACAGCAGGTTGTTCCCCTGGTCATCACTCATCGACCAGTTGAGGTGCTTGCCCGAGCCGTTGACGCCGGCAAACGGCTTCTCGTGCATGAGGCAGGCGAGGCCGTACTTCGGCGCAATGCGCTTCAGGGTTTCCATCACCATCATCTGGTGATCGGTGGCGATGTTCGAGGTCTCGAACACCGGCGCGATTTCGTACTGGCTCGGTGCCACTTCGTTGTGACGAGTCTTCACCGGTACACCCAACGCGTAGAGTTCGGTCTCGCAATCGGACATGAACGCGAGCACGCGCTCGGGGATCGCCCCGAAGTACTGGTCTTCCAGCTCCTGGCCCTTGGGCGGCGCGGCGCCGAACAGCGTGCGGCCGGCGTTGATCAGGTCGGGGCGCGACAGGTAGAAGTAGCGATCGATCAGGAAGTATTCCTGCTCGGGGCCACACGTCGTGGTGACGCGTGCCGACTTCGAGCCGAACAGCTTCAGGATGCGCACCGCGTGCTTCGACAGGGCATCCATCGAGCGGAGGAGCGGCGTCTTCTTGTCGAGCGCTTCACCGGTCCAGCTCACGAATGCGGTCGGGATGACCAGGGTGACCGAGCCACCGCTCTTGAGCAGCCACATCGGGCTGGTCGGGTCCCAGGCTGTGTAGCCGCGCGCCTCGAAGGTGCTGCGCAGGCCACCCGACGGAAAGCTCGACGCATCGGGTTCGCCTCTGACCAGTTCCTTGCCCGAGAACTCGAGGACAGCCTTGCCGTCGGCGGTCGGGTTCAGGAAGGAGTCGTGCTTCTCGGCCGTGATGCCGGTCAGCGGCTGGAACCAGTGCGTGTAGTGCGTCGCGCCGTGTTCGACCGCCCACTCCTTGGCGGCCTTCGCCACCGCGTCAGCCACCGAGCCGTCGAGCGGTTCGGCCTGCACGATCGTGCGACGCAGCGCGTCGTAGACCTTCTTCGGCAGGCGCTTCTGCTGTTCCGCGTCGCCGAATACCAGGCTGCCGAACGTGAATCCTGGACGGACGGCCGGCGTCCCTTCCTTCGCTACGGACCAGTCGCGAATCGCGCTGATCGCTTCGCCCAACACTGCGGAACCCATCGCGTCCCCCTTAATCAATTGCCGAACTGAAGAATGATTGCCGTGAACGGCGGCCCCGCGATTCTATCGCGCAGGTACACCACTGCCGTTCGGTTTCTGCATTATTCCAATGCGGTGCACAATCTGCAAGAAGATAGCGCCAGCTCTGTCATAAAAAGATGGAATCGGCTGGCTGTGATAATCCAAACGTGCACGATATGCACGAAATCAGGATCGCCTTGTCGGGCCAGTCCATCCCAGTACGGCCAGGAACTCCGCCAGCACCATCGCGGTTGCTCCCCAGATGATCGCCCCGTCCACCTCGAAGCCAGGCACATCCAGCGAGATCAGGCCCCGGCGCATCGGGCGCCATTGCACCGTGGCCGGCTCGAGCAGGGCCTTCACCGGGACCTGGAGGATGCGCGCAACTTCCAGGTCAGACGGTGCAACCGTCGGCGGGTGCGGCAGTGTCGCCACGACCGGATGCAGCCGGAAGCCGCTGACCGGAATGTCGAGCGGAGTGAGCCGTCCGCGCAGCCGCACGTCGGCCGTAGCCAGGGCAATCTCCTCGTGTGCTTCGCGCAGCGCCGCCTGCTCCACGGTCTCGCCGGTCTCGATCACGCCGCCCGGCAGCGACACCTGTCCGCTGTGCCGCACATGCGCCGACCGGACCGTGAGGATCACGTGCGCGAGACCAGCGACAGGAAACAGCAGCAGCAGCCCCGCGGCATGCCGCGCCGTTGACGGACCGAGGCCGTCAGGCCAGTCGCCCCGTCGTTGCGGTGCCATCAACGCCTGCGCGCGCGCCCCAGGCAGCCGCGTCCTCCAGCCGTCGTCGAGGCGCTCGATCGCGTCAAGAAAGGTCACGTGTGTCCGACGTGCAGGGGGCCTCGCGTCCGCTCAGTACACCGTCATCTGCCCGCAACTGGCCCGCGGTGCGGCATATGACGAACTTGTCAGCGCCCTGACAACTTCAGCGCCGAGGATGGCGTAGCCGTTGTCATTCGGATGGAAGCCGTCCGACGAATAGAACGACGAGGCATACACGCGGGGATCGCACATCAGATCGATGACCGTGACACCCTGTTGTGTATTGATCGCATTCGTCGTCATGCGGACGGCTGCACGTTGAGCCGCCTGCTTCTGCGCCAGCGACGCGCCGGCCAGATAGGGGAGCGCCGCAAGGTTCGGCAGGTTGAGGACGACGATGCGGGCCTGCGGGGCGCGCGTCCGGATGCCGTTCATCAGGGTCGTGAAGTCGTTGCTGAATGTCGACACCTTGTCGTCGATATAGGCCGTCTGGTTGCTGCCGCCTGCGCCGCCACCGAGTGCGGCGGTGATGGTGTTCACGTCGTTCGCCCCGGTGAACACCGTGACCAGCGAGGCGTCGCGACGCACGAACGGCATCTCCTGCTCGATGATGTTCCCGCCGATCGTGCGGCCGTATTGCGTGCCCAGATCCTGGAAAGAACGGCTGATCACCGAGGCTGGAATACCCAGGTTACCCACGCTGACGGTGTAGCCGCTGCCTCTCAGCTGGCGGGCGGCCACCCAGACGTAGCCGGTTCCGTTGCAGTCCTCGAACAGGAAGCAGGGGGTCGTCGAGCCGATGCCCATGACATCACTCGCGCCGACTGCCGAGTAGACCAGCGCCGACCCCGGCGCCGGTGGTCCGCTCGGCGACGTGGGGCTGCCGCCAGAACTGTCGGTCTTGGCGCAGGCGCTCGTCAACGCGAGCAGAAGCGACAATGCAGGGAGGATCCGCCTTTTTGGACTGTGCGACATTGGCACCATGAGTTTGCAATGAGAGTACCCGATGGGCTGCGAGGTTGTGCGTAGAATGGCGGAGGGTATTTGGGCACCCCGAAGCAGGAGAAGACGTCGGTGAACGCATGGCGCCAGACTGGCGCGCTGCTGTCGGCCGTGGGAACGGCCGTCGCGAACCTGCTGAGTCCGGGGAAGGCACCCCGGGTCGAACTCGCGGTTGGCGCGTCGGCGCCGGATTTCACGCTGTCGGCCTCGGACGGTCAGACGTATCGGCTGGCCGATCTACGAGGCCGGGTCGTCGTCATCGCCTGGTTTCCGAAGGCGTTCACGGCCGGTTGCACGGCCGAATGCCGGTCCATTGGGCTATCGAGGCGCGCGCTTGGCGCGTTCGATGCTGCCATCTTCGCGGCCAGTTGCGATACCGTTGAGATCAATCGCGAGTTCGCCGCGTCCACCGGGGTCGAGTTCCCCATCCTGAGCGACACTGATTCGGCCGTGGCGCGTGCCTACGGCGTCCTCGGTCCGCTCGGGTTGCCGAGCCGATGGACGGTCTACATCGGAGCCGACGGCCGTCTTCTCGCAATCGATCGCGAGGTACGGTTCGGCAATCACGGCGCCGACATTGTGGCGGCGCTCGAACGTTTCGGAGTTTCGCGGCGACCCTGACGGGTCCGTCCTCACAAGCTGGCCTCCCGGCCAGGCTGGAGAATCCTAGTGACACTGCTCGATCGCTTCCGTGCCCAGTCCCGCGACAAACATTCAGACCCGAACGTCCGCCTCGCTTTCGTCGAGGAGCTGCCGCTGTCGGAGAAAGAGGCGATTGCCGCCGCCGCCCGCGAGGACGACGACCCGCGCGTGCGCAAGGCCGCGGTCGCCAAGCTGATGAATCCGGCAACGCTCGCCGTGGTGCTGCGCGAGGACACGGACGACGGCGTCCGAGCCCAGGCGACGGCGATGCTGCGCGACCTTGCGCTCGAAGCATTCGAGGAAGTCGGCGAACCGGAGAGCCAGCAGGCGATCGACGCCCTGACGGACCCGAAGGCGCTCGGCCAGGTGGCCAAGTCGGCGACGCGCGAGGCGTCGGCGGCGCGCGCCCTCGCCCGCCTTGTGGATGTGCACGCGCTGGCATCGGTCGCGCGCCATGCGGCGCTCGAGCCGATTCGCATGCGCGCTTTCGCGCAGGTCCGCGATCAGGGCGCGCACGATGAGCTGCTGGCCATCGCCATGAACAGCGATTTCAAGGACACGGCGCTCGCTGCCCTCGACCTCATCACCGACCGTGGCGAGCTCGAGCAGGTGGAACTGCGCGGACGGAACAAGAGCGCGTCGAAGCGGGCGCGTTCGAACATGCGCGAGGCCGATGAACGTGTCGCGCGCGCGGCAGCGGAGGCGGCCACCCAGGCCGCGCTCGCCGCAACCGCGGCCGCACGGGCGGTCGAGGCCCCGGAGGCTGAGATGACGACACCCGCGCACGGCGATTCCCTGCCGAACGAAGTGATTGCGGAGGCGCCGATCGAGGCAGCCGCCGCGCCGGTCGAACCGGCCGAAACAGATGAAGCGCGCGCCGCGCGCCAGGCCGCTGAGCAGGAGGCTGCGCAGCGCGATCGCGAGCGTCGGACGGGCCGGCTCGCCGAACTTGTGGTCGAGGCCGAGGCGGCAGCCGCCGACGAGAATCTCCAGTCGGCGCGCAAGCGCTTCAACGCGGTGCGGCGTGAATGGAGCGACACGGCGCTCGGCATCGAGGTCGATACCGAACTGCTCGCGCGCTATAACGAGGCCACCAGCCGCATGAGCGGCCGTGATGCCGAGGCGCGCGAGGAAGACGCGCGCGCCCGCAAGGAGGCGCTCGCCCGCATGCACAACCTGCTCGGTCGGGTCGAGCCGCTGGCCGCCAAGGACGACCTGTCGCTGAAGGCCGCTGACCGCGCGCTGAAAGACGTGAAGAACGCCTTCGGTGCGATGCCGCCGCTGCCGAGCAAGCAGGACTTCGAAGACGTCATGACGCGGCTCAAGGCCGTGCAGGCCGCCCTCACGCCGAAGATCCAGGAACTGCGCGAAGCCGACGACTGGAAGCGCTTCGCGAACGTCGCGATCCAGGAGCAGCTGTGCGCCAGGATGGAGGCGCTCAAGGTCACCGAAGACCTCGATGCCGCGGCCAAGGACGTGCGTGAGCTGCAGGAGCAGTGGCGGGCGTCGGCCGATGTGCCGCGTGCCCAGGCCGACGGCCTGTGGCGCCGCTTCAAGTCCGCGCACGACGAGGTGTGGGCCCGCTGCGAGGCGCACTTCGCCGTACAGGCCACCGAGCGTGCCGACAACCTCGCCAGGAAATCGGTGCTGTGCGAACAGGCCGAGGCGCTGTCCGAGTCGACCGACTGGATCAAGACCTCCGAGTCGCTGAAGGCGCTGCAGGCCGAGTGGAAGACGATCGGGCCGGTGTCGCGCGGGCGCGAGAAGGCCATCTGGGAGCGTTTCCGCAGCGCCTGCGACAAGTTCTTCACCCGTCGCCATCAGGACCTCTCCGAGCGCAAGACCAGCTGGAACGACAACCTTGCCCGGAAGGAAGCGCTCTGCGAGCAGGCAGAAGCGCTGGCGCAGAGTGCTGACTGGGACAAGACCGCCGGCGAGATCCGCCAGCTGCAAGCCGAGTGGAAGACGATCGGGCCGGTGAAGAAGTCGCGCTCCGAGGCGATCTGGCAGCGATTCCGCGCGGCGTGCGACACCTTCTTCGCGCGCTTCGCGCAGCGTCACGACACGGCTCGCGCCGAACGTGTGGCGGCGCGCGAGGCGATCTGCGAAGAAATCGAGGCGATCGGCGCGCTGCCCGATGGGAGCGAGACGCCGGCTGACCTGCTCGCGACGGCCCGCGCGCTGCGGTCACGGTGGCAGCAGGAAATTGCGTCGCGCGGTGTCGACCCCGATCGGTCCCGCGCTCTCGATCAGCGCTTCGCGCTCGCGTTCGGACACGTCATCACCCGGTGGCCGGCGGCGTTCGGCGGCTCGGACATGGATCCGGAGTCGAATCGCAAACGCATGGAAACGCTCGTCAGCAAGGTCGAGGCGCTGGCGGAGTCGCTGTCCGGCAAGACCGGTCCGGCGGCCGAAGCCGAATCGTCACCCACGACGCGACTGGCAGCCATGCTGAAGGAAGCGCTGGCCGCCAACACCATCGGTGGCAAGCCCGACGACGACAGCCGGCTGCGTGCGGCGCAGGAGGAAGTGCGGCAGGCGCAGATGCAGCTCTCGCGCATCGGGCTGGTGCCGGACGAGGCACGCCGGCAGCTCTCCGATCGCTTCCAGCGCGCGGCGCGCAAGATCAACGATCGCGCGAAACGCCCCTGACGCCGACCTGAACGTCGGCAGCTACGTGCCTTGCGTTATGGCCGCGTCGGCGCCAGCGTGTTCAGCAGCGCGGTTCTGAAGTAGCCCGGCGGAATCGTGCCCTGACGAATGAACTCGAGGTGGAACGTCTTCGCCGAGAAGGCCGTGCCTGCGGCCTTCGCCGCTTCCTCGCGCATGGCGTAGATGGCGTCCTTGCCAAGGCGGTAGGTGATGGCCTGGGTCGGCCACTTCGAGTAGCGGAAGATCGCGCGTTCGGCCGAGTCGCAGCTGGCGCGTTTGGCGTCGCTGGTGACGCGGCCCGCCGCGTCGCAGGCCCCTGGCAGGAAATCGACGACCTCTGAGAAGAGCGTCGTCGCATCGTCGTAGCCGAGGCGTCCGATGTGGATGCCGGTGTCGATGCGGACGCGGAGGTCGCGGTACAGCGTGCCCTGCAGTT
Source organism: Acidobacteriota bacterium (assembly GCA_043743165.1). Lineage (GTDB taxonomy): Bacteria > Acidobacteriota > Vicinamibacteria > Vicinamibacterales > CAVVIG01 > CAVVIG01. The sequence continues at coordinate 83,233 of JAYTXA010000017.1, forward strand.
GATAGAGCCGCTCTTCCGGCGTGTAGAAACCGTTCGGTGCGCCCGGCTGCGGCTCGGCCATCAGCGCCTCGGCGTAGAGCCCCCAGCCCTCGGCGGCCAGTGAGTCCTGCCACATGGCGGCCGAGTCTTCGACCGCACCCGGAGTGAGCCAGCGGACGGGGGAGAACGACCCCTTCGCCTGAGTGAGCACTTTGAAGTACCAGTCGTGTCCGGGGAAGCCTTCGTGCGCCGAGAGGTCGGCGAGCGCCGCGCGGTTGTTCGCCTGCAACGCGGCCGGGTCGTTGCCCGTCGGGGTGACGTAGTAGCGGCCGACACCAGTGGTCTTGAACGGCGGGGCGGGATAGTACGCGGCGCCGTCGATCGACGCGCGCAGCGGCGGCGGGGTTTCCACCACCTCGAGCTTGTAGTCCGCCGGGACGTCGAAGAGCCCCGTCTTGCGCGCGAAGTCGACCAGCCGGAACGCGGCGTCGCGGTACCACGACACCATCTCCGCATCGGATTTCGGGTAGTCCTTCGAGAGCTGATCGAACACGGCCCGCACCGCCGCGGCGCCGTCGGCGGGCAGCGTCAGGCCGTTCTTCTGGCCAATCTCGCGGGCGAGCGCGATCATCTGCTTCTGCGTTGCCTCGACGATCGGCCATGAGTCGTCGAACAACTGCGCCGCCTTCACTTCGAGGTGAAAGTTGTTCTCGAGCGCCCAGTTGTATTCGGCGGCACCGACGGCGAAGCGGTCGCCGGCGTAGGCAGGCTTCACCGTCCGTGAACCGGGCTCGAAGAAGGTGTCGGCGATGAAGGTGCGGAACTGCACGTAGGCGGCGCCCGCCTCGCGTCCCGCCTTGCGGAGGTCGGCGAGCAGGGCGTCGCGCCCGGGGCTCGACGCGATGCGCTCGGCCGCGATCACCGGCAGCGTGTCGCGGAAGTAGGTGGCGTTGGCCTCGCTGGTGTTGAGGCCGTCGCGCTCGAGCATGCGACGGTCGGCGACGTTCCCCGACGTGATGCCCGCCTCGAGCTGGGTGCGCGCGACGGCGAGGAAGCCCGGAATCGCCTTCAGGCGCGCCACGACCAGCGCCCACTCCCCGGGTGTGCCCCAGGTGCGGTCGCCGGTCTGCGTCAGCCCCTGGAGCTGCCAGTCGATGGCGCGGAACGGTTCGCCGACGTAGGTATCGAGCGCACGTTCCTGGTAGCGACGCACCTGGTGCTGATGCAGCAGGAAGCGCACCTGCGCCACGGCCACGTCCCGGTCGATGAGCACGGTGGGGGTGAGCGCATCGATGTCGACGGCGCTGAGGCTGCGGGCGACGATGCCGAGCCATTTGTCCTCGTCGTCGATGGCCGCCTGCGAGTAGTTGCGCAGCGTGCCGTCCACGGCGGCGAGCGCGGGGTCGAGACCCGCGCCGCCTAGGTAGGTGTTCGTGGTCGGATTGCGCTTTAGGAACTCGACCACGTAGCCCGAGAGCGTCTTCTTGATCAGCGGGTCGCCCGCGCCGGCATTGCCAAGCGACTGCGTGCCCGGCACCGAGCCGCAGCCCGCAACGAAGAACGCCAGCGTCGCCGCGCCGGCCCACGACGCGCGCATGGTCCGCGTCACTGAATCTTCATCAGTTCGACGTCGAACACCAGCATGCCGTAGGGCGGGCTCTGGCCCTTGTAGGCCAGCGCTTCGGGAATCCAGAAGCGGGTCTTCTCGCCCTCGACCATCAGCTGTACGCCTTCGGTCCAGCCGGCAATGACGCCATCGAGCGGGAAGGTGGCCGGTTCGCCGCGCGTCACCGAGCTGTCGAACATCTTGCCGTCGGTGGTCCAGCCCGAGTAGTGCACGGTCACCTGGCTGCGCGAGGTCGGGTGCTTCGCGCCGGTGCCGGCCTTCACCACCTTGTAGGCGAGTCCGCTCGCTGTCTTCTTCGCGTCGCTCGGCACAGCCTTCACGTCGGGCGGTGCCTGCGGCGGCTTGGTAATCGAGACGAGCTGCACGTCGAAGACGAGCATGCCCTTCGGATCGCGGCGGCCCTGATAGGCGAGCCCTTCAGGGATCCAGAACCGGCGGGTCTCACCGGGCACCATCAGCTGCACGCCTTCGGTCCAGCCGGCAATGACCTTGTCCAGCGGGAACGTGGCGGTCTCACCGCGGGCGACCGAGCTGTCGAACATCTTCCCGTCCGTCGTCCATCCCGTGTAGTGGACCGTCACCATGTCGGTGCGCGCCGGATGCTCTTTGCCAGGGCCGGGCTTGATCACCTTGCTGGCGAGGCCAGTGGTGGTCTTGCCGGCATCGGCCGGGGGCGCCTTCACGTCGGGCGGCGCGGGGATGGTACGGGGCGACTGCGCGGCGACGGTCGCGCCGAGGAACAGGGCAATGAGGAGAGTTCGCATTCCGTCATTTTGGCACGGGTAGGAGGGGGCCGGCCGTTCAGACAACGATGTTGGCGCCGCAGCGGCAGTCGGACGAATTTGTTGATCGCGCCTGCTGGGCGTTTGCGAAAATGCCAGAGTTTCGGGTGAGGCATACTCGAAGCCGAGGCAGGTGGTTTGCAGTTGACCAGCTGGAAGCGAGGACCAGACCGATGACGAATGATCCCGGAACCCCGATGCGCAGACGCGACCTGCTCAGGCTGATTGGCAGCGTGGCTGGCAGCACGGTGATGTACCAGGCGATGAACACGCTTGGCCTGAATGCCGAGTCGACCTACAAAGGACCGGTCTCGCTCGAGGGGAACCCCAGGGGCGCGTCGGTGCTGGTCCTCGGCGCCGGCCTCGCGGGTATGGTGGCGGCGCTCGAACTGCGGAAGGCGGGCTACACGGTCCAGATCCTCGAGTACCAGGCGCGTGCCGGCGGCCGCTGCTGGACGATTCGCGGCGGCGACACGGTCACCGAACTTGGCGGTGAGACGCAGACCTGCACCTTCGACAAGGACCTGTACCTGAATCCCGGGCCGTGGCGCATCCCGTCGCACCATCACGCGGTGATGGACTATTGCCGGCGGCTCGGCGTCGCACTCGAGCCGTTCATGCAGGTGAACCACAACGCCTACATCCACGCGAAGGACGCCTATGGCGGGAAACCGCAGCGGTTCCGTCACCTGAAGGCCGACTTCGAGGGGAGCGTGGCCGAACTGCTGGCCAAGGCCGCCAGCCAGGGCGCGCTCGATCAGGCGGTGACCGGCGGCGACAAGGAACTGCTGCTGGAGTCGCTCCGCAACTGGGGCGCGCTCGATGCCAACTACAAGTACGTGAAGGGGCCGCAGTCGAGCGACCGTCGCGGCTTCGAGAAGGACCCGGGCGGCGGACTCGATGCCGAGCCGACGTTCTCGGAGCCTGGCGCGTTCAGCGCCATCCTGCAGTCGCGTGTGTGGCAGCAACTGGCGACCGGCGACACCTACTATCACCACAACGCCATGTTCCAGCCCGTCGGCGGCATGGACGGCATCGCGAAGGGGTTCGAGAAACAGGTCGGCAGCCTGATTCGTTTCAATACCAAGGTCACCGAGATCAAGCAAAGCGACAAGGGCGTCACGGTCAGCTACGTCGACGCCAGCACCGGCCGCAACCCCTCGACGGCAACCGCCGACTGGTGCGTCTGCACGATGCCGCTGACGGTGCTCGGCCAGATTCCGGTGCAGGTCAGCCAGCCGATGGCCGCAGCCATCCAGGCTGTGCCCTACAGTCCCGCCTTCAAGGTCGGCCTCCAGTTCAAGCGCCGCTTCTGGGAGCAGGACGAGGAAATCTACGGCGGCATCAGCTACACCGACACCCCGATCAGCCAGATTGGCTATCCGAGTTCGCGCTTCGGCGACGCCGGCAAGGGCGTGCTGCTGGCCGGCTACACGTTCGGTGTGCATGCCTACGAGTTCGCGGCGTTGCCGGCGAAGGAGCGCCTCGCGAAAGCGATCGAGTACGGTTCGCAGCTCCATCCCCAGTACAAGGCCGAGTACGAGAGCGGCGTGTCGGTGGCGTGGCACCGCGTACCCTGGAACCTCGGATGTTCAGGCGCCTGGACCGACGCCATGCGCGCCGACCACTACAAGAACCTCTGCGCCATCGACGGTCGCCTCGTGCTGGCCGGCGAACATGCGTCCTACATTCCCGCGTGGCAAGAGGGGGCCATCCTCTCTTCGCTCGACGCGATCACGCGGCTGCATCGCCGCGTCATCACCAGCTAGCGGAGAAGTGAAGCCATGCTGACTCGAATCGTGATTCGCGCACTGCTGCTGGGGGTGCTGCTGGCGGGAGCCAGTGTGTCGCCCGCGGTGGCGCAGACGGCCGAGGGATCGTTCTCGAACCCGTCCCGCTTCGTCCCCCGGGATGGGGCGACGCTCTATCGCACCTCGTGCCAGGCGTGCCACATGGCCGCAGGCGAAGGCGCCTCAGGCGCCGGCACCTACCCGGCCCTGGCGAAGAACGTGAAACTGCGCACCGCGCGCTATCCGGTCTTCGTGGTGACCAACGGCCAGAAGGGGATGCCCCCCTTCGGACCGATGATGGACGACGAGCAGATTGCCGCGGTGGTGAACTTCATCCGCAGCAACCTGGGTAACGACTACAAGGACGTGGTCGGCGCCGCCGACGTGAAGGCGATCCGCAGGTAGCCGGCTAGCGCCGGCTCTGGAGTTCCTGCAGTTTCCCCTTCAGTGCTTCCAGGCGCTGCCCGGCTTCGCCGAGCTTCCCCTCGGCGGTCAGCCGCTGGTAGTCCTCGAGGTCCTGCGCCGCGCTTCGGATGAGTGCTTCGGGCGTCGCTGTCGCCCCTGGTGCGGCGGGCGTGCCCGCTACCGCACTCGACGCCGCCGGCCGCTGTGCCTGCGGAGTGCCGCCGGTGCCTGGCGTGCCGAGCGTCGACGGCCCGGTGCCGAAGAGCGCGGCGAGTGCGGTCTCGAAGTTCGGCCCGTAGGCCAGGCGATCCTGGAGCGCGAGCACCACGATCCGCAACTCGGGCATCGGGCTGCGTTCGGCCTGCAGGTAGATCGGCTCCGCGTAGAGGAGGCCGCGTCCCACCGGAATCACGATGAGCGTGCCGCGCCGCACGTGCGATCCTTGCTGGTTCCAGAGCGAGAGCTGACCAGAGAGCTGTGCGTTCTGGTCGATGCGCGCCTCGATCTGCAGCGGTCCATCCACGAGCTTCGTCTTCGGGAAGTCGTAGACCACGGCCTTGCCGTAGTTGGATCCGTCGCTGCGTCCGGCAATCCAGCCAATCAGGTTGTTGCGGTTGGCCGGCGTGAACGGCAGAATCTCGACGAACTCCAGCGCCGCCTCGCCCGGCAGCTTCATCAGCACGAAGTTTGGCTCCATCGTCTGCGCACTGGTCTGAACGGTGCTGTCCATCGTCCGCACTTCTGACGCCACCGTCCACAGGTCTTCGCGGTTGTAGAACACGTCAGGCGTCGTCATGTGGTACAGCCCGTAGACCAGCGCCTGCATCTCCAGCATCAACTCTGGATAGCGGACGTGGCTGCGCAGGTCCTCCGACATCTCGCTGCCGTCACGGAACAGGGTCGGGAAGATGCGGCGGTAGGCGGCGATGAGCGGGTCGGTATCGTCGAACACGTAGAGTGTCACCGAGCCGTCGTAGGCGTCGATGGCCACCTTCACGCTGTTGCGAATGTAGTTCACGCTGTCGTTGCCAAGCCGGTAGTGGCGCGCGTAGGGATAGCTGTCGGAGGTGGTGAAGCCGTCGACGAGCCACACCAGCCGGCCGTCCTTTGTCACTACGATGTAGGGATCGGTGTCGTAGGTGAGGAACGGTGCAATGGTGTTCAGCCGCTCGCGGATGTTGCGACGCATCAGCAGGCGGCTGTCCGGCGTGATGTCGTCGCTGAACGGCACCTTCGTCAGATCGCCGCGGTCGAGCGCGATCGCGATGCGGCGGAAGAAACCGCCCATCTGGATGCCGCCCGTGCCTTCGTAGGTCACGAAGCTGTTCGTCTCACCCTGGGGGAAGTCGAACTCCTTCTGGTTGGTTCGCACGTAGACGTCGGTGTTCGTCAGCTCACCGAAATAGACCTGTGGGCGTGTCAGCTCGAAGCCGGGGATCTTGCTCTGCACCGGCATGTTGCCGAGCAGCAGATCGGGCAACCCTTCCGGCGTGAAGCCGTTCACCGGATTCATCGTGACGCCGTAGCCGTGGGTGTAGACCAGCTTTTCGTTGATCCAGTTGCGGCTGCTCTCCGGCAGCCGGTCGACGTTCAATTCGCGCACGGCCAGCATCATCTGGCGCGTCTTGCCGTCGAACGTGTAGCGGTCGATGTCGATGTCCGGGAAGTCGTAGTAGGTGCGAATCTCCTGGATCTGTCGCAGCGTGTCCTGCAGCGCGCGCCAATCCCAGAGCCTGATGTTCTCGAGCGTGTCGCCGTTGGCCCCGGCGTCGATGGCCTCGAGGCCGTTGTCGGCGGGGAACGGTACCTCGGCGATCCGGTTCAGCGCGAACGCTTCCTGCGTGAACGCGATATTGTTCGAGATGAACGGACGTTCGCGCACCAGTTCGTTCGGCTTCACCACGAAACCGTTCACATACCAGGCCGTGAGGCTGACGGCGACGTAGATGGCGGCGGCCGGAATGAGCGCGCCGACCACCCAGCGCAGCTTCGGCGCGGCCACGGCGTTGATCGCGCAGAACACCGCACCCAGCACGAGCGCCATCGCGACGTAGAGCATTCCAGGCACCAGCACGTGCGCGTCGGTGTAGGTGACGCCGGCGAAGATCGTGTGGTCCTGCAGGATACGGCCGAATCGGCCGACGTAGGTCTGCGCCGCGAACGCCAGGAGCAGGCCGCTCGCGGCAATCGACACGCCGCGCAGCGCACTGTTGCTGCTCATGCTGGTGCGCGTGAGCACGCGCGATCCGCCGGTGATCACGGCGAAGAACGCCGCCACCGCCGCCATAATCACCGCCAGCGTCGTCAGCCAGCCGGCCACGAGCTGCCACACCGGCAGCGTGAATAGGTAGAAGGTGGCGGGCCTGCCGAAGATCGGGTCGAGTGCCGCGCCGGCGACCGGCGCCTGATGCCAGTAGAGCGCGAACGTCGTCCACTGCGCCATCATCCCGAGCCCGGTGACGACCGCGAGGAACGCGGCTGCAACCAGCGCGATCATCCGCAGCACGGGCTCGACCGGCAATCGTATCGGCTGACCGTTGATAAGGATGGGTCCGCTCGTCAGATCGAGCTGGGCAGGTTTCAGTGCGAAGTAGCCGGCGTAGAGCAGGAAGAAGGTGGCGCCGAGGAAGACGCTGAAGACGATGCTCTGGATCCGCAGTGTCGTCCAGAAGACGTCACTGAAGCCGAGGGAGGTGAACCAGAGGGAATCGACGTAGTAAGAAAGCGTCGTCCCGCCCCCGAACAGCGCGAGGGCGAGGACGATGAACAGCAGTACGCGACCGCGCCGCCGCGGCGGGCGCGACGGCGACCAGTCTGTGGTGCTCACTTCACGCCGTACCCGTCGACGTGCACGTTGAGGTTGTGGTTGACGCGCAAGCCGGCAATGCCGGCGCCGTCGACGCCAGCCGCGGGCTGCGAGCTGACCTCAGTGTTGTTCACCAGGAAGCGCACCTTGTCGGCGGCCACCACGATCGACAGCACATTGGTGCCCTTGGCCGACGCGTCGGTCTTCTTCACCGCTGTGTTGTCGGTCCACGGCACGACCGGCGTCACCTTCGCACCGTCACGGCGCGAGATCATGAACTTGCCGTCCTGACGCACCAGAAAGTAGGTGTACTTCTGTCCGGCCGCAGCGAGGTTCGCACCGCCGATGAAGACGCCGTAAGCCTCGGGGTGCGCCGACGGTTCCATCTGGCTGAACGATGCACGCACTTCGTACGCGCCGGCCTTGGTATCGGCCGCGCGGTAGTAGATACCGGCGGGGCCGGTCTTGAAGTGCATGCCGCCACCCATCGGCACGACGCTGACGCCCTCGGGCTTGGTCGCACCACTGTCGAGGCGAACCGACCAGCCGGCCGGAAGGCTACCGCCCGCCTGCATCTTGTCCGAGTCATGCTGCTGAGCGCCGAGTGCCGAGGCGCCGAGCGCCGCGAAAGCCACGATTGCGAGAACGCGTGTCATCAAGGAATCTCCTTCTCGTCGAGTCTAATTGATCCCGTAGTCCTTCAATCCGAAAATGCCCTCGACCGCACCAGGCGGAAGCGCCACGGGATCGAACGACGGCTCGGGAATGGCGTGCGTCACCGGCGGCAAGCTGCGCAGGTAGACCACGATGGCGTGCCGGTCTTCGTCCGTCAGGTGCGAAAAGCTGCCCCACGGCATCGTCGTGTAGGGCACGACGTGGCCATCGGGAAAGGTACCGCTGCGTAAGACGCGCTTCACGTCCTCGTCGGTGCGCCGCGCGAGTCCGGTGGCGAAGTCGGGCGTCAGGTTGCGCGTCACGTAGGTGCCGCGCTCGGAGACGATCTTCGTGCCGCCGCCGGCGAGGTACTTCGTGAGGTCGGGCCCCTGCGCCCCGTTCGTGGCGTGGCAACCGGTGCAGCCGATGTTCATCGCTAGTGTGCGCCCGCGCTCGGCGATGGCGCGACGGGCCGGGTCGGCAATGCCGTCCACCGGTGGCGCCGCCTTGCGCATGTCCGCGCCGAAGGTCTCCGGCGCAATCCAGAAGAGCGGTGGGATGTTGTAGAGGAACGCCAGGAAGCCGATAACGGCAAGCACCGCGACCGTGAGCGAGGCCCGCTTCAGGAACCGCTTCATCAGAGGCTTCCCGTCGCGCCGGCATTACCGGCATAGAAGTAGCTCGGCAGGTCCTTGCCCAGAACGAGCATCTCGAACTTGTTCCACAGGTAGCGCGGCAGGAACGTGCGCGTCAGCCTGGGCACCGCGTTACGAACCGGCGGAACCGTTCGCAGGTACGCGACGACCGCCGTCAGGTCCGACTCCTTCATCGTCGAGAACGAGGGCCAGTCCATCGGGAACGGCAGCAGCCGCGTGCCGTCACGGAGCGTGCCTTTCGTGATGACGCGCTTGATCTCGTCATCGGTCCAGTTGCCGAGGCCGGTGTCCTTGTCGGACGTCAGGTTGCCGGTCGGATACATCCCGAACGGCGAGAGCTGCATGCGCAGGCCGCCGGCGAGTCGCATGCCGGGCAGCGTGCGGCGGTGCTCGTCCACTGGCGAGTGGCAGACCGGACACGCCAGGATGTCGACCAAGTACTCGCCGCGTTTCACCGGGTTGGCAAGCGCCTCGGCATCCTGCTGGGCGTAGAACGCCGTCACCTCGTCGCTGCTCATTTCCCATACCGGCGTGCGGCGGAGCGAGGCGACGTAGTTCGAGAGGTCCCACATCTCGGCGTCGGTCGCCGTGCCCTTGTACGACGGCATCGGCGTGCCGGACACGCCGGCGCGGAACCGCATGAAGACGTCGGCAGGTTCGGCGCCGCCGTGGAAGGTCCACGGTTCGGTGAGGTTCGCGGAATGCAGCGTGAAGCCCCAGTCATCCTCGAACCGCGTTGCGACGGCGCCAGTGCCGCGGCCATCCTCGCCGTGGCACTTCGCGCACTGCAGCGTGGCGTAGACGGCTGCGCCGCGGGCGACGCTCTCCGGGGATGGCGGTACGGGCGTCGAGGCGGCGATGGGCTGCGGCGGTTCGCGAAGGAACCGGGGCGAGAGCTCCTTGATGTAGTAGACGACATCGCGGATGTCCGCGTCGGACAGGATGGTGCCCCAGGCCGGCATGGCGCTCCCGGGCATGCCGCGGCGCACAGTCTGCACGAGATCGTCGTCGGTCGGAATGCTGCCGGATTCGGTCGACCGCAGCTTGTAGCGGCCGCTCGTGAAGTCGCGCGGGTGCGGCACCAGCGTCATCGCGGCGGGACCATCGCCCTTGCCGGTGTCGCCGTGACACTCGACGCAGTGCTTCTCGTAGACCTGCCGGCCGCGCGCACCCTGCAACTGCAACGAGGTCTCCGGAAGGACGCCCTGCTGGGCTCGAACGTGCGGTGCGACGCCGGCGACGGCGCACGCGAACGCTATCAGGCCGATCACGATGGCTCGTCCCGGCGTAACTCGGATGTGCATGTACGGCGTCAGACGGTGATGACCACTTTGCCGACCGCGCCCGAACTCATCACCATCTCGTGCGCCTTTGCCGCGTCGTCGAGCGTGAACTCGTGCCCGACCACCGGCTTCAGTGTGCCGTTCTCCAGCCCGGCCACGAGCGCGGCGTGGGTGGCGGCGAGTTCCGCCGGCGCCACGTTGAACAGCAGCATGCCGTGGATGGACGCGTCGCGTCCCATGGTGCCGCGCGGATCGATCTCGACCCGTCCGCGGCTGCCGATGATGACCACGCGGCCGAACTTGGCGAGCAGCGTGAGGTCGTGGTCGAGGTTCACGTGCGCCGCCATCTCGAGGATGACGTTCACGCCCCGGCCGCCCGTGGCCGCGCCGATGGCTTCGAGGTAGGCAGGTGCCGTGTGATCGACCACCACGTGCGCGCCATGTTCCTTCACCAGTTCGCGGCCGCGCGCGGTGCTGGCCGTGCCAATGACGAACATGCCGTGGGCGCGCGCCATCTCGACGGCGGCGATGCCGACACCGCCGCTCGCGCCGTGGACCAGCACGCTTTCGCCGGGCCTGGCATTCGCACGCCGGAAGAGCGAGTAGTAGGCCGTCGCGTACGGCACGCCCATGGCCGCGCCCTGCGCGTAGGTGACATGGGCCGGCAGATGGTGCAGCTGCGTCGGTGAACAGAGTGCCAGTTCCGCGCAGAGGCCGGCGTGCGGCGAACCGAGGTTGTCGCCAGCGATGTAGACCCGGTCGCCCGGCGTTATGCCCGTCACGTCCGCACCGACCGCCACGACATCGCCCGCCCCGTCGTGCCCAGGGGTGTAGGGCAGCGGCGGCTTCGCGGCGTAGACGCCGCTGCGGATGTAGGTGTCGACCGGGTTCACGCCGACGGCCCTGACACGCACCAGCACCTGCGATGCCGACGGGGTCGGATCGGGCACCTGCTCGACCTGCATCACCTGCGGCGCACCGAATTCGCGGACGACAATTGAGCGCATGGGCACGATGCTATCATGAGGAATTCATGGCACTTGTACGGCTCCACAAGACCGTGGGCGTGAAGGTGGGACGCGTCCAGGTTGGCGGCGGTGCGCCCATCGTCGTCCAGTCGATGACGATGACCGACACGGCGGATGCGGTGTCCACCGCGACGCAGTGCATCGAGCTGGCGGAAGCCGGTTCCGAGATGGTGCGCGTCACGGTGAACAACAACGAAGCCGCCGCGGCCGTGCCCGAGATCAGGCAGCGCATGCTCGATGCGGGCTGCACGGCGCCGCTCATCGGCGACTTCCACTACAACGGCCACCTGCTGCTGACGCGGTACCCGGCCTGCGCCGAGGCGCTCGACAAGTACCGCATCAATCCCGGCAACGTCGGCACCGGCAAACGCCGTGACGAGCAGTTCTCCACCATCTGCCAGGTCGCCGTCGACCACGGCAAGCCCGTGCGCATCGGCGTCAACGGCGGCTCGCTCAACCAGGAACTGGTGGTGGCGAAGATGCAGGAGAACACCGACCTCGGCCTCGGGAAGGAATCCGAGGCGATCATCAACGAGTGCATGGTGCTTTCGGCGATCGAGTCGACCGCGCTCGCCATCGAAAGCGGCCTGCGCAAGGACCAGATCATCATCTCGTGCAAGACGTCGCGTCCGCGCGACCTCATCGCGGTGTACCGCGCGCTGTCGAAACAGACGGATCAGCCGCTGCACCTCGGTCTCACCGAGGCCGGCATGGGGACGAAAGGGCTTGTCTGGTCGTCGGCGGCGATGGGCGTGCTGTTGGCTGAAGGCATTGGCGATACGATCCGCGTGTCGCTCACACCGCGACCCGGCGGCGATCGGCGCGAAGAAGTCTACGCGGCGTGCGAACTGCTGCAGTCGCTCGGGCTTCGCTCGTTCTCGCCAAGCGTCACAGCCTGCCCCGGCTGCGGCCGCACCACGAGCAGCACGTTCCAGGAACTGGCCGAACGCATTCAGGACTACATCCGCGAGCAGATGCCCACCTGGAAGGTGCAGTACGACGGCGTGGAAACGATGACGCTTGCCGTGATGGGATGCGTGGTGAACGGTCCCGGCGAATCGAAGGCGGCGAACATCGGCATCAGCTTGCCGGGCACGGGCGAGGCGCCGAACTGTCCCATCTTCATCGATGGCCAGCACCACTCGACGCTGCGCGGTACCTACGAGGAGCTTGCGGCGGCATTCCAGGCGCTCGTCGACAACTACATCGCCACTCGCTATCCGAGGAAATCCTAATCAGCACGTACGACGCCGCCCTGCGCGACGCGCTGCACCGCGTGTGGGGATTCTCGGACTTCAGGCCGCTGCAGCGCGAAGCCATGCACGCGGTGCTGGAAGGACGCGACAGCCTTGTCGTGCTGCCGACCGGCGGCGGCAAGTCGCTGTGTTTCCAGGCCCCCGCCCTGGTGATGGAGCATGCCCCGGTTGAACAGGCACACGACGGCGATGCGGGTCCGGCTGGAGCCGGACCCGACGCGGATAGTGAGCCAGGCCTCATTGCCGGCGACGACGAGAGTGCGGGCTACGAGTACGACTGGGACGCCCTGCCGGCGACCGACCCGCGTCGTGTCCGGCTTCAACCGGACGACGTGTCTCGGAGTGTCCGGCTTCCGCCGGCCCAGACCCGCCAGGGCTTCGCACTCGTCGTGTCGCCGCTCATCTCGCTGATGAAGGATCAAGTCGACGGCCTGCGCGTCGACGGCGTCGAAGCGCGATATCTCAACAGCACCCAGACCACGGCCCAGCGCGACGAGGTGTTCGCCTGCCTGAAAGCCGATCGCTGCCGCCTGCTCTACGTCTCTCCCGAGCGTCTGGTCGGTGAAGGGAGCCAGGGCTTCCGTCGCATGCTGGCCCGGTGGGGCGTACGCTTCGTGGCCATCGACGAAGCGCACTGCATCAGTCAGTGGGGGCACGACTTCCGGCCGGAGTACCGTCAGCTCGGACGCCTGCGCGAGGACTTTCCGGGCGCCTCGTTCCACTGCTTCACGGCCACGGCGACCGAGCGCGTCAGGCACGACATCCTCACCGAACTCCGACTGGACAATCCGCTGGTGCTCGTCGGCTCGTTCGATCGGCCGAACCTCGTCTACCGCGTCCTTCGCCGCGGCACGCTGAAGAAGCAGCTCGAAGCGATCCTGTCCCGGCACGATGGCGAGTCGGGCATCGTCTACTGCGGCTCACGCCGCGAGGTCGAGGAGCTGGCTGAATGGCTGCGCGGCGAGGGGCACGAAGCGCTGCCCTATCACGCCGGCCTGTCGGACGAGATCCGCGCCAAGCACCAGGAAGCCTTCCTCGAAGAGCGCGCCGACATCATCGTCGCCACGGTGGCCTTCGGCATGGGCATCGATCGCTCGAACGTGCGCTTCGTCATCCATGCCAGCGCGCCGCGGTCGCCCGAGCACTACCAGCAGGAAGCCGGCCGCGCCGGCCGCGACGGCCTGCAGGCGGAGTGCGTGCTCATCTACTCCGGCGCCGACTTCGTGCGCTGGCGGCAGATGCTCGAGCAGAACGGCGAGTTCACCGACAGCGCCCGCGGCCTGCTGCGCGACATGGAGCGCTATGCCGCGGGCACGCGCTGCCGCCACCGGTCGCTCGTCGAGTACTTCGGCGAAACCTGGACCCGCGACGAGTGTGGTGCGTGCGACTGGTGCCTGAAGGAACTGGACGCCGTTGACGATTCGACGACGGTGGCGCGCAAGGTGTTGTCGTGCGTGGCGCGCGTGAACCAGCGCTACGGGCTCGCCCACGTCGCCGACGTGCTACTCGGCAAGCCGAGCGAAAAAGTGGTGGCGTACGGCCATGCCGAGCTGTCCACCTTCGGGTTGCTGAAACACGAAACGCCGGCGGCGGTGCGAGGCTACATCGAGCAACTGGTGGCCGGGGGATGGCTTGCCCGCGAAGGCGAACCGTATCCGATCCTGAAGCTCACAGCGCAGGGCGCCTCGCTGCTGAAGGGCGACGGCGCGTGTGCGCTGTTCCGCGAGCAGGTGCCGGTGAAGGGCAAGAGCCGGGCGCGCGGCGCCGGCGCCGCCACCTTCGGCGGCGATCCGAATCTCTTCGACCGGTTGCGGGAGGAGCGCACGCGCATCGCGCGCGAACGGGGCGTGCCGCCCTACGTGATCTTCCACGACACGACGCTGCAGCAGATGGCCGAGCGGCGTCCGTCCACGGTGGACGACCTGCACGACATCTACGGCGTCGGCGCGAAGAAGGCGGCCGACTTCGGTGACGCGTTCCTCGACGCCATCAGGACGTTCCGCCGGCCGGAATAGCCGGCTGGTCGTCCTCCGCCAGCGACCGCGCGCCAGCAGTCGGGCTGCCTCGATCAGACGTTGCGCAGGGCCGAGGCGAGATTCCCCAGCGCCAGTTCCAGCATCCGGCGGCTGGTGCCGCAGTTCATCCGCATCCGCTCCTGGCCTCCCGAGCCGAACCCGCCGCCGGGGTTCATCTGGACCTTGGCGTGCTCGACAAACCACTTCTCCAGGATGTGCGACGGGGTCAGTCGCGCCAGCGCCGGATCGCGAGTCAGGTTGTCCTGGCTGGCCTGCTCGCGTGCCCCGACCCTGTCGATGACCGCGCTGACATCGAGCCACGCGAGATATGTCCCCTCGGGCTTGACCATCCGAATCAACGGGATGTTGCGGCGGATGTACTCGTCGACGAAGGTCAGGTTCGCATCGTTGTACGAGCGAAGTGCGTCGAGCCAGGGGTCGCCTTCGGTGTACGCCGCACGGTGCGCCACCATGCCGAGCGTCGAGATCTCATCACGATGCCACTTCCGCACCCGCGCCAGATACTCGGGATTGGTCGAGAAAAAGTAGGCGCACTTGGTGCCAATCAGGTTGAACGACTTGCTCGCCGACTTGAACGTGATGCTATTGCGGACCACGGCTTCGTTCGGCAGCGACGCGAAGGGGGTATAGCTGTGACCGCTGCTGACGAAGTCGCAGTGCACTTCATCAGCGAGCACGACGACGCGCCGCTTCAGGCAGATCTCGCCGACGGCGAGCAGCACCTCCCTGGACCATACGTTCCCGGTCGGATTCTGCGGGTTGCAGAGAATCAGCGCGGGCGTGTCCTGGCTGATCGTGCGTTCGAGTCCCTCGAGATCCATCGAGTAGCGCCCGTTGCTGAGCGTGAATGGCACATCGGCCGGCGTGCAGCCCACCGTCCGGATATCGCTGTAGAAGCCGCTGTACGAAGGACACGGCATCAGGACGCGGCTGCCGGGCGGGGCGAACGCCCTCAGCGCCGCGATCAGGGCAGGGTGCAGCGCCGGGGAGTGCACGATGGACGCCGGGGCGATCTCGAGACCGTACCTGCGCCGATTCCAGCTGACGATCGACTCCACATGTGAATCGGGGACGGTGAGGTAGCCCAGGTTGTCGCGCTGGATGCGCTCGGTCAGCGCGCGCGTGATGCAGGGCGCCGTCTTGAAGTCCATGTCGGCGATGCCCATGCCGACGTCGACGTGGTCGCGGCCGTAGAGGCGCCGCTGCTGGTCCCACTTGGTGCTGTCGGTCCCGATACGGTCCTGCACCGTGTCGAAATCGAACGGACCGTCAACGCCCGCGGCTGCAGCACCAGCGAGCGGAGCCGCCACCCCCACCGCGCTGCCGACCGTGCCGGCCAGTGCCGTCAGCCCGGCACTTCGCAGAAACGCGCGACGCTCCATACGCTTCGGGCCTGCCATTGGTCAGCTCTCTGTTCTTCCGGGTTGTACACAACTCGCGCAAGCGACGGACTGCAGGCCGGGCCCCTGCAGTCCTCGCCGAGGAACCGCTACTGTGCCGACGACGATGTCGACCGCGTCGTGAGGACCTTTCGGAAGACGGCGACCGCCGCCCGCATTTCTGCCATCGTCCCCAGCGTGATGCGGCTGTACGTCTTCTCGTACGGCGGGAAGTCGCGGCCAACCTGGACCTTCTGCGCGAGGCAGGCGTCGCGGAACGCGCTCGCCGAGCCCTTCACGTCCACGAAGATGCAGTTGGCGTGCGAGTCGGGCATGGTGTAACCCATGTCCTTGAACGCCTTCATGGTGAAATCGCGCACCCGTGCGTTCTCCGCGACTTCATCGTGAATGTGCTGCGTGTCGTTGATCGACGCGATCCCCGCAGCGGCCGTCATGGTGTTCATGCTGCCCAGTTGCCACAGCTTCGGTATGGCCTGGACCGTGTCCGCCTGACCGATGGCGTAGCCAAGGCGGAGGCCGGCCATGCCGTGGGCTTTGGAGAACGACCGCGTGATGAAGACGCCCGGCAGTTCCATTGCCAGCGGCTTTGCCGTCGTGATGGCGGGGTCATGTGCGTAGTCGATGTAGGCCTCATCGAGCAGGATGGCCGTGGTGGGCGACTCCTGCTTCACGCGCCGGACGAACTGTTCGATCGCGGCCGCAGTGTGCGCGCCGCCTGTGGGGTTGTTCGGATTGCAGATGTAGACGAGACCGGCACCACGCGCCGCATCGGCCATCGCGTTGAGATCGAGTGCCATGTTGCGATCGACGACGATCGATTTCACAGGAACTCCGATCCGCCTCGCCATGTTCTCCGGCGTCGCGTAGGTGGGTGCGGCCGTCACCAGGTGCTTGTCGGCGCTGCAGAACGCGCGAACGCTGCCCTCGAGGATCGGGCCCGATCCGGTGCCGACGATGACGCTGGTGCGTTGCACGGCCCATCGCGACGCAATCGCGTCGGTGAGCTCGGTGACGTGGTCGGGCGGATAGCCTCGGCCCATTCGCGTACCGACCGCACTGTGCACGGCTTCAAGAGCCTTCGGCCCCGGTCCACGGTTGTTCTCGTTGTTGCTCAGGCGGATGACCGCGCCTTCCTCGGCTGCGGCGCCAGTCGCAGTCGTGGCCACCGCGTACGCCTGCGTCTCGGCTTCACGACCAACGAGGAGCGAGGTGGAGAGCGCTGTGGTGCCGAGTCCCAGGGTGCGGACGAAGCTGCGACGGGAGACAGACATGACCCCTCCTTGTGCGCGGTGCGGCGAATGCGCCTCCGCGTCGCGGGAGAGTATACGGCCGGTCAGCCGACTTGGTGCCCGTTGGAATCTCAGCAATGGCTTGTATGCTGTAGCTGAGGAAGGCTCGAGCACACTGCCATGACCATGACACCGCCTCCGCCCACAAGTTTGCCGCTGCCCTACGGACCGCCGATCTCGCTGGAAATGGCGAAGGTCATCATGGCCGCGGCCGAACGCGAAGCCGCGGCACATCACTGGCCGATGGCGATTGCCATCGTGGACAGCACCGCGCACCTGGTGCTGTTCCAACGCGCTGACAATACACAACTGGGAAGCATGGACGTGTCCATCGCGAAAGCCATGACCGCCGTGAAGTTCCGTCGCGCCACGAAGATCTTCGAGGACGCGATTGCCGCAGGAGGCGCCGGCCTGCGCCTGTCGACCATGCCCGGCATGGCCGCCCTCGAAGGCGGCGTGCCGATTGTGGTGGGCGGACAGGTGGTTGGCGCGATCGGCGTGTCCGGCATGCTATCCGGGCAGGACGCCCAGGTGGCGGCGGCCGGACTCGCCGCGCTCAACGCCTGAGCGGGGTAAAAGGTGACCGATGGCGAACGAACCCGAGTCCAGCCAGCCCGGCGCAAAGGATCCGGCCCACATCGACCATGACTGGGTCATTGCGCGGAAGCTGATCGACGGCGTCCGTGTGCGCGAGGTCCGCAACATCGTCACCGCAAACGGGATCACCACCGAGCTCTATCGCCCGGACTGGGGCATCGTCGAGGGGACGGTGCAGCAGGTCATCCACGTGGCCCTGCGCGGCAGCGCCATCAGCGCGTGGCACCAGCATCGTCACCGGTGGGACTTCCTGTTCGTCGTCGGCGGTCATTTCCGCATCGTGCTCTACGATCCGCGCGACGACTCGCCGACACGCGGACAGGTGGACGTGTTCCATCTCAGTCCGGCGCGGCCGATGTTGCTGGCCGTGCCGCCATGGGTGTGGCACGGTGTGCAGAACCTATCGAACGACGCCTCGACGTTCGTGAACATGTTCGACCGACCCTATGTCTATGACGACCCGGACGAATGGCGGCTCCCGCCGGATACACCGGACATCCCATTCCGATTCAGCTGACCCGTTCGTCCTGACGCTCTGGACCGCCGACCGCTCGATGGCTGTCGCGGCGGATGCGGCCGGTGTCCATCGTATCGGGATCGACCTGGAGCATCTGGGAAAGGCCAAGCGCCAGGCTGGGCGCGCCACCTGGCTCTCGCCCCACTCGGTGGACGATCTGCGGACCGTGGGAGGCGTGCTCGAGCGGGCGCGGCTCTTCGCTCGCATCAATCCGCTGCACGCAGGGTCGCGCGCCGAGATCGAGGAGGTCCTGGCGTGCGGTGCCGAGGTGGTGATGGCGCCCATGGTGGAGTCGGCCGCGCAGGCGGCCGACTGCGTCGGTCTGGTAGGCCGCCGCGCCGCTACCATCGCCTGGTCGAAACGCGTCGGGGCGTCGATAGCCTGCCGGCAATCGCGGCCGTGCCCGGTCTTGACGAAATCCACATCGGCCTGAACGACCTGGCGCTGTCGCTCTCGATGCCAAATCGGTGGTGCGCGCTGGCGGGAGACCTCGTGAAGGACGCGGCCGCCTGCGTGCATGCCGCAGGCCTGCACTTCGGCTTCGGCGGCATCGGCTGCGCGCACGACGATCACCTGCCCATTCCCGCCGACCTCATTTACGCCGAGTACGCACGCACCGGCGCCACGCGCGCGCTGCTGGCGCGGAGCTTCGATCTCTCCCCGTCTGCGCTGGGCACGAAGGTCGGCGCCGCACTGGCGCGTCTTGCCGAGTGGCGCGCCGCACGCCCCGAGGTGCTGGACGCCGCGCACGCCGAACTCAGGCGCCGCGTTCAACTATCCGGAACCTGGTAACACAGTGCTGCCGCTCGTCTCCATTGCCATCCGTGCCTTTCGTCGGCGCTGGTTGCACGAAGCCATCGCAAGTGTGCTGGCACAGACCCACCAGCACCTCGAGCTCGTCATCTATGACGATGCCGGCGACCTGGAAGACGTCGCGGCGTCGTTCGCGGACGCGCGACTGCGATATGTGCGCGCGGTGACGCGTCTGGGTGCGAGCGGACGCTTCAGCGCGGCGGTGGCGCACTGCCGCGGCGAGTTCATCGGTCTTCTCGACGACGACGACCGCTACGAGCGCACGTTCGTTCAGCGGCTGCTGCAGGCACTCGTCGACGACCCGGGCGCCGGCATCGCGTTCTGCCGTACGACGTTCGACGTCGAGGGTGAGCTGCGAACGCCGACGGATGGGCGCCCTGCGGGCGTGATGCGTGACGCCGCGCGTCGCATGCTCGCGGAGCGCTGGACGGTGTCGACGTCACACATGCTGATGCGACGCACGGCGCTCGAGCGCGCGTGGCGCGATCAGGCCATGCCAGACGGTGTGTCGCCCGACATGTTCGTCAACTTTCGTGTCGCCTTCGCCGGCTGGTGGCACGTGCTCGTGGACGCGCCGCTCGTGGCCTGCCGCTGGCACGGCGCTCAGTTGTCGCGCACGAAGGAAGCATTGGACTTGCCGATCGCCACGTTGACGGCGCTGCGGATCGATGACGCCGCCTTCAGCGAGCAACGCAACCGCGTGCTCGCCCGTGCCTACCTCGTGCGCGGCGTCGCACGCGTGGCGTCGGGAGACCGTCGGGCGAGCCTGGCGGACTGCCGTGCCGCTGCCGACGCATCGCCGGCGGCCTGGCGCCTGCCGCGGGGCGCGCTGGCGCTGGCGGCATCGAGCGGCGCCGTCGGCTCGCATGTGATCAGAGTAGCGCTGCGCCTGATGCCGCGAGGCGCCCACCGCACGCGACCACCGCGCTCGATTGGCGTGGCCGGAGGCTGACGGGCCGGACGCGCCGACTACTTCGCTACCAGCGGCGGCGTGGTCTTCGGCGCCCGGCGCGGTGCGACCAGCCGCTCGTAGGCGTACGCCACCTTCAGCAGCGTCGGTTCGCTCCACGGCTGTCCGAGCAGCTCCATGCCGATCGGGAGCCCGTCAGCCGTGAAGCCGGCGGGCATGCTGAGCGCCGGATAGCCGGTCGCCGCACTCAACTGGCAGTTCGAGCCGCCCTGCGGCTGGCCAATCAGCGCCGGCTTGCGCCGCAGCGTGGGATAGACGAACGCGGTGATGTTCTGGCGCCGCATCTGTGTCGCCACCTCGTCGCGCACATCGTCTCGCCGGGCGAGCGTGGCCTTGTAGGCGGCCGAGTTGCGCGCCGTCACTTCGTCCGCCCGCTTCAGCACGCTCTCGACAGCCGGATGATATTTTCCGCCCGACAGGATCTCCGTCAGCGAATGAACCGGCGCCGAGGGATACGCGGACAGGAAGTCGAGGAGATCGAACTTGAACTCGGCGTTGATGACGCTGGTGTTCTGCAGCAGTTCCTCGAGATCCGGGAACGGCACCTCGACGACGCCGGCACCGAGCGAGCGCAGGTCTTCGAGAGCCGCGCGCACGATGCGCCCGGCCTCCTCGTCCTCTGGTGCCGTGCCGAACAGCGGCGTCAGCACGCCGATAGTGACGTCGCCCAGGCCGGCGTCGCCGACGCTGCTGTTGTAGCTGCGCGGGATGTGCCCTTCGCTGGCGCTGGTGGTCGGATCGGACGGATCGACCCCGACGGTGTAGTCGAGCATCAGATAGAGGTCGGTCACCGTGCGGGCAAGCGGACCGCCGATGTCCTGCGTATGTGCGAGCGGGACGATGCCGGTGCGGCTCGACAGCCCTGCCGTGCCGCGCAGCCCGAACAGGTTGTTCTCCGACGCCGGATTGCGGATGGAGCCGCAGGTGTCGGTGCCCATGCCCGCCGCCGCGAAGCTCGCCGCAACCGCCGCCGCGGTGCCGCCGCTGGAACCGCCCGGGTTACGCGTCGGGTCGTACGGGTTTCGCGTCTGTCCGCCGGCGGAACTGATCGACGTAATGCCGTAGGCGAGCTCGTGCAGGTTCGTCTTGCCGATGATCACCGCGCCCGCATCCTTCAACCGCTTCACCATGAAGGCATCGCGTCCGGTCTGGAAGCCGGCGAGCGCCGACGAGCCAGCGGTGGTTGGCATGCCCTCGGTGGCGTAGTTGTCCTTGACCACAATCGGAATGCCGTGCAGCGGCCCGCGCACACGGCCGGCGCGCCGTTCGGCGTCGAGTGCCGACGCCTCGTCCAGCGCATGCGGGTTGAACGTGATCATCGCGTTCAGCTTCGGACCGTCCTGGTCGTAGGCACGGATCCGATCGAGGTACTTCTGGACCAGATCGCGCGACGTGACCGTGCCGATGCGCTGCGCGGCCAGCAGATCGACGATGCTCTTTTCGAAGACGTCGAAGCTGGCGGCGGGAGCGGCCGCCGGCAACGGCGCCAGCGCACCGAATGGTTGCTGCGGCGCCTGTGCCGAGACTCCGATGGCCGCAGCCAGCGCCGCACCCACAAGTGCCCACGCGGTCCTGTTCCTGAACGTCACACACCCTCCCTTGTCACCACTCGATCCAGAGGCGGATTCTAGCCCACGGCACGTGCTTCGTCGGTCGGGCGTGGCCTGCCCGGAGTGTATGCTGTCCGCGGAGACTATCCGCATGAGTCGCATCGGAACGCCGCTGTCATCCACTGCCTGTCGCGTGATGTTCCTGGGTGGAGGCGAGCTCGGCAAGGAAGTGGTGATCGAGCTGCAGCGGCTTGGCGTCGAGACGATCGTCGTCGATCGTTATCCGCACGCGCCGGCGCACCAGGTGGCGCACCGGTCGTACGTGATCGACATGACCGATGCGGCAGCATTGCGGGCGCTCGTCGAACAGGAACGGCCGCACCTGCTGGTGCCCGAGATCGAGGCGATTGCCACCGACGAACTGGTGCGCATCGAGGCGGCCGGGCTGACGCGCGTCATCCCCACCGCCTTCGCCGCGCACACGACGATGAACCGCGAGCGTATTCGCCGGCTGGCCGCGGAAGAACTCCTGTTGCCGACGTCTTCCTATGCCTTTGCATCGTCGCTCGAGGAGATGCGCGAGGCGGTCGAGCGGATTGGGTTCCCGTGCTTCGTGAAGCCGGTCATGTCATCGTCAGGGAAGGGGCAGAGCCGGCTGACAGGACCCGACCATGTTGCGCGCGCGTGGGAGCACGCGCTGTCGGGCGGGCGCGTGAAGCAGCCGCGCGTCATCATCGAGGGGCAGGTGCCGTTCGACTTCGAAGTGACGCTGCTCACCGTGCGTGCGGGCGGCACGCACTTCTGCGAACCGATCGGACACGTGCAGGTGGACGGCGATTACGTGGAGAGCTGGCAGCCGCAGGCGATGAGCGCGCTGGCGCTGACGCGGGCGCAGGAGATTGCCGGTGCCGTGACGTCGGCGCTCGGCGGCGTCGGCATCTTCGGCGTGGAGCTGTTCGTGGCTGGCGACGAGGTCTGGTTCTCGGAAGTGTCGCCACGTCCGCACGACACCGGACTCGTGACGCTGGTCTCGCAGGTGCAGAGCGAGTTCGCGCTGCACGCACGGGCCATTCTCGGCCTGCCCGTCGACACGTCGCTGCGCGAACCCGGCGCGAGCGCCGTGATCTACGGCGGAATCGAGGCGACGGCGATGGTGTTCGACGGTGTGGCCGACGCGCTGACGGTGCCGCAGACCGAGGTGCGCCTCTTCGGCAAGCCCGAGAGTTTCAGGAAGCGCCGCATGGGTGTGGCGCTGGCTCGCGGCGCCGACACCGGCGAGGCGCGTGCGCGGGCGAAGCTGGCCGCGTCGCTGGTGACGCCGAGGCTCGGCTAGCCCGGCGCTACTTGGCTGCGGTGTGATCCATCTGCCTGCTGACGCCGCATCCGGCGCCGTGAACCATCGGTGCCGCTTCGGCCATTTCGGCCGGGGCCGCCTGATGTTCGGCGTAATCGGCCGTTGCGCCGGCTTGTGCCGCCGTGGTGCGGCGCCACTGTTGCCAGCCGCGTGACACAACCGTTGGGAAACGGTTGTCCGTCATGTACGCCGGGGTTCCTGGTGGCCTCAGGTCGGCCAGAGCCGGCGAGCCTGAAGGCTCGCGGTTACGTCACTGAAGGAGGATCGGTCTAGTGGACCGTGTAGGGTTCGTGCAGGGCGAACGGCGCGATCTCGACGTCGAAGTGCTCGCCCCCCTCGGTCACCATCGAGTAGGTGCCGCGCATGACACCGGTCGACGTCTTGAGCGCGCAGCCCGACGTGTAATTGAACGACTCACCTGGTGTCAGCGCCGGTTGTTCACCGATCACGCCTGCGCCACGCACCTCTTCGGTGTGGCCGCTGGCGTCGGCGATCACCCAGTGACGGCTTAGCAACTGCACGGTTTCGTCACCCTCGTTGGTGATAGTAATCGTGTAGTGGAAGAACCAGTGGTTCTGGAACGGCTGGGAGTGGTCCGGCGCGTAGTGGGATTCCACTTCGACACGCACGTTGTTCGTGACCGCTTCCGACGACGAGGCGTGCATCGGTTGACTTTTGGATTGTGGCATCGGGTCACACACGCGCAGCGCGGCACGTTGGATTTCCATAATAGCAGTGTTCCGCCGGTCTTCGCGCCGGCGCACCCATCAGCGATGAGGAACCTCATGGTTTTGGAGTGCGTCTGATAGGGTCAACCGGCCGCCATCCTATGCATCCACCAGCACGTCCGACGCTCACACGGCTTCGTCCCCTGCTGCTGTGCGCAGCGCTCGCGCTCCTTACGTCAGGCGCGGCCGCGCCGCACGCGCAAACGGACCTCGACGTATTCATGCGGCAGGTGGTCGAGACCCGCGACACGAACTGGAAGAAGCTGCAGCAGTACGTCCTCGACGAGCGCGAGCAGGTCGAGATGCGCGGCCCGGCGGGAACGCCGCTGTGGGGCGAGCGTCGCGACTACACCTGGTATGTGCGCGACGGCTTCTTCATCCGCAGCCCGCTGCGGGTCAACGGCGCGGCGGTCGGCGAAGCCGATCGCGTGAAGTACGAGCAGGCGTTTCTCGAGCGCGAGCGGCGGCGTGACGCCGCTGCCGGCAGAGACGCCACCGGCGCGCCGACACCTGCAGCGGCCGACGCAAACGCGGCGCCACACGACGTCGACGGCCTGATCCGCCAGTCGCGCCAGCCGCAGTTCATTTCATCCGCGTACTTCCTGCGTTTCAGGTTCGACGAAGGGCGCTACGCCCTGGTCGGGCGCGAGCCGTTCGAGGGGCGCGAGGTGCTGCGTATCGAGTACTACCCCAACCAGCTGTTCACGCCGGAGAGCCGCCAGGAACGCCGCGACGAGCGCGGCAGCCGGCGCCAGCCACGCGAGCGCGATGCCTCCGCGGCGAGCCTCGATGCGGAACTGATGCGGTTGATGAATCGCTCGTCCAGGGTAACGCTCTGGATCGAGCCGGAGTCGCACCAGATCGTGAAGTACACCTTCGACGACCTGGGCTGGAACTTCTTCCCGGGGCAGTGGCTGGCGCAGATGGACGACGTGAACGCGTCGATGATCATGGGCGAGATGTTTCCCGGCGTCTGGCTGCCGCGCAGCCTCGAGATGCACGTCGGCCTGCTCATGGCCTTCGGCCACATGCAGATGCGCTACGCCCTCGACTACGACAACTATCGCCAGGCAGACGTGCAATCGAAGATCGGCGTCCCGGACAGGCCCTGACACGTGCTATCCCTCCTGCCCGCCGTCGCCCTGTTCGCGGCGGCCCAGCCTGCCACTCTCCAGCCCGCCGCTGTCCTGCCCGCTGCTGTCCAGCCCGCCGCTTCCCAGACTGTTGAACGGGTGGCTGCCGTGCGCGTCCAGGGCAACACCCTGACGCCGGAGGCCGACATCGTGCGCCTGGCAGGCGTGCCGGTCGGCACCGCGGTCACACCCGCGTTGACCGGCGAGGTTGCCGCACGCATCAGGCGCGGCGGCCACTTCGAGCGGGTCGAGGTGCTGAAGCGCTACGCGTCGATCGCGGATGCAACGCAGGTGCTGCTCGTGATCGTCGTCGACGAAGGGGCGGTGGTGGTGCGGCCGATGCGCGACGGCCAGGCGGCGCGTGCCGTCCGGCGCCGTGGTCCGCCGCTGATGTTCCTGCCGCTGCTGGGCTCCGACGACGGCTACGGCTTCACGTACGGAGCGCTTGTCTCGATGCCGAATGTGGCCGGGCCGAAGACGCGGGTGTCGGTCCCGCTCACCTGGGGCGGCGAGCGCCGCGCCGGCATCGAACTCGAGAAACGCGCCAACACCACCCGCTTCGCGCGTGTGCGGCTCGGCGCAGCGGTCCTGCACCGCGAGAACCATGCGCTCGACGCCACCGACTCGCGGCAACAGGTGTGGTTGCGGGGCGAGCGCGAAATCGCGCGCAGCGTCCGCCTCGGGGCCTGGACCGGACTCGATCACGTCACGTTCGGAGCCGCTGACGACATGGTGCTTCGGACAGGTGTCGATGCCGCGTTCGACACGCGTGTCGACCCGATGCTGTCGCGCAACGCGGTCTACGTGCGCGCTGCCGTCGAGCGGCTCGGTGTCGGGCAGGGAGCCGCCCCGGTGCGAACGCTGCTCGACGCCAGCGGCTACCTCGGCGCGTTCGGCCCGAGCACGCTCGTCGTGCGCATCTATCGCGACGGTGCCAACCGCAACGTCCCCGGCTACCTGAACGTGCTGCGAGGCCGCGACTCCACGCTCCGCGGCTTTCGCGCCGGCACCGACGCCGGCGACACCACGGCGGCCGGCAGCCTCGAGCTGCGGTTGCCGGTGACGTCACCGCTGAGCGTCGGCAAGGTCGGTGTGCGCGCCTTCATCGACGCGGCGACGGTATACGATGCCGGAGCACCGCTGCGCCGGCAGCACTTCGATCGCGGCATCGGAGGCGGTGTCTGGTTCACCGCCACCATCATCAGGCTGGCCTTCGATGTGGCACACGGCTCGACCGGCGGCACGCGCGCACAACTCAGCTCGGGACTGTCGTTCTAGAACTGCTGACTTCTGACTTCCCCTTATGTCTGACTCCCAACGCACCATCGCCGAAACGATAGGTGTGCCGGTGGCACGCCGCCACATTTTTCTGTGCTGCGACCAGACAACTCCCAAGTGTTGCGACAAGGCGCGCAGCCTGGCCGCCTGGGACTACCTGAAGGCCCGCCTCAAGACGCTGGGGTTGTCCGAACAGGGCGGGATTCTTCGCACCAAGGCGAACTGCCTGCGCATATGCGAGGGCGGACCCATCGCCGTCGTCTATCCGGACGGTGCGTGGTACGGCGCCTGCGATCCACCCGTGCTCGAACGCATCATCACCGAGCATCTGGTGCAGGGACGCGTCGTGCAGGAGCACCTCATCATCGAGCAGCCGCTGGAGCCGGGCCGGTGACGCAGGCGTACACCGTTGCCACCACCATCCACGGCCGGTACCTGTCGGAGCCGCCGCCGGCGGGGGCTTCGCGCGTGCGCCTGGTTGGCTTCCATGGATACGCCGAGAATGCTGCGGCGCAGATGAGCCGGATGCAGGCGCTGGCGTCCGAGGTGGGCCGCTGCGGCGTCGTGTCCATCCAGGGGCTGCACCGGTTCTATCGCAGTCAGAGCCAGGACATTGCCGCGAGCTGGATGACGCGCGAAGATCGCGAGTTGGCGATCGCGGACAACGTGCGCTACGTGGACCTGGTGCTCGATGCCGTGGACGCCGAGTGGGGCGAACCCGCAGCGCTCGTTCTCTGCGGCTTTTCGCAGGGCGCCAGCATGGCGTACCGTGCCGCCGCACTCTGCCGCCGCACCCCTGCCGGTGTGCTGGTGGTGGGAGGCGACGTGCCGCCCGATCTGCCGGAGGCGGCGCTGGCACGCGTGCCACGTGCGCTGATCGGCTGGGGCGTCAGGGACGGGTTCTACTCGGAAACGGTGAAGGACGCCGACGTCGAGCGCCTGCGCGCTGCCGGCACGGACGTGTCGGTGGCCACGCTCGACGCGGGCCATGCCTGGACCGACGCGTTCACCGCAGCGGCAGGCGCGTGGCTCCGCCCGCTCGTATGATGGCCGTCATCCAGTCGACAGCGGTCCGCCGCACCTCGTCGTCGATTGCCGCCTGACCGTCGGCTCCGGCACCGGCCACCTTGAACGAGTGGTCGCCACCGGCGATGACGTGGATGGTTGCGGCCGGTGTGAGCGGGTCGAATGCCGGATGCAGTTCGTCCGGCGTCCCGAAGCTGTCGCGGCTGCCTTGAATGACCAGCATCGGACGCTTCACAGCGGGCAAGTGCGCATCGCGCCGTTTCGCCGGGTTGCCGGGCGGATGCAGCGGATAGCCAAGCAGCACCAGGCCCGCGACTGGCAGCGCGGGATCGGACGCCGCAAGCTGCGTGGCCATGCGGCCGCCCATCGACTTGCCACCGATGAACAGCCAGTGCTCGGCCGACGCCACCCGCAGCCGCGTGGCGCGAATCACCGCGGCGTAACAGGCCTCGAGCACCGGCGCCCTGTCTGGCAGTTTTCGCTGCTGCTCGGTGTAGGGGAAGTTGAAAGTGACGACGTCGAAGCCGAGCGCTGCCACGGCGTGCGCGAACGCCGTCATGAACGGGTGGTGCTGCCCGGCGCCTGCGCCGTGCGCGACGATGAACGTGCCGCCCGACGCGGGCGCGGCCGCGGCGTAGTGTACGGCCGTGACCGCCTGGCCCGTGTCGAGCGCCACTGCGAATGCCTCAGGATTGTTCCAGCCCGTCACGCGCCTCCGCTACCGTCTGCAGCGTGTTCGTCACCGAGAAGACACCAGACTGATCGACCAGTGACCGCGCCAGCATGCGGTCGACGTCGCTCTGCACGACGCCCGTCAGCGTCACCCGGCCACGGTCCACGATGATGTGGATCGACGGATTCGCCGACGCCCCATAGTTCCAGAAGTGCGGGTTCCCGTAAATGGCCCGGGCGATGCGGTAGCGCAGCTGCTCGTCCCAGGTCGACACCGGCAGCACCTCGATCTGGTTGATGACCGACGTCACGCCGTCCACCTTTGCCACTCGCTTTGCGATGTCGTCCTTTTTGTACGGCATCGTCACCTTGCCGTCGAGCGTCACCACGCCGCCGTTGACCTCCGCCCGCACATCGTCGAAGACGGTGAAGTAGGCCGAGCGGTTCACCGTGGTCGCGATGTCGTTGAAGACCTGCAGGTCCTTGCGTTCCGTTGGCTGCGCCAGCACGCTCTGCGCGCAGAGCATGAGACCCGCGATGAAGAGACCGATGTGCTGTGTCATGACACTCTCCTGCAGCGCCTGAAGATCAAAGGCAGTGCCACGACTCAACGCAGAAGAATGTGCCGCGTTTCGCGAGAAGGGCTGGCGTGTGTCCGATGCCGGTGTCCGCTCTGGGCGACGCTCGGTGCGTCTCGACCACGGCGTGTGACGCGTGTCGTGTGGGTCGGCGCAGCTCAGTTCAGTTCAGCTCAGTTCAGTTCAGTGCGAGAGGCTGCCGAGCAGGAGCACCGTGCCGATGCCGGCGCCGATGAGCAGCACCTGCCGCAGCGAGTTGCGATCGACCGTGCCGCGATGTAGATCGGGGATGAGGTCCGACATCGCGATGTAGAGCATGCTCGCCGACGAGAACGCCAGCACGTAGGGGCGCACGTAGGGCAGCAGGCTCACCGCGCTGAAGCCCACCAGCGAGCCGGCGATGCCGGCCGCGCCGGACGCGATATTCAGCACCATGGCGCGCTTGCGCGTGAAGCCCGAGTGCAGCAGGATGGCGAAGTCGCCCACCTCCTGCGGAATCTCGTGGGCCGCAATGGCGATGGCAGTGTTGATGCCGAGCGGAACCGACGTGAGGACGGCGGCGGAGATGATGGCGCCGTCGATGAAGTTGTGGAAGGCGTCGCCGATGATCACCATCTGCGCCGCGGCGCCGTGCACCTGGCACTGGTCGGTGTGGCAGTGCCGCAGCAGCACCAGCTTCTCCAGCACGAAGAAGACGACGATGCCGGCGAGCAGGGAGCCGAGAACCCGTTGCGGTGGCAGTTCGGCGAGCGCCTCGGGAATGAGGCCGAGCAGCGATGCGCCGAGCAGCGCGCCGACGGCGTAGCTCACCAGCCACGGCACCAGCCTGGTGCGAAGCGATTCGTTGAACAACAGGAGGGTGGACGCGACGAACAGCCCACCGAAGCTGCCCAGGAGGCTCAGCCCCAGGGCGGTCGAGAGAAGTGACACCGCGACATTCTAGCTTGCGACGTATCCCCGGCGCGCTCGGATGCGGTACGAGCGGTGACGCAGTTCCACCCGGATCGCATGCCATTGGCCGTCGTGGCCGGCGGGCGACACGTAGCCGAGCGAGTACTGCCGGCTCAATTCGTCCGCGATGCTCGCGGTGGCCGGGTTCAGGTCGCGTGCGGTATGCACGATCTCCGTGCGCCCGCCGCTGTCGTCGGTCAGGTCGCGCAGCGCCGACACGTTCACGCGGTCGTCGTTTCCCGGGGCGGGGAACTGCCGGCCGCCCGGTCCGACGATCTGCGGGAACACCGGCAAACGACCACCCGGGCCACCTGGAAAACGGCCGCCGCCCGGCGGGAACGGACTCGGTGGCCGCGGCCGGATACGGGGTTGGGGCGGAGCGCGCCGGAACTGGTCGAGGCTGTCGCCGTCGATGCCGACGGCATAGACCAGCACGTCGCTCGCGTGCAGGCGATCGCGTACGTCGTTCAGCGTGGCAATGCTCGAGGTGTCGTTTCCGTCGGAGATCACCACCAGCGCCTTCTTGGCGTGCCGACCCGTGGCGGCCAGCGGCAGTGCCTCGAGCACGGCGTCGTACATGGCGGTGCCGCCGTTCGGCGAGACACGTCCGATGGCTCGCGACAGCAGGGCACGGTCGGACGTCCATCCCTGCACGAACACCGGATGGTCGCTGAACCGGTAGAGAAACACCTCGTCGCGCTCATCGAGCAGGTCGTAGACGAACCGGTCGAGCGCCGACTTCGCATCGGCAATCTTCTCGCCCGCCATGCTGCCGCTGGTATCGAGTACCAGGCCGAGGCTGACGGGCACCCGATCGGCGCTGAAATAGGTGACGGCCTGCGGACGGCCGTCTTCGTACACCACGAAGTCGTCCTGCTGAAGGTCGGGCACGAACCGTCCCGAGGCATCCGACACCGTGGCCGTGACGTGAATCAGGTCGACACCGCTTCTGAACCGTCCGCCCGATTGGGCCGGAGCGATAGCCGGCGGCTGCTGTGCCGCCAGCGTGCTGACGGCCGCCACGGTGATCGCGAAAAGGAGCAGGGCGCGACTGGTCACAGGATGCCGCTGGTGGCGACGAGCAAAAGGGCTGCCGGATACCGCTTCCGTGAATTCCCGGCGTTTCCGCGCCGATGCGGCGTGACCTGTCGCCTGTTGGAGCCGTGCACTGTCCGCCCGCGGCGACGACCGACCAACGACCAACGACCAACGACCAACGACCGGGAGCGCCCATCGCCCATCGCCTACACTGTTCCTCCATGAACCAGTTCACCGGCAAGTCCGTCATCGTCACCGGCGCCACCAGCGGAATTGGTCGCGCTTCGGCTCTCGAATTCGCCCGGCGCGGCGCCAACGTCCTGCTGGTCGGCCGCAGCACCGACGCGCTGCGCGAGATGACGGCGGACCCGTCCGGCGCGACCGGGCGCCTGCTGGCCTGCGAGGCCGACATCACGGCCGACGGCTCGGCCGAGCGCATTGTCTCGGCTGCGGTCGACGCCTTCGGCGGCATCGACGTCCTGGTGAACGCCGCTGGCGTCATTGCCACCGGCACGATCGAGGCGACCGACGATGGGAAGTGGGACGCGATGATGGGGGTGAATGTGCGGGCGCCGTTCCGGCTGATGCGCGCGGCGGTGCCGCACCTCAAGGAGCGGAAGGGAACGGTCGTGAACGTGTCCAGCGTGAACGGCCTGCGTGCGTTCGCCGGTGTGCTGGCCTACAACGTGAGCAAGGCGGCCATCGATCACCTCACGCGCTGCGCCGCCCTCGAGATGGCGCCGTTCGGCGTGCGTGTGAACGGAGTCAATCCGGGCGTCACCATCACCAACCTGCACAAGCGAGGCGGCATGGACGAGACCGCGTATGCGGCGTTCCTGCAGCGGTCGAAGGAAACCCACCCGCTTGGTCGCCCCGGTCAGCCCGAGGAAGTGGCGGCGATGATCCTGTTCCTCGCGTCGGACGAAGCGGCGTGGATGACGGGAGAGACCATCCCGGTCGACGGCGGCCGGCACCTGACGTGCTTGCGATAGTCGCAAGTCGCAAGTCGCAAGTCTCAAAGTCTCAAGTCGCAGCCGGCAAGGCGAACGTGAGGAATCGGCAACCCCAACCTCTCACCACTGACCTGGGCCCTCTGCCTGATGACCGAGCGACGACGGCGTGGGGCGTCCGTGGTTAGAATGCAACGCAACAGATGAGCCTCACCGCCGGCACGCGCCTCGGCCCGTATGAAATTGTGTCGCCGCTCGGGGCTGGCGGGATGGGCGAGGTGTATCGGGCCAGGGACACGAGGCTGGACCGCACCGTCGTGCTGAAGGTGCTTCCTGCGGACCTCGCTGGCGATCCGGTTTTTCGTGCTCGGTTCGACCGCGAGGCACGAGCGATCTCGCAGCTTCAGCACCCGCACATCTGCACGTTGCACGACGTTGGCGAAGCGGATGGCACCGCGTACTTCGTCATGGAGCTCGTGCAGGGGCAAACCCTCGCGGAGCGCCTGACGAAGGGCGCGCTGCCCTTGTATGAGGCTCTCTCCATCGCGATCGAGGTGGCCGATGCGCTCGCCGCGGCGCACAGGCAGGGCATCGTCCATCGCGATCTGAAGCCGGGCAACATCATGCTCGCGAAGGCGGGCACGGGCTCACCGAACGCGTCACACGCGAAGCTGCTCGATTTCGGTCTCGCGAAGCCCACGACCTCCGTGGCGGTGTCGGCTGCGAGTTCGACGGACGAGACGGCGGCCACAGCCGCCTCCGCCCACCTCACGGGTGCCGGCACCATTCTCGGCACCCTGCACTACATGGCGCCAGAACAGGTCGAAGGCAAGGACGCCGACGCACGGAGTGACATCTGGGCGTTTGGGGCTGTGCTGTACGAGATGCTCACAGGGCACGTCGCCTTTTCTGGCGAATCCTCCGCGGCCGTCGTCGGCGCCATCCTGAAGGATCGCCCACTTCCACTGTCCACCAGGCGCCCCGACGTGTCGCCGCTCCTCGAACACATCGCGCAGCGCTGTCTGGAGAAAGATCCCGAGGAACGCTGGCAAGGCGCGCGCGATCTGCATCGCGAACTCCTCTGGCTGTCTGGAAACGGGGGAGGCCGCCAGGGTTCGTCGTCAGCGACGCCCGGTCGCCGTTCGAGGCGTGCAGGCATCGCGGCCATCTCTGTCGGTGTGCTGGTGTCTGGTGCCGCAGCAACCTGGCTCATTACGCGCCAGCAGTCGCCGATTAGTCCTGCGGTGATACGCAGCGTGCTGCCGCCCTCGCCTGGCGAAGTGATCGGATCCGTAAATCCAGATCCCGATCTGGCCATCTCGCAGGACGGTCTCCGTGTGGCGTATATCGGCATGCTCGACGGACAGCAGACGCTGTTCGCCCGCCCGCTGGAATCACTCGAATCCCAACCCATTCGTGGACTTCACACGCCCAGGAATCCCATCCTCTCGCCTGACGCCGAATGGATTGGGTACTTCGATGGCACGCAGGCACTGAAGAAGGTCCGGTTCTCCGGAGGGCCGGCAGTGACCATCTGCAGGACCGGTTCACCCACTCGCGGTGCAAGCTGGAGTCCGAACGATGCAATCGTGTTCGCCACGGCAGCACCAGAGACCGGTCTTCTCGAGGTCAGCGCCAATGGCGGAACACCAACGGTCCTCACGCGCCCCGATCCGAACAGGGGTGAGTCCGACCACATCCAGCCAGACGTTCTTCCGGATGGGAACGCGGTGCTGTTCACGATTGTCAGTGCCGGTGCAGTGGAGAACCGTGCCGTTGCCGTGCTGGAGAGGAAGACCGGCAGTTACCGTACGCTTGTGCCTGGTGGCAGCTACCCGCGGTACGCCGCATCGGGTCACCTGCTGTACGTCTCGAACGGCACGTTACAGGCTGTTGCCTTCGACGCCAGGACCCTCCAGGTCGTCGGGGCGCCAGCCCCGATCGCACAACATCTCGCCGTGAAGACAGTGACAGGGGCGGCAGGACTTGCCGTCGCCCAGAACGGGACGCTCGCCTACCTGCTGGGAGATTCCGATCAGGCCTATTCACGCACGCTGGCCTGGGTGGATCGTGAGGGACACGAGGATGCCATTCCAGCTCCGGCCAGAGGCTACACGTATCCCCGGATTTCACCGGACGGACATCGCGTGGCTTTCGAGGTGCGCGACCAGGAATTCGACATCTGGGTATGGGACTTCGATCGCAAGGTACTGACGCGGGCGACCTTCGGCCCCGTCTTCGATCAATGGCCGACGTGGTCCCCGGACAGTTCGCGAATCCTGTTCAGTGACGGCACGCGAATCCTGTCGAGGGCTGCTGACGGAAGGGGCGACACCACGACGATCGCCAGCCCCCTCCGCCCGCTCTACCCGTTGTCCTTCACGTCACATGGCCACGGAGTTGTGGCGCTCCACACCAACGCGCAAACCGGGGCCGACCTCGTGTTTGTACCTGTCACTGACGACTCTGGTGCGGCGGCGACGGACGACACGCTGCCGCTCGTGAACACCGGGGCTCAGGAATCGAACGGCGAGATTTCGCCGGATGGACGATGGATTGCCTACGAATCGGACGAATCGGGCCGCTTCGAGGTGTACGTGAGATCCTTCCCCGAACTCGACCACGGACGGTGGCAGGTGTCCTATGAGGGCGGCTCTATGCCGCTCTGGTCACGGAGTGGAAGAGAGCTTTTCTACCGCAGGCCGGATGGCCGTCTCGCGAGTGTGCAGGTCGAGAACGGCGCTGGATTCAAAGCCGACGCGCCTCGAGTGGTACTCGACAGGGCCTTCTTCGCGGGGCCCGGATCAGGCCGCACCTATGACGTGTCATCTGATGCCACGCGGTTTCTGATTATCAAGGAGCCGCCGGCCGCCTCGGCGCTGCAACTGGTCGTCGTGCAGAACGCCTTCGAGGAGCTGAAGACGAAGGTACCAGTCAGATAGCAGCGTCAGGTGTTACGTTGCAGCCCCGACCAACGACGCACGACCGGCGACTTGTGACCTGCGACTTGCGACTAACCTCTGTTCTTCGTCCCT
Organism: Acidobacteriota bacterium; assembly: GCA_043743165.1. Lineage (GTDB taxonomy): Bacteria > Acidobacteriota > Vicinamibacteria > Vicinamibacterales > CAVVIG01 > CAVVIG01. Next base: position 117,414 of record JAYTXA010000017.1, read on the forward strand.
TCGACGAACCTGAGGCCTTCGCGTTCGCCCAGGACCCGGACGAACCGGCAGCCTCCGGCTTCGAGCGTGGCGGTGGCGTCGTAGGCCGGTCCCTTCGGACCGCGGCCGAGCACCGCAGCCAGCCCTTCGGCCGGCAGGGCACTGATGACGAGGATGCGGCCACCCGGCTTGAGCACGCGGATGGTGTCCTGCACGATGGCCGTCTGCATCGCGGCGTCCAGCGACGCGAATTGGCGTGCGGCGTCGTCCACCACCACCAGGTCGAGATCGGCGTCGCCGGCTGGGAGCGGCGTTGGCGGGGCGACCTCCACGTCGACGAGCACACCCTGCCGCCGTGCACCGTTTTGCACGCGAACGGCCGTGGCGATGTCGGGCACGATGGCCAGCGCGCGGCCGGACAGGCCGACCTTCGAGGCTATCGCTGCCAGGGCGCCTCCGTCGGAGCAGCCCACCTGCAGCATCCGGTCGCCCATCTTCACGCCCGACATGCCGGTAATCAGCATGTAGGGGTTGGTTTTCCCAAGAAACGAGAACATCAACCGAAGATGATATAGTTTTTCTCCGTGTCTACATCTGTTCAAATCGCTCCTGCCAAGGGCAAGCTTGGCGTCCTGCTCGTCGGACTTGGTGCCGTCAGCACAACTACCATCGCCGGCGTCTTCGCCATTCGGAAGGGGCTCGCGAAACCAATCGGCTCACTCGCTGAGATGGGCACCATCCGTCTCGGGAAGCGCACCGACAACCGGTCGCCCCTGATTCGCGAGTTCGTGCCGCTGGCCGGGCTGAACGACATCGTCTTCGGCGGATGGGACATCTTCGAAGACAACTGCTACGAAGCTGCGAAGCACGCGGGGGTGCTCGAAGAAAAGCTGCTCGACCAGGTGAAGGACGAGCTCGCTGCCGTCAAGCCGATGTCGGCCGTCTTCGATCGCCACTACGTGAAGCGGCTCGATGGCCCGAACGTCAAGACGGGCAAGAACAAGAAGGACCTCGCCGATCAGCTGGTCGCCGATATCCGGAAGTTCAAGGCCGACAACAACTGCGACCGCATCGTGGTCATCTGGGCCGGCAGCACCGAGATCTTCCTCCAGGAAGCGCCCTGCCACGCCTCCCTCGCTGCCTTCGAGCAGGGGCTCGAAGCGAACGACCCGGCGATTGCGTCCAGCATGATCTACGCGTACGCGGCGATCAGCGAAGGGCTGCCCTACGGCAACGCGGCGCCGAACCTGAGCGCCGAAGTTCCCGCGCTGCAGGAGCTGGCCGCGAAGACCGGCTCGCCCGTCTGCGGCAACGACATGAAGACCGGCCAGACGTTCATCAAGACCGTCATTGCGCCGGGCCTCAAGGCGCGCATGATTGGCGTCGCCGGCTGGTACTCCACCAACATCCTGGGCAACCGCGATGGTGAGGTACTCGATGATCCGGAGTCGTTCAAGACGAAGGAAGAGAGCAAGAAGGGCGCGCTCGACTACATCTTCCAGCCGCATCTCTACCCGGATCTCTACAAGGACATCTCGCACGTTGTCCGCATCAACTACTACCCGCCCCGTGGTGACAACAAAGAGGGTTGGGACAACATCGACATCTTCGGCTGGCTGAACTACCCGATGCAGCTGAAGATCAACTTCCTCTGCCGCGACAGCATCCTGGCGGCGCCCATCGTTCTCGACGTGGCGCTGTTCCTCGACCTGGCGAAGCGCTCGGGCATGAAGGGCATCCAGGAGTGGCTCTCGTTCTACTTCAAGAGCCCTATGTGCGCGAAGGACCTCTACCCGGAGCACGACCTGTTCATTCAGCTGATGAAGCTGAAGAACACGCTGCGATACCTCAAGGGCGAGGAACTCATCACGCACCTCGGTCGCGAGTACTACGACTAGTTCCGCGTCAGCGGACTCGGCGTCGCGATAGCGGATAGCAACGGCGTGCCTCGAGCACGCCGTTCCTGTTTCTACCCGGTGCCGTTCGCATGGTTTGCCTAGACACGCGGCGGCAACAGCCGTGCGATGGATGCGGCTGCGTAGATGAGCAGCACGGCTCCGACGGGCACGAGTGCGATGCCCAGACCGGGATCTCCGGCGTAGAAGCGAACGCCACCAGCGAAAAAGCCCAGCGGCAGTACAAACCCGGCTGCGGTCAGCGACGCCGACGCGCGCCGGAGGTCGGCTCCAGCGAGCCCGGCCGTCCGTATCGTCACCCCGAGTCCGACGTGCACCAGGCCGAGCAGGGTACCGTGCGCATGGGCGAGCGTCCACATCAGGCGGCGCGTCTCGCTCGACACGTCGAGATACGCCCCGACCTTGAAGCCGTGCAGCGTCTCGAGCACCAACCCCAGCAGTCCGAACCCGGCGATCGACCACCATCCGGTCCGGAGATGGCGTGCGGCAGCGTCCGTATCAGCTACAGATGAGGTTTGGCCAGGCAGGCGCGGGTCAGTGGGCATCGTCGCGGCGCGATTGTAAGTCCAGTTGGGTTGTGGCGCAGCGGCCTCGATCTGAGCGACGCGCAGCCGCACGGCGAAAATGAACATTGACAATGGGCCGAGGCGGGCAGCAGTATGAGCGCCACTATTTCGGCGCGTCGGAAATCCGTCGGTCACCGTGAAGGCGAGGAAGAGCATGAGCCGTCGTGCCAGACAATATGTGGGAATCCGAAGTCTTGTCGTCGCCGCAGCTGCCCTGCTGTTGTTCGCAGCACCAGGAGCCGCGCAAACCTCCGGCGCCAGCGCGCAGGTAACGTTCAGCAAGGACGTCGCACCCATCCTTCAGCGATCATGCGTGGCCTGCCATCGGCCCGGCGAGATGGCACCGATGTCGCTCATGACCTACGAGGACGCCAGGCCATGGGCCCGCGCCATCAAGGCACGCACCGCGTCTCACGAGATGCCGCCCTTCCATATCGACAAGTCGATCGGCATCACCGCATTCAAGAACGACCCATCGCTCAGCAACGACGAGGTTGCGACGATTGGCCGCTGGGTCGATGCCGGGGCGCCTCGCGGTAACCCCGCGGACATGCCGCCTCCGCGCCAGTTCGCCGATAGCGGCGAGTGGCAGTTCAAGCCGGACATCGTCGTGAAATTCCCGGCGTATCGCGTGCCGGCATCGGGCCCGGATCTCTACGGCAACCTCTACGCGGACATCCCGATCGCGCAGGACCGCTACATCCAGGCGATCCAGACACGCGCCGCGACAGCGGGCTCACGCAAGGTCGTCCATCACGCCCTGACCTATGCGGTGGATAGCGACGACAAGGATGTGAGCGGCGATGACAGCCTCGGCGTCGAAGGAGGCGACTTCCTCGTCGAGTACGCGTCCGGCAAGAACGCCGAGGTGTACACGAACGATTCCGGCGTGCTGCTCTCGGCCGGTAAGAAGGCGATGGTCAGCTATCACCTGCACTCCGTGGGCGAATCCACTGACGCCTTCATCGAAATCGCGATGAAGCTGCACCCGGCCGGCTATGTGCCGAAGCACATTCGCTGGTCGAAGCAGTTGGCGCAGGCAACCTCGGAGATCGACATCCCCGGCGGCAGCGTGGCGCGCATCGACGGCTACGTCATGATGCACAAGGCGGCTCGCATCCTGTCCTTCCAGCCCCACATGCACATCCGCGGCAAGCGCCAATGCCTGGAGCTGATCTACCCGACAGGCGGGTCGTCCGCCAAGACCGAGATGATCAGTTGCACCAACTTCAGCTACAACTGGCATCTCAACTACACCTACACCGACGATGCGGCGCCTTTGATTCCTGCGGGAACCCTGCTGCATGTCATCACGTGGCACGACAACTCGCAGTCCAACAAGGCCAATCCCGATCCGAAGAACTGGGTCGGTGACGGTCAGCGCACGATCGACGAGATGGGCTTTGCGTGGATTGGGTGGTACGACATGACCGATGAGGAATACAAATCCGAGGTCGCCGCCCGCAAGCTCGAACGCGAGAAAAAATCCACGACCCAGCAGCAGCAGCAGCAGCAGCAGCAGCAGCAGTAGTAGTACGGCCGCGTAACCCAAGGGGTTCTCATGGATCTTCGAAGATCGGTGGCCGTCGCATTCGCGATCGTGCTTGGATTGAGCCTTGGTCGGCCCGCGCTCGCCCAGGTGGAAGTCGACAACAACTTCAAGTTCAGCTCGGGGCAGGACGTCCAGCCGGCGTTCGAAGGCTGGTCGCGAAACCCCGATGGTTCGTTCAGCTTGCACTTCGGTTATTTGAATCGCAACTGGGTTGAGGACCTGTCGATCCCGGTTGGGCCGAACAACAGCGTCGAGCCGGGTGGACCAGACCGTGGCCAGCCAACGTTTTTCTACACTCGCACCCAGCGCAACCTCTTCAGCGTGGTCGTGCCCAAGGACTGGGGCAAGAAGGAAGTAATCTGGACCGTCACGGTGAATGGCAAGACGCAAAAGGCGTTCGGCTGGCTCCAGCCCGAGTGGGAGATCGACCCCGCTGGTGGTGCGGCAACCGGTGGCCAGACCTCGCCGGAACTGGTCGGTAACAAGGCGCCGGAGTTCACGATCGATACCCAGGCGAGCGTCGCTCCGAATCGTGCGCTCATGCTTGCGGCCACCGTGGTGGATGACGGCAAGCCCAAGCCGTCGGCGGCGAAGAAGCCGGCCATCGGCCAGGAAACGCCTCCCGGGCTTGTGGCCAGCAGCGATGCGCCGACCAACCTGCCGCAACTCGCACCAGCCCGGGCGCCAGTGGCGCCGGCCGGCGCGCTGCGCGGGCCGTTCGTCACCTGGATGGTCTACCGCGGTCCTGCCAGTGCGACCTTCGAGTCGCGCAACATCCAGGTGAAGGACAACAAGGCTCAAACCTCGGTCAGCTTCTCGACGCCTGGCGAGTATGTGCTCCTGGGCCGCGCCAGCGATCGGGTGCTGTTCACCGACAAGCTGGTCACGGTGACAGTCACAGGCAACGCGCCGCGCTAGCGAATTCTGTTGCAGACGCGCATCCTGGCCGTGTTGCTGACGCTTGCAGCCGCGTCCGGCATGGCGTCGGTCACCACGCGCATCAGCGCGCCACTGGAATCGCGTGTGACGAACCGTCCCGTCGCGCAGCCGGCGGACGGTTTCGTCTCGTCCGGGACGTGCCGCGCGTGCCATCCCAGCCAGTACGCCTCGTGGCACGCGTCCTTCCACCGCAGCATGACGCAGGTGGCGACGCCGAGGGCCGCGCGTCCGAGCTTTGTGAACCAGACCGTCTCCGACGTGCAGGGACGGCCAATGCTCCTGCGCCAGCAGGGCGATCAGCTGTTCGCCAGCTTCGACGATCCCGATTCTCCGGCACCCCCTGGTGCACGGCCTCGTATCGAGCGCCAGGTCACGATGATCACCGGCTCGCACAATCAGCAGGTGTTCTGGTACGCCACCGGCAATAGCCGCGTGCTGGGACAATTACCAGCCGCGTACCTCGTTGCCGAGCAGCGCTGGATCCCCAGGCGCATGGCAGTGCTCCATCCCCCGACTCAGTCGCCGATGTCCGAGACCGGTCACTGGAACAGCACGTGCGTCGTCTGTCACACGACCAACGGGAAGCCGCAGTTCGACGCGCCGTTCGGCTCGCAGCCGGTGGCCACGCAATCGGCACAGACGACCGTTGTGGAGTTCGGCATCTCCTGCGAGTCGTGCCACGGCCCCGCGGCGGCACACGTCGGGGCGAATCGAAGCGCGCTGCGCCGCTATCGCCTGCACCTGACCGGGGGCGAGGACGCCACGGTGGTGCAACCGCTGCGCCTCGACCCGAAGCGCGGCTCGCAGGTCTGCGGACAGTGTCACAGCGTATGGGAGTTCTACGACGCCGCTGGCGAGAGGCAGGCCAATCGTGGCGGCCTGCCGTTCCGTCCCGGCGACGACCTCTCGGCGGCGCGCTTCGTGGCGCAGCCCACGCGCAATCTCGACTCGCCGGCCATGCAGGCGCTCCTCGCCGACGACTCGCGGTTCATCCGCGATGCATTCTGGGCAGACGGCACCGTGCGGGTCTCTGGCCGCGAGTACAACGGACTCATCGAGTCGCCCTGCTACCTGCGCGCGACCACGCCAGAGCGCACGCTCTCCTGCTTCTCGTGCCACGCCATGCACAAGGACGGGAACGACCCTCGCCCACTCGAGGCGTGGGCCGACGATCAGTTGTCGACGCGGGCGCTGGCGACCGACGCGGCGCGACGTCCGAATACCAGTAACGAGGCGTGCCTCCAGTGCCACGAGCCCCTGCGCGCGTCGGTCACGACGCACACGCATCACGCCGCGAGTTCTCCCGGGAGCTACTGCTACAACTGCCACATGCCGTACACCACCTACGGCCTGCTCAAGACCATCCGCAGCCACACCATCGGCTCACCCAGCGCGCAGGAAAGCCTCGCCACGGGACGGCCGAATGCCTGCAACCTGTGTCACCTCGACCGCACCCTGAAGTGGACCGCCGACGCGCTCCAGCGCTGGTACGGCACGGCCGCACCGTCGGTCGGCGGCGATGAGGCGACGACAGCGGCGTCGCTGGTGTGGCTGCTGAAGGGCGACGCCGGTCAGCGCGCGATTGTGGCGCAGGCCATGGCGTGGCCTCCGGCCCAGGAGGTGTCTGGCACGAAATGGATGGCGCCGCACCTGGCCCGGCTGCTGGACGACCCGTACGATGCCGTCCGGCTCGGCGCCGCGCGCTCGCTGCGTTCGCTTCCCGGCTTCGCGGCATTCGCGGTCGATGCTGCCGCGCCTGCAGCCAGGCGTCGCGAGGCGCAATTGCAGGTGATGACCACGTGGGACCTGAACCGCCGCCGCGCACCAGGGCCGCCAGAACTGCTGCTCACCGGCGCCGGCGAAGTCGACATTCCTCGCGTCCTCGCCTTACTCACGCAGCGCAACAACAGATCCATGCTTTTGCGCGAATAGCTCGTCGTCTTGAACATACCGCGTCATTTCGCTTGTTCGCACCGAGACGCAGCGCTACGCTGTCGGCCACTTCATACCGTCACTCCGCACGTCATTCTTCGTCGTCCATCGTATGAGCCAAGGCAGGAGGCAGTATGTTGCGGAGTGTCAGAACGTCCCGGACATTGTTGTTCGATAGCGCATGTGGTGAAGGGGTCGGCGCCAGGCTGGCCGGGATGTCCCTGCTGGTGCTTGGGTGCCTCACCTTTCTGCCGGGAACGGCGCACGCGCAGAGCGCCTTCTCCGGAATGGTCCGTGATACCAGCGGCGCAGTGCTGCCAGGCGTCACAGTCGAGGCCGCAAGCCCGGTCCTCATCGAAAAGTCGCGAACCGTGATCACCGATGAGAGCGGTCGCTACAACATGGTCGACCTGCGCCCGGGCGGCTACAAACTGACGTTCATGCTGTCCGGTTTCACCACGCTGGTCCGCGACGGCCTCGAACTCCCCGGCAACTCCACTCTGACGATCAATGCCGACCTTCGCGTCGGCTCGCTCGAGGAAAGCATCACCGTCTCCGGGCAGGCACCGCTCGTCGACGTCCAGAACGCGCAGCGCACGCAGGTTGTCGAACGCGAAGTGCTCGACGCACTGCCGACCACCCGCAACATGCAGTCGGTGGGCTCCATCGTCCCCGGCGTGAAGTTGAGCCGGCCCGACGTCGGCGGCTCGCAGGGCATGGAACAGACCTACATGCGCACGCACGGCGCCGACGACCGACACACCAGCATGCAGGTGGACGGCATGAGCGTGAACAGCTCCATGGGCGACGGCAACATCCAGGCCTACAACGACGATGCGCTGGCGCAGCAGGTGGTCTTCCAGACCAGCGCACTGCCCGCGGAAGTGGCCGCCGGCGGCGTCCGCGTGAACATGATCCCGAAGGACGGCGGCAACACCATCAAGGGAGGCGGCTTCTTCGGCGGCACGGCCTCAGGTTGGCAGGCCAACAACCTGGACGACGACCTCCGCGCGCGAGGGTTCACCTTCAGGAACTTCGTCGACCACGTGCAGGACTTCAACTTCAACATGGGTGGTCCGCTGAAGCAGAATCGGCTGTGGTACTTCGGAACCGCGAGGCACGTCTCGGTTGACGAGGGCGTCGGCAACTCGTTCTACCAGAGCGACTACTCCGACAGCCAGGGGATCGACCACAAGGCCGGCGACCCCTCCATCCAGCACCAGTACGTGCGAGACGCCCTGATCCGGCTGACCTACCAGGCCAACTCGAAGACCAAGGTGGCGTCGTACTTCGAGCGCATCTGGAAACACAAGGATCCGGAACTGCTGTCCGGCTACGACCCCATCACGGCGTCGGACATTCGCGATCCGAAGCACGCGATCTATTACGTCGGTCAGGCCAAGCTGACCTCAACCCTGACCAACCGCATGCTGCTCGAAATCGGCTACTCGACCAACGTCGAGCGCCTGAGCCAGCGCTACCAGCCGGCGATCGAGGACATTGCGGCGCGTCCGTTCACCGCCGACTGGTACAAGACAGTCACGCACTCCGCCGCGAACGGCAACGTCTGGGGCGCGGCGCCAGGTGGCTCGACCGGCACGTATCCCGACCGCCGGGTGCTGTCCGGTGCGCTCTCGTACGTTACCGGATCCCATTCGTTCAGGACCGGCGCGCAGTGGTCATCCGGCGTCGACGGCAACTCCCAGATCCGCACGGGCGACCTTGTGCAGAACTACAACGACGCGGGCGCTGGACGGAGCTGTGCGCAGGACGCGTTGCAAAACTGCGTGCCGAACACCGTCACGGTCTACAACACGCCGACGCGCTATTTCTCGTACGTGAACTACGACCTCGGCCTCTACGCGCAGGACACGTGGACGTTCAAGCGCTTCACCCTGAGCCCGGGTGTGCGCATCGACATGTTCAAGGCCGAGAGCCAGGGCGGTTGCCGCGAGGCTGGCCGCTTCGTGCCGGCGTTCTGTCGCGACACGACTCCGAACCAGCCGAAGTGGACCGACATCTCGCCGCGCGTGGCGATGGTCTACGACCTCTTCGGCAACACCAAGACGGCGCTCAAGGGCAGCGTCAGCAAGTACATGCTGCCGTGGGCCGGTGGCTGGGCGAAGCGCTACGACCCGTTCACGACCGTCACCGACGTGCGCACCTGGCGCGACCTGAACACCGACGACATCGCGCAGGACAACGAGATCGGTCCGAGCGGCAACGCGAACTTCGGGGTGTCCACCGGTCGAAAGGCGGATTCGAACCTTCGCCGCGAGTACAACCTCGAGACCACGCTGGGCGTTCAGCATCAACTGCTGCCGCGCCTCGCCATCTTCGGCGGATGGTTCCATCGGCGCTTTTACAACCAGGAAGCACAGCGTAACTCGGCGCTCACGCCGGCGGACTGGACCTCGTTCCAGGTGGCCAGCCCGATCGGGAACGGCGAGATGATCACCCTGTTCAACCTGAACCCGGCCAAGGCGGGACAGTACGCGAGCAGCCTGGTCGACGTGAATTCGGACATCAACCACACGATCTACGACGGCTTCGAGGTGAGCTTCACCGCCCGCCTGCCACGCCGCTCGACGATCTTCGGCGGCTGGACCAACGACCGCGTCGTTACTGTCACGTGCGACCAGTACGACCCCAACAAGCTGCGCTTCTGCGACCAGTCCGGGAAGACCTTCCAGGAGTACGGCAAGACGTCGACGCCGCCCTTCCGGAACGACTTCAAGATCGCGGGTAACTATCCGCTCGGGTGGGGCGTCGAGGTCAGCGCCGTCTTCATGAGCTACGCCGGCAAGGGCAACACCTATACCGCGCAGGACCCGTCACTCGGCGTCTACTGGTCGGTACCGGCGTCGGTCTACCCGAACGGGCAACGCACACGGGTGCCGACCTCTGCCCCGATCCTGCTGGCTGCCGGCACCCAGACCCAGGCCCCTGGCGTGAACCTGATCGCGCCGAACACCAAGTTCCAGGAACGCTGGAACCAGCTGGATGCCAGCGCGAAGCGCACGTTCAAGGTGGGTAGCCGGGAGTTCCAGGGTCAGTTCGCGTTGTTCAACCTCACGAACAACAACGTCGTGCTCCAGGAAATCCAGACCACGTCGCTCGTGACGGGTCTCAGTTCGACGCTCGGTCGGCCGCAGAACTTCCTGCAGGGCCGCATGATGCGCCTCGCGTTGCTGGTCAACTTCTAGTCGTCACGTGCCACGTGGAGGGTGCGGCTGTTTCTCCGGAAACGCCGCGCTCGCCACGGGCTCGCTAGCACCCGCACCCGCTCCGGCAGTGGGCGACGTCCTGTAGGATGGGACCGGAGGCGAGCGACCGTCTGATGTCCACCTATCTGCAACCCGCACTGCTCGGCGGCCTCGTGATGGGCGTGCTGTCCGCGCTCCCCATCATCAGCGCCGGAAACCTCTGCTGCTGCCTGTGGGTCGTGACCGGCGGACTGCTGGCGGCCTACCTGCTCCAGCAGAACCGGTCCGGGCCGATCACAGCAGCCGACGGCGCCATCGTCGGCTTGCTGGCCGGCCTGATCGGCGCGACCTGCCAGTTCGTGCTCTCCATTCCCATAGGACTTCTCGTCGGTCCGGTCGAACGGCAGTTCCTCGAGCGCTTGCGCGACATGTCGGGGTCTGGTGCCGCCCAGTTCGATCTCGGCCGCGGCCCGGGCCCCGTCGGCGTCGTGCTCCTTCGCGTCATCGCGTTCATGTTCACGCTCGTCGTCGGCTCGATCGTGTCGACGATGGCCGGGGTGGTGGGAGCGGTGTTGTTCGCGAAGCCGTCGGCGGTGTCCGCGCCGAACCCGTAGCGCCCGCGCCGGCCCGCCTGAGACGACATCCGGAGTTAGAATCGGCGCATGGCCGATCCCAAGACCGCCGAGTTCAGCGATCTTCTTCGCGAAGACCGCACCTTTCCGCCGTCCGAGTCGTTCCGCGCGCAGGCGCTGGTGCGCGACGAGGCGATTTACGAGGAGGCGGCGCGCGATCCCGAGGCGTTCTGGGCGAAGTGCGCCGCCGAACTCGAGTGGTCCAGGCCCTGGACGCAGGTGCTCGACTGGCAGCCGCCACACGCGAAGTGGTTCGTCGGCGGACAGCTGAATGCCAGCGTGAACTGCGTCGACCGCCATGTGCGCGGTCCACGGCGCAACAAGGCCGCCATCATCTGGGAAGGCGAGCCGGGCGACCGCCGCACGCTCACCTACCACGACCTCTACCGTGAGGTGTCGCAGTTCGCGAACGTCCTCAAGTCGCTCGGCGTGAAGAAGGGCGACCGTGTGGCTCTCTACCTGCCGCTGATTCCGGAACTGGCCATCGCCATGCTGGCGTGCGCACGCATCGGCGCTGTGCACAGCGTGGTGTTCGGCGGCTTCAGCGCCGAGTCGCTGCGCGACCGCATCAACGATTCCCTGTGCAAGGTGCTGGTCACCGCCGACGGCGGCTATCGCCGCGGCCAGATCGTGCCGTTGAAGCAGATGGCCGACGAAGCGCTCGAAGGCACGCCCTCCATCGAAAGCGTCGTCATCGTCCAGCGCGGCGAACAGGCGATGAAGATGGTGCACGTGAAGGAAGGGCGCGACCACTGGTACCACCGCCTGATGCAGGACGCGTCGGCGAAGTGCGAGCCCGAGCCGATGGACGCCGAGGACATGCTCTACATCCTCTACACGTCGGGTACCACCGGGAAGCCGAAGGGCATTGTGCACACGACTGGCGGCTACCTCACCGGTACCTACGCCACCACCAAGCTCGTGTTCGACATGAAAGACGAGGACGTGTACTGGTGCACGGCCGACATCGGCTGGGTTACCGGGCACAGCTACGTGGTGTACGGGCCGCTGGCCAACGGCGCCACCGTGCTGATGTACGAGGGCGCACCCGACTGGCCGCAGAAGGATCGCTTCTGGTCGCTCATCGAGAAGTACGGCGTCACCATTCTCTACACCGCACCGACGGCCATTCGTGCGTTCATGCGCTGGGGCACCGACTGGCCGGCCAAGCACGACCTGTCGTCGCTGCGCCTGCTTGGTTCGGTCGGTGAGCCGATCAATCCCGAGGCGTGGGTGTGGTACTACAAGTTCATTGGCGGTGAGCGCTGCCCGGTGGTCGACACGTGGTGGCAGACCGAGACCGGCGCGATCATGATTACGCCCCTGCCGGGTGTCGTCACCACACGTCCGGGCTCGGCGTCACGTCCCTTCCCCGGCATCTCGGCCGAGATCCGGAACGAAAAGGGCGAGACGGTGGAGGTGGGCGGCGGGTTCCTGGCCATTACGCGCCCGTGGCCGTCGATGCTGCGCGGCATCTACGGCGATCCCGAACGCTATGCCCGTCAGTACTGGCACAAGTGGGGGCTTGGCACCTACGTCACCGGCGACGGCGCGAAGCTCGATGCCGAGGGCAACTTCTGGCTGCTCGGGCGCGTGGACGACGTGCTGAACGTGGCGGGGCACCGTATCGGCACCATGGAAGTGGAGAGTGCGCTGGTCGACCACCCGAGCGTGGCCGAGGCCGCGGTGGTGGGCAAGCCGCACGAGATCAAGGGGCAGTCGATTGCGGCGTTCGTCACGCTGAAGGAAGGCATTTTCGGCACGAAGGCGCATCTCGAGGAACTGCGCGAGCACGTCGCCAAGAAGATCGGCGCCATCGCCAAGCCGGACGACATTATCTTCACGGCCGACCTGCCCAAGACCCGGTCGGGCAAGATCATGCGTCGGCTGCTGCGCGATATTGCCGAGGGCAAGGCCGTCGGCGACACGACGACGCTTGCGGACCCGAGCATGATGGCGAAGCTGAAGGCGCAGTACGAGAACGAAACGTAGGTCTCACCTATGACAGCAGCAGTTCGAGGTCTTCCCTCTGCAGGGATCGGACGACGCTGTTGTCGGCAGTGATGATGGCCTCGGCGAGTTCGCGCTTGCGCTGCTGCAGTTCCAGCACGCGTTCTTCCACCGTGTCGCGTGCGATGAGCCGGTAGGCGAAGACGTTGCGGGTCTGCCCGATGCGGTGCGCACGATCGACCGCCTGGGCCTCCGCCGCCGGATTCCACCACGGGTCGAGGATGAAGACGTAGTCTGCGGCGGTCAGGTTCAGTCCAACACCACCGGCCTTGAGGCTGATGAGGAACAACCGGCACGAATCATCGGTCTGGAACTGTTCCACGCGGGCCGCTCGGTCCTTCGTCCGACCGTCGAGATACTGGTAGGAGAGTCCGCGCGCGTCGAGTTGCCTGCGAAGCAGGGCAAGGAAGCTCGTGAACTGCGAGAAGACGAGCGCCTTGTGTCCGTCCTCCACGGTCTCGACCAAGCGAGGCACCAGCAGGTCGAGCTTGGCCGACGTGTCATTGTCGCGTGTCGGGTCGACCAGCGCAGGATGACATGCAGCCTGTCGCAGACGCAGCAGGGCTTCGAGTACCTGCAGCTTCGCGCGCTGCCAGGTGTCGCCCTTGCCGAGCAAGGTGCGTCGATAGTGGTCGCGGAGTTCGTTGTAGAGCGTCCGCTGCCGTCGCTCCAGTTCGCAGACAATCGTCTGCTCGGTTTTCGATGGCAGCTCCGACGCCACCTGCGCCTTGGTGCGCCGCAGGATGAAAGGGCGCAGTCCCCGGCCCAGCAGTCGCAGTTCGTCGCCATCGGTCTTGCCGGAGAAGGTGCGTCCGAACGCGGTGGCGCCGCTCAGCAGTCCCGGATTCAGGAATTCGAACAGGCTCCAGAGATCGCCGACCCGGTTCTCCACAGGCGTACCGCTCAGCGCCAGCCGATGCTCGCCCTTCAGCAACCGGGCAGACCTGGCACCAACCGTGTTGGCGTTCTTGATCGTCTGCGACTCGTCGAGAATGAGGTAGTCGAACGCCACGTCCGCCAGTGCCGCCGCGTCGCGCCGGAGCGTACCGTAGGTGACGAGTACGAGGTCGCTTTCGAGGATCTGGTGCATGCGGCTGGCACGATCGGCGCCCGAGAAGTCGAGCACCCTCAGCTCTGGAGCGAACCGGGCGGCTTCCTGCTGCCAGTTGAACAGCACCGAGCGCGGGACGACGACCAGTGAGGGCTGCGGCGTCTGGCCTGCTGTCTGGCGCTCGTGGCGCCGACCATCGAGCAGTGCGAGCACCACAACGGTCTTGCCAAGTCCCATGTCATCGGCGAGGCAGCCGCCGAACCCGAACTCGCGGAGGAACACGAGCCAGCCCAGGCCTTCACGCTGGTAAGAGCGAAGCGTTCCCGTGAAGGTCGGAGGTGGGTCGGCTGGAGGGACCACGTCGAAGGCGTGCAGCCGATCGCGCGCGGCTGCCGCGCGCCTGTCCCAGTCCACCCCCGGTGTGGCTGCCAGCAGCGCATCGAGCAGGGCCACCTGTGAGGGCCTGAAACGAACATGATCCTCGGCGCGGGTGCCCAGCGCGAACGGGGCGAAGTTACGCATCCATTCGTCGGGCAGGATCCCGATCGTCCCGTCGCCGAGCACCACGGTGCCCTGTCGTCCGCGAATGGCTTCCAGTAACTGCGGCAGGGCCGTTCGCTGGTCGTCGAACATCGCCTCACCATGCAGTTCGAACCAGTCGAGGCCCGACGTGACGTGCAGGGTGGGGGCGGTGCTGGCCACGCGGCAGCGCCGGCCGTCGGCCTCGACGTGCCAGCCCTCGCCGACGAGCAGCCGAACGATCCGCGGCACATCGGCCGCGGCCACCTGTGCAACCTGTCGCCGTTCCCACGCATCCCACACGGGGCGTATCCCCAGGGCACGCAGGCGGTCGTGCGCCAGGCGTTCGATGTCGGGCTTGCGCCGCGCCATGCGCTGCGGGTCGAGCGTGGGCGCGAGCGGCACGGTGGAGGCCGCGTGCGCGGGGCCGCGGTCGTAGGAGAACAAGAGGTCCGCCTGCAGGAATCTGGCGCCCTGCCGTGGCGAGCGCAGTGAGAGATGCGGCACGGGCATCGTGTCCACGACGGCCGTGCGCAGTTCCTCCGGAAGCCCCGCGGCATCCGACGTGCCCGACAGCAGCAGGGCCTCGCGCAGGCGCGCCGCTTCCGATACCGGTACGCGCAACGTGCCGCGCGCCAGCAACTGGTGCAGCCACGCCGTGGCTCCGTCCGGTGCGAGACGAACGGCGCCGCTCCGTGTGATCGCGATCCCGTCGTCGAGTAGCAGGTGCACCCCGTCGAGCGCAATGCTGGTGTTGTTGCGAACGAGTTCGCCTTCCACCGTGTAGACGCCGGCGCCGTCGTTTCGCGTGACACGAAGGGCTCCCGCGAACGGCGCACCGCCGTCGAAGACCAGTTCGGTGAGCGGCGCGTCCTGGGGCCGCGACGCCGGCACGCGTGTCATCGCCAGTCGGCATCGGCCCGTCGAGCAGATCGTGGGCAGCAGGTCGTCGGCAACGACGCCGCGCAGATGGAACACCGAGGGGAGGTCGCCGCTGACGGCGGTCCAGGCCCAGTCGTGCACGGGGCGGGCGCCGGCCAGGCGTCCGAGAATGAGGCGATCTGGCTCAGGCTGGACGGCAAGTTGCGCGCTGTTGATGCGTGCCGGCTTCGGGACACCCCAGGTGCCGTCCTGCTTCTGCTCCTGCACGAGCAGGTGAACGACGAGCGCTGAGGCCGCTTGCGAGGCCGCCAGGTCGATGACGTAGAGCAGATGGGCCGGCACCACGCGCGGGTCGGTCGCCGGCCGGGGCATCGAGGTGATGGCAGCGAGGGCCTGCCGCCAGGCGGACGGTCCTGCGTCGCGCGGCGGCGCCGTCGGTCGCGCGCGATGGAATTCGGGGTCGTCCCGGGACCAGTCTTCGCCGTCCGGCGCGTGGTCGAAGGGCATGGCGACGAAGTCGAGCTCGGCGGACGGAATAGTGTCCGGCCACTGCAGTGCCCCGCGGGCGTCGCAGGTGAGCGCGACGGCCCAGAGGTGTTTGCAGGGCTCGAGGTGGTCGCTGAAGAACGGGCAGCTGCACGTGCCCAGTATGGCCTCGCCTCCGAGCTCGAGCCGCACGACGTAGTCGTCGGAGCCGCGGACCACCGCGTAGACAAAGGTTAACTGCGGATCGAAGTGCACCACGGCGCCCCTGAGGAAGTACTCGCCGCCGCGTTTGCGAATCTTGGGGTCGGTGGCGGATTCGAGTGCGTGGGCAACGGTCATAGGGAATCGCTGACGCGATGATATGTCACGGCCTGGCTGCGACGACGTTCGCCGATGGGCCCCCGCGGTCATACGTCAAGGCTAGTGACCTTATCGGTCATGCTCGCGACAGAGACTCTCCACACGAAACTTAGTTGACTGTCTTTGGCGGGAGGTGTGTGTGTGGTCACTGACTGGACACACCAGCATCCAGCTACTTCGCAAACAACTCACTGAGCCCCAGCTCCAGCCCCGGCAACAGCGGCGTCGTCAGTCCGTCGCCGCTCTCGGCAGAGAGCCGGACGGCTTCGCGATACGTGTCGCCCGCCAGGCGCAGTACCAGGATGGTCTCCGCCTCCGGATCGACCAGCCAGTATTCGTCGACACCATAGCGCTCGTACAGGTGGCGTTTGAGGGTCTCGTCACGACGCCTCGTGCTCGGCGACGCGACCTCGACGACGAGGTTGGGCGCGCCTTTCACCCACCGTGACGGCTCGAAGGTGGCTTCGCGCTCACGCGAGGAATACAGCAGGTCGGGCTGCACGACATCGTGCTCAGAGAGGATGACGTCGAGCGAGACGTTGAACACTGAACCGAGCGGGTGCTGCCGCAGGTACTGCCACAGGTGACCACCAAGGTTCATCACGATGGTCTGGTGTGTGCGAGTCGGCGCTGGCGTCACGAAGTGCTCTCCGTCGATCAGCTCGTGCCGCTTCCCGTCTTCGGGGAAGTGCACGTAGTCATCCCAGGTGAGCCTCACGCCGGACGTTGCACGGTTCATGTCGTCCTCCCTCTGCATGCGCGCATTCTAGCGTCGTCGGAGCCTAGCCCATGCCGCCCGGTTCCTTTCGAATTCAGGCCAGAAACGGCCGATACGGCGAAGCGGTCGTCAAGTTGTGCCTCGTTGGCTGCGGACATGAGGAGAACATTCCTCGTGACATACGGCATCTGCCACGAGAAGCGGCGCCCATCGCCCCCCGCCCATCGCCCCCCCGCGGGAACCAGCGGCCGCCGCCGGTCGTCTATGATGGACAGCCATGGCGTTGATTGAAACTGTCGATCTCTGGAAGTCCTACCAGATGGGCGAAGAGCAGATTCATGCTCTCCGCGGCGTCTCGATTCAAATCGATCGCGGCGAATATGTCGCCATCATGGGGCCTTCGGGCTCGGGCAAGTCGACGCTGATGAACCTGATCGGCTGCCTCGATACGCCCAGCAAAGGCTCGTACCTGCTGAACGGCAAGCAGGTGAGCCAGATGGACGACAACGAGCTGGCCCGTATCCGCAACGAAGAGATCGGCTTCGTCTTCCAGACCTTCAACCTCCTGCCAAGGGCCACGGCGCTCCGCAACGTCGAACTGCCGCTGGTCTACGCCGGTGTTTCGGCGAAGGAACGCGAACAGCGGGCGAAGTCGGCGCTCGATAAAGTGGAACTGTCCACCCGCATGAGCCATCGGCCGAACGAGCTGTCGGGCGGCCAGCGCCAGCGCGTGGCCATTGCCCGCGCCCTGGTAAACAACCCGTCCATCCTGCTCGCCGACGAACCGACCGGCAACCTCGACTCCAAGACCGGCATCGAAATCATGGAGGTGTTCGAACGCCTGCATGCCGCCGGCAACACCATCGTCCTGGTGACCCATGAACCGGAGGTGGCCGCCTACGCCCACCGCGCCATTCACATCCGCGACGGCCAGGTCGAACAGGACGTCAAGCGCGCCGCCTAGCGCCATTCGCGCCTCACCGCGTCATCGTCACGACATTTCGCGCAACCGCGAGAGGCTCGTGTCGCTCGCTGAGCAAATTCCCGCGCTATCATCCTCCGAACATCGATGCTGGTCCGTTTCTGGGGAGTTCGGGGATCGGTGCCGTGGGCGACGCCCGCGGCCATCGGATTTGGCTGCAACACGCCGTGTGTCGAAGTGCGCGACGACCGGCGCGGCGCCTACCTCATTCTCGATGGCGGCTCCGGCCTGGTAGGCCTCAGCGACACGTTCGCCGGCGAACCGCGCCCGACGCCGTTGCTGCTGTCGCACTATCACTGGGACCACACGCAAGGCCTGCCGTTCTTCGGCCCCCTCTACAGCCCGGGCTGGACGCCTGACGTGTTCGCGCCGGCGCTCGCCGACGTGCCCGCCGACTGGATCGAGTCGCTGTTCAGGCCGCCAAACTTCCCGGTGCCGTTCGCGAGCCTCCCCAATCGTCCAACCGTCACCTTCCTCGAACCGTCGCGTCACGAGATCGGCGGCTTCCCGGTGAGTGTGCAGCCGCTCACGCATCCCGGTGGGGCATTCGCGTACCGCATCCACGGGCGATCGGGTGACCTGTGCTACGTCACGGATCATGAATTCGGCAATCCGGCGGTCGACGAGCCGCTGCTCGCGTTCTGCAAGGGCTGCGCGGCGCTCATCTCCGACGCCCACTTCACCCCGGACGAACTGGTGCGGCACCGGGGCTGGGGCCACGGCGACTGGCGGCAGGTGGCCGAGTTCGCAGCGCAGTGCGGCGCCGGCCGCTTGTTTCTTTTCCATCACAAGCCCGGTCGAACCGACACAGAGCTGACGCAGATTGTGGGAGCCGCACGCCGCGTGTTCCCGT
This sequence comes from Acidobacteriota bacterium, assembly GCA_043743165.1. GTDB lineage: Bacteria > Acidobacteriota > Vicinamibacteria > Vicinamibacterales > CAVVIG01 > CAVVIG01. The sequence continues at coordinate 135,997 of JAYTXA010000017.1, forward strand.
CCACCGACGCCGCCTGCGAAGGGCTGGCGTTCGAAATCTAGGCGCGACGGCGCCGGACAAGCAGGCAGCGTGCGCAAGGCGATAGCAGGGCTGGTGCTGGGAGTGGGAGCAGGGGCCCTGGTGCTGGGCCTCGCACTGGTGTTTGCGCGGCAGTCGGCCGGCAGCGTCGACCCGCTCCAGTCGATCGAGTTCCGCACCTACGACTGGCGTCTCGCCCGCACCGCCAGGCCGGAGACGGCACGCCGCGACCTCGCGCTCGTCGAGATCGACGAATACTCCCTCCGGAATCTGCAGCCGAATGCGGGGCGGTGGCCCTGGCCGCGCGCCGTACATTCGATGCTCATCGACTTCCTGCAGCGGGCGCCGGCCAAGGTCGTCGCCTACGACGTCAGCTTTGCCGAGGCCGATACGCGCGCAGGGTTCGCCTTCGGCGGCGACACGGTGTCGGGCGCCGAGTCGGACGCGGCGTTCATCGACTCGGTGAAGAAGTCGGGCAACGTCATCATGCTCTCCGACGCCACCTATGAAGGCGAAGCAGCCGACGCGGCGGCGGTGGTGCCCGATGCCGGGTTCACCATCGACTCGCCGTTCGTGGCCGAGCGGAAAGTGATCTTTCCGCCCTTTACCGCGCTGGCCGATGCCGTGGCCGGCTTCGGACACAACCTCTTCGTGCTCGACGCCGACGGTCCGCTGCGTCACACCGTGCCGTTCGTTCGCGTCGGCACACGCGCGCTGCCGTCGCTGGGGCTGGCCGCCGCACTCAGGTCGGTGCAGCTCGACCCGGCCACCATCCGCGCCAACCGCGACACGCTGCATCTGGGCAACACGGCGCTGCCCGTGCAACTCCGCACCGTCCGCACCGCCGACGGCATCCGGGCCTACCAGTGGGGACTTGTCGATTTCCGCGGCCCGGCGCTGCTTGCGGACATGAAGAGCCGGCCGTATCCGAGCTACGCGTTCTTCGACCTGCTCTACTCGGAAGAGCAGATCCTGGCGGGTGAGAAACCGAACGTCGATCCCGCGGTCTTCAAGGACAAGATCGTCTTTGTCGGCGTCACGGCCTCCGGTTTGTACGACGTGTTCGAGACGCCGTTCGCCGGCGGCAAGATGCCGGGCATCCAGGTGCACGCCGCCGTGGCCGACGACTTTCTCTCGCGCCGCTTCCTCGCGCCGGCTCCGGAAGCCGCGCGCGTCGCCACCGTGCTCGGCGTCGCGCTGGCGGTGGGCGTGCTGGCCACGATGCTGCCGGCGTGGTGGGCGAGTGCGGCCACGCTGGCTCTGCTGGCGATGTTCGGCTGGGCCGCCACGCGCCTCTTTGCCGGCGGCACCTGGCTGAACGTCACGCAGCCGGTCTTCGCGTCGTCGATGGCGCTGTTTGGCGGTGTGGCCTACCAGTACTTCATCGAGGGGCGCGAGAAGCGGAAGATGAAGCGGCTATTTGGCCAGTACGTGTCGAAGGACGTCTACGCCCAGCTTGTCGCCAACCCCGACCTGGCGCGCCTCGGCGGACAGCGGCGCGACATGACAGTGCTGTTCTCCGACATTCGCGGCTTCACCACGATTACGGAGAAAGGCCAGCCCGAAGAAATCGTGCACATGCTGAACGAATACTTCACGCGCATGGTCGAGATCGTCTTCCGGCACAAGGGCACGGTCGATAAGTTCGTCGGCGACATGGTGATGGCGCTGTTCGGCGCGCCGCTCGACGACACGCAGCATGCCGACCACGCAGTCGAGGCGGCGCTCGACATGATGGCCGAGCTACGGCAGCTGAACGAGAAGTGGCTGGCCGAGGGACTCGACGTGAAGGTCGATATCGGCATCGGCGTCAACACCGGGCCGATGATCGCCGGCAACATCGGGTCGGACCAGATCATGAGCTATACGGTCATTGGCGATGCCGTGAACCTGGGCTCGCGGCTGGAGTCGCTCAACAAGCACTACGGGACCCACATCATCATCAGCGACGAGACCCGGCAGCGGCTGACTGGACAATACGTGTTCAAACCGCTCGGCGACGTCGTTGTCAAAGGGAAGACCAAGCCGGTGGCGATTTTCGAGGTCGTCGGTCGATCCGCTCCTGATACCATCGCCCCCATATCCGACGCGCCCCCCGTGAATACCAAAGAGGCTGGTGTATGAAGAAGACAGTGCTCGCGCTCACCCTCCTGGCATTCAGCACACCTGCCTTCGCGCAGCTGGGCGGTCTCGGCGGCGCCGTCCGGCGTGCCCAGCAGGTGCAGGATACGAAGAAGAAGATCGACGACCTCACCTTCACGGATGAAGAGGAGCGGACGATCGGGGCCGACGTCAGCAGCAAGGTGCGCCAGCGCTTCGGCGTGGTGCAGGACGCCGCCATCCACAAGTACGTCACCCTGGTGGGGACGACGCTCGCCAAGGCGTCCGAGCGACCCGACCTGCCGTGGACCTTCATCGTGCTCGACACCGACGGCGTCAACGCGTTCGCATCGCCGGGCGGCTTTGTCCACATCACGCGCGCTGCCCTCGGCCTGATCCAGAACGAGGCCGAACTGGCCGGTGTGCTCGGCCACGAGATTGGCCACGTCACGCGCAAGCACACGATTAACGCGCTCAGGAAGAACAGCGCCGTCGCGCTCGGCGCCAGCGCCGCATCGACCCGGTCGAACCTCCTCGCGAGTGTCGGCAATGCCGTGTACAACAACGTGCTCGAGAACGCCTACGACCGTGGCGACGAACTCGATGCCGACAAGGTGGGCGTCGACCTGCCGCAGAAGGTGGGTTACGACGGAAAGGCGCTTGGCGCCTTCCTGCAACGGCTCGACGATCGCAACAAGAACCAGGCGGAGAAGAACGGCCTGTTCGCCTCGCATCCGGAAACCACGGACCGCATCGCCAAGATCAACAGCCTGGCCACAGCGAAGAGCACGGCCGCCGTGCAGCCGCGCTACAAGTCGAACGTCAAGTACGAGCCGGCGCCGATCACGGCCATCGCCGTGGTGGCCGATGGTGCGTCGGGCCTGGCTGGCTCCAGCAAGGACGAGAAGAAGGACGAACCGAAGAAGAAAGGGTTCGGCCTCGGCTCGCTAAAACAGACAGTGGCGCCTGAAAAGCAGAGCAGCCAGGTGTCGGCTTCAGGAGGCGCCCGAGGCGTCGGCCCCGACCGCGCCGCCAAGGGTGGCGGCAACCCCGCCGTCGTGAAGGCCGCGGTGACAGCCAACGAACTGGCGGAGTTCAAGAAGGGGATTGCGTAACCACGGAAAAATCGTCTCCTTCCCATCGCCCCGCGTCCGGCCAATAGAACGTGAACTCCACGTACCCGCCGGGTCTGACGTCCTTGGTCGGGAGGTCTACCACGTGGACGCCCAGTGTGGTGTCGTGTGTCGTCGTGTCGTGTGCGGTCTGCCAACCATCCACGCTCCAGTGAACCAGCGCCCTGGCCAGCGTCTCGATGCGAAGCGTCTTGCCGACAGCCAACGTGCGCACCTTGTTGTTGAATCGCCAGATTGTGTGACGTGTCGTGACCGGCGTGTTCCCGAGGTACCGCTTCACCGTCTGCGGCGGCCGGTCGAACACTTCTCCGTCGCGAAGGGATCGGCACAATTTCAGATACTCGGCGTGCGCCCACACCAGCGGCATCGCCGATCCGGACGCGTAGCCGCGAAACAGCTCCCGCTCTGGAACATCATCGCCATCCCAGACCTGCTCGGGCAGGAGACCGCTGTCGCCGGCAAAGGCTTCGAGCGCCTGCGCCAGTTGTTCGGCCGCCTGCGGGCGTCCGGCTGCCAGCTCGTAGTGGGCGCGCTCGCCGGTGAGTAGCGGCCAGGCGCGGCCGATGCCGATTCCATCGAACGGCGCACCGTCGGCGTGCTCGCCGTAGCCGTCTCCCTGATAGCGATGCCACGCCGGTCCGTTCGGCGTGTCGACCTTGAGTGTCGCGTCGATGACCGTGACCGTACTGACGATGCGGGGATCGTCAGGAGCGCGAAGCCCGAAGCGGACGAATGCGAGCGCATCGAGACTGACCATCGACGACGCCAGCCCGGTCGATTGATCCGGTGGACGGTTCTTGATCGGCACGAACCCTTGACACGGTGACGCCGCGCCGGCCTGGTCCGGCTCCGCGACGCGGACGTAGTAACCGTCGACCCCGTGCTGCTTCGCCAGCAGCGTGTCCGTGACGTACAGCCACCGTTCGATACTGGCATTCCAGTCGTCCGCGGTCTCGCGCATATAGGCCGCAGCGATCGTGTGCCCTGCCGCGTCCGCCAGGTCCGCGGCGACCAGCAGGGCGGCGATCTCGGCGGCGATGGTGAACGGGGAGTAGCCCGGGTCTTCCTCCCAGCGATCCTGCGGGCTGACGGGACCATTGCGAACGACAAATGCGGCGGCGCGCTGTACCATCGGCCAGAACGCATCGAGTTCGCGTCGGTCAATGACGCCCTCGCGGGCGGCAAGATCCACCAGGAGAATGGGCAAGGCGGTTTCATCCATCTGGATGCCGTTCCAATACGGGGTGCCGTCAAGCCACATGTTTTGCGACCAGTGGCCGTCCGGTTCCTGCGTCACCTGCAGGTAGCGAAGCACGCGTCTCGCTGCGTGGCGCGCACCAACGGCGAGGAAGCCTCCGGCGGTTTCCACAAGATCCCTGGGCCACGTCAGGTGATATCCACCGAGGTCATCGTCGCCCTTGGAGAAGCCCCATGGAATCGACAGGCTGGCGACAATGCCGCCTTCCACTCGTTTTGATTCGTGCGTGTGGAGCACCGCCGCGCTGAGCTGATAGAGCGGCCGCTGGGAACCGCTGGAAGCCGTGCTGCTGGTGAGTGTTTTGTGCCAGGCCTGCCACCCGGCGACGTACGCGGCCTTCGTCTCGTCGAAATCCTCCAGCAGGCTGATGAGCGCGTGCTGACCGGCTTCCATCGCGGTCGGCCCAAAGCCGAGTGCAAGCTCGAACACGCCCTCCGACGTGAGGAGGTCGATTTCGCCTGTGACCGCGACGTTGCCATTCTCCGCCCGCAGGTAGGTCCGGATGAGGCGCTTGTCGGCGTGCAGTTGCTGCCAGCCGTCGGACACGCCGACGAACCCTACCGATCGTGCGGTCCACGGCACTGAAGACGCCAAGGCCAGCGCGGTGTTCTCGCGCTCAGCCATGAGCATCGGGCGGCCCTTGTAATGGCCGACCCACGCGGTATTGCCAGCGCCTCGATTGGACAGGTGCGGGGCGAGGAGCGCGTAGAGGTGGTAGTCCGTGAGCCTGCCCTGCAATGGCACGAACCGCACGCGCTGCAGCACCACGTCACGCCAGGGATCGGTCAGCACCTCCTTCTCGATGCGATAGCGACCGTCGATGGCCGTGTTGCGAATGTGGTACGCGGGTACTCCTGGCGCCACTTGCCGCGTCTCGGAACGGGCATCCCGCTTTTCCTCGGAGAAGTACGTCTGGCCGTCGGTCACCACGAATCCGAGATCGCGGGTGCACGCGTGGTCGACGCGGGGGTAGTAGATCTCGTTGAGAATGCCATGACTCAACGTGAACCAGACCCGGCTGTCGCGGCTGACCGCCGTCCCGACCCCGGTCTTCGCGCTGGAGGTCCAGCGCGCGGAAATTCCGGGCCATCCAGGTGCACACATGTCAGATTCCTGAGCCACTCCAGAACTCCTCCTGCTGGCCTCTCCGGCATGTCTAGCGACCAGCGACTAGATCGCCGCCCAGTGTCCAGCGGCGATCTCCTTCAGCGGCGCGCTCGGGTCGAACGCGGCGGGGTCGAGTGGCATGCGCTGTCGGTGAGCGTCCGGGTCGAGTGACGGGACGGCAGACAGCAACGCCCGCGTGTAGGGATGTTGCGGGGCGCCGAAGATCGCGGCGGTGTCGCCGAGTTCGACGATGCGACCGCGATACATGACGGCGATGCGCCGGCAGATGTGTTCGACCAGCCGCAGGTCGTGTGCGATGAACAGGTAGGTCAGCTGCAGGCGTGCCTGCAGGTCGAGCAAGAGGTTGACCACCTGCGCCTGCACCGACACGTCGAGGGCCGACACCGGTTCGTCGAGCACGACGAATTGCGGATTGAGGGCCAGGGCGCGCGCCAGCCCGATGCGTTGGCGCTGACCGCCACTGAACTGGTGCGGGTAGCGCTCGAGGTACGCAGCGTCGAGTCCGACCAACTGGAACAATTCCGCTGCCCGCTCGCGGCGTTCGCTCCTGGTGCCGATGTCGTGGATGACCAGCGGCTCCTCGACAATCTCCCGCGCGCGCATCCTCGGGTTCAGTGACGCGTACGGATCCTGAAAGACGATCTGCATGTCGCGCCGAGCCTCGCGCAGTCGCCGCGGCCCGAACGCCAGCACGTCGTCATCCTTGAACCGCACCGCGCCGCTGGTGGGCTCGATGAGCCTGAGCAGGCATCGCCCCGTTGTCGTCTTGCCGCTGCCCGACTCGCCCACGAGGCCGAAGGTTTCACCTTCCTCGATGCTGAAGCTCACATCGTCGACCGCGCGCACGCTGCGGCCGGCGCCGCGCAGGCTACCGCCGCGCGTGAAGGTTTTCGTCAGGTGCCGGACGTCAACGAGCGGCATGGTCGTCGTGCAGGAAACAGCGGACCGTACGGCCCGGAGCCGTGTGAAAGGCGCCCGGAATGGCCGCGTCGCACGGCGAGAACCGGTCGGGGCAGCGCGGGTGGAAGGTGCAACCGCTCGGGAACGCGCCAAGTAGCGGCACGCTTCCGGCAATCGGACGCAACGGCTGTCCGTGTGTCGCCCCCGGCAGTGAGGCCAGCAGTCCGCGTGTGTACGGATGCTGCGGGTCGCGCAGGACGTCGCGCACGGCGCCCTGCTCGACAATGCGGCCGGCATACATGACCGCGACGCGGTCGGCGGTTTCCGCCACGACGCCGAGGTCGTGGGTGATGAGCAGCATGGCAAGGCCGAGCTCCTGCCGCATGTCGCGCAGCAGCGCGAGGATCTCGGCCTGAATCGTCACGTCGAGCGCTGTTGTCGGCTCGTCGGCAATCAGGAGTGCCGGGCGGCAGGCAATGGCGATGGCCATGCACACGCGCTGGCGCATGCCGCCGGAGAGTTGATGCGGGTAGTCGCGCACGCGGTTGGCGGCGTCGGGGATGCGGACCGCATCGAGCAGCTCCCGCGCGCGGGTCACAGCGGCCGTTCCGGAAGCGGTGCCGTGAACGCGCAGCGCTTCCATGATCTGGTAGCCAACCGTGTAGACCGGATCGAGTGCGGTCATCGGTTCCTGGAAGACGAACCCGATGCCGGCGCCGCGGACGCGGCGCATGTCGTGCTCGGACAGCGAGCGGAGGTCACGTCCCTGGAAACGCACCTGGCCGCTGGCCACCCGTCCCGGGGCGCGCAGCAGGCGAATGATCGACATGGCCGTCACCGACTTGCCGCTGCCCGACTCGCCGACCAGCCCCAGTGTTTCGCCAGCAGCGATTTCGAAGCTGACGTGATCGACCGCCGTGGCGGTGCCGCCGGGAAGGTCGAACACGGCGGTCAGGTCTCGGACGGCAAGGACCGGTTCAGGGGGTGAGGTCATCTCGTCGTGTCAGATGGTAGTCGTCTCTTCGTGTTCACCGAAGACGCGACGCAAGGCGTCGGAGATGTCGCCGACCGTCGCCCTGGCTTCCACGGCGGTGAGGATCGGGGGCATGAGGTTGCTGCCGTCACGGGCGGCGGCGCCAACCGCTTCGATGGCCCGGCTCCAGGCCGCGGCGTCGCGCGAGGCGCGGACGGCACGCAGGCGATCCACCTGCTGTCGTTCGATGATGGGGTCGACCTGGAAAACCTCGATCGGCGTGGCATCTCCGCCTGTGAAGCGGTTCACGCCGACCACCACCGTCTGGGCGGCATCGATGGCGAGCTGCGCGCGGTAGGCCGACTCCTGGATCTCGCGCTGGATGAACCCGGTCTCGATGGCGCGGAGCGTGCCGCCAGCCGCGTCGATGCGCGCGATGAGGGCCGCGGCGTCGTGCTCGATGCGGTCGGTCAGCTCTTCGATGACGTAGGAGCCGCCGACCGGGTCGACCGTGTTGGCTACACCGGTTTCGGCTGCAATGATCTGCTGCGTGCGGAGCGCGAGGCGCGCGGCGTCCTCCGTGGGCAGGCCCAGCGCTTCATCGAGTCCGTTGCAGTGCAGCGACTGCGTGCCGCCGAGGACGGCGGCCATGGCCTGCACCGCAACGCGGACGATGTTGTTGTTCGGTTGCTGGGCGGCGAGCGTGCTGCCGGCCGTCTGGGTGTGGAAGCGCAGTTGCTGCGCGCGCGGGTTGGTGGCGCCGAAGCGGTCGCGCATGATCGTCGCCCACAGGCGCCGAGCCGCGCGGAACTTCGCGATCTCCTCGAGGAAGTTGTTGTGCGCGTTGAAGAAGAACGAGAGGCGCTGGCCGAACTGGTTCACGTCGAGGCCGGCGTCGAGCGCCGCCTGCACGTAGGCGATGCCGTCGGCCAGCGTGAAGGCCACCTCCTGGACGGCCGTCGCCCCGGCTTCGCGGATGTGATAGCCGCTGATCGAGATGGTGTTCCAGTTCGGCAGGTCGCGTTCGCAGAAGGCGAAGATGTCGGTGATGATGCGCAGCGAGGCGCGTGGCGGGTAGATGTAGGTGCCGCGCGAGACGTACTCCTTGAGCACGTCGTTCTGGATGGTCCCCGAGATGTTCGACAGCGGCACCCCTTGGCGCCGGGCGACGGCGATGTAGAGCGCCAGCAGAATGGCGGCGGTCGCGTTGATCGTCATCGAGGTTGAGACGGTGCCGAGCGGAATGCCGTCGAACAGGACGGCCATGTCCTCGACCGAGTCGATGGCGACGCCGACGCGGCCCACTTCACCTTCGGCGAGCGGGTGGTCGGAGTCGTAGCCCATCTGCGTCGGGAGGTCGAAGGCGACGCTCAGGCCCGAGACGCCCTGGTCGAGAAGGTAGCGGTAGCGGGCGTTCGACTCGGCGGCGGTGCCGAAGCCGGCGTACTGCCGCATGGTCCAGAGCCGGCCACGGTACATGGTTGGCTGGATACCGCGCGTGAACGGGAATTCGCCGGGGAAGCTGTGATCGGGCATGCGCGGTCGCCCGATTGTAGCGCGAGCAACAGTGCGCAGTGCCTGTAACTCCTTGACAGGTCTCACCGTTGTTCCTAGACTCGACGTGCTGCACTCGCGTGGGTGGAGGAGCAACCATGGACGACCTCGTCAACCGCCTGGCCAAGGAACTGGCCAACGCCATCGCCGCCGCTGTGGCCAGCAATCCTCAAGTCGAAGCGTGCCGCGAGAAGGCCCGCGAGGCCGGCTACGATATGAAGGTGACGCTCGAGGCCGTGGTCGGGTTTGCCGCCCGAGGTCAGCAGGCCTCGCAGGCCCTCACGCGCGTGTCAGCGCCGTCCAGGGCGCTGCCGGCTCGGCGCGGATTCGAAGTCACCGCGAACGACCGCCGATTCCTCCGCTCGCTCCGCATCGCTGCCGACGAGACGACAGAGACTGTCGAATAAGCGCGCCGTAATGTTCTGGACTTTCGTGTGTGTTGCTGTCGTCAGCGCAGGAACGGCCAACGCGAGGCGAGTCGCATGACGCGAGGCATGATCACATAGGTCATCATCGTCACGATGATCGCCGTCGCAATGCCGGTGCGGATAAGGGCGGGGAACCGCGCAATGAGCGGCGCCAGAAGTGGCGGCACCACGGTGACGAGCGGATAGATCACCAGCCATGTCACGAGGGCCATCTTGTAACGCGCTGGGGTAGACGGCCCGGACGCTCGCCCAAACCAGTGTTCCATCCCGGTGAGCACTTCCAGGTGCGGCACGTCCACCGTCATGGCTTCCACTCGAGCCAGGCAACTGGCGCGTTCGGCTGAGGCGTTCCACTGTGCAAGGTGCTCTGGAGTCGCGAACCGGAACACGAGCACGTAGGGCTCCCCGCCAGGCCCATCGGGGCGCTGCAGAGTGGCGTCGAGATAACCGCTGAACGCCGCTGCTTCCCTGCACACCCCGCTGGCCCAGGCTTCGAAATCGTGCTCGCACCCCGGCCGGATGCGTCGCGCCACGATGACGGTTACCGAGCGCTCCGACCCGGTGGTTCCCTCTCCCGGAGACGGAACCCTCGGGAGCGTGGTTACCACGATCCTCGTTCCGGGGCTGGAATGTGCCCCAGTTGCGTGTACATCGACAGTCCGTCGATGACGGCGCTGTGCTCGATGACCTTGCCGTCCCGAAGCTTGCAGAGCCGCACTTCGTTCCACTCTGCCGTCAGGCCTTTGGGTGCAAGGCCGAACAACTCCCCTGTCTGGGTGCCGCGCGGTCGCAGGAACACGACAAACGTGTCAGTGCCGTTCGACACCACATCGCGAACCGCATAGGTCAGGTCCGGCATTGCCCCGCGAATGTGATCGAGTACTCTGCGAACACCGGCACGGCCGGACTCGCCGGCGCCCGCGTTGCGATCTTGGACATGCTCGTCCAGCATGTCGTACATGGCATCCATGTCACCGGCGTTCCACAGCCCGTAGAAGCGATCCACGAAAGCCTTGTGTTCGGCGATGGTCTTCTCGAAATCCTGCATTCCGTCTCCCCTGCCCTTGTTGTTCGTGCGCCACCTGATGAGCGTTTGATTGCCGTGGCACGGATGCGCAGCACGTGGAACCCGCGAGGCCCCACTTGCTCGTTCCTCTAGTTGCCAGTCAGGGCACGCGCCGGTTGCGGCAGACGCACGCCCCAGTATAGGCTGTCGCATTGATTCACGCCGTGCCCGCGCCTCGTAGTGACGAAGGTGTCGACGAGAGCCGGACAACCCCCGTTCCGTCGGCGCGTGCCATTCAGGCGCCTTCGTCGGAACGCAGCAGAAGGAGATCCTCGTGAAGAGCTCAGCGATCCGTTTTAGTGCTATCACCGTCATGACGCTGTGTGTGTCAGCGGCCTCGTTCGCCCAGTCCACCGGGAGTGGTCCCTATCTGACGGTCGGCGGTGGCGTCCAGCATCGTCAGCGTGCGTCCGACAACCCGCAGACCTACACCGACTGGAAGCGCGGCTACGCGTTCAATGTCGCTGGAGGAGTCCAGTTGGGTGCGGTGGGAATCGAGGGTGAATTCAGCCAGTTGAACAACCACGACAAGACGACGGCGGCTCCGGTGACGGGACCGCAGCCTGGTATGGGAGACGTCACGCTCCGTCTGTTCATGGCGAATGTGACCTACTCGGTGAAGGGAAATGGACCGCTGGGCCTCTTCGTCAGCGGCGGCGCCGGCGGCTACAAGTCGTACATTCACGATCTGTCCAACGTGGTGGCGGCGTCGTTCGGGCTGTTCGCCAATGGCACTAACGACGGACTGCCGTTCATCTATCAGCTTCGCGGTGGCGCCACGTATGACGTCTCGTCGCGGGCGGCACTGCTGCTGAACTACCGCTACATTCATGGCAACGAGCTGCTGTTCAAGGGCACGGACTTCGGCGACCTTCGTCCCAATGGCACCAAGAACCACGTCGTCGAAGCCGCGGTTCGACTCGGGTTCTAGCCGGGCTCGGCACGTTCCATCAAGGGGCACTCGATGAAGTACAAATTACTGGGGAAGAGTGGACTCCGTGTCTCCGAGTTGTGTCTGGGAGCGGGAACATTCGGCACAAACTGGGGTCCGATCGGGTCGGATGAAGGGGAGAGTCGCCGGATTCTCGATGCATTCATCGACGCCGGTGGCAACTTCGTTGACACGTCGAACCGCTACCAGGAAGGCCAGTCCGAAGAGTGGCTGGGCCGTTTCCTGGAGGGCAGGCGCGACCGCATGGTCGTCGGGACGAAGTATTCGCTGTTCGACGGCCTGTCCGACGGACTCGATCCGAACGGGTGCGGCAATCATCGCAAGAACATGTTCCGATCCGTCGAGGGCAGCCTCAAGCGCCTGCGGACCGACTACATCGATCTGCTCTGGATCCACATCTGGGATTACACCACCCCGATGGAGGAGATCATGCGGGCGCTCGACGACCTCGTCCGTCAGGGCAAGGTGATGTATGTCGGCGCCTCGAACTTCCCGGCGTGGTGGATTGCCCGCGCGAACACGTGGGCCGAGGCACATGCGCTGACGCCATTCGTCGCTACGCAAATCGAGTGGAGCCTCACGGAGCGCTCGTCGGAGCCTGAGTTCCTTCCGATGGCGCATGATCTCGACCTCGGCCTGGTGTGCTGGTCCGCGCTTGCTGGCGGCATGGTCACGGGCAAGTACAGTCGCGGCGCGGCGAGTGAAGGCGGGCAGCGACTGGCGGACCATGTTGATCCGGCCAAGCGGGCGTTCTGGCACGAGATGACCAAGCGCAACCTGGCGATCATGGACGCGGTGGTCCCCATCGCGGACGCCATTGGCCGGCCGCCCGTTCACGTGGCGTTGCGGTGGCTGATGCAGCAGAACGTCATTGCCGTGCCTGTCTTCTCCGCGCGCACGCTGGCGCAGGCGCGGGAGGATCTCGGGGCGTGTGATTTCGAGCTGACGGCGGAGCAGATGGTGGCCATCGACCGGGCGACCGCACCGGCGCTCGCCTCGGTGATGCCAGACGCGGGCGCATATCCGTACCCGATGCTCGAATATGGAACGCCTGCACTCCCCGGTTTCTATTCGCGCGCACTGCTGTTTGGAAACGTGGAACGTCAGATTCTGAACCACCGTCGCGGATTTCCGCCCAGGTACAACCCGTAGTCTGGCGCGCTCGGCTTGCAGTGGACGTTGCGGGGCCGAGCGCCGTTCAGCGTTGCAGGGTGTTGCGTTCGTCGAAAGGGATGCCATCGTGAAAGAGCACACAGTCGATTACCTCGTGATTGGGGCCGGTTCCGCAGGATGTGTCGTCGTGCACCGGTTGGTGAACAGCGGCAACGGCAGTGTCATGCTGCTCGAGGCGGGTGGGCCGGACACCAAGCCAGAAATTCACGACCCACGTCAGGTCCTGTCACTGTGGGGATCGGATGTCGACTGGGGGTATTTCACCGAGCCGGAATCCTCACTTGGCGGTCGCAAGCTGCTCATCTCCCGCGGGAAGGTGCTCGGTGGCAGCAGCGCGATCTACGCAATGCTGTACGTGCGTGGCAATCGGCGCGACTACGACCACTGGAACTATCTCGGCAATGAGGGATGGGACTACGATTCGGTCCTCCCGTACTTCCTCAAGTCGGAAGACAATTCGCGCGGAGCCTCGAAGTACCACGGTGTTGGCGGGCCGATGGCGGTGCGCGACATCCCCGACCCGTCCCCCGTGGCGCAGGCCTTTCCGCACGCGGCGGTCGAACTGGGCTTTGGTGGGCCGGATTGGGATATCAACGGCGAGCAACAGGAAGACGGTGCCGGCCCCTATCAGGTGAACATGACCGCTGACGGGCGGCGTGCCAGTGCGGCAACCGCATTCCTTCGACCGGTTCAGGCCAATCCGAATCTTCAGATCGTCACGGGCGCCCATGTGACGCGAATCGTGATTGAGCAGGGGCGTGCCGTTGGGGTGGAGTACCTGCAGGGGGGCACGCCACAGCGGGTTCGCGTCACGCGTGAGATCGTAGTCTCGGCAGGGTCTTTCGACTCGCCGAAGTTGCTGATGCTGTCCGGCATCGGTCCGGCGGAGCAACTCGAAGCGCAGGGCATTCCGGTGGTTGTCGACCTCCCGGGTGTCGGGCAGAACCTGCAGGACCACCTCCTGCTGCCGGTGTTCTACAACTCCAAGGTCAAGATGGGCCTGCCACACTTCATTTCGGAGGCTGCGCTGTTCACCCGAACGCGTTCAGGAATGAGCGCCGGCGGACCCGACCTGCAGTACCACTTCAGCGCAGGCATCCCGGCCTTCAATCCGCCAGGATACCCGGTGAGTGATGCCAGCTTCGTCTTCGTGCCCATCCTGGCGCGCCCGCTCAGCCGCGGGACTGTCTCGCTGCGGTCGGGTGACCCGCTTGCTGCGCCAGTCATCCGCCCGAACTACCTCTCGGCCGAGACGGATTTGGACGTCCTTGTTCGGGGGGTGGAGTTGGCGCGGGAACTTGCGGCGACCAGGGCCTTCTCTGAGTTCACGATTGCCGAGGCTGCGCCGGGAACGGCAAAGACCAAAGCTGAGCTGAAGGATTACATCCGGACGCACTGCTCGACTGTGTGGCATGTCTCCGGCACGTGCAAGATGGGGCGCGATTTGATGGCAGTGGTGGACCCGCAACTGCGCGTGCACGGAGTCGATGGGCTCCGCGTCGCGGACGCCTCCATCATGCCGGACATCGTCAGCGGCAACACACACGCCGCGTGCGTGATGATCGGCGAAAGAGTCTCAGACATGATTCTGGCGGCTCACGGCGTGGCGGCCGTCTGAGCGGTAGCAACGTAGAGACTGTGGAATAGCGCCGCATCTACCGATAACGAGAAAACCGAGACGGACCTTGAAAGGCCGGCCGCTTCGCGCGCCGGCTTTTTTTCTGCTTTGTCAGGAAGGCGTTGCGGGAAAGTCACAGCGTTGTCGCTTAATGAACGACGCGTGGCCGCGCCACACCAAAATGCTTCTTGATTCGAAACGCGGTTCGCAGAATGATTCAGCAGCGCACACTACGGCACCCTCCCCCCAGGGCCGTACGACCGCCGATGACAGGGTCTGGCGCAAGGCAGGTCCGCATCGACTTCAAGCTTTTCTGCACCATACGAAATGAAAGGCGTTCGCACGGCAGGGTGTGAACGTTTCGAAGACGACAGTCTCGCGTCCGGGCACACCCTCTCGTGTGCGCTGCGGGATGGGTCGCGTGGAGGACGCGTAATGAGCAAGGAAATTCTGGTTGTTCTGTCGGAATGGGGTTTTTGGGGCGAGGAACTGGTCGGCCCGGTCGAAGTCCTGGACAAGGCTGGGTACACGACCACGTTCATGACGCCAACTGGCAAGCGCGCGCACGCGCTGCCGCCGAGCATGACCGAAGGCTATTTCGACCCACCCCTCGGCAAGTGCGTCACCGACGCCTACTTTGCCCAGAAGACGCGCGAGATCGACGCGTCGACCCGCCTGGACAACCCGCTGAATCTCTCGGAGCTGTTCCCGGTTCGTCCGTACTTCAACTCGGAGCACTTCGGCCATGGTCTCGAGGCGTATCACAACGCTCGCGAGCAAGCCTGGGAAGGGCTGAAGAAGTACGACGCGCTGCTGCTGGTCGGCGGCAGCGGACCGATCGTCGACATGGTGAACAACCAGCGTCTGCACGACGTGGTGCTCGGCTTCCTGGCGCAGGACAAGCTGATCACGGCCGAGTGCTACGGCGTCGCCGTGCTGGCGTTTGCCCGCGACTGGATTGACCGCCGCAGCATCATCGCCGGCAAGCACGTCACCGGTCACGCCCTCGAGTACGACTACAAGGACGGCACCGGCTTCATCAACACCGACTTCAACATGGGGCCGCCCCCGTATCCGCTCGAGCTGATCCTGCGTGATGCGACGCAGCCCGGTGGCCAGTACCACGGCGGCGTCGGCCGCACCATCTCGACCATCCTCGACTATCCGTTCCTGACCGGCCGGTCCACGCAGGACTCGCACCTGGTTGGCGAGCTGATGGTGAAGGCGCTCGAGAAGGGTCTCCGCCGCTACGGCTGGTAACACGCACTCTGGCGGGTGTCCCCGGCGCCGGCGCGTCGGAGACACCCGTTCTTCGCCTCTTTCAGGAAGACGGGCCGTTTCACATCATGGGTCACAAGACCGGCCATTTCGCCATCATCGAGCAGTTCCTCGCTGACGGCATCACGCATATGTTCGGGAATCCTGGCACGGTCGAACAGGGGTTCCTCGATGCGCTGCGGGCCTACCCGCAGATGAAGTACATCCTCACGCTGCAGGAGTCGATTGCGGTGCTCGCCGCGGACGGCTACGCCCGTGCGACGCAGAAGCCGGCCCTGGTGCAGCTTCATAGTGCTCCCGGCATCGGCAACGGTGTCGGTGCGCTCTATCAGGCGAAGCGCGGCAACTCGCCGCTGGTCGTCATCGGTGGCGACGCCGGCATCAAGTACGCCGCCATGGACGCGCAGATGGCTGGCGATCTCGTCGGCATGATGCGGCCCGTCACCAAGTGGGCGACGGTGGTGCAGCACCCCTCGTCGTTGCTCCGCGTCCTGCGGCGCGCCATCAAGATTGCGGCAACGCCGCCCATGGGACCGGTCTACGTCTGCCTGCCTCAGGACATTCTCGACGCACCGTCGGACGAACCGGTGCGGCCGACGTCGATTCCGTCGACGCGCGTGGTGCCGTCCCCCTCCCTTGTGGAGCAGGCCGCGGCCATCATGGCCGCCGCCGAGCGGCCGGTCATCTTTGTCGGCGATGGCGTCGCGTACTCCGGCGCACAGGAGGAGCTGGCCCGCGTGGCCGAACTCCTCGGTGCGGAAGTCTGGGAGGCCGACGCGGGCGAAGTGAACATGAGCGAGCGTCATCCGCTGTATCAGGGCATGACCGGGCACATGTTCGGTGAGCACAGCCTGCCGATTCTCCAGAAGGGCGACGCCAACCTGGTGGTTGGCACGTACATCGTCCCCGAGGTGTTTCCGGAACTGGGCGACGTATTCGCCGAAGGGGCGAAGGTCGTTCATATCGACCTCAACGCCTACGAGATCGCGAAGAATCATCCGGTCGATCTGGGCGTGGTGGCGGACCCGAAGTTGACGCTGGCCCTGCTGGCCGACGCACTGGAGCGCCTGCTGCCCGCGGCGAAGGCGGATGCGGCGAAGGCGCGGGTCGAGCAGGGGCGGCTCGAGAAAGACGCGAAACATCGCGCCGACCTCGAGGCCGATCTGGCGGTGCGCGACAGCCAGCCGGTGAAGATGACCCGTTTCATGGAGGAGCTCACGGCGCAGCTGAAGGGCGACGTCGTGGTCTTCGACGAGGCACTGACCAATTCGCCAGCGGTCTCGCGCTACCTGTCGCCGTCGAAGACGGGCGACTACTTCCTGACGCGCGGCGGTTCGCTCGGCGTCGGCTTCCCGGGTGGCCTTGGCGTGAGCCTGGCGAATCCGGGAAAGACGACGCTGGCGTTCAGCGGCGACGGCGGCTCGATGTACACCATCCAGTCGCTGTGGACGGCCGCGCGCCACAACATCGGCGTCAAGTTCATCGTCTGCAACAACGGGTCGTACCGGTTGCTGCAGTTGAACATCGATCAGTACTGGCGCGAACAGGGCATCGAGAAGCACGACTATCCGCTCAGCTTCGACCTGTCACGGCCGCCCTTGAAGTTCGCGGAGCTGGCGCGCGCCATGAGCGTGCCGTCGGTCCGCGTCGAGAAGCCCTGGGAGGTCGGTCCGGCCATCGCGCAGGCGCTGTCCACGCCGGGGCCGTTCCTGATTGACCTGGTGCTCGAGGGCGATACGCATCCCGAGCGGGTCGGCAACACCTGCGGTCAGTAGTTTCCCTGGGGAGAAGACAGAGACATGGACATGCGCAGCATCAACGAGTTGGTCTCGGCGTGGTACCTCGCGCTCGATAACCACGCGCCGACCGAAGAACTCGCATCGCTCGTCACCGACGACGTGCAGATGATCTTCCCGGAAGCGACGCTGCCTGGCGTCAGCGATTTTCTGGCGTGGTACGCCGGCGGCACCTACTCGAACGGCACCGTGGCTCCTGGCGTCATCAACATCTTCTTCGACGAGAACCACAACGTGGTGTCGGTCGAACGCACCGGCGGCACCGAGGACGCGCCGGAGCTGAAGGTGGTGGTGGCGTGGCAGGCGAGCTGGTTCGTGAAGCCGGCCACCAAGGCGAAGCGCACCTCGCTCGATGCAACGCAGACCTGGACGGTGGTGAAGTCCAGCAAGAACAAGTACGGCCTTGCCATCAGCAAGTACAACGCGGTCGCGGCGCCGTTCGCCTACGCGCCCGGGTTCGCGCGCCTCTAACTTTCCAGCAGCGGAGCAGACACGATGGTCAACGTCCCCGATACGAAGCTCGGTCGCATGTTCCAGCAGCACATCCAGTTCATTCTCGACAAGAACATCGATGCGCTGCTCGATCAGTACACCGACGACTGCCTGCTGATCAGCAGCTTCATGAAGACGCCGAAGTACTACCGCGGCAAGACTGAACTGCGCGAGCACATGAACGGCATCCTCGGCATCCAGGGGCTCGAGGACGAGATTGTTTTCTGGGCGGAGTCCGAGAATCCAGAGACGCTGATGATCACCGAGAAGATCACGATGAAGCTGGCCGACGGCGAGGCGAAGATGCGCTTCGCCGACAGCTGGGTGCTGCGCGACGGCAAGATCGCAATTCACTTCGCCGGCATGGTTCAGCATGCTGACGGGTCGCTGGCATAACGGCCGGAAGGCAGGACGACACCATGGCAGCCAAGAAGAAGGTTGGCGTCCTCATCGAGGGCGACTACTACGAGAAGGAAATCTTCTACTACGAGCACCGCTTCCCCGAAGAAGGGATCGAGCTGCACTTCCTCACGCGCATGTGGGGGCAGAGCCAGCTCACCTTCACCGGTCACGAGTGGAAGGTGCCGTTCGAGGTTCGCGAGAGCTTCGAGAACATGTCGGATGAGGAACTGCGCAGCTACTCGGCCATCATCGTGCCGTCGGGCATCGTTTCCGATCGCCTGCGGTATACCGAGGACGTGAACAAGGTGCCGCCGGCCACCGAGTTCCTGAAGCGCGCCTTCGCCGAGCCGCAGATCATCAAGGGCATCATTTGCCACGGCATGTGGCTGGTGGCGCCGGCGCCGGAACTGGTGCGCGGCCGCAATGTCACGGTACACAACAACCTGATTGGTGATGCGCGGGCGTACGGCGCCGTCTACCACGACCAGGACGTGGTGGTCGATGGCGACCTCGTGACCGGGCGCACCGGTGGCCACTGCCACCTGTTCGCGCGCAAGATCATCGACATGCTGGCGGCGGCTCCGGCCGGCGTCTAGGCGGGGAATAAGTCATGGCGAGCCTCGCGTTTCACCATATCGCCATCTCGTGTGGCGACCTGACGGTAACCGAAGCCTTCTACACGACGCATTTCGGGTTCGCGCGTGCGCGTGTCCTCGACATCGGCGGCGGGAAGCAGATTGTGTTCCTGAAGAACGGCGATGCCTACCTCGAGCTGTTCCAGGCAGAGGGCGAGCGTCCGTCGCCGGCTGTCGACAAGGACGGTCCGCACTATCCCGGCTGGCGCCACATTGCATTCAAGGTGGACAGCGTCGATGCGACGCTGGCGGCCATGGGCGCGGCAGCGAACGTGACGCTCGGTCCGTTCGATTTCGATGCGTTCATCACGGGGTGGCGCACGGTGTGGGTCGCCGATCCGGACGGCAACATCGTCGAGATCAGCCAGGGCTTCACGGACGCCGCACAGTAGCAGGGCCGGTTCTATCGGGCGCCGCACCGGGTGAAGTGACAGACGCAGTAAACGGGGTTCTGGCGCCTGCGCCAGAACCCCTGTTTGTCTCGAGGACACGTGGATGGTAAATCGTTCGACTATGGCAAAGACCCCTGGCACCAGCGCCGGCATCGACAACACACAGACGGGCGTGACGTACGAAACCGGACCGGGGCGGCCCCATCCGCTCGGTGCCACCGTCCATCATGGCGGCGTGAACTTCGCGTTCTTCTCCCAGCACGCCACCGGACTCGAACTGCTGCTGTTCGACGAGCATGACGATCCGGAACCGGTGCAGCGCATTGCGCTCTACCCGGAGCGGAACAAGACCTTCCACTTCTGGCACGTCGACGTAAAGGGCCTGAAGGCCGGCATGCACTACGCCCTGCGCGTGGACGGACCGTGGGCGCCGCACGACGGGCACCGCTTCAACCGCAACAAGGTGCTGCTCGACCCCTACGCCAAGGGGAACACCAACAACCTTTGGGACCGCGTCGCGGCGTGCGGTGGCGACGACAACCTCGCGAAGTCGATGCGCAGCATTGTCCTCGATACCGCCGACTACGACTGGGAGGGCGACGAGCCGCTGAAGCGGCCGATGAGCGAGACGATCATCTATGAGATGCACGTCGGCGGCTTCACCCGCCACCCGAGCTCGGGGGTCGACCACCCGGGCACGTTCGCGGGCGTCGTCGAGAAGATCCCGTACCTGAAGTCACTCGGCGTGACGGCGGTCGAACTGCTGCCCGTCTTCGAGTACGACGAGACCGAAATCATCCGGATGGGCGCCGACGGCAAGCCGCTCTATAACTACTGGGGCTACAGCACCGTCAGCTTCTTTGCGCCGCACCGTGCCTACTGCATGTCGCCCGAGGAGGGAGCGCACATCACCGAGTTCCGCAACATGGTGAAGGCTCTCCATCAGGAGGGCATCGAGGTGCTGCTCGACGTGGTGTTCAACCACACCAACGAGGGTAACCACGAGGGTCCGACGATCAACTTCAAGGGGCTCGACAACAGCATCTACTACCACACGGTCCAGAACGACCGGCAGTACTACATGGACTACTCGGGTTGCGGCAACACCCTCAACTGCAACCACCCGATCACCGAGAAAATGATCGTCGAGTGCCTCGAGTACTGGGTGCGCGAGATGCACGTCGACGGCTTCCGCTTCGACGAAGGGTCGATTCTGGCCCGCGGCCAGAGCGGCGAGGTCATGGCGTATCCGCCGGTCATCTGGGAGATCGAACTCTCCGAGACACTGGCCGACTCGAAGATCATCGCTGAAGCGTGGGACGCCGCCGGCCTCTACCAGATCGGTTACTTCCCCGGCTTCCGTTGGGCCGAGTGGAACGGCAAGTTCCGCGACGACATCCGGCGCTTCCTGCGCGGCGAGGGCGGCCTGGTCGGCGCGGTGGCCAACCGCATCGGCGGTTCGTCCGACCTCTACCAGACGTCGGGGCACCTGCCGATCAACAGCATCAACTTCCTCAACTGCCACGACGGCTTCACGCTGAACGACTCCGTGTCGTACAACGAGAAGCACAACTGGGACAACGGCGAAGGCAACAACGACGGCGTCAACGACAACATGTCGTGGAACTGCGGCGTCGAGGGGCCGACCGACGATGCCGGCGTCGAGGCGCTGCGTGAACGGCAGATCCGGAACGCCTTCACGATGCTCATGCTGTCGCGCGGCGTGCCGATGTTCGTGGCGGGCGACGAAGTGCGCCGGACCCAGAACGGCAACAACAACGCCTACTGCCAGGACAACCCGATCAGCTGGTTCGACTGGACCCTCCAGGAGAAGCAGCCGGGTGTTCTCCGGTTCTTCAGCGAAATGATCGCGCTGCGCAAGCGGATGAGCGCGGTGCATACGCCGCGGTTCTTCACCGGTGCGGCCAACGGCCGCGGCCTGAAGGACCTGGTCTGGCACGGCACCACCCTCGGCACGCCCGTGTGGGACGACCCGAACGGCCGCGCCGTGGCGTTCACGCTGGCCGGGTTCGATGACGACCCGGACATGCACGTGATGTTGAACATGCACTGGGATTCACTCGACTTCGAGCTGCCGGCCGTCCCTGGACGGCAGTGGCACCTCGCGGTCGACACCGATGCGCCGCCCCCTGGCGACATCGTCGAGGCCGGGCAGGAACGCCCGGTCGGGGGCGCGACACACCGTGTCGCGGGCCGCAGCATTGTTGTTCTGATTTCGAGATAGCACCGGGACTTGCACCCTCAGGAGAAGGAGCGCCAGCAGATGGACGTCAACAACTCGCTTTCGAATACGACAGGAACGGGATTCGCATTTTCGGACACCGTGGCCGGATACGTCACCGGGGTGGATGCCGACCGTAACGGCTTCCGCGTCGCCACGTCGGATGGCCGGGAATTCCAGATTCGCTTCTCGGGGGCGTGCTACGCCGAACTGGCGCGCAACCTCGGAGAGTCGTATATCGACTGCACCGGGCAGATGCGCGACATGCTGCAGACCGGCCGCTTCCTGTATTCGTACGGTGTGTTCTACCCCGACGTGCCGATGGCACTCGAGGCGCAGCACATTGTGTTCGTGGGCCGTGGCCCGACGGAGTTCGTGTTCGAGAAGCCGGACTGGTGGGTTCGCCAGATCCAGGAACTGGGCAACTTCTACTTCCGCGCGCAGTTCGGCGACGGCCCGGTCGACTACCGCAACTACCGCACGATGCTCGACCTCTACGGCCGCAAGATCGAAGCGACCCGCCAGGAGACCGACACCATCTCGCGCCTGATCTTCGGTTTCGCGTCGGCCTACCTGCTGACCGGCGACGAGCGCTTCCTCGAAGCCGCCGAAAAAGGCAGCGACTATCTGCGCGAGCACTTCTGCGCGGTCGACACCGTGGAGAACACCTGCTACTGGTACCACGCCGTCGACTTCGCCGAGCAGAAGGGCAAGAAGGTCCTGAACTCGGACATGGCGGAAGTGCCTGGCATGCGCCGCTCCGGCAGCGCCGCCGCGCACGAGCGCAAGCTGCTGTCATCGGAGTTCGGTGACGACTGGGACGCGATCCCGGCCTACGAGCAGATTTATGCGCTGGCCGGCCCGACGCAGACCTTCCGCATCACGGGCGATCCGAAGATCCGCAAGGACATCGACCGCACCCTGAACATGTTCAACAAGTACTACCGCGACTACGAGGGTGGCGGCTACTTTTCGCATATCGATCCGGTCACGTTCAACCCGAAGGCCGAGTCGCTCGGTCGCAACGCCGGCAAGAAGAACTGGAACTCCGTCGGCGACCACGCCCCGGCATATCTGATCAACCTGGCGCTGGCGACCAACGAACCCGAGCATCTCGAGATGCTCATCGACACGGCGACCACCATCGCCACGCGCTTCCCGGACTACGACAACAGCGCCTTCGTCCAGGAGAAGTTCCACGAGGACTGGAGCGCCGACCGTACGTGGGGCTGGCAGCAGAACCGCGCGGTTGTCGGTCACAACCTCAAGATCGCCTGGAATCTGATGCGCATGGTGAATGCGAAGCAGGACGACAGCTTCGTGGTGCTGGCCGAGAAGATCGCCGGTCTCATGCCGAAGCACGGCGGCGATCCGCAGCGCGGCGGCTGGTACGACGTCGTGGAGCGCGCCCTGCCGGAGGGCCAGTCGATTCACCGCTTCGCGTTCCATGACCGCAAGGCGTGGTGGCAGCAGGAACAGGGCATCCTCGCCTACCTGATCCTTCACGGCTCGCTGAAGAAGCCGGAGTACCTCAAGCAGGCGCGTGAGTCGTCGGCGTTCTACAGCTCCTTCTTCCTCGACCACGACTCGGGCGCGGTCTACTTCAACGTGCTGGCCAACGGCCTGCCGTACCTGCTCGGCACCGAACGCAACAAGGGCAGCCACTCGATGAGCGGCTACCACTCGTTCGAGCTGTGCTACCTGGCGGCGGTCTACACCAATCTGCTGATCACCAAGCAGCCGCTCGACCTGCACTTCAAGCCGAAGCCGGGCGGATTCAAGGACAACATCCTGCGCGTGGCGCCGGACATGCTGCCGAAGGGCAGCATCAAGATCGAGTCGGTCACGGTTGACGGCAAGGAATACAACGACTTCGACGCGGCGAACCTCACCGTCACCATTCCGCAGGCGGATGGCCAGGTGAAGATCGTGGTGCGTATCGCGCCGACCGAAGGGCTGACCCATTTCTCCGCCCACTGCACGGTGGACAAGGGTGTGGCCACGCTGACCCTCGCCGGCGATGCCGACCACATGTCACTGCCGACGCTGCAGGCCAAGCTGCAGGAAATCATCGCCGCACAGCCCGACTCGCTCATCGTGCGCGTGAAGGATCTGAAGACACTGACACCGGCCGCAATCCGGGCCCTTATTTTCGGCAAGCAGAAGCTGCGAACCGATGAGGACGTTCAGGTCATCGGTGCGAGCCAGACCGTGAAGGACGCGCTGAACGCGACCGAGTTCGGCGAAAGCCTCACGTTCGTCGACTAGTCACACACGTTCGACAAGAGGCCGCCGGGCGAACCCGGCGGCCTCTTCGTATTTTCAAGCACGACGAGCATCATTGGCGACGGCGCTCCGCGCAGGCCATCGGAGCCGGATTGCAGTCCTGTGGAGCGCTCTTCGCGCGCCTCGATGCGGACCGCCGGCTGGACTAGAACCGCACGCGGAAGCCGGCCTCGAGCGCGGCGACCTTAGCGCCGTTGACATCGAGCACGCCCAGCGTGGCCGAGTCGAGGCGGAACGGATTACCGCGGAAGTAGCGTGTGCCCAGCGTCAGCTCGGTCTTGTCACTGACGCGATACCCGATGCCGGCCTTGAAATTCCAGCCCGGCGTCTCACGGCTGGTCGTATCGACGACAGTTGGCCCGAAGAAGCCCGGCACGCCCGCTGCAAGTGTGGGGCTGGTGAGGCCGTGCACCTCGGAATGGAAGAAGCCGACGCCGACGCCGACGTAGGGTCGCCAGTGCTCGCTGCCGCCCAGTTCGTAGATCACGTTCAGCAGCATGGAGCGCAGGCCGACGTTGCCTTGGCCAGGTTCGTTGAATGCGTTGGTCACAATCTCACGCGCGTTGGAGTTGTTGATGTAGAGCAACTCTCCCTCGACGCGCACGTCCTGCCAGCGGTGCCCGATGAAGGCGCCGATATCGAAGCCCGGGTTGTTGAACTCGGTCGCGGCGCCGATTTTATCCTTCGCCGGCACGCGATGCTGCAATCCGCCATTCAGGCCGAGGTACCAGCCGTCGTCGGAGTTGCCGCTCTGGGCCTGCGCGACAGAAGGAAATGCCCCAAGCGCCAGAACTGCACCCGCCATAACAAACGCTTGCTTCAGAAAGCTGATGTTCTTCACGATGCTCCTCACTTTGGCCGGGGACCGCCCCAGTCATAGTCGAATCCGAAGTAAATCTGATCGCGACCAGGCCGGACCGAGTCGTCGTTGTAGCGAAGGTACCCGATCGCGAAACTGCCCTTGTAGGTGTTGTCGAGGTAATACGCGAGGGCGGTCGACTTCCGGCTCTGCGTAGACAGGCCGGTATAGCCCGCATAGGCGCCGTAGAGCCGCTGCCAGATGTGGCGGTTGTACGAGATCTGGAGATATGTACGGTCGGCGTTACCGGCTGGAGTCATCAACCCAGCCTCGGTGCCGAAGGCGTGCGCGATGCCCAGTTGCAGTTTGCCCAGGCGGCGGTCTTCCTTCGACGTCAGTACGTAGAGGTCGCGCGACGTGCCGAGCTCGTTCACGCCGATGTTGTAGCCGCCAACAACGACCCGGGTGCCTTTGTTGTCGTTGTTGTAAAGCTGTGTCTTGAAGTTGAAAAAGAAGCGGTCATGGGTAGAGGCGAACGTGGGAACGACGTCACCAGCGGTGAGCAGGTAATCCACTCCGATCTCTGTCCGTCCGAGGATGCCGTCCTTGTCCGACTTGTCCTGGCGGCCAAGCAGACCACTGCCGAGGCCGAAGGTGACCCCTGCGGCCGAAAAGACGTTCGTCGCCGCCTTGATACCAACGGTGTCCCAGTCGAAGTGGAAGCCGTTCCTCGGCGTGACGTTGGCCTGAGGATAGCCGATGAGTGAGTTGCCATCGGCGCGTGCCGGCAACGGTGCCAACAGCACTGCGGCTGCCGTGAGCAGCCCCAAACGTCTTCTCAGTCCCTGCACTGCTGCACCTCTTTGAATCCATCGAAACCAAAGGGCGTCATTGCCACTACCTCTTCTCGAGCGGCGCCGCCAGCGCGTGGGGCCGCCGGTCGGGGCTGCCCAGGTTGTTGTCAGCGGGCCGTTTCCCCAGATAGAGCGCATTGCCGTCGCGCTTCAGCAGGTCGTATTCCTTCGAGTAGACGCTGGTCGGGGCGAAGAACAGCGCGCCGGTGGAGCTGACGTCCTGGCCCTCACCGACCTTCCAGTTGCCGTTGCCAGCCTTGGCGCTATTCAGCATTCCGATGAAGAAGTCCATGTGGGGTGTAAACGTGATCTTCTCGAAGCCAAACTCGGCTTCTTCGGCGCCGCTGACCTCCGACGAGGCGCCGGTCGTTTTGTAAGGCCCCTCCACCGTGGCCCCGAACAGTTTCGACTCGTCCGACGACGCGTCGCCGTAGGCATAGAAGTTGAGCGTCCAGCGATCCGGCGTCAGGGTGAAGTCGCGAATCAGGTAGGAAGTGCTGCCGTCAGGGTTCTGCGCCGGCTCACGCGACACGCTGACCCAACGTCCAACGTACTGCTGCGATGACATGCGAACTGCTCCTCGGGAAACGTAGACGGGACGATGACGGGGCGGGGATGCCTAGCCGCCGACGATGACGAAGATACCAGACTTTGACGCTGCATCTGGCCCTGTGATTGATCGCTCACCCCAATGCCCTGTCAGGGAGCATCGTGCCCACCACGCCACGAGCGCCGACGAGACTCCGCCACCCACGGCCCGACAGCACTGGCTTGATGCATCACCTGCGGTGCTTTCTTGGCGCGAGCGCAATTCGACACCGCGGATACTGCCGCTCGGGCTGCCGCGGCCCGCCCGGTGCGCAACTCCAGCGCCGGACGGCCCGCGTGGTCTGTCCATGCGCTATGATCATCAACGCTTTCCTCATGGCGCACGTGGTCTTCATCAGTTACGCGTCGAAGGACGTGGTGGTCTCGAACGCGATCTGCGCGGGACTCGAGCAGCGCGGTATCCCGTGCTGGATTGCCCCACGCGATATCGTGCCCGGCGTGCCGTGGGCCGAGTCGATCATCGACGGCATCGAAGGCTCGCGGGTCATGCTGCTGGTGTTCAGCGAAGCCTCGAACAAGTCGGTCCAGGTGCAGCGCGAGGTCGAGCGCGCCGTCCATAAGGGGCTCTCGCTCATGCCGGTCCGCATCGAGAACGTGATGCCGACACGCACGATGGAATACTTCATCAGCTCGCAGCACTGGTTCGATGCCATCGCCCAGCCGATCGACCAACACATCGAGCGCCTCGTCCAGGGCGTCAACGCGCACCTGAACCGGCCCGGCACCGAAGGCGATCTGATTCCCGATGCTGCCAGCGCGCCCGTGCCTGCCCCTCCGCCGGCCGCGCTCGAACCGTCCCGTGAAACGCCGCTGGTCGTCGGCAACTACGACCTGACGAAGGTGCTCGCCATCGGTCGATTCGGCAGCATCGTCTATGCCGGCGAGCACCGGATGCTCGGCAGCCCGGTGGCGGTCCGGGTCTACAGACCGACCGAGAAGGACAACAAGGAAGCGATTCGCGCGCGGTTCCTGCGCGAGGCGCGCGCCCTGCAGGTGATGCACCCGAACATCATCCACGTGCGCGATTTCGGCGAGACGACCGAGATGATGTACGTCGTCACCGACCTGCTGGCGGGCGTGAGCCTCGGCGAACTGGTCCGCGCGGACGGCCGATTGGCCATTCCGAAGCTGACGCAGTTCGTGCGCGAGCTGAGCGAGGCGACCGCGGCCGTGCACGTGCACGGCGGCTTCATCTCGGGGTTGCACCCGGAAATCATCCGGGTCGTGCGTGAGGCGGGGAAGGACGAGCGCCTCGCGATTTCGAGCGCCGGCATCGGCGGCATGCAGGATCTGCTGTCGACGATGAACGAAGCCACGCTGCGTGGACAGGCTGCGCCGAACGAGCTGTCCTACGTGGCGCCGGAACTGCTCATGGGCAACCCGGCGGATCAGCGTGCCGACGTGTTCACCATCGGCGCGTTGATGTACTACATGGCTACCGGCCGACCACCATATCCAGCGGAGTCGTTCCCGCAGCTGCTCGGGCGCATGCTCATGACCAAGCCGCCAGACGTCGCCACGGAACGCTCCGACCTCGGGGCAGAGGCCGCGGCGATGATCATGCGCTGCATCCTGTCCGACGCCAACGCCCGCTTCTCGACCGCGTCGGAAGTGACCGCGGCCTGGCTGGCCGCGGCCCAGACCCCATCGGCCTAGAGCGCCGCCGCGGCCCGGGCGCAGGCGCCCGACCCGCTCATCCCGAGTGCGGTACTTCGAGCGGACGCTCGCGGTGCAGCAACACCCAGTCGCCGTTCTCCTCCAGCGCTTCCTGGCCCAGCTCGCGCAGCAGCGCCGCCGCAGGTGCCAGCTGTCCGGCCGCGAGTTGCGCCGACAGGTGCGTCTGCCCCGCATCGAACAGCTCGCTCATCCGCCCGAACTGCTTTGCGTGCTCCGAGCGCGCCATCTGTTGGTTGTAGCCGTGGCGCAGACCGGCCACCACCGCCAGCGTTACGATGACGATCATCACGATGCCGTGCGTCCAGGGCTCTTCGACCCAGTGCTTCACCGCTTCGAGCGCGTGGATCGGAACGATGAGCGGGACGGTCAGCACCACCGCGAGCAGCAGCGCGAACGCCACGCTGATGCGCACCAGCCACTCGATCGTCTTCTCTTCCTCTTCGAGCGTCGCCTGTTCGCGGCGCGCCTTCGAGGCGAAGTAGTTGCGCTGCTCGCTGACCCAGTTCCTGGCGACGTAGGCCAGCCGATCCGGCACGAGCCCACCGACCGCCTCGCGCGCCTCGTTCGCCGACGACTCGGCGTCCCATGCACGGAGCGCGTTGCGAATCCACTCGAGTGCGCCGCGCTGCTTCCGCAGGTAGTGATCGGCGACATCGCCCTGCACGCCGGCTACCTGCCAGAAGAACTGGATGCGCAGGGCCTCGGCTAGCGCCCGGTAGTCCTGGTGCTTGTTCTGGTAATCCTGCTCGGTCGCCTCGCGGTGGATCCAGTAGCTGGCGACGATCGACGAAGCGAGGAAGAGGAGCAGCAGCCACGGCACCCCGATGAGCCGTTCGCCGAGCGATGGGTGTTCGGAGAGGTGCGGGTGCGGCAGCGAGTGGAACAGGTTGAAAAACAGCGCCGACACGAACACCCAGAGGAACAGCTTCTTCGATGCGGCTCTGGCGTGGCTGGCGAAATGGAGCGCCAGGGCGTCCGCCACGGCGTAACGCTCCATGGTCATCTGTGCGGAGGCGGGTAGCGAGCGCGCCGTTGCGTCGACTGCCTCCTCCGTGGTGTTCAGCAGGTACGACTTGCTCGTCAGGCGGGCCGGCGCCATCGACGCGTCGAACTGCAGGGCGTCTTCATTGAACTGATCCATCCACCCCTGGAGTTCATCGAACGACGCGGCGGACTGTCGCGTGGGCAGCAGCAGCATTGAGGTCAGCGCCTTGGGCGGCACCGGTTGGCCGATGCGCGGCGTGACAAGGTGATACACCGCTCCACTGCTCGAGTAGCTGAGGGGGCTGGCCGACGTCGGCTCGTAGCGTGGCGGCACCCCATCGAGCCGGAACCGAACGACTTCCGCGGTTCCGCCGACCTTGTCGTTGCCGGCATCGCTTGCGCCGTCCCAGAGCGCCAGGAACACCTGGCTTTGCCGGGCGATGAGCGCGCCGACCTGGGCGTACTGACGGTTGCGCTGGTCGCCGTGCTGGCCGATGCCCGCATCGGTGTTGCCGTACATCAGGGGCAACACATACGAACTCTCCGCCAGGCCAAGCAGGCGGCGGAACTGGGCACGCGACTCGTCACCGGTGAAATCCTGCTCGTAGAGCTCCAGTGGCAGCGGCAGCGGCACCACCAGGCGCACGCCAAGTTCGAGGGCGATGCGAGCGACCAGCCGGTCGCTGCCTTCCGCGAGCGGCGACAGCAGCAGCAGCGGCGTGTGCGGGTGCGCGTCCTTGACGTCTTCGAGGACGCGCCGCACCAATCCTTCGAGTGCGAGCAGGTCCTCGGGGCGAAGGTCGCGGTGGCCCGTGACGCCGACCACGAGCGGCAGCGGGCCGGGCGTCTGGCCGGTGCCGGGCCGTCGGACGCGCCTGGAGCGCCGATGCCCGTGGCCGTGTGCCGCGTGTGGGGAAGACGAGTGTTCGCTGCTCATGCGTTGTCACGGTGTGCGCTGAAGCCCGCGCGATTCAGGAAGAACGGCAGTCGACGCACGGAACTCCTGTTCATCTCGCGAGCCGGTTCATCGAGTCCGGCCCAGGAGACCAGGCTGGGGTTGGTCTTTTGTATCGGATCGCGAGGGCCGAGCGTCCAGCCC
Source organism: Acidobacteriota bacterium (assembly GCA_043743165.1). GTDB lineage: Bacteria > Acidobacteriota > Vicinamibacteria > Vicinamibacterales > CAVVIG01 > CAVVIG01. Next base: position 165,843 of record JAYTXA010000017.1, read on the forward strand.
TGGGCGCGGCGCTCCGCCACCCAGCGCTCGTGTTCCATCTCGGCCAGCTGCTCCACCTCGGCCGGCGCAAAGGCAAAGGCATCGCCTTCGAGCGCGGTGAGCGGCACGATATGGCACCGCACCGCTTCGAGCTTGGTCGCGATGTGATCGGCCTGTCGCCGATTCGACTCCTTGAGGTCGAGAGCCAGATCATCCCACGGCACGGCCGACGGATTCTGATGGCTGGAGGTCTGTGACAGGTAGTCCTGGTGCAGCGCCCGCGCCAGCACTTCATTGGTGCCGCGCAGCACGAACTCCGGGCGGCAGGCCTGCTCGAGGAGGCTGAACACGTGCAGGTGGGAGACGCCGCGTGAGCCCTGCGCGCCGACCGCGCGCAGCAGCGCCGCCAGGCCGGCCTCGCGGTTCGTCCGCACCATCACGTGCACGCCGTACTGGCGGAGGTGATTCAGCAGCAGCAGTGCCGTGGAGATGGCCAGCCCTTCCTCCTCGAGGCAGACATACGCATGCGTGACTGCGCAGCGGCCCGTGTCGTCGAACAGGAAGGCACCGCGCTGGAACGTTGTCGAGCGCAGATCCATGGCATACGCGGTGATCGCGGCGAGTGTGCGCAACTCGGGGTGGCGGTGATGCAGGTCCTGGGTCACGCGGTCGACGTCGGCATCGACCAGCGCAATCGGCAGCGGCGCCTTGGTCTCGCCTTCGACGTCCTGCCACTGTCGCACCATGTGCCCGATCAGGTGCTGGCCGAGCGCGCCTGAACCGACGATGAGCACGCGGGGCGGGGTGGCAGTGGCGTCGGCGCCCGCCGCGAAGGGCGAGTGGCGGGCGAGCAGCGCGCGGGCGCCGAGTTCGGTCACGTTGAAGAACTCGAGCCGCACGCGGTCCTGCGTGCCGACGTCCCAGCTGCGCAGGGCGTACCACAGTTCAGGGTCTTCGATCTGCGCCGAGCACGAGACGCTGGCCGCGGAGTCGTGCACCAGGGCCCGCGCGGCGGCGGCAATCTCCACGTTCGTGGCATCGGCACCGGCGACGATCACGATGTGCGCGGCCCGATCGACCCGGGCCCGCTGCAGCACCTCCCTCCGCGAGGCATCGCCGATCAGGACGACGGCGCCCGCCTCGCGAGCCGCGTCGAGGCGGGGGTTGTCCTCCGCCTTCTCGATCGCCAGCACTTTGTAGCCATCGCGCCGGAAGGCCTGGGTCAGTAACGCACCGGTCGAGCCGAGGCCGCAGATCACCACGTGGCGATGCATGCCCCTGACGCGCAGGGCATCGAGCCGATCGAACTTGATGAGGTAGGCGGCAATCGACGCGGTGAAGACGCCGAGCGCCCCGATGCCGGCGAACATGAGGAAGGCGCCGACGAACCGTCCCGCCACGGTGACGGGAAAGATGTCGCCGTAGCCGATCGTGGTGACGGTGACGACCGCCCACCACAGGGCATCGCCATAGCTGTCGAGATTCTGGTTCGTGCCGATTTCAGCCGCGTAGAAGCCGGTCGCGCTGGTCAGGATGATCAGCGCGACGATTCCCAGCACGTAGACGATATATGACCGCATCGAGCAGCGAGTCCTCGAGGGAAGGCTGCGCCGCGCGGACGTGGCGTCCGCGCGAACGGCTCAGCGGGAGGCCGCCTGTTGTTTGACGCGTTCCGCGGCGGCGGCGGCCGCGGCCGCGTCACCGAGGTAGTAGTGGCGAATCGGCTTCAGGTCGGCATCCAATTCGTACACCAGCGGAATGCCGGTCGGGATGTTGAGTTCGACAATCGCCGACTCCGAGACATTGTCGAGGTACTTCACCAGCGCTCGCAGGCTGTTGCCGTGCGCAGCGACGATCACGCGCTTGCCGCTGACGATGGCCGGCGCGATGGTGCCGTGCCAGTAGGGAAGGAAGCGTGCGACCGTTTCCTTCAGCGACTCGGTCAGCGGAAGGTCCGCCGCGTCGAGGCCCGCGTAGCGCGGGTCCTGGGCTGGATGACGGTCGTCGTCGAGCGTGAGCGGCGGCGGCGGGATGTCGTAGCTGCGCCGCCACACCAGCACCTGCGCGTCGCCGTGCAGGGCCGCGGTCTCCGCCTTGTTCAGCCCCTGCAGTGCGCCGTAATGACGTTCATTGAGGCGCCAGCTCTTCTCGACCGGCAGCCACATCTGATCGAGCTGGTCGAGCGTGATCCACAACGTGCGGATGGCGCGCTTCAGCAGCGAGGCGTAGGCCTGGTCGAACACGTAGCCGCCAGCCTTCAGCAGCCGGCCGGCTTCAGCCGCTTCCTCGCGGCCCTTGTCCGAGAGATCGACATCCGTCCAGCCGGTGAAGCGGTTCTCCTTGTTCCACGTGCTTTCGCCGTGGCGGAGCAGCACAAGCGTGTACATAGCACCTCTGAGAAGTTCCCGGTTCACCCTAGGCGCGCGAAGCCAGTGCTCTGATTGCAGCGCGGCCAGCGTAGCGCGCGGATGCGCCGAGTTCTTCCTCGATGCGCAGCAACTGGTTGTACTTGCAGGTGCGATCGGTGCGGCTCGCCGAACCGGTCTTGATCTGGCCGGCGGCCGTGCCCACGGCCATGTCGGCGATGGTCGCGTCCTCGGTTTCGCCCGATCGGTGCGACATGATCGTGGCGTAGTTGGCGTCGGCGGCCATGCGCACGGCATCGAGCGTTTCGGTGACGGTGCCGATCTGGTTCAGCTTGACCAGCAGGCCATTGGCCACCTTGTCGGCGATGCCCCGCTTCAGGATTTCCGGGTTGGTGACGAAGACGTCGTCGCCCACCAGTTGCACCTTGTCGCCGATGGCTTCAGTCAGCTGCTGCCAGCCGGTCCAGTCGCCTTCGGCGATGCCGTCCTCGATCGAGATGATCGGGTATTGCCGGATCCAGTCGGCGTAGAGCTCGACCATCTGTGCAGACGTGCGCTCGGGTTCGCCCGACTTCTTGAAGACGTAGCGTCCGCCGCCGGCCCAGAGTTCGCTGGACGCGACGTCGAGCGCGATGAAGACGTTCTCGCCGGCTTTCAGGCCGACCTTCCCGATGGCTTCGAGCACTACTTCCACCGCTTCGCGGTTCGACTTCAGGTTCGGGGCGAAGCCGCCCTCGTCGCCGACGCCGGTCGACTGGCCGCGGCCCTTGAGGATGCCACGCAGGGCATGGAAGATTTCCGCGCCGGTGCGGAGCGCTTCGGCGAACGACGGGGCGCCCACCGGCATCACCATGAATTCCTGGAAGTCGACGCTCGAGTCGGCGTGGGCGCCGCCGTTCAGGATGTTCATCATCGGCACGGGCAGCGTGTAGCCGCTGGTGCCGTAGAGCGCGCCGATGTGCGTGTAGAGCGGAAGCCCCCCAGACAGCGCCTCGGCCCGCATCGCGGCCATCGAGACGCCGAGCAGGGCGTTGGCCCCGAGGCGCGCCTTCGTCGGCGTGGCGTCGAGCGCAATCATCGCGGCGTCGAGCGAGCGCTGATCGAACGACTGGCCGACGAGCGCGGCGGCGATTTCGCCGTTGACGTTCGCGACCGCATTGCGGACGCCCTTGCCGAGGTAGCGTGACGTGTCGCCGTCGCGCAGTTCGAGCGCTTCGCGCTCACCGGTCGAGGCGCCGGAGGGGACGGCTGCGCGTCCCATGGCGCCCCCGTCGAGGGTGACATCCACTTCCACGGTCGGATTGCCGCGTGAGTCCAGGATCTCGCGGCCGTGCACTCGGGTGATTTTCACAGTCAGGCTCCTCCACCGCGCCGGTCCGCTTCGGCCTCGTCATGCAAGGCCTCGTCGCTGAGCGGCGCAATGAATGGTTCGTCGTCGGCGGTGACGACCACGACACCGTCCTCAGTAACGGTGTGCCGCCGCCGATCTTCTTCGAGGTTGTAGCCGATGACCGCGCCTCGCGGAATGAGCAGGTCGCGGTCGATGATGGCGCGACGGATGCGGGCGTGCCGCCCGACGCGGACGCCGGGCATGAGGATCGACTGTTCGATGTGGCAGAAGCTGTGGACCCGCACATTCGGGCAGAGCACGCTGCCGTAGATACTGCTGCCGGACACGATGCAGCCGGGCGAGACAATGGAGTCCAGCGCCTGGCCGCAGCGATGGCCCGTCTCGGCGAAGACGAACTTCGCTGGCGGCGCCTGCGGCTGGTAGGTGCGCAGCGGCCATTCCGGATCGTAGAGATTGAACTCCGGGTTGACCTGGCAGAGGTCCATGTTCGCTGCGAAGTACGCGTCGAGCGTGCCGACGTCGCGCCAGTACTTCGAGGCTTTCTTGTTCTCGTCGTAGAAACGGTAGGCGTAGACCGGCGCCGTGTGGATGAGGGCCGGAATAATGTCCTTGCCGAAGTCGTGCTTGGTCGGCTGGCCCGCATCTTCCTCGAGCGCCTTCACCAGGGCCTCGGTGTCGAAGATGTAGACGCCCATCGAGGCCAGGGCGACGTCAGGTGAACCGGGAATCGGGATCGGTTGCTTGGGCTTTTCCTGAAAGCCGGTAATCCGTTCTTGCTCGTCGATCGCCACCACGCCGAACTCCGTGGCCTCGTGCAGCGGCACTTCGATGGCGGCCAGCGTGGCGGCGGCGCCGCTCTCCTGGTGGAACCGGAGCATGCGCGAGTAGTCCATCTTGTAGACGTGGTCGCCCGACAGCACGATGACGTAGCGCGGGTTCTCACGAATGATGGAGTAGAGGTTCTGGTAGACCGCGTCCGCCGTGCCCTGATACCAGTGTTCGCCGACACGCTTCTGGGGTGGCAGGATCTCGATGAACTCGCCGAGTTCTTCCGAGACCACGTTCCAGCCCATGCGGATATGACGATTGAGCGACAGCGACTTGTACTGCGTCGCGATGTAGATGCGGCGAAGCCCGGAGTTGATGCAGTTACTGAGCGAGAAGTCGATGATGCGATACGGTCCGCCGAAGTACACGGCCGGTTTCGCGCGGTCCTTGGTAAGCGGCGAGAGACGTTCGCCGGCGCCGCCGGCGAGGACGATTACCAGGCTGTCATCGAGCAACGCGGCCATGACGCTCAGCTCCTTCGGAGAATGACGCGGGCCGGTGCGCCGTCGGCTCCGACGACGGCGAGCGGCAGACAGAACATTTCGTAGCTGCCGGGCTCCACATCACGAAGATTCAACCCTTCGATGACGATAGTGCCGGCACCCAGCAGGACGTGATGCGCGGGTGCACCCGGCGTCTTGTACGGTTCCACGGACAGGTAGTCGACGCCCACCACTTTCACGCCCCGGTCCACCAGGAAGCGGGCCGCGCCCTCGGTGACACCGATGAAGTCCTCATGGAATTCGGGGGTACCCCAGAGGCGGGAATTGGCGGTCTTCAGGAGCAGTCGCACGTCCTCGCGCAGGTCGAAGCCGGTCAGATCCTCGGCCGTGACTGCTTTTCGGGTGGTCAGCTCGACCACACGGGTCCGTCCGCAGAGCATTTCGAGCGCCAGGCTCTCGACGCCGCCCCCGTCGTCGAAGAAGTGCCGGGGAGCGTCGACGTGGGTGCCGGCGTGAGCGCTCAGGTGCAGGGTAGATACGTTCGAGCTGTCGCCCCTGGCAAGACGCTTGATGGCTTCGAGGCTGAACGGCGTGTTCCCCGGATAGGTCGCCAGGTTCGGGTCGATGGGGACGGTGACGTCGATGAGCTTCATTGGGGACCGGGAGGCGACGCGTGTATAGCATAAGCAAACCGCCGCCATTTCGGGCGAAATACTGCCCGGACAATCGTTTGACTTGGGTTCCGCGAGCCGCCTATTATTGGCTGTTTTCGTCTTACCGACTTTTTTCTGGAGTTGATCGTTTATGGTGATTCGGCGCCCTGGTCTCGCCCTCGCTTCCGCCGCACTTCTTCTCCTTGTGTCGACCGCTTCTCCTGTCGCTGCGCAGGGCCGCCCGCTTACGAAGGATGAAGAGCGGGAAGCCAAAGCTGTGACCAGCGCACTCGGCAATGCCTTTCAGGGCAAGCCGGTCACGAATGAACTGGGCCTGTCCTGGATTCGTCACGACGGCCTGCAGGCGCAGGCCGACAAGAACATCATCGCCTTCGCCGTCACCCTCGATCCAGCTAAGGCACCGTCCGGCAAGGTCTTCATGATCTGGCGCGTGCTTCCGGCCGGTGCCGATCCGAAGGACAAAAAAATCGTTCCGGTGTTCGAGAACTTCAGCACCGTGTCCGTGGAAGCGGGCACCCCGTTCATCGGTCGCCTGATTCTGGCACCCGCCGGCAAATTCGACGTCTTTATTGGCGCCCACGAACTGCTCGAAGGCAAGGCCAGCAAGGCGCCGATTTCGGTGCTCGAGCAGACCATCGACGTGCCGGCGCTCACCGGCGGCGAGTTCATGGTGTCTGGTCTCTATATATTCCGTGCCCACAAGTACGACGCGCCGCTGGGTGACATCATGGAACACCCCTTCGGCACGCCCGAGGAAGAGAGCCTGCCGCTGGTGATCCCGACGCTGGCCAAGACCGAACCGCTGCGCATCAACGGCATGATCTTCAACGCCACCGGCCGTGTGGGTGTCGAGTACGTCGCGTACAAGGAAGGCGTGGCCGAGCCCTTCAAGAAGTGGGCAGTCGCCGAGATTGACCCGGCCCGGCAGGGCATTCCGGACCGCGTGCCGTTGACCGACTTCGAACCCGGCAACTACCGGCTCGAAATCAAGCTGACCGACAAAGGGTCGAGCAAGACGCTGACCGAGTCGATCAAGTTCGTCGTCGGTTCGTAAACGCAGTTCAGCGGGGCCGGTTCCCCGCGGTTTGAACGACATGGCAGGAGCAACCAGCGCGCTGGCCTCGGCGGCAGTAGGCGGTCTCTTGGTTATGGGAGCGCCGGCGTTCGCCTCTGCACAACAGAGCGCGGCGCGAGCCTCCCTGTCCCCTGTCGTACGTACGGCCTCGTCCGCCGCGCCAGGTTCCATCATGGGCGTCGTGCGTGACGAACGTGGCCTTCCCGTCCCGAACGTGGTGGTGTCGGCGCTTGGCGCCGTCACCACCATCGCCGTCTCCGATGCCTCCGGCCAGTTTCATTTCGGCAGTCTCACCCCGGGTCCCTACCTGGTTCGTGCGCATCTCTCCGGCTATGCGGCGCCACGCGCGCTGATGGTGCAGGTGCGGCCGAGCGCCAGCGCCGTGTCGACGATCGCGCTGCGCCGCGAAGGGGTGCCACCCGTGCTGGCTGCTGGCGTGGGTCTCTCCGGGCTTTCCGGAACAGAAACGACCGTGTCGCAGCCGTCCGCGTCCGACAGCGCCGCCGGAAGTCCGACCTCCGCCCCCACCGACGACGACCACTCCGAGACCTCCTGGCGCATCCGTCACGGGCGCCGCGGTGTGTTGAAGGACGCCACGCTGCCGGAGCAGTTGCTGGTCGATGCCGACGAGCCATCCGCGACCACGTCGCTGTTTGGCCAGATTGCGGGCTCGCCGGGACGCTTCGTCGGACTGTTCGCCGATGCCCCGATCTCCGGCCAGGTCAACCTGCTGACCGCCGGTTCGTTCGACACCCCGCAGCAACTGTTTTCGACCGACTCCGTGTCCCGCAACGTCGCCAATGTCCGCATCGGTGCGCCAGCCGGCGCGAATGCCGACTGGAACGTGGCCGGCGCCTTCACGCAGGCCGACATTTCATCGTGGGTGGTGGCCGGCTCGTATTCCATGCGTGCCCCGGCCCGTCATCGCTACGACATGGGCATCAGCTACAGCACCCAGCGCTATGACGGCGGGAATCCGCTCGCGCTGCGGGATGTCACGGACGGCACGCGCAACGTCGGCACGGTGTACGGCTATGACAGCTTCAGGCTGACTCCCGCGGCGACGCTGTCCTTCGGCGGCGAGTACGCCCGCTACGACTACCTGACCCAGCCGACCCTGATCAGTCCGCGGGTTGAACTGACGCTGTCACCGGCCGCCGACACCCGCATCACGGGGTCGGTCTCGCGCCGCGCCGTCGCGCCAGGAGCCGAAGAGTTCCTGGCACCGTCGGACTCGGGGATCTGGCTGCCGCCGCAGCGCACGTTCTCGTCGATCGAGGCGCACGCCGGCTTCAAGGCCGAGCGGGCGCTATGGGCCACGGTCGGTCTCGAGCGCGACTTCGGCCCCGCGACGCTGGCAGTCCGGGCGTTCCGCCAGCACGTGAACGACCAGCTCGTCACCGTTTTCGGCGCCGAGCTCCCCGGCCAGCCGACGGCCAAGCTCGGACACTATCTGGTCGGGAATGCCGGTGACGTCGATGCGCGCGGCTTCAGCACCGAGTTCCGCGCGGTTATCGCCAGCCGCGTCCACGGCTCGGTCGAGTACTCCATGGCCCGGGCTGAAATCCTCCAGACAGGCGACAAGTATTTGATGCTACTGGCGCCGGTTACGGCTCGGCTGGGACGCACCACCGTGCAGGACGTCACGGCCCGCATCGATGCCGAGGTGCCCGAGACGGCGACGCGGGTAATGGTGTTTTATCGCCTCAGCAACGGCTTCGCCGACGCCGGTGGCCCGCCCGATGGGCGGCCCGGCGTGGACGGTCGCTTCGATGTGCAGGTGCGTCAGTCGCTGCCGTTCATGAACTTCAGCAACGCTCGCTGGGAGATGCTGCTCGCGGTTCGCAATTTCTTCCGCGATGCGTCCTGCAATCAGGCCGTCTTCGACGAACTCTACGTCGTTCGTCCGCCCAAGCGCGTGGTCGGCGGCGTCACCCTCCATTTCTGAGTTCGGGCCGGCGGGAACGCCGCCCATCCAATATCCCGGATAGGCGAACCAAGCAATCGGAGAACGCCTGCTTTTCTAGCGATTTCACACGGAAAACAGGCGCTCATCGAAGTGTGTCAGCCATACCATGTGACGTGCTGCACCGGGTCCGGTGACGACGCCACCAGCTGCTGACTGCAATCCGATGCCCCACCTGTCCACCCTGATGCCCGGCTCCGAGCCACCGCGCTCGGCGGGTGCGTTCCGCCACGAGGCGCACGAGCCCCTCTGGCGTGCGTGGGTCCGTCCCGTGTTCATCGTGGCGGTGGTGTCCGTGCTGGTCGCGCTCGGCATCGCAAATGTCGCGATGCGTGCGAACTGGCACGAGGTGGAAGACGGCGTGCTCTGGGGCGCGCGCGCCCAGGGGGTGACCGCACTGGACGTGGCGCCGGACTCGCCGGCCGCGGCGTCCGGCGTGCGCCCGGGCGATGTGCTGCTGGCCGTGAACGGTGTGGCGGTTGAAGAGCCAGCCGACGTCGTCGAGTATCAGCACAGCGGCACGGCGGGCACGTCGCTCTCCTACACCATCCTTCGCATCGGCAGCCGCGAGGCCTTCGAGGTCTCGCTCGCGGAAGCCGCGCGGCCCTCGTCGATGTACTTCGTCCTCGCCGCCGTTGGTCTCTTCACGCTGCTCGTGGGCGCGTCCGTGCGTTTGCGCCGCCCGCGCGACCAGGCGACGCTGCACTTCTTCTGGCTCTGTGTCGCCTTCTTCGGCGCGTTCACCTTCTCGTTCAACGGTCCGTTCGATCGACTCGACTGGACGTTCTACTGGGGTGACGCCGTGGCGATGGCGCTGCTGCCGCCGCTCCTGCTCCACTTCACGCTCGTCTTCCCGGAACGCCCCCGCCGCACAAGCGCACCGTCGCGCCCTTACGCGCTGCTCGTGGCGATGTATGCCCCTGCGCTCATGCTCGGCGCCGGTCGCATCGTTGCGGTCGCCCGCGGCGCCTCGAACGGTGAGGTGCTCTCGCGCACGCTCGACGTGCTCGACCGGTTCGAACCGGTCTACCTGCTGGTCTGCGCGATCGCGGCGGTGGTGGTGCTGGCGAAAGGGTTCGGCGAGATCACCTCGCTCACCGGCCGCCGCCAGTTGCGATGGATCGCCTGGGGTTCGTTGCTCGGCGTCGGTCCCTACGCGCTCTTCTACGCGCTGCCGTGGGCCTTCGGCGCGAACCCGCCGCTGGCCCTGCAACTCACGGCCGTGCCGCTCGGGTTGGTGCCGCTCGCGTTTGCCTCCGCGATCGTGCGCTACCGGCTGCGCGACGTCGAAGTCATCATCAAGCGGGGGCTCGCCTACACGGCGTTCCTTGCCGCCAGCGGCCTGCTCTACCTGGCGCTGCGCAAGACAGTCGGTTTCATCTTTGCGGACGACACCGACCCGCATAACTGGGTGGTAGCCGCGCTGGCCACGATGGTTGTCGTGCTGCTCGCGCAACCGGTGAAGGACGCGGTGCAGAACGCCCTCGATCGCGTGTTCTACCGTGACCGCTACGACTACCGGCGCGCCCTGGTCGGCTTCGCCCGCGACCTGAACACCGACCTTGATGTCGTCCGGCTCAGCCAGCGCCTCGTCACGCGCGTCGTCGAGACTTTTGTCGTCGACCAGATGTCGCTGATGCTGGCAGACGAGCGCCTCGGCGACTTCCACTCGATCGGCGACTTTGGTTTCCAGCCGGCCGTCCCTCGCCTGGCGCGGTCTTCGTCGTTCGTGGCGCGTCTCGACACCAATCACACCATTGCGCTCGACGACCCGATCTCCGCCGCACGGTTCGAAGCCGAAGAGGTCGAGTTCTGGCGCGACCACGGCATCTATTACTTTGTGCCCTGCGTGTTCGAGGGGTCGGCCATCGCCGTGCTCGCCCTCGGACGCAAGGAATCGGACGAACCCTTCAACAGTGAAGACCTGGCGCTGCTGACCGCGGTCGCGGGCCAGGTGGCCACGGCCATCGAGAACGGCCGCCTGTACCGCCAACTGCACCTCAAGGCGCAGGAACTCGGCCGCATGCGCGAGTTCAACGAGAATATCCTCGAGTCGCTCGACGATGGCCTGGTGGTCTTCGACGAGGACGAGCGCATCGTCCGCTGGAACCACGCACTGGAAGCGTTCTACGGCGTCACCAGGGCCGAGGCGATCGGCGATTACCTTTCGAACGTCTTCGACGAGCGCTTCGTCGGGGCGTTGCGCGCCGCGCGCGAGGACAATCCGCTTGGCGCGACGCTGTTCAAGGTGCCGCTGCAAACCAGAGCCTCCGACGATGAGGATGAACTCGTCGCGCCGCGACTGCTGGTGAACGCGACCGTCGTCCCGCTGCAGTCGCACGGCGGCGGCGATACGGTCGACGGCACCATCCTGCTGCTCGAGAACGTCACCGACCGCGTTCGCCTCGAGGAGCAGTTACAGATTTCGGAGAAGATGGCGTCGATCGGCCTGCTCGCCGCGGGCGTGGCCCACGAGGTGAACACACCGCTCACCGGCATCTCCAGCTACACGCAGATGTTGCTCGAGAACGCCGACGCCGCCGACCCGCGCACCCAGATCCTCGAGAAGATCGAACGGCAGACGTTCCGCGCCGCAAAGATCGTGAACGGGCTGCTGACGTTGTCGCGCCCGGGCACACCGGGCGGGGAGCGGTCACCGGTCGACCTGAACGCCGTCATCAACGACGTCTACTCGCTGCTCGAGCACCAGTTCGAAGTGGGCCGCATCAAGGTACGCCGTGAACTGGCGCAGGAACCGCTCCTCGTGCTCGGCATCGAGCACCAGTTGCAGCAGGTCTTCCTCAACCTGTTCCTCAATGCCCGCGACGCCATGCCTCGCGGCGGCTGGCTGACCGTATCGACCCGCACTGACGGCTCGGGCGTCATCGCGGAGGTTGCGGACACCGGCAGCGGCATTCCGCCCGAACAACTCGCGCGCATCTACGATCCGTTCTTCACAACCAAGTCGATTGGCCGCGGCACCGGGCTCGGCCTGTCCATTTCGTACGGCATCGTGCGCGAGCACGACGGCACCATCCGGTGCGACAGCACCGTCGGCCAGGGCACACGCTTCACGATGTCGCTGCCCGTCGCCGTCCAGCCCGCGCTCCGGAGCAGCGCGAGACAATAACGTTCCTCCCCAGCCATGGCCACCACCCGCAAAGGCACGATCCTCGTCGTCGATGACGAGGAGATCATGCGCGAAATCCTCGAGACCCTCCTGACGCGTGAGGGCTACGACGTGAAGCTGGCCTCGTCCGGTGAGGAGGGGCTGGAACTGGCGCGCGCGCTGCCGTTCGACGCCGCCGTGGTCGACATCATGATGCCAGGCCTCAACGGCATCGAAACGCTCGATGAGCTGCGTCGCCTCGACGAGGACCTGGCCGTGATCATCATCACCGCCTATGCCTCCGTGGAGAGCGCCATCTCGGCGATGAAGAGCGGCGCGTTCGACTACATCACCAAACCGTTCAAGAACGAGGAAGTGCTGGTCGTCATCCGGAACGCGATGGAACGCCGCCGGCTGGTGCACGAGAACCGCAACCTCCGCCAGAACATCCAGGAGCGCTATCACAAGTTCGGCAACATCATCGGGCGCAGCCCGAAGATGCGGCAGGTGTTCGACCTGATCATCCAGGCGGCACCGAGCCGGTCGAGCATCCTCATCCAGGGCGAGAGCGGCACCGGCAAGGAACTCGTCGCTCGGGCCATTCACTCCAACTCATCGCGCTCGGAGCAGCCATTCGTGGCGGTCAACTCCGGCAGTGTCACGCCGGATCTGCTCGAGTCGACCCTTTTCGGGCACGTGCGTGATGCGTTTGCCGGCGCCGTGTACCCGAAGAAGGGCCTCTTCGACCTCGCCGATCGGGGCACGCTGTTCTTCGACGAGATCGCGAGTGTGCCGCTCGACACGCAGGCCAAGCTGTTGCGCATCATCCAGGATCGCGAGTTCACGCGGCTGGGCGACGTCGAGTCGGTCGCTGCCGATGTGCGGGTGATTGCGGCAACCAACACCGACCTGCGGCACACGATGGAGGACGGGCGTTTCCGCGAGGATCTCTTCTACCGGTTGCACGTGGTGACCATCACCCTGCCGCCCCTGCGCGGGCGCAAGGACGACATTCCACTGCTCGTCCAGCACTTCCTGCACAAGTACGGGGACGAGAACCGCAAGGCGGATCTGGAAGTCGCTCCGGAGGCCCTCGATCTGCTGACCGAGTACGACTGGCCGGGCAACGTGCGGGAGCTCGAGAACGTGGTCGAGCGAGCGGTGGTGCTGACGTCCGGGACGCGCATCGGCGTCGAGCTGATTCCCGATCACGTCCGGCGCGCGCCGAGCTTCCACATGCCGCAGTTCGTAGTGCCGCCTGAGGGGATCTCGTTCAAGGACGTCATCACCGACTTCGAGAAGCGGCTCATCGAGTCGACGCTGGAAGCGTCCGGCGGTGTGCAGAAGCGGGCTGCCGAGCTGCTGCACATCAAGCCGACGACACTGAACGAGATGATCAAGCGCTACGACATCCGCCCGCGGCGGAAGCGTCAGGGCAGCGGCACTACCGACCCTGCCCCTGACACCACCAGCGGCACGTAGCCGTCAGCGCGCGTTTCGCACCCGGGCGAAGATCCGTTCGTACTTGCCGAGCACCACGTCCCACCGGTAGTTCGTCCGCACGTAGTCGCGGCCGTTGCGTCCGAGTGCGGCCCGCAGGCGTGCGTCGGAGAACAACAACGTCATGCACTCGATGAACTCGTCCTTGTCCCCGTAGTACAGGCCGCCGTTGCTGCGGACGCAGTGCTCCACGAGGACCTCGCTGCGGCCGTTGACGAGAATCGGCGTGCCGACGGCGAGCGCCTCCAGCGCCAGCAGCGACAGGCTCTCGTAGGGAGACGGGCAGACGACAACGGTGGCGGCCTCGAGCGCCTGCATCCGTTCGATGTCGCTCAACATGCCTGCGAATCGGACCGCCGGGTCTTCAGGCAACGCCATGAGCTTCGCGCCCATCAGCGCGAGCGTGCCTTCGCCGCCTTCGCCGACGTAGCTGCTGAAGTAGTTCAGCAGCTCCTCGCACCCCTTGCCTGGATCGATTCGGCCGCCGTAGAGCGCGAACGGGCCATGCAGACGATGGCGGCGACGGAACACCGACCCGCGGGACAGGATGTGCGACGGAAATTCCCTGGCGCTGGCATCTTCCACCGCGGTGTCGTCGGCGAGAGTGTCGACGCCGGAAGCGTCACCGTCCGGAGCACTCCCGCCGGGCTCCTCCTCGGGCCGATCCGGCACGCGAGGATAGGGTTGCTGCTGCGGGATGTCGATGCCGACGCCGATGAGCTCCTCGAGCAGCGGCCGGTCCGGGAACTGCTGCTGCACGAAGCGGCGCTCGCTGTCGGTGAGGTAGCAGAGTGCGCCGGGCTTGGTGAAGACGTCCTTGAAGATCTCGAGGTAGATCGCCGGCTCGTCGTGCGCGGTCGGCACGACGATGCTGCGGCCGGGGTTCACCTCGAGCCCCTGCACGGTGGTGGCGTAGAGGTAAGTGAAGAAGATCAGGACGTCGTACTGCTGGTGGTTACGCCGAAGATACTCGATGAGGGGCGGGCACCACGGCCCCTGTTGCTTGAGCCACTCCATCTCGTCGGCCCGCGTGTGCGGGTTGTTGAAGATCCAGTCCGAGTAGGTGTTGAACGACTCGATATCGCGCGTGCGCGAACTGGCGAAGCGGTGGATCGTGACGCCCTTGACGCGATCCGTTCCCTCGGGATACTCGTTCTTCCAAGTGACGTAGTCGCGGGCACACGTGGTCAGTACCTCCACCTCGTGCTGGCCGGCGAGCCGCTCGGCAACGAGACGGCACAATTGCTCGGAGCCGCCGAGAACTTCGGCGCCGTAGCGCTGGATGACGAAGGCTAGCTTCATGACGGGTAATAGCCACCAGAATAGGCAACGAGCTTGGACAATGCGCCCTCGAGCCTGGCGTCACTGAAATCCGCGAGGCGTCGCCGCTGACCGGCAATCACCCTCGCGCGCAGCTCATCGTCGAATGTCAGGATGCCGAGGAGTTCCGCGGCATATTCCATGTCCTTGGGTGCGAACTGCACCCCGGCACCGCCGAGCGTCTCAGGAACGGCCGCGGCGGCGTAGGCGAGCACCGGCACGTTGGCGGCCATCGCCTCGAGCAGCGGCGCGCAGAATCCCTCGTGTTCGCTGAGGGAGATGTAGACGGCCGAGTGACGGTAGTAGACCGCCAGTTCCTCGTCCGGCACCGGACCAGTGAAGACGAAGCGCTCGTTCAGCAGCCGGTACTGCGCCATCATCGTCCGGATCGCCGCGTAGTACTGCGGCACGGCGTCGTACTTGCCGACGAAGATGAAGCGGTAGTACGAGTCGACGTAGCGCTTGTAGTGTTCGGCGAGCTTCAGGTGGTCTTCGATCTTCTTGTTCGGGGCGATACGCCCCACGAACAAAAAGTTGATCATGTCATCGTTCGACAGGATCTTTTCGAGTGCCGGCCGCCGCACCTGCTGAGTAACCCGCGTCAGGTCGATGGCCAGCGGCAGCACGCCGGTCGGCGCGAAGCCCATGCCTTCGAGTTCGGCGCGGTTGAATTCCGATACCCCGAGGGCCAGGTCCACCTGGCCGACGAGCGACTGGAGTTCGGCGCGAGCCAGTGACGCCAGCCTGAACAGCGCCGGAGAATACGGTGCGAAGTAATGGGCTGGCGTGACGTTGTGGTACTGCATCACCCGCCCCCGCGACAGGCGTGCGAACGCCTCGGTCATCGGCGAGGGGATGGCGTAGTGGAAGATGGTGAGGTCGCCGCCGCGAGAGGCCGGATCGGAAAATGGTAGGACATCGCCCTGCAGCACGTCGTCGATCGTCAGCGCGTAGATCTCGGACGCGTGCCCGAGCGCGCGGAGCATCGCGCGCATCTTGCGAGCGCTGTCCCCGATCGCGTCTCCCTGGTGGGCGGCCGGCACCCACTGGTTGACGATCACGCCGGCTGCTCCGGCAACTCGAAGTAGGCGGAGGGACGGTAGCGCCGCAGTTCTTCGAGCTGCTCGAGCCTGTCGAACTGCTGCCAGAAGTCGAACGCGACGTGCGGCGTGCCGCTGCGGCGTGAGGCAAGAATCTGCTCGACGAAGCCCAGGAGCGTCCGGTCGAAGTCCTTCGCCTGCAGCCGTTCAACCGCCTGCAACTGTTCCTCGACGATGGCATCCTGCAAATCGGGGTTGGAGAGGATGCCGTCCATCAGCGCCGCGACGTAGGCCGGGTCCTTCGTGTCGAACAGGACCCCGGCGCCGTCCATGGTCGCGGGCACTGCGGTCGCCGCGTACGCGAGCACCGGGATCTGCTTGTAGAACGCCTCGATCAGCGGCACGCAGAACCCCTCGTGCTCGCTGCAGCAGAGAAACAGATCGGCGAGCTCGTAGTAGGCAATCAACTCGGCGTCCGAGACATGGCCGGCGAAGTGGACGTGCTGCAGGCCGAGGTCGTCCACCAGGTGCGTCAGCGCGGCAAAGTAGCGTTCGAACACGCTGAAGACGCCGGCGATGATCAGCCGGCTGCGCGGGTTGAACGTCGTCTGATAGGCGTGAAAGCAGCGAATGACGTCCTCG
The DNA here is from genome assembly GCA_043743165.1 of Acidobacteriota bacterium. Classification (GTDB taxonomy): domain Bacteria; phylum Acidobacteriota; class Vicinamibacteria; order Vicinamibacterales; family CAVVIG01; genus CAVVIG01. The sequence goes on from JAYTXA010000017.1 coordinate 182,136, forward strand.
ATCTTCTTGTTCGCGATGACCCGGCCGACGAAAAGGACGTTGGTCCACTCGTCGTCGAATTGCTGCGGCACCAGCCAGTCGGCAGGGTTGTCGAGGTGCGCCAGATCGGGGACGACGGGCAGTACGCCCGTCCTCGGAAAGCCGAGCGACACGAGATCCTGCCGGTTGAACTCCGAGTCGCCCAGCGCCATGTCGCAGCGATCGACGTAGGCGTGGATTTCTCGCCGGCCCCGGAAGCACTGTCGCGCCAGCGTGCGGTGCACGGCCGCGAAGTACTCCGGCGGCGTGATGTTGTGGTAGATGATCGCCATCCGATCGGGCAGCGCGTACGCGGTGCGTGACGCCTTCGACCCGATCGAGAAGTGGTGCAGCAGCAGGTTGTCGGGATGGCTCGCGTCGACGAGTTCGCGATAGTCGCGCGTCAGCGACTCGAGCCGCGGGTCGGCCGTCTCCACGAAGATGTCGGACTCGTAGCCGGCAGCGCGCAGCACGCGTTGGATGCCAAGCACTTCGTGCCCGATGGCGTCGCCGTAGCCCAGTGTGGCCAGCACCTGGTGAACGCCGGGACGATGGGTGCTCATCGTCCCGCGCCGGAGCCTTGGCTCGAGGATCGCCGGTTGCGACCCTGCGGCCTGCGAGCTGATGGTGGTGGCCCTGAGCGAGGTGGCGTCGCTGGACGGCTGTGTTCGGTGACGGCCGGTGGCCGCGTCGGTATCGGCGGCGACACGGGTCCCGTCGGGCGCGGGATCGTCATCTCCGGTGCGGACGAGGGACCGCCCGGTGCTGCGGCCACGACCTCGGCCCCCGGCGGGCAGGTCGGCTTGCGCCGCTCCATCCATCCTGGCAGCGGCTCGAAGCCGGCGGTCGCCGGCTCGGACGACAGGCGCTGCAGCATATCGAGATACTTGTGCTCGACGACGGGCCAGTCGTAGTTGTCGCGATAGTACTGGCGACCGTTCTTGCCGAGCGTGCCGGCAATCCACTTGTTGAACTCGATCGCTCGCAGCGTCTCGGCGAACTCCGAGGCGCTCTCGTAGTAGAGCCCCGCGTTGCTGCGGATGCACTGTCCCTTCAGCACGTCGCACTTGGCGTTGGCCAGCACCGGCTTGCCCAGTGCCCAGGCTTCGAGCGCCACCATCGAGAGGCTCTCGAAGAACGACGGCATGATGAGCAGTTCCGACGCCGCGATCGCATCGAACTTGTCCGCATCGTCGAGGAAGCCAAGATGGCGGATGCGCGGATGCGACGGGATGTCGAGGATCGAGTTGCCGATCAGCACCAGCGTCAGCTTCCCGACGCGCTCGCGCAGGTAGGCGTCGAAGTGGCTGAAGAGTTCGCGGCAGCCTTTGTTCTCGTCGATCCGCCCGACGTAGACCGCGAAGGGCCCGCGGATGTCGTGCTTCTGCCGGAAGCGCTGCGGCTGCGGATTCGAGGGAATCTCGGAGCCGACGCCGACCACGACCGAGGGCACGTGCGCGTTGCCGGTGATGCCCTGCAGCATCGCGCGCTCTTCCGGCGAGTTGTACATGAGCGCACGGACGCCGCGGAAGATCGGCGCGAAGATCGACAACCCCGCTGCCGGATCCCGCTCCGCGGTCGGCACGAGGATCGCCTTCGTGCCTGCCGCACGCGCGCCGTGGAAGGCGTGGTAGTAGCGATAACTGAAGAAGATGCAGAAGTCGAATGCATCTGCATGCTTCGTGATGTGCGAGACGAGTCCCGGACTGGTCGGCCCTTCGGCCTCGAGCCACTCGAGTTCGTCCGCCACCGAGTGCGTCTGGTTGAAGACCTTCTCGGACAACCGGCCGAACGTGAGCGGATCGCGTTCGTGCTTGACCGGGAAGCGACGCACCGCCACGTTGTTGACGCGTTCCTCGCCCGTCTTCAGCTCGTTGCGCCAGGTGACGTAGTCGGTGGCACACGTGGTCCACACCTCGACCTGCGCATGGCGCGCCAAGTGCTCGGCGATGTACCGCGCGTGGAGTTCGGCCCCGCCGTTGATGGCCTGGCCGTACCGCTGGACGACGACCGCGACCTTCACTGTTCTGGTGTCGCCGCTGGATCGGCCTGCGGCTGCTCTGGCTCGGACGATTGGCTCGGTGCATCGATCGGCGCAGGCGGTGCCGCCCGCGGGATCAATGGATCGCTGGCCGCCGCCGCGGCCGGCTGTGCCTGCGCGCTGGAGGTCGGCTCGAACGACTCGGGCTGCGCGGCGCGTCCGTCAGAACCTGAGTCAGCAACCGTCTCTGGCGTCGACTCTTCCATCTCGCCGTCAGGTCCGCCTTCGTCCTCGGACCCGCCTTCGCCGTCTGCGGTCGGGTCCGACTGTCCGCCGGCCATGAGGGTTGCGGCTGAGCCGCTGCCCCTACGGCCACGGCGGCGTCGGCGACGTCGGCTGCGTTGTCCAGGTCCCTCGGCTGGGGAACCTGCCTGCGCAGCCGCGTCCGGCGTGTCTGCCGCTGGCGGCTGGGGTTCGTCTGGCGTCGCGGCAATGGCTGGTACCGGCACGGCGGGCGGTGCAGGTGGCGCCGGAGTCGCGGGCGTCGGTCTGGCTTGTTCGGCGTGGCGGCGATCCTGCCTTTCTTGTCGCTCCTGCCGACGGCCGTCGTCGCGGCGGCCTTCCTCGCGACGCGTGTCGTCACGACGGGCGTCCTCTCGACGCGCCTCGTCCCGACGCCCCTCGGGCTTGCCGTCGTCGCCCGGCTTGTACGCGACGACACTCTCGAGCGCGCGAGCCCGCCGCTCGTTGAACTCGAGGCGGCTGGCCAGCGACTCGAGCCGCATCTTCAGGTTCTTTACCTCGATGCCGAGCCGCGTGGTCTCGAGCACCAGGTTGTGCATGACCTCGTAATGCAGCTGGTCGAAGGCGTAGCGAGCTGCATCGCGCTTGGCTTCGCGCTCGGCCGCGCCCGCATTCAGCTTCGACTGGATGTTGAGCGCCTGGATGAGGGGATTGGGATTGAAGAACAGCTTCAGGATCGGCCGCAGCAACTTGCGCATGAAGCGCAGCGGGCCACGGGTCGACTCGAAGAGGGTCTGGTCCTCGAAGGCGAAGTTGGGGAGCTCCGGCGGCCCATAGGGCGGCTGGGCTCGGCGGAACTGTTCGAGCAGATCGGAGCGGACACCGCGCGGATCGAGGAACTTCTCGAGCTTGACGCTCGCCAGTTCCTGTATCTGGGCTTCGGTGTAATCAGCGCCGCGCTTCTCGCGAATGCGGGAGCGGATCTGCTCCATGATCTGCTCGACGTTGACCGCATCGGAACGCACGTTGAAATCAGGCATGGTCAGGGCACAAACGGGTGGTAGATGATCAGCACCACCGCGATGACCCATAAGGTCACGCAGGCAAGCAGGGGACGGTCGTTCAGCAACAGGTCTGACGGGCTACCGCCACCCTCGCGCCGATGCACGAGATACAGGTAGCGGAAGATTCCATAGAGCGGAAATGGAATCGTGAGGCCCAGCCACGACGTGCCGAACTTCTGCTCGGTCTCCGGGCTAATCGTATAGAAAATGTATGCAACCAGCGTCGACGCCGTGACGACGGCGATCATCTGATCGAGAAGATAGGCGGAATACTCGTCGAGAATCGGACGATGGCTCGCGGCTCCGTCCGCGAGCAGCACCAGTTCATGCCGCCGCTTCGCCAGGGCAATGAACAGCGCAAGCAGGATGGTACAGACGAACAGCCAGTGGCTGATCACGACGTCGATGACCACGGCGCCGGCAATCGCGCGCAGCACGAAACCGATCGCCAGTGTCAGCGCGTCGATGATGACGATGTGTTTCAGGGCGACCGAATAGAGCGTCTGGAGCGCGAGGTAGGATGCGGCCACGGCCGCGAAGCGCCAGCCCATCAGGCCAGCGCCGGCGAGGGCCGTGACGGACAACAGGGCAGCGGTCAGCAGCGCCGTGCTGACAGAGAGGTCACCCGCCGCAATCGGACGCATCCGCTTCTGCGGGTGCTGCCGATCGCCTTCTCGATCCATGACGTCGTTGACGAGATACACGACGCTCGAGAGCGCGCAGAACACGGCGAAGCCGCCGGTCGCGAGTACGACGGACTGAAGGTCGAACAGTTTGACAGCGAAGAGCAGCGGCGCGAAGACCAGGAGATTCTTGGTCCACTGGCCGGGCCGAAGGGAAAGGACCAGGCTGAGCGCCGGAGAGCGGCTACCCGATGCCCCGAACCGGGTAGCGGCAGGAACATCGGAAACCGTCATACTCGAAAGGGTGCTGCGCGCCATCTAGCGCGGGAGGCGAACTAGACCTTCGCCGACGAGAAGCTCTGGACCGCTTCGGTCTCCGACTCGTATGTCTCGAACACGGTCAGAAGCTTCGTGATCGCGAGCAGATCCGAGATGCGCTTGGTCAGGCTGAGCAGCTTGAGGCTGCCACCCTGCCGGCTCACGGTGGTATAGGTTCGCACGATCTCGCCGAGGCCGGCGCTGTCGATGTACGGCACTTCGGCCAAGTTGAGGACGATCTTCTTCTGACCCTGGTTGAGAAGGCTGTTCACCTTGTCCTTGAGGATCTCATCGCCTTCGCCGAGGGTGATGCGACCCTTAACGTCGAGGATCAGTACGTCGCCAACCGTTCGTTCTTCGATCTGCATGAAAACGCTCCAGATGTGTGCGTGCTCGTGAGCTTAACACACCCTGCGCGCCACAGCCCTCGGGCCGGCACGCAGGGGCACGTCTATCTCTAATCAACGAGGCGGAACCGACGCAGTTCACATGCTGCCGGCACCCGCAAGCTTGCGGGATTGGAAGCAGTCCTTACAGAACACCGGTCGACCCTGCGTCGGACGGAATGGCACGGTTGTTTCCCTGCCACACGCCGAACAGTTGGTGACCGTTTCCACCCGCTCCCGCGCCACGACTGCGCCGGCCGGGCGGTTCGCCCTTGTCGCCTTACAGGATTTGCAGCGCTTCGGTTCGTTCTTGAAGTTCTTGTCGGCGTAGAACTGTTGTTCTCCAGCCGTCCAGACGAATTCCGCGCTGCAGTCCACGCACGTGAGGGTCCTGTCCTGGAACTCCATCGGTCCCACCTCGTCTGGGTCGGTCTACTCCGATTCCCGGCGGAGCTTCTTCCGATTACGCTTGCGGGCCAGCGCCTGCTTGGCGCGACGCTTGTCGCCCGGCTTCAGGTAGAAGGAGTGCTTCTTGATATCCTTGATGATGTCTTCCTGCTGCACCTTCCGCTTGAAGCG